>MKUL01000017.1:0-128734 GCA_001897795.1 Alphaproteobacteria bacterium 41-28 | reverse complement strand
GCAGAAGAGCAGAAGAGCAGAAGAGCAGAAGAGCAGAAGAGCAGAAGAGCAGAAGAGCAGAAGAGCAGAAGAGGCAAACAACTATTTTCAGATACGTCAAAGATTATTTTTCAACTTATCTTTCTTTTTGTTTTCTGCTTTTCTGCCATTCTGCAGTTCTGCTTTTCTGCGTTAGCCAGGGAAAGGATTCATCACATTATCTTCGTCAATTTCTAATTCTTCTTTTTGTCCAGGTGTCAGTTCTTCTTTATTATTTAAGTGCCTTGGTAAAGGTTCTGGAGGGATTGGCTTCTCCAGCTCCTGCACTGGGGCTTCTTGTTTTTGTTCTGGTTGTGGCGCTTCTTCTGTTGTCTTTGGTCCGCAACTCACCAAAACAAAGGCTGCGCTTATTAACAAAACAAGGTTTGTATATTTATACTTCATTTTGACCTCCCTGGAGACTCACAGTTAATATTTCCTCCCACACCATACACATCAGAGCCTGCTTCTGCATGTTCATGACATGTTTTTAAAAGCTTTAGCATCTGCTGTGGTGAAAGGTTTTCTTTATCCGCTGCTTCAACAACTTGTGTACAAAATAAACAGATTGCCAATACAATTAATGTTTTAAACTGCATAACCACCCTCCCTCTTGTTTATCGCTCATCATTATATACTAACTCAAGAAAGTTAATAATTGATTTCTTTAGGGAGTTTTCAACCGCTTAAATGTGTTTAAAAAAGGATAATAATTCACGCTCCTGTGTCAATGATACTCATCTTAAATGAAGTTTAGGGATTTCTGGATTGCTTCGGTTCCTATGGAACCTCGCAAAGCTTGTCCTCGCGAAAGCGAGGAACCACTAAGTCGTCCCCCGTTTTCACGGGGGCATGCTTTGCGAGGGCGCTTTGCGCACGAAGCAATCCAGTTTTTTGCCAAACTTTCATTTAATTAAGTATATGAGGTAAATACGTTCAAAGATGGTAGCGGAGGAGGGACTTGAACCCCCGACAAACGGATTATGATTCCGCTGCTCTAACCAGCTGAGCTACTCCGCCTTGTGTTAGAATAGATAGGTGGTGCCCAGAGGTGGAATTGAACCACCGACACAGGGATTTTCAGTCCCTTGCTCTACCAACTGAGCTATCTGGGCCCACCAGCTAGCTCTATAGATAAAATTTTTGGCTTTGTCCACCCCTGATGGAATAGACAGTGAAAATTAAAAGTGTCTCACCCCCTATGGGTGGAGAAGTTTGTAAATTAAGTTTCTGGATCGCCACGCCCACTTTGTGGGCTCGCGAAGGCGAGGAACCAATAAACGTCCCCCACTCGTTCCCCGTTTTCACAGGGACATGCTTTGCAAGGAGCATTGCTCCGGAGCAATCCAGTCTTTTTTGTTTAAACTCGTGAAGAGCGTCTCGATTAATCCCTACTTTTCTTTTTTGTCTTTATGTGAAGGAGTCTTCCGATGAATATCTCGATGACGTATGATTTCTCTTACTTTTTTATCTTCCCAATCTTGACTCAGAAACGAAACGCGATGAAACATGAAGGGAATAACCCCCATGCGATAAGCTCTAAAAATGAGGGCAACACCCCACACGACTATGACATACTTGGGCCAAAAGGTTCCCGTTCTATCAAAGGTGAGCCAAATTAAAATTAAAATGGAGTTTACGATCCCAAAATAGATAACATCTAAATAAAATCGCTTTAGGATTTTGACTTTCTTACGCACTTCCTCTTCTCGCATGTATAACTCCATTCTATTTCTTTAAAACACCTACAAGTATTGTATATACCATATAAATATAATACTTTAAAGCACTTTATAAATAGTTAATGTATTATTTTGTATTTATATTTGAACAAAATAAAATCTTAGCGGCACCCGAGATCCGCTCCGTCACGAGATGAAGAAAGGGAGACAAAAGAAAGGGTTCTGTTTTTGCAATTTCAATAACAACAACCGCTTCCTTTCCGATCCAGCCATGTGCGTAAAGATGTGTTAAAGTAGGTGACAACAAATCCTTGTAATAGGGAGGATCCAAAAAAATAAGGTCATATGGGGTGACAGGTCGCGTCCGCAGATGGGTAGCATCTTGCTCTAAAACACAGATGCGAGGAAGACCGAAAGCCTTTACATTATCGTATAAAATGGAAAGCGCTGCCCTCTCATTTTCGATAAATGTGATAGATTTAGCTCCTCTTGAAAACGCTTCAAGTCCTAAGGCACCCGTGCCAGCAAAGACATCTAAGACCACTTTGTCGATCAGAACTTCTGGTCCAAAGGCAGGATTATGGAGAAGAATATTGAAAATCGTTTCTCGCGTTCTATCAGAAGTGGGACGTGTCCCCTGATGGGATGGAGCAATAATTTTTTTTCCTCGATATTTTCCGCTCACAATTCTCATGAAAGCCGCAACTTAAAAGGATTTCCTTTCCCTTCTTCTGCGAAAGAGAAAATCGATAGAAAGTTTGCCTGGACCATAACAAAGAATAAGTCCTAGGAGCATAGCCCAGTAGAGATGTTCATTTGAGCACTGATAGGTACTTTGTATAACAGCTGTCATGATCAGCATAGGAATAACGGCAAGACGTGAGGCAAGGCCAATCAAGAGCAAGACAGGGCAAGTCAATTCCGTCCCGGTAGTAAGATAGGCCGCAAATTCTGAAGGCAAGAAAGGAACTTTGTATTCATTCTGAAACAAGAGAAGTGTTGTGTCCCAGGTTTGAATTTTTGAAAGACCTGAATACCAAAAAATCTGCCCCATCCAAATACGAATGAAAAGAAAAAGGAGAGGGCCTATAAACTTTTCTAGAAAAAAGAGTATGTTTAAATAGCTTCTTACGATTATCGAGCTATGTGCAGCCTTAGAATACGCCATCCAATTTACCTTTTTATTATGATGTGAACGCGTACTCAGAAAATAACCCATTTTGAAGAGAAAAGGAAAGGGTTTCATGAAGGTGAAATTTTTTCTCGTCAATTCCCTCAATTGCCTCAATCAAAGAGTCACCCTTTTGAAGATAAGAGAAAAAAGCAAAATCAATCTCTGAAAGCCAATGAATGTGGACAGTTTGGAATGGTCTTATCGCAAGTGCGTATGATTTTCGACTTTCAAGTTCAATAGATTCAACATCCCCGTTCACCACGGCCAAAATCTGGTCTAAAGGAAAAGAAGAGGAAAAAAAATGAGCTGAAGGATGCAATTTTAAAAGAAGCTTTGCATAGTTTTCGGCGTCCATATCTTTAAAATCATGAGCGCTTAAGGGGATTTGATCTTCCGCAGAGTAAGCCATGTGTTTAAGCCATTCTAACCTTGCAAAATCGGGAAGATAGGCAAGACTTTGTGTAGGAGGGAATTGTTCCAAAAAATCGGGAAACGCAGCCCCCCACTCATCAAGGTTTCCTGTTTTTGGAAGATGAGGCTCTTCGCGGAGGAAGGCATAAGCCGCACCATTCGCACAGTCCTCACCTATCAGCTCCCATGTTAACGGATAGGTGATGGCAAGTGCCTTTTTAAGCCCTACTCTAATGGTATTATGATGAATTGACAGACGATTTTGGGGAGAAGGCCCGTTCATTTGAATATAATTTTCAAATGAGCTATCCCCTTTATAACTTTCTAAAAAATCCTTTTGAAGGACTTGAAGATTAACCATTCACCATCCTCCCCATACGTGTCATTCCTCGCCTTCGCGAGGACAAGCTCTTTGGGCTAGAAAAGCCTTGTTTTTTCAATGAAAAACAATGGCTTTTCTTGGCCCGAGGATCCTGTAGCCCTATAGATCCTCGGCCAAGCAATGCTAAAGTTTTCCGTCGGAAAACTAAGCATTTCTTACCAAGGATGACACAAAGAGGTGAAAAGTTACCGTGAAGGTCAACCATAAGCAACTTCCTTTTTCTCAAGAAAACCTTGAGCCGTTATCGCTTCCTGCATCAGAACTTCAAAATCCGGAATTTCCTCATCCCATTCAATAAGAGTAGGAGCCCGTATCCCCTGCTGAAGTGCTTGGTGATAAAGCGCCCAGACTTCATCACAAACACATGAGGAATGGGTATCCACACGAAGAACGGACCCATCTTCGAAGGTTCTAAGGCTATGACCCGCAAGGTGAATTTCTCCCACAAATTCTGGAGAAATGGCCCGTATATAGGCGCCAGCATCCCAACCGTGATTAAAAGAAGAAACATACACGTTATTGATATCCAGCAAAATTTTCGCCCCCGTTTTCCGACAAAGGGATGCCAAAAAGTCTGTTTCAGAAAAAATTGAATCTCTGTACTCCAGATAAGAGGAAGGATTTTCAACGAGAATCTCTCGACCTAAAAAGGTTTGGGCTTCGTCAATATTTTGAGCCAGAAGGGAAAATGTTTCCTCCGTATAAGGCAGAGGTATGAGGTCAGGAAAATAGGTTTCGTTGACCCGAGACCAAGACAAATGTTCGGAAACAAGAAAAGGTGAAAACCGGTAAATAAGGTCTTTCAATCGACGTAAGTGATTCTTATCAAGCCCATCCGCTGACCCCAACGAAAGACCGATCCCGTGGAGACTTAACGGATACTCTTCTCGGATTCTTTCTAAAAAGTGAAGAGCAGGACCTCCCTTCATAAAATAATTTTCACTATGAACTTCAAACCACCCCAAAGGAGGTTTGTTTTCCAAGACGTAGGAATAGTGGGGGTGACGTAAGCCCACCCCTACTAAGTCATGAGAATTTGATGGTTTTAGTTTCACTAGTGGCGCAATCCTTAAATAACTCTCCATATTTTATCGTCCCCCCCCCCCCCAATCGTCATTCCCACGAAAGCGGGAATCCAGGAAGAATCTGAAACAAAAAAAATATTTTTTAAAGTTGTCGTTTCTCTTAGCACATCATCTCATATAGCTTTCTGTTTTTAAACGCTTTTCCTGGGTTCCCGCTTTCGCGGGAATGACGATTGTGGGTGTGAGCATGAGGTGCCTTTTTATTTAAAATTTGCACCACTAGCTCTGCCCACGTTCGATAAAATAATAAAATGACCCACCAGGTAGATCATTTATGGTGAAAAGAAGTCAATTACTGTTTACTTTACTGTTCCACCCTCAATTCTTTCGCAAACACCTTTAGGAACGGTAATATATGCATCCTTTTCACCAGCTTTATTTTCTCCAGTGCAGGAGTTTTTTTCTGTTTTACAGTCACCCTTACCTGCCTTAATAAGGCCTAATTCTTTACCTGCTTTATCATACCCAACAATCGAACACTTTTCTGTGCCTTCTGTTTTGGCTTGTTCTTCTGCATTTGCCGTTTCAAGTGCAATAAGGCTAAAAGCTGCAGCAACTGTGGCTGTTAATGTTTTCTGTTTCATTTAAGTCTCCCTATTTAAGTTATTGTTAAAATGTTCAATGAACACTCACGAGATCCTACAGCTCAATTGTTAACAAATTCTAAAATTTATTTCTTTTTTTATGGTGTACCAATCTTATCACTAGCTCCTCCTGGAGGAGAAAGTTCTTTCACATCATCTTTGGTGGGAGAACTACCACAATGTCCAGGAACACAACTTCCGGCATGCACTTTAATAAGGTCAGCCTCAGCTTCAGCTGCTACGGGACCCGATTTCCAATCTTCCGTTTTGCCATGTTCTTGAGCATGAACTGCTTCAAAAAACGACGAGGCTAAAAGCAGCGGCAATAATGGAGCTTATGGTTGTTTTTTTCATTTGAGTCTCCCCAATTTAATCGATGGCAAGCGAATAATCGCACCATCAATCACTTATATTAACAGATCAAAAAGAAGCTGAACATTCCACCCCTTAAAATTTTTTCATTCTTCCCCATATAAAAGTTGCCGGAAGCGGCGAGTCGATTTAGGGTATAAAGATGGTTGAGTCTTTTTTGCATCATAACGCTTCGGAAGAGCCCCAAGAGTATGTCGCTGCTCTTGATTTGGGGACAAATACGTGTCGTCTGCTCATTGCTGCCGTAACACCAGAAGGACCCCAGGTTATTGATTCTTTTGTAAGGGTGATTCGGCTCGGGGATCAACTTGCAACCAAAGGCCATATCTCTGAGGAAGCGATGCGAAGAGCCATTGGAGCCCTTAAAATTTGTGCCAAAAAGATAAAGACTCACAATGTATCACGTAAGCGTTATATAGCAACGGCAGCCTGCCGAGAAGCATCAAATCGCGACACTTTTTTAGAAGAAATTCGCTCCAAAACTAGTTTGGAGCTTGAAGTCGTCTCTCCGGCTGAAGAAGCACGACTTGCTATTGTGGCCTGCGCTGACTTGCTTGATTCTAGCACCCGCTATGCCATTGCCTTTGATATTGGAGGGGGAAGTACAGAAGTGATGTGGATGGAGCTTTTTCCTCACAAACTTCCTGAAATAATTGAATGGACCTCTCTTCCCTTAGGTGTTGTAACCGTTGCAGAGACATTACGATCTGAACCGTCTTCTCTTCGTTTTCTTCAAAAAGTTCGCAAAGCCGTTGCCAAGGAAGTGAAAGTTCTGTGTGATAGAGCCCATATTTATCCGCAACTTAGGAAGAAGAATATCCAACTCATTGGAACAAGTGGAACTGTGACAACTTTAGCGGCAATTCATATGAATCTGGATCGATACGACCGGATGCGCGTGAGTGGACTTCAGCTAACACCTGAAATCGTCAAGCAAACTGTTTCTTCACTTTATGCCATGACACCTGAAAGATTGTTGCTTCATCCCTGTATTGGCCCAATGAGGGCGGAACTCGTTATGGGGGGAGTTGCTATTTTTGAAGGGATTTATGATGTCTTTCCTATTAATCCCGTACGCGTAGCTGACCGAGGTGTGCGTGAAGGAATCCTCTTGGATTTGATTCAGCGATGACAAAGAAAACATCTTCGGGACGGCCGTTATTTGTACGGTTAAAGACATCACGCGGAAGAACGACCTCCTCCCAAAAGTGGCTCCTCCGTCAGCTGAATGATCCTTATATTCAAAAAGCAAAAGTTGCTGGTTATCGTTCGCGAGCAGCGTATAAGCTGATTGAAATTAATGACAAATTTAAAATCTTAAAACCAGGTTCCCGTGTTGTCGATTTGGGCGCCGCACCAGGGGGGTGGACTCAAGTCACACTTGAGCACATTGGAGCCAAGGGCCAAGTTGTTGGAGTGGATTTAACACCCATAGAACCTCTTATGGGTGCCCATCTCATCTGTGGAGACTTTTGTGATCCCCAGGTTGTTGAACAGCTTAAAACAACACTGATGGGCTCGGCCCATGTGGTGTTAAGTGATATGGCGGCTTCCAGCACAGGCCATACGCAAACAGATCACATACGCATCATGGCTCTAGCCGAAGAAGCTTTTGCTTTTGCCCAAGAGGTTCTAGAGAAGGGAGGTTCTTTTGTTGTTAAAGTATTGCGCGGAGGAACTGAAAAAGAGCTCTTAGGACTCTTAAAGAAACATTTTGAAAAGGTGAGCCATTACAAGCCACCAGCAAGTCGATCAGATTCTGCAGAGATGTACGTTGTTGCCATAGGATTTCGCCCATGAAAGATTCCGGTCGTCTTGAAAGTACGCTTGATATTTTAGCCCTCCACGGAACGGATAAAAAGCCCCTGGATCAAGTGGTACATGGATATTTTAAAACCCGCCGCTACATTGGCGCAAAAGACCGCCAAGCAATTTCGGCCACTGTCTATGGTGTTATGCGTCACAGAGCCTCTTGTGATTGGTGGGCCCTTGAGCGAGGTCTTTCCCCTCTCCTCATGAATGCCTATGATGCGGGCCGAATTCGCTTACTTGCCTATTTATGGCTCTTTGAAAAAGTAGCCCGGGATAAAATTGGAATTTTATTTTCTGGAGAGAAATACGCTCCAGAAAAGCTTTCAGATAAAGAATGTTCCATTTTTGAGAAACTCCCGGATCTTAAAACCCTGCCTCCTTGGGTTGAAGGCGAGTATCCGGAATGGCTCTTTCCTTTGCTAAAACGTCGGTTTGGAGAAAATTTAAAAAAGGAAATCCAAGCCTTTCTAGAACAAGCCTCTCTTGATTTAAGGGTAAACACCCTTAAGGGAACGCGAGAGGAAGCCCTTAAGAGCTTAGAGCAAACCGGCCTCGTGGTAGCTCCCACCCAGCTTTCCCCCTGGGGATTGCGAATTAAAGGACGTGAAAATATCACACAAACCAAAGCTTTCCAAGACGGCCTTGTTGAGGTCCAAGATGAAGGATCTCAGCTGATTGTAAACCTTATGGACGTTCAACCGGCTCAAACTGTCTTAGATTTATGCGCAGGAGCTGGGGGAAAAACACTCGCCCTGGCTGCCCTGCTTCAAAACAAAGGACGTGTTGTAGCCACCGATACAGCCGCATGGCGGCTTAAGCGGACGAAGGAACGGCTTAAACGAGCTGGGGCCTTCAATGTGGAATTAAGGGAAATCAATGGCGTTAATGATAAATGGCTCAAGCGCCAAAAGGAACGGTTCGATCGTGTTCTGGTCGATGCCCCCTGTTCCGGAAGCGGCACCTGGCGGCGTAATCCCGATCAAAAGTGGAATATAAAACGGGAAGATATTCAGGAATTATCCGAGCTTCAAACCACTCTTTTGGAGGGCGCGGCTCAGTTTGTTAAACCTGGAGGGATTCTGGTCTATGCAACATGCTCGCTGCTCTGTGAGGAAAATGAAGATGTGGTGTATGCCTTTCTTGAAAAGCACCCAAACTTTATACTTATTCCTTGTGGCCTTGGGGGAGCTCCTTTTTTGTCACTGTCTCCTCTTCAAAATGGGACGGATGGGTTCTTTGCCGCAAAGTTTGAAAGGGCCCCTCACCCGCCACTCGCTCCGCACGTGGCGACCTCTCCCACAAGGAGAGAGGTGATTAAAACTACCTCTCCCCTTGTGGGAGAGGTCGCCCCGAAAGGGCGGGTGAGGGGGATCACAAAATGAAACTTTTACTTCATGGAACATGTGTTGAAATCAAAGGAAAAGCCGTTCTGATTTCCGGAAAGCCAGGAATGGGAAAATCTTCTCTTGCTCTTCAGCTGATTGACCGAGGAGCCTTGCTCGTCTCTGACGATCAAACCTTCATCAAACTTAAAGAGGGCATTCTTATCGCCTCCCCTGCCCCTTCATTAAAAGGTCTTTTGGAAGTCAGAGGAATTGGAATTTGTCCTTTCCCCTATCAGGAACAATCCCCTTTAGCCCTTTGCGTTGAGATTAGTGATGAAGATAAAACGCAAAGATTGCCAGAACCAATTTTTATCGAATACCATGGGATTCAGATTCCTTGCCTAACCCTTGCTAAAAATGATCTTTTAGGAGCGATTAAGGTGGAGTTGAGCGTTGGGTTAAGGGATTAATGGGCTCCTGCCTCCATTTAATTTTTAATTCCTTGAAATTTATCTGTTTTGCTCTTGACAAGAGATCTGCAAAGCTGAAAATCCCTCGCTTCAAGAGGACCTCTCAAATCTTCAAGTTTCCACTTGCTGTACTTCTTTTGTAGGAAGACAAACTTTTCAAATATATCTGCCGTATTATTTTCTTCACCCGCTTCTTTTAACAAATTTTCTAGATCAGTTAATAGATAAGGCGACTCTTGTCTTAAAAACTCCTTTAGCCTCTTTACCGTCAAAATTAAGTCTTCGAGTTTTGATTCAGGAGTTGTGGGAAAAGATTCCAGCTTTTCAATCATCACAGGAATGTGAGAAAGAAGTGCGCCCGTTTGATAGTTAAAAAGAGGGGCAAACCGAGTCTCACAAACTCTAAATGTCGTCGGCATATCTAAAAAATCTTTTACTTTTTCTTGGAGATCTCTGCCGATATCACTCTCAGACTGTATACCAACCACTCTCCCCGAAACAACGAGCGGACCACCACTATCACCCTCCATGAGAATTCCCAAATTTTCTCCTTTCTTTTCTTTATTTATGTGTTCAAATAAAATATCATGAAATTTATGTGTTATTTCATCCATTATGATACTTGTTTCCTGATGATCTTCTCTTTTACAGGGAAAATAAGCTGTGATAGGAATTGAGGGTTCCACATTCAGGATTTGCCCGTTATCTTCTTCATCACTGTCATCACTATCACTCTCCTGTGTGGTAGATATTCCCAAAAAGCATGGCTGATAAACACCTCTCTTCTTCCCAAATTCCCCATAAACATCTTGCCCATAGCCGTATGCGTCCCCATGCATGAGAATTTCCATATCAGGATCCTTCTCGTCATGAATTTTTAATTTTGAAGGAGGAATAATTCCTTCTTCATACAATGGAAGGGGTTCTATTCCTTCCACAGACCGTTTAAGTTTAACAAAAGCTATATCATTGCGAGTATTGTCTTCTTTGTAATGAGGATCTATGATAATAGAATCAGCCTCATAAAAAACCGAAAGATTCTCAAGAGTAGGAGATTCTTCAAAATCTGAAATCGCTTTATAGGCGTTTGGAGCAAAAGTTATAAACGCAGAACACCTTTGAGCATTTCCCCTCCTTAATTCTCTTACAAATTTTTTATATTTCTTCTTAATCTTTTTATCATCTTCAAATGAATCCTCATCGGCAAAAGCATTATGCGCTGCGGTCGCCACAATATTTTCTTTCACAAGAACCCCGGAACCATCAAATATCTCCCCTTCCCCAAATATAAATCTTATGAAACAAACACTTGTAGCTGAACTACCCTTTCTAAGAGCTTCTTCATCCGCACTAGGGGTTGGTGTTTGAACTGAGTGGGAATACTGGGTAGGTACACTTACCAATAATAAAACAAACAATAGCTTCCTCATATAATTTATTCCCCAATAACAATCAGATTTTTAGATTAAAAGAAAATCGACTTATTAAAGGCACATATTTCCTTAAAAAACAAGGTCACTTCATAAGTGACTTTAGTGTGGCTAATTGATTAGATGGACAAAGCCATCTATTTGCCATATTTTTAAATGATCGCTAGTGTAAGGAAAAACATGCTCAAAATCGCCGTTATAGGCTGCACAGGACGTATGGGACAGTTGGTCCTTAGAGAGATCAACCAGAACCCTAATGTAGATGTCAGCGGGGCTTTAACGCGCTCTGGGAGCCCTTTTGTGGACCAAGATGTGGGAACTCTTATCGGAGAAGCTCCTCTTAACATAGCCATTACGGATGCTCCTGAAAAAGCCTTTCATGATGCGGATGTTGTCATTGACTTTAGCCGCCCCGAGACGATCAATATATCCCTTCACGAAATCCTTAACCAACAAAAACCTTATGTTATTTGCGTAACAGGACTTACTGATAACCAAAAAGCAAGCCTTGAAAAAGCTTCGCAAAAAATCCCTGTCCTTATTGCCCCCAATACAAGTCTTGGTATTGCTTTGCTGAAGAAACTGGCCGTTTTGGCTGCCGAAAAGCTTGGTTCTTCCTATGACGTCAGCATCTTAGAAATGCATCACCGCCACAAGTCGGATGCCCCTTCCGGGACGTCCCTTTCGATTGCCCAAGCACTCGCAACAGTTGACCATTTGAAAGAGAATGCACCGCCCTACCCTTCTCGATCCCCTCGCCCGACTAACACCATTGAATGTGCGGTTCTACGGGGTGGCAGTATAACAGGTGATCATTCGGTTATCTTTGCGGGAGAAAAGGATGTCATTACCATTGAGCACCGCACTCTCGATCGCACTCTCTTTGCTCAAGGAGCCATCAAAGCAGCCCAGTGGCTTTTTGCAAAACCACCAGGCCTTTATTCCATGGATGATGTTGCGGGGATTTCGCTTTAATTTAGTGTCTGCCTCCATGTGGATCTATGGGATTATCAGGATTGTCCACAATAACGGCAACGGATGCTACTTGCGTTGAGGACGTTAAAAATTTTTGCAAATCATCTTTTGTAGCAGCTTCTGCATCTATTGTTACGGGAAGAATGTCAGCAGCTTCTTCAGCTTTATCTCTTTCTAAATATTTAACATCGAAAACTAGCTTATTTCCTTGGACAGAAGTCTTTTCGATAATAAATGAAGCTTCAAGATAATTTTTTTCTTTGTTCCAACATGTGAGGATCGCATTTGGGTTAGAGGCCGCAAAACTATTTTTATTTCCAGGTGAGGGCTTCCATAAATTTATAAAGTCATTTATAGATAGACTTTGAGAATGTGTATTTGCTTTTTCATACTTGAGATTTACGTTGGGAGAATATAACGTAATTTGACGAAGATCGGGAGAAAAATTAAGCTTCCCTGCGGTCACAAGAATGTCATATTTGGGGGGTTCTGCATGAGCGACAGCAAATGTTAGCACGATAAAAGAAAAGACTGTTAGGACTATTTTCATAATTTTCTCCTACTTTAGAAAATGTGAGTTTGTCTTAAATAGATTATAATAAAAATGTTAAAAAATAATAAACGGTGAGGGAGATTATCTATGTTAAAGTTTTTATTTCTTTTTTTTCTCTTAATTTTTTCAACAGCCTATGCGTCACCTCTTGATGATTTAAAAAAACAAACTAAAGAACCTTTATATTTCAGTGTTCCAATCCAGTCTTATAAAATAGTTAAAAAGGGTAATAATATTAACCTTAAAGTTAAGCTTTCTCCTTACTCAATAACAGCTATGACAGATAGACCTTATCGACAAAAAAAGGCTATAAGGCCTGAAGAATTCATTTCTTATATCAGGGAAAAGCAACAAAAAGATCTTATCTTTACATTGACCATTCAACAAAATGGGCAACCTTTTATCATCAATTTTAAAAAACAGAACACGGTTTATTCTGCCTCTAAAGATGAGGTTGTTTTTGAAAATATTCAAATCCCCAAAAATGTTTCAGATCAAATAGGAGACATAAAAAGTTTTAAAGGAGCTAATGCCGTTCTAATCGTAGAAGGATAGGGGATTGTTATGAAATTTTTACAAAAAATTCTTCATTTAACACTTATCGTGAGCATCTTCTTAGCGCCTATGGATCTTTCATGGGCGATGAAATCAGAGGAAGAGGAGTTTGTATACGAAACTCCTACACCCCCTCAAGCAAGAAGGACTCCTTCAATAAATACAAGACAAAAAGGGGAAGACAAGCAACAGGAATCGAGCGATGATGAAGTAAGAAATTTTTTCGCTGGTGAAGATGTCGACGTGAGAAGCGATAATGAAGGTGAAGACGAAATAGAACATAATTTAAAGCAAGTATTTGGCAATCTTTTTTCCCGCCTTGATGCCAAATACGAATACGATTCTGAAACTGAAGAAGCGAAAGAACCAGAGGATTTTTTTAACAAAATACTTCAGGACGCAGGCCTAGATATTGGGCAAATTCAGTATATACGGGAGCAACTTATGATTGCTTTAGAAAACCGTCCTTCTAAGAATACTCCCAAAACGAAAGAACCTCATGAAACGGATATAAAAGAATGGATAGAGATTTTAGAAACGTTAAATATTCATGATCGAATGCCTAATCTAATTGATTTAGCACAAAAAAATATTAGCGAGAAAGAAGGAACCCCGAGATCCCTTCACACAGCGTTGAGAGGTCCTAATACCACGACAGGAGAGGAAAAGGACAGTTATGTTAACCAATTGAAATTTTTAGCCCAAATGGACAAAGAATTACTTGAAAAAATTATGAGAACAACACGAACAGAACACGGCGTTGCGGCAATTCTTGTCTTATCGGTATTGGCCTCCTTTCTAGCAACTTCATCCATTTTCATATCTGAAGTCGGATCTCTTTATAATTTTCAAGATGACAAAAATGCTTACATCGGTTTGGCTTGGTTAGTGGTAACATTATTTCCCTCCGTCGTAGGTGAGATGAGTGAACGAGGGAAAAAAATTGTAAAAAAACTTTCACGTAACGAACCTTTCTCCCCTTCTAAAACAGAAGACTCAAACCCTTCTTTCGATAGTCAAAGTTGGGCTCATGTAGCAGCAAAAATTGGTTACGCAGGTATTACAGGCGCACAGGCCTTCCTTTATGCTATGTTTTTTATTTTTGTTACGGAACATGTGACAGAAGGGGCAAGTGTCGAAAACAAGGTATTTGCAGGTATATGTTCCCCTGGTTACTTCTTCTTCCTCTGGCATCTATTCTACACGAACGCAGAAAAAATGCTTGAGAGCACTTATAAAAAAAATCAATACCAAAGAAATCCTATCGCGCAGGTTCATAGACAACTTTTATTCAAGCGACTTGAAGAACTTCGCCAAGCTCTCGAACAACCTGATGCAGATGAGTTAATAGATAGATTCTATAAGCTTATTAAGGACGAGAAAAATGAGAAAAATCAGGGCCCTGCATTATTGCTTGAAGAAGCTCAAAAATTTTCAACCGCAGCAGCCTTCATTTTAAGAGATCGTCAAAGGAATTTTGTTCCTTCGAAGACTCCGTCACAGAAAAAGGATAAAGAAAAAGGAGAGGTTCTAGAGAAACCCCTAAAGAGCTTTATTGATACGGGCGATGCAGGAGAAGAAGATACTGAAAAAACTAAACTATTGTTGAAAGAAGCTCAAAATTTTGAAGCCGATCTTAAAGAAACATCAAAATATTCGTGGTTAGATAACAGTCTGGGCTTTCTTGGCAAATTAATATCAGGAGCACGTGTTGCTGCTCAACTTATCATTACAAAGCGTCTCTGTTGGCTTTTTGCTGATACTTTTAATTTGGATGATAATATCAACACCCCAATCTCTTATTTGGTCAGTGGAATTATCACCTGCTTTAAAACTATTTCAGATCATGATGTCATTAAACGTAATGTAAAAAGTTTCTTCAAAAAATCTATCAAAGCTTTTTCATCCTTCTCAAACTTTAAGGAAGCTTTATTTGGCCCGTATGAAAAGGGAGGCCCCATATCTCTCATAGATGCGATGACTTTTGCGACTATAGAAGTCGCTATTGCGATATATGCAACAGATTATGATCTTTCTACGCAAATCATGCTTTTTATCCCTAATCTTATTGGCTCAACTGCAGTCTTTTATGATCCCCTCAGTAGAGGAGCTCATTACTTTACAACGAAAATGTTGACCTTAAGTTGCTTTAAGAATTTTAGATTCTATAGAAAAGCTGTCGTTCTAGACTACTTAACCCAAGTCACAAAGACGACAGAAGACTTTGATGATAGCTCTATTGAAACGTTTTACGAGGCAACTCAAGGAGTGAAAAAAAAGCAGGATTGAATATAATCATTAGACACTTAAAGAGATGAAAGATTCACCATGACCACCCCCATGACCACCCAAGAAATTGAACGTTTCTTTGAAAAGCTTTCGGCTATCAATCCAAACCCTAAGGGAGAGCTTGAATCCGTTAATCCCTTCACTCTTTTGATCGCGGTTGTCCTTTCAGCGAGAGCCACCGATAAGGGCGTTAATAAGGCAACGAAAGAACTTTTTAAAGTCGCTGATACCCCTCAAAAAATGCTGGTTCTAGGGGAAGAAGGGCTCAAACGATATATTAACACCATCGGTCTTTATAACGCAAAGGCGCGCAACATAATGGGTCTGTGCCAAAAACTTGTGAACGATTTTGGCGGCCAGATTCCTGATAATCGAGACGCACTCGAATCCTT
This sequence comes from Alphaproteobacteria bacterium 41-28, assembly GCA_001897795.1. Taxonomy (GTDB): domain Bacteria; phylum Pseudomonadota; class Alphaproteobacteria; order UBA9655; family UBA9655; genus UBA9655. The sequence continues at coordinate 113,225 of MKUL01000017.1, read as the reverse complement.
ACCCGGCGTAGGACGTAAAACGGCGAATGTCGTCCTCAATGCAGCCTTTCACGAGCCTGTTATTGCTGTAGATACTCATATTTTCCGTGTCTCAAATCGCACAGGTCTTGCCAATGGGAAGACACCCCTTGATGTGGAAAAAGAACTCATGAAGCGCATCCCCTCCCGTTGGCTTAAGAATGCCCACCATTGGCTTGTGCTCCATGGCCGTTATATTTGTGTTGCCCGTAAACCGCACTGTCCTGTTTGTCCCGTTCGTGAAGAATGCCATTATCCGCATAAAACAAAAGCACTTTGATGATAGGATCCCCTCACCCGCCGCTACGCGGCGACCTCTCCCACAAGGGGAGAGGTAAAAAAACCCTCAAGGAATGGCACCGCTGGCTGGAGGAAGCTCTTTCAAAGGCTGGTTTTGAAAACACCCCCCAAGAAGCCAAATGGCTTTTGGCAGGAGCTTTGGAACGCGATAGTTCCTTTATCACCCTTAATCCTACCTATATTCCATCCCCTGCAGAGGAAACAAAAATACAAGATTGGTTGCAAAGGCGTCTGATGGGAGAACCTCTTTCCCGCATGAAAGGTATCCGCGAGTTTTGGAGTCTTTCCTTTCACTTGAATGAACATACGCTGGATCCCCGTCCGGAAACGGAAGGCGTTGTGGAAGGTGTTTTAAAGTGGGCTGGTGATCGCATTCACAAACACTGGCGCATTTTAGATCTAGGAACAGGCTCGGGGTGCCTTCTCATTGCTTTGCTCCATGAACTCCAACACGCAACAGGCGTTGGAGTAGATATCAATGAAGGAGCTGTTGCCATGGCCCACACCAATGCAACTCTCAATAGGGTTAATGAACGCGCTAGCTTCCTTCAAGGCGATTGGGGAGAAAATCTGGAGGGTCCCTTTGATATTATCGTCAGCAATCCTCCCTATATTCCGCTTAGAGAGAAAGAAACACTCGAAAAAGGTGTCATTGATTACGACCCTCCCCAAGCACTTTTTGGGGGAAAGGATGGGCTTGAGTGCTACCGTATCCTTTCCCGTGATATTAGGTCTCTTCTCGCCCCCAAAGGCATCGCTGTCCTTGAAATGGGGGCGGGCCAACGGGAAGATGTTGAGAAGATTTTTCTGAGCACTGGATTTAAGAGCCTTTTTGTTTTGAAGGATCTTGCAGGTTTCGAGCGTGTACTTGGCATTGGACTTTCGCATTAAAGCCTATACCAACACGGTCTTTAACGCTTCTTCTTTTCCGTCTGCTTTTCGTTCTCATTCCTTTTAAAAACATTGGTAGTTTTCGCTCCACATTTTTCTAGAATATGTCTTACAGCCCCTATAACATAATGTGGCGGATTCTCTTCCCATTTTGGGATCACCATCATTGCACCCTGTGGATAGGAAGCATTTGCAAGATTTGGAAAACGAAATACCTCTTTATTTTCTTTATCTAAAATGCGGCGACTTCCCGATAATACATTTGCAAATGAGTATTTTTTGTGACTCCCTTTGCCACCTTCAAGCTGCATTCCGAATGCCTCAAGAAGTGTGCCCGCGCCTCCAGGTGTAAAATGAGGCGAATTGCTGTATAAAGAAACATATGCTTTATAAGCAGAACTTGAGATGTGGAATTCTAGCTTTTCCTTCTCCTCTTCCTCTCCTTTCCCCTTTTCTTCCTTTTGAGGAGCTCCAGGATTACGCACAAAAACCATGGGATATTCAGACCAATGCTTTCTCTTTACCTTTTCCTCTGGATACCGATCTACAGACGGTGTACTTTCTACAGATGGGCTATAAAAATATACCTGCTCAGCATCTTTCCTTGGTAATTCTTTTACTTCCTCTTTTTCATCGCAAAAATCTGCATGCGGCCGTTTTGTCATTGATTTTTCATTCTCTTCGCGCTTTTTATTTTTCAAATCTTCTTTGACTGCTAATGTAATTTTTTTACGCGCTGCAAGTCTTTTCTTATTTTTTGCCTCTTTTTGTTTCTCAACATACAGAACCCAGTCCGCGGGATTTCCAAGCAAGAAATTGAGGTATACTGAAAATTTTTCTAATTGTTTTGGTAAACCATTCATAATTCTTTTGTATGCCAGTATTCTGAGTAGAGCATTCCGATAATCACCTGAATTCATGAAGCAAAACATATTTTCTGCTATTAATCGTCCGCTTAGCGAAATGCCAAGCCTCTCTGAACCTCTCTTATAGATATTACTTAGGGTTTCTTCATTAATTTCATATTCACATTCTGGGTTAACAAACTCAAATATTTTTTCTTCAACTTCAATAACTTTCCCCGCAACTTGTTTTTGTGATTGAATGTATTTTTCTCTATTTTTAGAAGCCATGAAATCTAAATCGCTAACTTTTACCTTTTCTGTAATTTCGTTGAGGCGACAGACAATAAGATTTAAGGGTGAAAGATTTGCTTCATTTGCTTCAAGATGTTTTTTGTACCCTTCAGCTTTCGCTTCATGTTCTTTGTTCTGAAGACGCGCTCTGGATCTTTGAGAGAGACAAGCAGTGGGCCTCTTCTTTTCTCGTTTCTCTATAATTGGTTTAGCAAAGTGAGTCCATTGTTCTTTAGCTTGAGGATAACGTTCATGCTTTGATTTCTCTAAATATAAAATAATCTCATCCATTTCCTTTTTATAATATTTAAATTTATTTTCACTTTTTACAATTGGCAAGTATGAAATTATATGTATTAAATAATTATATTTTTTTACCCCAATTTTATCGTATAACTTTTTATCACTTTTAAGGGCTAATTCAGCTTGCAACTTTTCAATCATGCTTTTATCGTATTCAAGCATTTTTCTCAAATTATTAGCAGCAAGGGTAGCATTATGAGACATGAGGCTACCTAAAGAATAGTTTGAAACGATAATCTCTTCTAGGATAGTAATTAAAGAAGCGTTAAGGGATGGCTCATCGAGATTTTTGTAAAAATCCCAGAATTTATTCCCTGCAACAGCAGCCCATCCAAAATACCGATAGGCCCCTGTTGAATCTCTATCTTTAAGTTCTTCTCCTAACTTATTACAGGATTTTAGATAACTATATATCACATTCAGAATGTAAGGATGGTTGAGATTCCCACCGGGAGTTAGATTATCTAACATTTTTTCTGGTAATCCCAAGCCACTCATTATATTTAGAGCTTCTTGATAATTTTCAGTATTAGTTAATTCCAAAAGTACTTCACCTCTAGCTTCTACATAATGAACATAAGCTGAACATAGCTTTTCATCAAATGCTTGCATTCTATCTAGAACTTCTTGGTGATTTCCAGTATTAGTTAATTTCAAAAATTCTTCTTTTATAGCTTGTACATAGCGAATGCCAGCTAAATAGTCATTTGGCTCTTCATCCCTCTCCATAGCGATTGCCACAGGTGCAGTTAGAGCAAGCACAACAATAGAAGAAAAAAATAGACAAGTATTTATTTGTAAGAACCTCATAAATATATCTCCGTAATAATCAGAAATCATAACAACTCATATCTTTCGCAGTGATACAAGTTCCTATCAATTTAAATTATTTCAGCCGATAAATTTATTTATTTATCAAATAAAAATCTATTTGCTTTTATTTTTTTGAAGTAGTTTAGGCGGACTTCTGCTTCGAGGGTGCCCAATTTTGCAACACTAAGGGAAAATGTATTTCTTTGACCAATTTAGATTCTTTTATCGAGGCTGTCACTGTAACTGAGAGTGCTTGCTCCAAATTATCATACCCTTCAACATTCACAAAAACGTTTTGAAGGCGTGGCTCAGCAGAGCGAATAGCTGTTTCAATAAATCGTGCAACTGTGGGCCACTCTTGGGAGTTATCCCCCTGCAAATAGCTAAAGTCTCCCATGCCGAAAAAATCGGGAAGACCAAAGAAAGGAATGGTTTCCAAATAGTCTTCATAAATGACTTTACGAACGGTACAACGGGTATTTAAAATAGTTGAAACCTCACGGATAATTGAGTCTTTAAGCTCCTCCGCATTAAGGAGTTGATATGTCACACCCACACCACTCCTATCGTCCACAATGCGGTCAAAAAGAGGAGCAAGTACTCCTTTGTTAATTTTGTTTTGTTTCACTCTTTCCTCTTCTGAAGGACGATTCATAGCTTTATCTCAATTAAGTATAACACGTTCTAAAAGCCAATAAAGAATAAAAAGCGCCCCCTCCTGGAGTGCCTTTTCATTTTAGTCCATGCTAATCACTTAGGCACCAGCTTGGAGAGTCCCTTTGGAGAAGTCAATGAGTGTAACAAGATTTCCTTGAGCTTGTCCATTTTGATCATGAGGCTTAAGGGTGTTTTGGCATTTTGTAAAACGAAACCAAAATTTGAGTGTATCTAATTTTTGTCCTTCAAGAGCAATTGCGTTGGTCTCAATTTTTGCTATAATGCAGTTTTCGTAGGAGATTTCCTCTATAATTGTTATTTTTGTATTTATTACTTCAGTTCTCCATACTTTAATCGGTCCGATAAAGCTTCCCTTAATAAATGAGTCTCTAACATAGCTCGCTATTTTGGTTCGCAAAATTTCTGCGTAAACCCAACTGGCATCAATTTCTCCTGCTGAAAACAAATAGCTTTCAGCTGCCGTATTAATTTCCCTACGCATGGATTCAGCAAATGCCAGGAGGCGCTCCGCCTTTGCTGTTACAAGATCTGCATCAACATTAGCTCCCGTAAGAGTCCCCGCTCCTTGCATTGCTACATCAATATAAAGGTTGGACGTACTTGTTCCCGTGTTTGCAGCCTTTGATGAGGCTGTAATCATATCAGCTAATCCATTCGACATCTTATATTCCTTTCATTTAATTCTGTTCGCTCATTAATTTTCCTTTGCTTAACCACCAACCGGCGTTGGTAAAGTCGCAACTAAACGTAGAGATACTGTCAATTCTTCGAGCTGGAAAAATGGCCGCAAAAAGACAACGGCTGTATAACTCCCTGGCTTTCCAGGCACGTCAGAAACATCTATTCGGGCTTCACGTAAGGGGAATGAGGCCTTTACTTCTTCTGGCGCGATATCAGTAAGTAGTACATATTGGGCGATCCATGAGTTTAAGAAGAGAGAAACTTCTTGTCTCGACATGAAAGACCCAATTTTATCTCTCATCATGGCTTTAATATAGTGGGCGAACCGAGACGCATTGAGCATGTAGGGAAGCCTTGCCGAGATTCTCGAGTTAGCATTTGCAGCATCTTCATTATATAATTTCGGCTTTTGTGTTGTTTGTGAGCTGAAAAAGGCTGCATAATCTGTATCCTTACAATAACATAAGGCCATAAAACCAAGATCGCTGAGTTCTTTTTCTCGACGATCTGTAATGGCAATTTCCGTTGGGCACTTCACAGTTAAATCACCCTCAGACGTTTTAAAGGTAAAGGCTGGCAGATCAGAGACAAGCCCCCCTCCTTCAACACCACGAATCGCAGCTGTCCACTTATAAAGAGCAAAGGCATTTGTAATGTTCTGAGCCATTGCATAAGCTGAACTTCCCCAACAAAACTTAGAGTTATCTGTTCCATCCACGGCTTCCTCATAATCAAAGCCTTCGACGGGATTATCCTCTCCTCCGTAAGGTAAACGCATCAACACATGAGGAAGAGTAAGGGTGAAATAGCGAGAATCTTCTATGTCACGGAAACTTCTCCACTTAATGGTATCAGTGCCATCAAAGAGTTTGGCAAGATCGCGAGGGGCACTTAACTCTATAAAGCTATCAAAATTGAAAAGCGCTGGAGACGCAGCCCCAATAAAAGGTGTATGAGCGCAAGCGGCAACGTTTGAAATCTTGGTAGCCAATTCCATATCCACTGCATCCCGCCCAAATTCAAAGTCACCAACAAGGCAAGAAAAGGGCATTCCGCCAAAGGTGCCATACTGTTCTTCATATACCTTTTTAAAGAGCTGACTTTGATCGAACTCAACTGCTCGATCCAGATCATTAAAAAGCTCTTGCTTTGTAACGACCCACAACTTGAGCTTAAGAGTTTCACTCGTTTCGGTTGCTTGAATAAGCTTATGAAGGCCCCTCCAAGACCCTTCAAATCTTTGAAAATGTGGATCATGAAGAACTTCATCAAGTTGCAAAGAAATTGTTCTATCGATCTTACTGATACAGCTAATAAGAAATGAATAAACATCATTACCGATGCTTCCCTTAGGAGCAGAAGCAACCTGATCTGCAAATTCAGCCAACATCTGCTTGGCATTTTCATATTGCGATGGATCACGGGCCAGTTTACCGTTTTCAATAATGGTGTCGAGGATTTTTCCCTTTCCGCCACCAGCGCCTCCGGAACCACCTCCAGCACCTCCAGAACCTGCTCCGCCGGAAGCTACAGCCCCTTTCTTTCCTGGAGTGCTTTCCCCAACTGTTCCAGTTTTTGCTGGTGTCTTTTTCGTATCGTCTGCCATGATTTAACTCCCTCGTCTAAAGCGTCTTAAACGTTATTTATCTGATTTAAGGTCATTTTTTAACTGAGCCAAAATCTCAGGATTTTCAACGATATTTCTGAGTTCTGCATCTAATGGATCATTTCCATCTAATTTGGAGACAAGATCGGACAGTGCTACCCTTTTTTTATAGAGATCTGATAAGGGTCCAACTTGGTTAACGATATTGAGAGGACTAAAATCATCCATGGATTTGAATTGGAGAAGAATATTCAGATCCGGTGCATCTCCACCCAAAACATTCTTTACGCGCACAGGGAGCTGGGCATTCAAAGAAGCCATCACATCATTGATATTATCTCTGTCAATATCAATAAACTTCCGATCTTTTAAAGGAGGAAGAGGAGTCGCCGGGTGTCCTGCAAGATCGGCTAAAATCCCCATTACAAAAGGAAGTTCATATTCCTGTATCGCCCCCCCAATTTCCACGTCATAAGTAATTTGAACGCGCGGAGGACGAACACGATCAAGTTTATGTTGCATGCTTACTGTCGTCACCATGGTAAGATACCTCCTTCTTGAATGTATTACTGCGAGACAATTGCCCGCCTCATATCATTCATTAAATCGGAATCTTCTTAAAAATTAGTAAACTTTTATCAATTTTTTTAAAGAGGATCACTAAGCTATTGGAGATACATGGTTTTTACAATCAACCAGAAATATAAAATTTGAAGTAATCAAGACTATAATAGTAGACGGCTAATCATTTGGGATTTTTTACAGCTTTAAAAATAAAGGATTCAATCCCCAGAGTTAACAAAAATACGGGGATTGCCGCTAAAATATCAGCGAAATAATGTTCACCAATAGGTAGGCATGAAAAAATCATCAGTATATTTAATATTAACATAGGAATAAATATTATTCTTCGTTGATGGCGAAAAGTATATATAAAAATAAGTGCCATAACGCTATGAAAAGAAGGAATTGTAATAATACCATCTATTGTAGAGATATCAACAAAATAATGACGAAGTTGCAGCAAGTGTTTGAGTGCATTGGCAAGTTCAATGCTAGGAGTATAACCATACCAGACATACGGCCCAGCTGCTGGGTAAAAGATACTGAGTAGAATTGTCATAGGTGTCGCAATCATAAACTGCATTAAAAATCTTTGGAGAGGAATTATCTCACGACGATAACTGAAATAAATTATAATAAATGGAAATTGAAAACCGTAGGTATTATAGATGAACGAAAAAACGGTTTGCCATCTCTCATTATTTTTAAACCAAAACACGATAGAGGGAGTATAAATTGCAAAAAAACTATCTATAGAAGCTAAAAAAGAATCTACGAAGGGTTGATTCGCAGTCGCCCCTAAATAGGAAAACCCTAACATAAGTGGACAATAGGCCAGCAAAATGCTGGTTGATTGTACAAGAGATATGATTCTCATATCGGGACGAAATTTGTGATAAAATGTATAAACCAAGCCAAGGAAAGAAAAAAAAATTAGAATAAAAATGATTTCTTTTTTACTGTAAAGAATTGAAAGTGAAGAAAATCTCAACAAAATTGCCTCAACACAAAAAACAAAGAATATTATTCCCCATTGAATTTTTGTATAAGTCAAAGGACCCCCTGATTTTTGACTTTATATGAGCGAGACATCTTCTAGAGTGATGAGTGTAACACACCTTTTATTAAGAAACTTTTACCATTGTGAAAATAAACCTCTCAATACCCACGGCGACGATAGCTACAACAATGCCTGCTAAAACGTCCATAAAAAAGTGTCCCCCCGTAGAAATACATGAAAAAAACAATAATAGATTTAATATTAAAATGGGAATAAATATAATCTTCCTTTCATCTCGAAAAGTATAAATATAAATCACCCCTAAAGCCGTGTGTAACGAAGGAAACTCAATAATCCCGTTCAATGCTTTTAAGTTCACAATGTTTTGACGAAGTTCGTATAAACGTTGAAGATCGCCAAACTGGCTAATATAGGGCTCAAAATGATACCAAGCATACGTTCCTTCTGCTGGGAAATAAGCACCAATACAAATGGTTATTAAAACTGTAATCATATACTGCAAGATAAAGCTTTGTAGATGATAGAAATCCTCTTTAAAGCTAAAATACAATAAAATAAATGGCTTTTGGTACAGAAAACTCGTGTAAATGATAATGGACAGAATATTCAGCCAACTATGATTATAAAACCACATGGCAATGGTTGGAGGAGAAATTCCTAAATAGCCATCTAAGTCAGCTAAGGTTTGTGTGACTAGGGGTCTATTTGTGGTATAGGCGAGGTAAGAGAACACAATTGCTGCTCCTGTAAAACTCACAAGCCAGCAAAAAGATAGCAAAGCCAACATCATTTTAGGATCGGGACGAAACTTTTTGTAAAAGAGATAAGGTATATAAAAAGTAAGAATGATGAGTATATAAAGGCCAAAATCACTTGTGTTGTAATACAATGTAAATGAAGAAAAATTTATCCAAATTATATCAACTAAAAAGACAATAAGAACGATTGCCCATTGGATGGTGGTATAGCTCAAGCGCACTCCCTAGGTTTTTTTATTTAGAGTATCAAAAAAAGAGGGTTAACACGAGTTGTTTTTGACAAAAACTAAGCTAAACTATTGGCACTTTATCTTTCAAAAAAAACAAGAAAGGGTGCATACAACATCCTTTCTCATCAGCTTTTTCCCTTAAAATTAATTTTATTAAATTGAAGCAGCTACTTTATTAAATATAGGTATCAGCTTTACTCCAACGGCAGTAACCGCAATCACAATAACAACAGCAATTAATGACCCAATCAAAGCATATTCCATAGCTGTAACACCTTCGTCATGCTTCAAAAAACTTTTTAAAAGAGACATATCAACCCCTCAACTTATTCTTTATTATATCATATATTTTATTATACATCAATTACTATATAATATATTTATTTTATTTAATATAATAAAATAGAATATTTTACAATTCGAAGATTGAATTCACTCCCTTTATTCCTCCTACAAAATAAAAAAGGGTGTAAAACACACCCTTTCAGTGAATTTATTCTCTACTTCCTTAGAAGTGATTTTATTAAATCGAAGCAGCGATCTTATTAAACACATTCAACAGCGTCGTTCCGACTGCTGTAACCGCCGCAATAATAACGACAGCAATGAGTGCTGCAATCATACCATATTCAATGGCTGTAACTCCCTCATCCTGCCTTAGGAAATTCTTTAAAATGGTCATGATACTCTCCTCCATAATGATTAAAAATCTTTTATTGTTATGTAGAAATATTTTTTCCTTATCTAGTTATTATATTATGCACTATAATTCGTTAATAAATAGTTAATTATTTTTCTAAAACCTTGGATTTGTTTGACGTTGATGGCTCTACCTCCTATGATAGGAGGTCAAATAACAATGGAAAGTAATTTTTTTAATGTCTCACCGCCAAGAAACAGATATTTCGATCCCTTTCATCCTTCCTCTTTTTTCCCTGAGAGGACGTTTAGTGCGATTAAAAGACGTCAGTACCACGATTTTGAACCAACACAATTATCCGTTCCCAATAGAAAAAGTTTTAGCAGAGTTGCTAGCTGCCGGCGCAACTCTTGCTGGTCTTTTGAAATATGAAGGCGTTTTTATTCTTCAAACGAAGACCGATGGTCCTATAAGTCTTGCCGTTATAGATATCACCCATAAGGGTGATATCCGCGGCTATATGCAATTCCACCCTCAAGAAATCAAGGACAAAGATAATTTTCGAGATCTTCTAGGACGTGGATATTTGGCTTTCACAGTTGATCAAGGACTTAAAATTGAGCGTTACCAAGGGATTGTAGCCTTAAATCATGAGACTCTCTCCCACGCACTTGAACATTATTTTGATCAATCCGAACAATTGGAAACGCGATTATTTATTGCCTCAGAAAAAACCAAAGAAGGAATCTGGAAAAGTGGAGCTATCCTCCTTCAACAAATGCCAGAGCAAAGAGTTGATAAAGAATCATGGGTACATATAGAGGCCCTCTTAAAAACCCTCTCCCCTCAGGAATTTTTAGATTTTTCAACCCCTTACGAAAAATTGTTGATCCGTCTTTTTCATGAGGGAGGTGTCACCGTATTTAACCCCACGGTTCTAAAGGCCCAATGTCGATGCTCTGAAGAGAGAATTAAAGAATTTCTAACAACACTCTCGACTGATGAAATGGAGAGCCTTCTTGAAAAGGGACAGTTGAAAATGACATGCGAATTCTGTAATTATCATTATAAATTTAATCGCAAGGACCTTATGACGGTCCATTAAGGAGATACGAAATGCGCTTTTTCCCTTTTGCTTATTTTGCTGCACTTTTTCTTGCCTCTTGCTCACCCACGGCTCAGCTCCCTGAACCGGTAGGATTAGCTTATCTTGTAAACAAACCTATTCACCTCAATGTTGCACGTGTTGAAGTTGTAAAAAAATACCAATCTTCATCAGCCCCTCCCCATGTGGAAAATGATTTGCCTGTACCACCCATAGCTATGATTCAACAATGGGTTCAAGATCGCCTTTTACCCGTTGGAAAAACAGGGTATGCTGTCGTAACCATTGAGGACGCTTCTGTCATTGAAAAACCTCTCCAAGGAACAAAAGGTTTTAGAGGCATGTTTACTGTCGATCAATCCGAACAGTATGACGCGAAAATGTCTGTCAAAATTGAAATTTTTGATGATGCGGGAACAGCTAAAAATTTTGCTTATGCCCGCGCCCAAGGGTCTCGCACTGTCGGGGAAAACTTTACCCTTGGTCAACGGCGTAAAGTTTGGATTATTATGATGGAGAAAATTATGAATAACCTTGATGAAGAACTTGACCGCAACGTCAGAAGTTATTTGAAAGAGTATATTTCTTAGCAACGACAGTTATATACTTTTCACCCTCTTGGCGAGGATGACACCCTTTGGTGTTGTGCCTGAAAATTTGTTATCAGAACCTAGGAAAGAAAATAAATTTCAGGTTGATTTAATGCATTTTCTCATAGCATCTCAAGCCTAAGCGTGGTTTAATGAGGAGAATGAAATCGGGGAGAGGGACCCTTGAAAACACTTCCTTTAAAATTATCAAATGCTATTGATCGAGAGTTAGCCCCCTTAAGCATGGACAAGTTGACGGCAGCTTGCTCGGATTTGACGCAACGCTATGCTCTTGGGCAATTCATTGACAATCAACTTCATCGTCAGGCCTATATTGCAGCTCGCCTTCCAGCAACCTATGGCGTTTCGCAGGAGGTGTTTCGACGCATTGAACCCTTGCTCAAACCTGTCAAAAGTCTTTTAGATTTAGGAGCCGGCATGGGAAGCCTTGCATGGGCAGCTCATGAAATGATGGCTAATCTAGAACGCGTCACTCTTTTTGAAAAAGATGTAGAGTTTTTGCGTTTAGGACAACATCTCACCCAAGAAAATCTCCACCCTCTCCAGCTTGCCTGGTGCCGACATGATATTACAAAGGAAGATATTTTTCCCTCCCATGACGCCGTTGTTTTATCTTATGTCCTAAATGAACTTTCATTGAACGAGCAGACGCATGTTCTTGAAAAAGCCTATGAAGCAGCGGATAACCTGTTGATTCTTATAGAACCAGGAACGCCTGAAGGTTTTGGTCATATTTTAAAGGCCCGCCAATTATTAACAGAACGAGGAGCTTACGTCATTGCTCCCTGCTCCCATAACGCCCCCTGCCCTCTCACTCCTACCTATAAGGAAGGAAAAGATTGGTGTCACTTTAGCGTCCGTATTCCTCGCGGAAAGTACCACATGCGCGTCAAAGACGCTGCATTGCCTTATGAGGATGAAAAATATTCATACCTTGTTGTTTCTCCCCATCCCGTTTCAGACCCTAAAGCGCGGGTCATTAAAGCGCCAATAAGAAAAACAGGCCATGTTATTTTAGACCTTTGCATGCAAAATACAGAGTTAGAACGACGCATTATCTCTAAAAGTGACGGAAAGATATACCCAAAAGCGCGAGCCATTGATTGGGGTGATGAATGGAATTGGTAACCCTGGATTGACGACATAAGAGAAGAGAGGTAAAACCATATAGATAAAAAATAAGGACCGATGATGATCCCATCTGTTAAAGAAAAGCGACCGCTCTCTCCCCATCTCCAAGTCTATAAGATTCAAATCACGTCCCTTCTTTCCATTATGCATCGCGGAACGGGCATTGTCCTTTATGGAGGATCTATTCTCTGGGTATTATGGTTTCTAGCCCTTGCGGCAGGACCGCAAAGTTATTACCGAATGCAAGAATTTTTGCTTAACCCCTTTGGCCTGATTATCCTGATAGGGTGGTCTTTCTCTTTTTTTTATCACCTCTGTAATGGCATTCGCCATCTTTTATGGGACATAGGTTTTGGCTATGATATGCCCATGGTGCGGTTCACAGGGTGGACAGTTATTATATCGTCCTTTTTCTTAACGGCTTTAGCCTGGATTTTCGGAATCCTCTACGAGAGGATTTGGTTATGAAATTTGAATCAAATCTGCGTCGAGCACAAGGCTTAGGATCAGCAAAAAGTGGGCTCCATCATTGGGTGGCTCAAAGGATAACTGCTGTGGCTTTAATTCCTCTTGGAATCTGGTTCGTTGGGGCATTCATTGTCCTATCCACATCCCCTTTCGAGGTAGCGTACAGCTGGCTCTCCTCTCTTTGGACCGCTACGCTTGCCATTTTTTTTGTTCTTGTTCTCTTTTATCACGGCTATTTAGGGATACAGGTGATTTTAGAAGATTATATCCCCCATGAATTTACGAAATGGGCTTTCATCATTACGATAAAACTTTTCAGTGTTTTGATGGCTCTTTTAGCCATTGTTTCTATCTTGAAGATTTTTCTGAGTTGAAAGTGAGTCCATGACAAAAGAGTATAAAATAACCGATCATACCTATGACGTTGTGATCGTTGGTGCAGGTGGAGGCGGCCTGAGGGCTACCTTAGGAATGGCAGCTCAAGGGCTTAGCACGGCTTCTATCACAAAAGTTTTTCCAACCCGCAGTCACACCGTCGCCGCCCAAGGAGGCATCAGCGCAGCTCTTGATAACATGGGCGACGGTGATAATTGGCGTTTTCATATGTACGACACAGTTAAAGGCTCCGACTGGCTGGGAGACCAAGATGCCATTGAATATATGTGCCGCAATGCCATCCCTGCAGTCATTGAACTTGAGCACATGGGAGTCCCTTTTTCTCGGACGAAAGAAGGGAAAATTTACCAGCGCAAATTTGGTGGTCATACTATTGATTATGGTGAATTTCCGGCTCAAAGATCTTGTGCTGCTGCAGATAAGACAGGCCATGCGATTTTACATACGCTCTACCAACAATCGCTCAAACATAGGGCTCAGTTTTTTAATGAATTTTTCGTTTTAGATCTTATCATGGATGATGAAGGCGTCTGCCGAGGCGTGATTGCCTGGAATTTGGAAGATGGAACACTCCATAGATTTGCAGCCCATATTGTTGTGCTCGCTACAGGAGGATATGGTCGCGCTTATCTTTCCTGCACCTCTGCCCATACCTGCACGGGAGATGGCAATGCAATGATCTTACGCGCAGGTCTTCCTCTACAAGATATGGAGTTTGTTCAGTTTCATCCCACAGGAATTTATCCAGCAGGATGTCTAATGTCGGAAGGAGCGCGGGGAGAAGGCGGCTATTTAACCAATAGCGAAGGCGAACAATTTATGGAGCGATACGCTCCTCATGTAAAAGATCTCGCATCCCGTGACGTAGTGAGCCGTGCCATCCAGATTGAAATTAACGAAGGACGTGGTGTTGGGCCTCTCAAAGATCACGTTTACCTTCATATGGAACACCTTGATCCCACGCTTATTCATGAGCGTCTTCCAGGAATCACAGAAACAGCGCGTATCTTCGCAGGCGTTGATGCCACAAAAGAACCCATCCCTGTTTTACCCACCGTACATTATAATATGGGTGGTATTCCCACGAACCATTTTGCAGAAGTTGTTAATTCCACAGATCAAAACCCTGAACAAGTTGTTTCTGGTCTTATGGCCATTGGTGAAGGAGCATGTGTTTCTGTCCATGGAGCTAACCGTCTTGGAACAAACTCATTGCTTGATTTAATCGTCTTCGGACGAGCTGCCGCCTACAGAGCAAAAGAGATTATCTCTAAGGAAAAGGTCGTTAAGCCCTTGCGCCCCCAAGATGGGAAGGAAGCCATTGAAAAGCTAAATCGCCTTAGGCAAGCAAAAGGATCTCTAAAAACTTCTGAAATTCGTTTAAATATGCAACGTGCGATGCAAACCCATTGCGCCGTCTTCAGAACCCAAGACCACCTGGAAAAAGGACTCAAAAAAATTAAAGACATTACTGTCTCCTATCAAAAAGATATTCAATTGAACGATCGGTCCATGATTTGGAATAGCGATCTTGTTGAAGCGTTGGAACTTGAAAATCTTCTTCAACAATCGCTTGTCACAATTCAATCTGCCCTAAATCGTAAAGAAACGCGCGGTGCTCACGCTCGCGAAGATTACCCTGAACGAGATGATGTCCATTGGATGAAACACACGGTTGTTCGCCTCAAAGAAAACGAGGTTTCATTTTCCTACCGCCCTGTCCATCTTTACACACTCAGCACTGAGGTGGAGGTTATTCCACCCGCCAAACGAGTTTATTAGAAGGGAGCTCCTCTGATATGGTTCAACTGCGTCTTCCCCCCAATTCTCGTATTGAAAAAGGGAAATTGTATCCTTCATCCTCAAAAGGACCAAGGATGAAACTCTTTCATATTTACCGTTATGATCCCGATTCAAAGGATAACCCACGACTGGATACCTATGAACTTAATTTGGATGAATGTGGCCCCATGGTGCTTGATGCGCTGATTAAAATTAAGAATGAGGTGGACACAACCCTTACCTTCCGGAGATCTTGCCGAGAAGGAATTTGTGGGTCATGCGCCATGAATATCGATGGCACGAATACCTTGGCCTGTATCAAACACATCGAGGAGTGCAAGAGTGATATCAAGGTCACTCCCCTCCCCCACTTGTATGTGGTGAAAGACCTCGTTCCCGATTTAAGTTTTGCCTACTCTCAATACGACTCCATTCAACCTTGGCTCCAGTCATCAGAAGATCCCCCCCCTGATAAAGAACGGCTACAAAGCAAGGAAGAACGAGCGAAGCTTGATGGGCTTTGGGAGTGCATTCTTTGCTTTTGTTGCACAACCAGCTGCCCCAGCTATTGGTGGGGCGGGGATCGATACCTTGGTCCAGCCACATTACTGCAATCCTATCGCTGGATTGAAGAGAGCCGAGATGAAGCGACAGGTGAACGCTTGGATGCTCTAGAAGACCCCTTTAAGCTCTATCGTTGCCATACGATCATGAATTGTACGAATACCTGCCCCAAAAACCTTAACCCCGCCAAAGCCATTGGAGAGATCAAGAAGAAGATGGTGGAGAGGGTTGGATAACCTTAATGTCTCCTCCGCCTGACTCTCTTTCGAGCAACTCTCCTATGAACTACTCTTTTTTGTATTCTTGACTTAGATACCCTTACTCTTCTTGTTCTTACTTTAGCAGCTCTTGACCTACGAACGGGTCTCGCTTTTCTTGCTCTAGAGACTCTTTTTTTAGCAGCTGAAGCACGGGCTTTCTTTGATCTAAGAGCTCTCTTTCTAGCAGCTGGCGTAGGTTGAGTAACGACTGGCTGGTAGTACGTATATTCAAATTGAAAGTTGGGAGGTTGCCAGTTTTCTACAGGTGGAGGTGGAGCTTCTCCATTCGGTGGGGGAGGAACTGTTCCTTGAATCACAACTGGCGCAGGTTGGTGTGCGGGCACTGTTGGCGCAGCGTCCTCTTCAGTCGGAAATTCATCAAGGTGGCCTTCTAAAAATCTTCTCCGTTTTGTTTCCCATGTATTCGTTGGGTCTATAACATATCCTAACCTTATTAAAACATACTCAAAAAAAGCCTTCTTAAAGACACGTTCAAACTCTAAATTATTATTAGGAACATTCGATTCAAAAAAAGCTGAATTAATTGGATTTCCCTCTTCAAGATCCTCTAGGTATTTTCCATATACATGTTCTAAATAAGGGTCTCTATCAATGAACGTCTTAAGGTGTTCATTCGTCAGTTTATGACCAGTTTCTGCCCGTTGAAGACCCCGTAAATAAGCCTCATAAGCAAAGTCAATTGCCTTTTCAGCAGTAAAAGCTGAAAATCTGATGGTCCTACCACCATAGGTAACTTCGCCGCCTCTTAAAAAGATCCCCATCAAGTTTCTAGGGTTAAAGATAGTATCCGCTTCTGCCTGAACCGCATGAGGAAGAGCGTAAAAGGTAGTTCTTGGTTGTCCTTTGTTAAAAATTGAGAAAAACAAACGCTGTTTTGCAAATTGAGGAGCATTCGTGCTCCACTCATTAGCAGCAAAGAACCCCATTGTAGGCGAAGTTAAGTTCGCATAGTTTTGAAAGTAGTGATGAGCATAATTTGAAAAAATAGCACTAATTTCGCTTTCTGTGGAGTTTCCTTCTCTAAAAAGCTGGTTCTCAATAACTTCAAATCCTGAAAATATCCCATCTGGACATCTACCTTCCGTTTGGGCAGCCATAAGGGCCGTCATTACTCTACTTTTTTTGATTCTAGATGGATCCTCATCTCCTTCTCTCTGTCCATCGGCAACGTTTTTATCAGCAATTCGCTGCATTCGTTTCCTCGCTTGATTTTTTTGATCTCCCATGTTTTCATGATTGTCAAAGATGTTTAAGCGCTCAAAGACACTATGTACACCAAAATAAGCGTGAAGAAGGTCTTGTCGATTAAGGCCTTCGAACTCACGTGAAATTTCCTCATCACTTAAAAAATTTACTCTCTCCCCATTTAAATAAATAAATGTATCATTTGTTGAATTAATTGTTGGCATTAATCCTAGATCGTCGCCCAATAAATTTCGTCTTGCTTCGGGTAATAAGAAATAAAGAACATCTGCTTTAAGTTGATCTCTCAGAGCCACCCATTCAGCGTTAGATATATCGTTAGGGTAAACTTCATTAATATCTGGCTGATCTGAATTCAAAAAAGGATCAGCACTTAAATAACTGGGGTTAAAATATTTTGCATTTTCAGGCATTTCATTGAGTGCGGCGTTTAAAACCCCCTGGGCTGCATGAAAATCATTGGTAAAACTATATCTTCCTTGAAGCATAAGGTTTCTGTTTAAATTGTCACTAAGCCGTCTTTCTGCTCTTTCCGAATGAAGTCGAACTTGGAAGTCAATATCACGATGAATTTTATTTTGAAGTTCATCAAATCGATCTCCATAAAGTTTTTTTGAGGCGAGCGCTTGTTCACTCAATTCTCTATATCTATTCCTCGTTGCAGCATCTTTTGTATCATCTAAACTAATTTTTTCTGCTTCTTCTGCAAGATTTCCATAATATAAAGTAATGTATAGAAGAGCATCCGCATGGGACATTTCAGTAGGGTTAACTCCTAAAGGAGTAAAAAGCTGCTCATACAGATTAATTTCCCTTTCTAAAGATTCCAAGCTTGTCCTAAGTCGGGGGAGATTGGCTACATGTTCAGCTTGCGCCCTTTCAATACCTTGAACTTTTTCCAGTAAAATACGGTTACCAGCCAAGGCAGCTGCTCTTTCGTGCGGGGCAATAAAAAAAGTCCTGTTGATTTCTTTACGAAGCTTTTCTGTCTCTTTTGTGAGTACATCAATACGAGCTTTATAGTAAGCAGCTCTTACATCTACACTAAGTAATTTATCGGGGTTCGGTATGTTGTTTCTTAATTCTTCGGCTTGTCGTCTGTATTCTACTTGTTCAGCTGGAGGCACGAAATCGGATTCAGCTAAGGCTTTCATTCGCGCTAATTCAAGACGATTAAATCGCTTACTAATTTTTGAATTTAAGCTACTTTCTATAAGCTTTTTAGCACTTTTAAGATGGATGTTTTCATCTCTTTTAGCATCTTCGAGTCCTATGAAGTCATTCACTTTTACCATCCGGCTAAAGCGAGCTCCCTCCTCGTGAAGTTCCCATTTTCCATTAAGGAAACCACGAGGGCGATAGCTGTAGACTTTAACAAGGGAATCGCCCGCTTCAGTAAAGTTCCAAACAGACAACTCCCTTCTTAGAATAAGGGCCAAAGCATTAGCAAAACCATTTTGGCCTATTGGACCATCTTGCACGATAATAGATTTTCTGCCAGCATTTAAAACAAGATTAACATAGTCTCTGTAAACTTCCTCACTAGCGTAGCAATACTCTCTTTTAATTCTATCGTTGAGTCGTCTTTCACGAGCTAGAAGTTCTTGATAATCCCAGGAAAAAGGATCAAACGTACCAGAGCTTTCTGCGACCTGACGTTCATTTATAATATTCCTTAATTCGTTTTCAAAAACTTGGTATTCTATTTTTGCTTTCATGGCTAAGGGAAGACCATTCTGTGGATCGATGTCCCCCGCTCTAAAGTCAGCCATAAACATATCATAAATTGTGTCTGAAGCGAGCCCTCGCACTTCATTATCCCAAGCATTATCAAGCCATAAAATCACAGCTTGCTCGCGTGTCAAACCAATTGAATGAAAAAAACAATCTTCATCCCCAAGCATATAAAACAATCGGCGCTGATCATCGAATGGATTGGAGCTATTTGAAAGATCCCCTTTATCGGAGCGGCGAAAGCTTGTTGAAACCCTTTTTGCTCTTTTTGGAACGACCTTTGTGCGACCCTTTTTTTTACAGCGATCAAGGTCATCAGGTGTTTTAATCAATGATGAATGGCTACTTACATAAGTAGGTGCCAAAAGAGAAGATGATGCTAAGAGAAAAGAAGAAAAAAGTACTATTCTATTCATTGTTACCATACCCTGCTAAATTTTATTAATTAAATAAACTTATACCTTCTGGTAAGCTTATACGTCTTCTGATACTAAATTTCAAGAAAAAAAATTAATGCTCTATGGATTTCTATGTTCATCTAATAAATAAAAATAAAATCAATGCATAAAAATATATTGAAAAATTCTTCATTTTTATATTTTGTTACTTATAGTTCCCTCCTTCTTATAAAAAGTATTAATAAAGTGGTTGACATTTATTCAATAACGTCATAAACACTCCTTAGGAAAATATGTTAATTTTAATAATGTCAAATTTATAGAGGTATATATGAATAGTTTCTCTCAATTTATTTCTAACACATTAAAAGTCTCCCTTCTTTGTGGAATCTCACTCACTGCCGCTGAAAAAACGATGGCGGGGAAAGTCTGGGATAAAGCTATTGATGATGTGAAAGACATTGATTCAACAAATATGGGTAAACTCCGTCGCCTCTGCAGCGCCCAAAAACTTGCTAAAACAAAAGAGAAGAAAAAGGAGAATTGGCACAAACGACTTGTGAATGTTCAAAAAGTTGAAAATAATTTGGCAGAGTATTCTAACCTTACAAATACAAAACAATTTCTTTTTGGTAAGCTAATGCCAGCATTGGTTGCAGATACCACTCCAACAGTTCAAGGTAGAACCCCAACTCCACCATCAGTTCAAGGTAGAGCTCCAGCGACACCATCACGCCAAGGTAAAACTCCAGCATCGCCGTCAGTTCAAGGTGGCACTTCAACACCAGTTCCAAGCAGAAACCCTCATATACATGTGGATGAGTCTGGTAGGAACGGATTACCTTATAGCCGCCCTGCAGTCCCTCCTTCTCCTTCTCGGCCATTTCGTCTTGGTGGCATGCCAGTTGGACAAGATGAGGCTCGTGTAGGAGCTATAGCACCACATATTGATGGGAAAATACAATTTGGCCCACGTGCTACTCCTAGTAAACCCGGTACGCGCACAGCGCCCTCCCCCCGATTTAATAATCGGAACGATGCAGCCTCTAATGAGACACATTCACATACTCCGAAGACAAACGTGATAGAACAAATTGGACTCTTGGAGGCAGAAATTAGACTCTTGGGGACCTCTCCAGAGGATAAAAGAAACTATAATATCTATAAGGAGCAGCTTGACACATTAAAGCGTGCACAAGCGTTGGGTATTCCTGAATATGATGATTTTTATGTACTCAGAAATGCCGTCAACCCCTCAGTTGATCAGAATGATGTCACTGTAACGACCACCACAACAACGACAATCAGCGCCCCAAGTCGCGAAGGCGTTTCGGCCTCACCTATGATATCTGTTGACAAGGAAATTGCAGATTTAACTCGTTATATCCAAGGCCCAGACTTTCGTCCAGAAGAGACACCTTTGATAGATCAGCTTGCGAAGGTAACGCTGGCGCGGGAGAGAGGTATCACTGCCTATAGAGATGTAAGGCATCTTGATACTTTACTTGCAGCTGTTTCAAACCATCCAGCTGGTGGAACAACAACAACCACAACTGTTGCGAGAAGGGCTCAAGCATCAACTCTGGAAGAAGATATGCCTTTGATAAGTGTCGCTGAGCAAATAAAGTCTATTGAAGCTCTTCAAAAGAGAAAGATACCTCTAGATCGGGATATGCTAGTCTTGCTTGATC
Organism: Alphaproteobacteria bacterium 41-28; assembly: GCA_001897795.1. Taxonomy (GTDB): domain Bacteria; phylum Pseudomonadota; class Alphaproteobacteria; order UBA9655; family UBA9655; genus UBA9655. Next base: position 92,222 of record MKUL01000017.1, on the reverse strand, counting down.
AACTTAAACAAGCGGAAGAATTGAATATCACTGATTATAGAGATCCAGAGGATCTCGATGCTCAAATGGTAGCAATAGGACTTTCAGAAGATAATTTTCCTGAAAAGCCCTCAACAAATAGGGTAGCTCCAGCACCTGTAGTAGGTTCAAACAATAGTGAAGCGCAACACCGTATAGATGATCTAGAAGAGCAATTAGCTGTTCTTATATCTGCTGGAGTCAGAGAAGCTGAGCTTAAGCTTCTTAGAGACGAGATAAAAAAACTTAAAGGCGAAAAATAGTTAAATATAACGTACTTTAGTTTCGAGAATGACAAATGGGCTTCCTTCGGGAAGCCCTTTTTCTCCCACCCCTCCATGTGCGTCATTATATAAGCCATGTAAGAAGATGGCAGAATTGGTAGAACCAATATAAGTACTTGCATCTTTTAAAACACTTTTGCATAGTTTTTAAGAATTCAACGAGGAACTATAAAATGAAATTCCAATCTACGATTTTAAACGTTCTAACAACGATGTCCCTAGCGGTATGTATTTTGCTGCCTACAGCTTCCTTAGCTGGGAAAGAAGAAGCAGATGAGAATCCCCCGAAGGGTCGAGCCCAAATTCGTAAACCAACTCCCAAAATTGTAAAGAAAAAAACCACGAAAACGAATAGAGAGAAAATTGAGAAACAAATTACATTGCTTCGAAAACAATTTCGGGAAGATACCCTAAAACTTCGGAGAGAAGCCCAAGAATTACTTTTTAAATATGAGAAACTTGAAATGATTGAGAAACAGGTAAGAAAATTAGACAAGAAAAAGAAAGTTCATTCGCAATAGCATACGTGAGAAAAAACGGATATATTACTCTTTTCACACTAACTCCTAATGATTAAAGAGGTTTTGGGGCACTAAATGAGATTTAAATTGTTGTTAGTTGTTGCTATTTATGGGTTATTGATAAGTCCTTGTCTAGCTATGGAAGATGAATCCGGTAAACATCAAAGTCGAAGTCAAGCTCTTGTAAGCATACGAGAAGAGCCTAACGTCGAGAAAGAAGAATGGCAGAACTTTGTTAACTCACTCTTGGTTCTATCTACAAAACTCGCCGATAGATGTGAAGACGTTGCAGACGATTTGTGGAACAACAAAAAACTAAGCCCTGAGCAGTTAAGAAACGTTGAAATACAGGCATATATACTTGGCGAGCAACTTCAGATATTAAAACATCAAATTAATATAACGAGTGCATACGTTCTATCTATAGAGGAAATGATAAAAGAAATGGAAATAAGTGAAAAAAGTGGAAGAGAAAAAGAGGTTACGGAAACGCTAATGGAAGTAGAACAAACTAGGAAGAATTAAAGAAGAACAGTGACTACTCACCAGTTCCCACGTATGGTGTCATCCTTGGTAAGAAATGCTTAGTTTTCCAAAGGAAAACTTTAGCATTTCTTGACCGATCTTAACCGCTAAGAGATCCTCGGCCAAGAAAAGGTAAGATTTTTCTTCGAAAAACCAACCTTTTCTTGCCAAGGATGACACGGGTGGGCGAGTAGCTACGTAGAACTTCAAATTGTTCAAGTATTAATGATATAATCTGTTTGCAAGATACTCCTCAAACATCCAAATCCCTAACAAATTGAGCATTTTCCTGAATGAAGGTAAACCGCTTTTCAGGATTACGGCCCATGAGATTTTCAACAAATAAAGTTATATCTTGGGAATCCATGATCGGAGGCAGGAATACGCGCTGCAGGATGCGCTTATTGGGATCCATGGTGGTTTCCTTCAACTGAGATGCGGGCATCTCTCCTAGCCCCTTAAAACGGCTTACATCCACCTTTTTGGCTCCTTTAAACTCAGTGGTTAAAAGGCGCTCTCGATGGGCATCATCATGAGCATAAATGCTTTTACCTCCATAAGTCAGACGGTACAAGGGGGGCTGAGCCAAATAAATATGCCCCGATTCCACAAGAGGACGCATCTGTTGAAAGAAAAAGGTAATGAGAAGAGATGCAATGTGAGCCCCATCAACATCGGCATCGGTCATAATTATGATCCGCTCATAGCGTAATTTTTTAGGATCACACTCTTTTCCTGATCCACAACCCAGTGCCAAAATCATATCTGCAATTTCTTGATTGGCTCTCATTTTGTCTACAGTGGCGCTTGCCACATTCAGGATTTTCCCCCGAAGAGGGAGAATAGCTTGTGTTTTTCGATCCCGAGCCTGCTTAGCCGATCCTCCTGCTGAATCTCCTTCCACAAGAAAGATCTCTGTCCCCTGGGCCGATTCAATACTACAATCGGCAAGCTTACCAGGAAGGCGTAACTTGCGTGTTGCTGAAGCTCTGCTCACTTCCTTGGACTGTTTGCGACGTTGACGTTCTTCCATTTGCTCAACCACATAATCGAGCAAACTGAGAGCTGCTTCAGGATTGGCTGTTAACCAATGATCAAAGTGATCCTTAAGACCGGATTCAATAAGTCGACTCACCTCTTGCGAAACAAGTTTTTCTTTTGTTTGGCCCTGAAATTGAGGATTCCTTAAAAACACAGATAAAACACATGAGGTCCCTGAAAAACAATCTTCTGCTGTAAGTTGCGCAGCTTTTTTATTTCCAACACGTTCTCCATAGGCTCGAAGACCACGAACAATCGCTTGGCGAAAACCATTTTCATGGGTTCCTCCTTCAGGAGTCCGAATTGTGTTACAGTAAGACGTGCAAAACCCCTCCCCCTCTAAGGCCCACGCAATGGCCCATTCAACGTGTCCTTCTCCTTCCTGGAAACTCGCTTCTCCAGCAAAAGGAGCTGGGGTCGCAAGGGGAATCCCTTCTAAGGTTTCCTTTAGATAATCAGAGATACCCCCTGGAAAATGAAAGACCGCTTGAGAGGGAATAGTGTCCGTGCATAGTGTCTCGTCACATTGCCAATGGATTGTAACGCCTTTAAAAAGGTAAGCTTTTGAGCGGGCCATCTTATAAAGGATTGAAGGTCTAAATCTTACATCTTCTCCAAATATCTTTGAGTCAGGCCAGAAGGTGATTAAGGTTCCGTGACGATAAGCGCTCGCGCCCTTCTTTTCTAAGAGTGAAACAGGATGCCCTTCAGCATATTCTTGACGCCACAACTCCCGATTGGCAGAAACTTCAATAATAAGACGCTCAGAAAGAGCATTAACAACGGAAAGGCCCACACCGTGGAGACCACCTGCGGTCTTATAAGATTTTCCACCAAACTTTGCCCCGGAATGAAGCGTCGTTAAAATGACTTCTAGAGCAGATTTTTGAGGAAATTTTGGATGAGGATCAATGGGAATTCCACGACCATTATCTCGTACAGAAACAGATCCATCGCTATTTATCATAAGATCAATGCGGTTTGCATGGCCTGCGACGGCCTCATCCATTGCATTATCTAATATTTCGACCACAAGGTGATGGAACGCACGCTCGTCCGTTCCCCCAATGTACATGCCCGGACGTCGACGAACAGGCTCAAGACCTTCCAAGACTTCAATGTCTTTGGCCGAGTATGTTTCAACAGATGATTGTGATTTCGAAAAAAGTTCACTCATGAGAGGCAGTGTAGCAGAAGAGCAGAATTGCAGAAAAGCAGAAAATTAAAGAATGTGAGCGAATGTGCTTCATCCTGAAAGGATTATTCTGATTTCTGCAATTCTGCTACACTGCTTACCCTACAACCTTCTCTAAGGGTGGCTGGTGGGTTGAGTGATTCTCGCTAGTATCCCTCAAGACATAACCACGTCCCCAAACGGTTTCAATGTAATTTACACCGTCAAGAGCATCGGAAAGTTTTTTGCGTAATTTACAGATGAAGACGTCTATAATTTTGAGCTCTGGCTCATCAATTCCCCCATAAAGATGATTCAAGAACATCTCTTTCGTCAAGGTGGACCCTTTGCGTAAGGACAATAACTCTAGAATCGCATATTCCTTCCCCGTCAAACGAACGGGCCGACCATCAATTTCAACGGTTCGCGCTTGCAAATTCACAACCAAACGCCCTGTGCGGATAATGGATTCTGCATGACCTTTGGAACGGCGAATAATAGCTTGCACACGGGCCGTCAGCTCATTTTTATTGAAGGGCTTCGTAAGATAATCATCTGCTCCAAACCCTAAGCCCTTAACCTTATCAGAGATCTCACTCAAACCAGACAAAATCAGGATGGGAGTTGTAATGTGGGCTGCCCGAAGACGTCTTAAGACCTCATAGCCATCCATATCAGGCAACATGAGATCTAGGATAATGAGATCATAATCATAAAGCTTGCCAATCTCAAGACCATCTTCCCCAAGGTCCGTTGTATCAACAACAAATCCTTCCGCTCTTAAGGTTAATTCCACAGTTTTTGCAGTTGACGAATCGTCTTCAACTAATAGAACGCGCATTCTTTACCCCCCGTAGAATTATTTGAATGTCATATTGTTCCTATGACATTAAGCTTCATTTATTAACATTTAGCAAGATTTCAGTTAATTTTTCGTTAATTTTCTACTCGAATCTTAAAAAAAAGTAAGCCTTGGAAAGATAAGGATTCTTAAAGATAATTCTGAAACCACTGGGTAGCCTCTTTTGCCACTACTTCTAATTTTCCTGGCTCTTCAAAAAGGTGGGTCGCACCAGGAATAATGAGAAGTTTTTTTGCGCAAGACAATTCTCCGAAGGCAACTTCATTCATTTGAATGACAGGACCATCTTGCCCACCAACGATCAAAAGCGTAGGAGCTTGAACATTCTTTAGTCCCCCTTCAGCCAAATCCGGTCTTCCTCCTCTTGATACAACAGCTTTGACTGCCTTTGGACGCAGTGCCGCTGCTAAAAGAGTCGCAGCTGCCCCCGTACTCGCTCCAAAATATCCAATATTCAATTCTTTTGTTTCTTGATTTTCTTCAATCCAATCGCTGGCCTCAATAAGACGATTCGTTAACAGTTTGATATCAAAACGATACTCTGCCGTCATAATATCAATCATCTCTTCTTTTTTCGTCAAAAGGTCAAAGAGTAAAGTTGCAAGTCCTGCTTTATTTAGAGTTTGCGCTACAAATTGATTGCGGGGACTGATGCGGCTACTCCCACTTCCATGAGCAAATAAAACGATACCAGTCGCCCCCCTAGGAATGGTTAGATCGCCCACGAGTGTGCCCTCTTCAAAAGGAATCAATACTTCATGTGTTTCATGAGCCTGCGACATCGTTTTTTCTCTCCTCTTTTGCTTTTTTAAGCAAACGAATCACTTCTTCATCAGAAACTTGTGGGAAGCTAAGATAAAAAGCACTAACGGCATAAAAATCAACTGGTGTCTCTAGACAAATGAGATCATCTACGAGTTTGCTCAGACCGTTAACCGTCTCCAGAGGCCCCACTGGAACAGCGAGGACCAATTTAGATGGCTTCAGATGTTTGATGGCCTGAATAGCGGCACGTGTTGTTACACCTGTCGCAATACCATCATCAACGAGAATGACTGTTTTTCCTTTGAGGCTAGGAAAATCTTCATCTTGCCCATAAAGTTTCTGACGTCTTTTGACTTCCCGTTGTTCTCTCTCAATGATTTCCTCAAGTTCTGAAGCTTCTATACCTAATATGGAGAGAGATTCATGATCGAGGATTTGAACACCAGATGCAACTGCTCCAATACCTAATTCAGGGTTCCAAGGCGTTCCAACCTTTCGAACAACAAAGACATATAGCGAAGCCTTGAGAATTTTAGCTACCTCATATCCAATCGGGACTCCGCCTCTGGGTAAAGCAAGAATGATCGGCTTATCAGTTTGGTAGCTTTTTAAATCTTCAGCCAGCTCGCGACCAGCTTCAAATCGGTTTGAGAACATGGTATTTTTCATCTCCAACTCATTTCACTCATTCAAATTACATCTTGATCCACCCTCCATTTCCACTATCTAACAAAACAGTTTTGGAAAGCGACCGTGTCTTAGGATCAAAATCCAATAAAAGCCCTTTGAAGTTTCTCATCTGAATATTTTCCATTTCATGAATAATCTTTTCATGGGTATAAGGTGGGTCAATCCTTTTGAGGGTATCCAAAAGAATACTTACATTTATGTATGATTCGAGTGATCCTACATCAAGGCGAATATGGGGATACTCCCGCTGCATTTCTGTATGATATTCTCGAACAATTTCAATATCTTGATCTCTAAAATCAGGAACAACACGTGAAAGGACAACTGACAGACCTTTTCCTGGTTGTTCGGGATCGGAAATTCCTGAGGCATAATCTCGAAATAGATCCGTAATGAAAGAAATTCCCATTAACGTTACATTTGAGAGTTTTTGGATGCCAATCTTTTCAATGAGTGCCCTAGAGGCGTCATATGTGGAAAAGAAAAATATAACCTCGGGATTAAATAGTGTAATTTTCTTAACAGCTTTATCCACGAGAATCGTATTACGTACATAAGAAGCCTCACAAATTTCTTCTCTCGAAATATCGTATTCGTTAAGAAGAATTTCTTTAGCCGCATTAAGCGGATCATAACCAAAATTATCATCTTGATAGAAAAAAGCGAAGCGTTGTTTAAAGAGAACCTCCTTTGCATAGCGAACTAAAGCCCGAGCTTCATCCGCATAAGTAGGACGATAATTAATAATATTTTGTAATTCTGGGTCTCTAAACATATTCGCACCCGAATGGGGAAATAAGAGTAAAATTTTCTTATCTCGAACGAGGGGCAGCAATGCTTTCGTTGTGGAAGTTCCTAACGGAGAAAGAATAATCGTCGCGTCATATTTATAAATGAACTCTTGAACATTTTGTAAAGTGAATGCAGGAGAATACTTATCATCAGCAATAAATAACCTAAGAAATGCTCCGTTGATGCCTCCTTCCCTATTTGCCTTACGAAGACGTAAGTCAATGCCTGCTTGAATACGTTCGCCAGCAATGCGTGCTGCCCGGCTCAAATCTATTGTTAATCCAATCCTAACTTCATTTTCTGACTTAAACAATTTCTTATGACGTTTTGTCCGTCCTAATGAACATCCAGAACTAAGATCAAAATTCTCCTCACTGAATGATTGTTCTTCCTTTAAATTTTGACTCACACATGTTATGAGACTTGTGCTTAAGCTGGAAGTAATCTCTAGAATAGCATAGGCATCTGAAAAAAAATTAAAATGTTCTTGATGTCCCGAAAGCGGAGCTGAGAAAATGGCCCATTGAGTTGAACCTTCTTCAGGCGGAAGAAGGTTAACTCCGCGAGGTTGTATATACGATATTTCATCTAATGTTGATCTGAGTCGAACTTGAATAAAGGGTGTAGAACTGCGAGGAATCGGGTTATTAATTGTGATGATTCTAAACTCTTCATAGGGCATGTCTTTAAACGCTTTAGATAGGAGCTTAGAGTCTGCTAAAATCGGGGAGCGAGGAGATATAGTTATATACGTATTTAATTCTTTATCAAGCTCACCTAAATAAAGAGTCACAGGAAGGATATCAAGAAAACGCATGAACTGATTTAAAAGATTTTCTGCAAAAGCAGCATCTTTAACTAGAATTGCTAACTCTCTTCGTATTCCTTCAAAATTTATCCACAATCTAGACTTTTCGGACCGTCTAATAAAAAAGACCTTTTGGGGATTCTTCAGCATAAGTGTGACAATGAGGGAAAGGTTTTCTAAATTATAAGCACTCCTCCCAACGATATTACCATTAAAGATCAAGAAACAATTAGGTTTCAAAATCTCAAGCTTGTCATTAATTACTCCTTGTTTTTCAAGGTGGGCCAAGGTTCTAACCAAAGAATGCAAAGAGCCATAGAGATCTCCCCATATATAAAATTTTTCTCCCTTTTTAAGCCGATGAAGCAGAATAGAAAAGCCATCTGACTTGTTAAGGTTTTGCTTTTCAAGCAGATAATCCATAATTCTTTTTAAATAAGTTGGGGTATCTTCCTCAACATAGAATCTCATTTTATTAAAATAGTATTTTAGATATCGTACAAAAATAGGGGCTGCCATTGCATGTAGATATTTCGAATAATCAGGAACTAATGGATTTACGTTATCCCTTTGGGGAAACTCTTCAAAATTATTCGCATATTGCTGATAGTTTTTTAGTGTCATAAGTTCATGAATTAAAAAATCCTTTTTTTTGAAAATAGGTCTAGGATAACGAAACAAAGGAATCCTCTTTGTATATAGAGTTTCTAGCGTCTTTAACCTTAAAATTCTCCAAAATAAAAAGAGCATAATGACCTGAAAAGCGTAGAAACTTAGATAATTCACGAGCTGAATGCTGTTCCCTTCAAAAATATAGAGATGGAAAATAAAAATAGAAAAACATAATGAAAGAAAAAGAATAAATATATAATCAATTGTTGTTGAATGGCCAGATATAGGAGATATATTTTCAATAACAAAGCGTTGGATAATAAGACCCGTTATACTCGCAAGAGAGATAGCAATAATTGGATCCGTCATCTGTGGATCGTATTCAAGAAGAATGGAGTATACGGCTAAATAGAAAAGTATAAAGCCTGGAACTAAAGTTAGGAGGACATATCTGAAGCCGGGCTTAGAAAAATCAAATTCAAAAACGGTAACAGGAACGAGCATCGTTTTTCGAGCATCAAATTGTTCGAGTTTTGCTCGAATCATTCCGGTTTCTACTTTTGTTTTTACTAATTTCCATCCTTGAGGACGCAACCCTGCTCTAACTGAAAACCCACTCTCTGTGGCAAAAAAATGAATTTCTCTTGCGGAAAGGAATTCATTTTTTAGAATGAGGAAAATACGATGATCGTTAAACGGAAATTTTTCATGATTGAGCAGTGAAGAAAAAGTAACTTTAAAATTATAGGAAACGAAAATATTTTCATCAATCTGTTTTATTTGTGCAATAGACCTCATTGTAATTTTGCCTTCGAAAAATTCGAATTTTCCCAAATCTTCAAGCGATATTTGGCTAGGATTAAATTCAAACCAAATCGTTCCATCGAGGGAAAAAAAGCTATCTTCTACACTAAATCTAGGAAAATTATGAACATAGAGCCCCACAGTGACTTTTGTCGCTACTTCACCAAACGGTTGTCTTTTATGGGAAGCAATAGGAAGGATAAGTGGTAACGCTTCAAAACTACTAAATTCAGTTAGTGTTTTTCTTAGGATAATGAATAGAAAAAATATAATCACAAACGTAAAAATAAGTTGTACAGTTGAGTTTGCAAGAAAATAAATCAATCTCAGCTCTTCTTGTTTATCCTATTCTGTACGCAAGTCTATAAGACAAACATTAATAAAGAGTTGATAAAAATGGGCTAAAATTAAATGTGCGACTTATTTTGAATTAAATGTAATCAAATAAATTATTACTTAACATATTTAATGTATACTCTAGATATGGAAGGTATTCATTCACATAAGTATCCTATTATGGTTGAACCGCTCATTTTCATAAATAGAAAGCTTAAAGAAGCCCATAAACTCCTTCATGCAACCCACGATTATATTCGATGGCAAGCTCCACTAGATGTAAAAAAGATGGATACAAAACAAATGCTTAAAGTAAGCTGTGAAGCCATGCGCGTAACCATTCGCATGACGCAAATCATAGCTTGGCTCATGTTACAAAAAGCTTTTCTGATGGATGAGATTTCTAGAAACGATGTCCTTTCAGATGAGTGTAGAGTCTTGCGGGGTACGCATTGTCTAGCGAGTGATTCTGAAATCGATGAAGAGCTTCCCCCTCGCCTAAGAGAGCTTTTAAAGGACAGTCGAAATCTTTATGTCCGCACCCTCAGACTTGATGAAATTTCTAGAAATCAGGAATCAAAAAATAAGAAAAATAAACCTGGTATCCCTATTAGTATGTTAGATAATCCAAAAAGACCTTAACTTATGACTTCTAGAAGTATATTGTTTATTAACAAATACACTATTTTGTTTCCCGTATCGATAGCATAAAGAGGCCTCATTCCGATTGAGCATGAATCCACTTTCCATCTTCAAGTTCCAGCCAAACATCTTTTGAAAGTCCTCGCGTCAGAGGATTGAAATTCATGGGAAGTCCTTTAAAGTCGGTATCCTTGATCTTTTCTATTTCACGAATAATTCTTTCGTGTGTAAAGGGTCGACCAATTTTTTTAAGAATGTCTAAAAGAATACTTGCAGTTATGTACCCTTCGAGAGACCCAACATCAAAACGCACATCTGGATATTCTTTCTGCATTTCCAATTGATACTCTCTTACAATTTCAATTGTACTATCTTCAGGATTGGGTACGACGCGTGAAATGATAAATGTCAGACCTTTTCCCTGCTGTTCCGGATCCCAAATTCCTGAGGCAAAGTCCCGAAATAGATCCGTGATGAAAGAAATCCCCATTAAGGTTACCTTTGAAATTCTGTGAAGTTCTATCTTTTCGAGAAGTACTCGTGAAGGGGAATAGGTGGAAAAGAAAAATATAACGTCAGGATTAAAATTTGCAATTGTCCTAGCAGCATGATCCACGTTAATCGTATTGCGTTCATAAGAAGCTTCGCAAAGAGCTTCTTTCGAGAGATGATATTCTTCATAAAGAACTTTTTTGGCTGCATTAAGCGAATCACGACCATAATCATCGTTTTGAAAGAAAAAAGCGAAACGTTGTTTAAAAAGAACATCCCTAGCGTAGCGAACCAAAGCACGAGCTTCGTCAGCATAAGAGGCACGATAATTAATAATATTATGTAAGTCTGGATCTCTAAAAACATTTGCGCCTGACGTGGGAAATAACATTATAATTTTCTTTTCTTGGGTGAGTGGAATCAAAGCCTCCGTTGTAAGAGTTCCCATGGGTGACAGGAGAAGGGATGCGTTATCTTGTGAAATGAACTTTTGCGCGTTTTGAAGAGTAATTGAGGGAGCATACTTATCATTAGCTATAAATAATCGAAGAAACCCTTCGTCAATTCCTCCTTCTTTATTCGCCTTACGAAGACATAAGTCGATACCTCTTTTAAAAGTTTCACCAGCAATACTTATCGTTTCAGTCAAATCCAGTGTCGCCCCAATCCTAATCTCGTTCTCTCGCTTAAACCATTCTTTATGACTTTTTGAATGCCCCATTGAACGTCCAGAGAGAAGATCAAAATTCTCTTCATTAAATGCTTGTTCTCCATTTAAATTTCGCGTCACTCGTGTTAGGAAAGTTGTACCCAAGCTGGAAGCAATTTCCAAAATGGCATAGGCGTCTAAATTAAAATTGAAATGTTCTTGATGCGCCGTGACAGGACTTGAGAATATGGACCATTGTGTTGAACCTTCTTCAGGTGGCAGAAGATCAACACCTTGTGGTTGTCTGTAAGATTTTCCATCTTCTAAGCCTCTTAGACGCGCAAAAATAAAAGGGAAAGCACCATCCGAATGATTGTTTTGCTCTTCTAACGTCATAAAACTTTCTGAGGATATATTTTGAAAGGCCTTAGAGAGCCGTTCAGAATCTACTAAGGTCGGCGAACGTGGAGATATGGTTATATATTCGTTCTCCTTTTTGTGGATCTTGCCTAAACAGAGAGTCGCAGGCAGACCATTAAAAAATTGAGTAATAAGCTTCTCTAAGGGAATTTCATCTGAAGAAAGATCTTTCGCTAGAATTTCTAACTCTTTTCCTAATGCTGCGTTTAACCAAAATTCTTTATCTTCATGCTGTCCCCTAATATAGAAAACATTTTGAGGATTTTTCATCATAAGAGCAATAATGAGAGAAAGGGTCTCTAAATTATAAGGAGATGGCCCAATCGCATTCCCATTAAAAATCAAGAAATAATGAGGCTGTAAGATTTGAAGCTTATCATTAATAACATCTTGTTTTTCAAGATGATTTAAGGATCGAACTAAAGAGTGAAAAGCCCCGTTGAGATCTCCCCATATATAATATTTTTCTCCTTTTTTGAAGGGATGAAGCAAGAGATGAACGTCATTTAAATTGTTAGGGTTCTGTTTTTCAACAATATCTTCTAAGTTCTTTTTTAAATGAGTTGCTAAATCCTCCTCAAAATGTAATCCCATCTTACTCAATAGGTTTTTTAGAAGTCGACTAAAATTACTTTTTGATCTTGTCTGGAAATATCCAGAATAATCAGGAAAAAGCGGATTCGTATTATCTTTTTGTGGAAACTCATCAAGATTTGCAGCAAATTCCTGATAGTTCTTTAATGCTATAAGATCAGGAAATAACAGATTGTTTTTTTTGAAAATGGATTTGAGATAATGAAATAATGGAACTTTCTTTGCGATTGGAGTTTCTAAATCCTTTCTACTTAAAATCACCCAAAATATGACCAACATAATCACTTGGAGAAGGTAAAAACCTACATGATTCAGATACTTAATGTTCGACCACCCAAGGATAATAACGTGGAGAATAAAAATAGTAAAACATAGTGATAGAAGGAGGATAAATATATAATCAATCGTCGTTGAATGACCAGATTTAGGAGATATACTTTCGATAACAAAACGTTGAATAATAAGGCCAGTTATACTCGCAAGAGAGATAGCTACGATTAGATCCTTCTGGCCAGGTCGAAGATGAAGAAGGAGGGAGTATATGGCTAAATAGAAAAGTATAAATGCTGGAACTAAAGTCAAGAGGACATATCTAAAACCAGGCTTAACAAAATCAAATTCAAAAACAGTAATAGGAATCAATATTGTTTTCCTGGCATCAAATTGTGCGAGCTTTGCTCGAGTCATTCCTGTTTCTACTTTAGTTTTCATTAATCTCCACCCTTCAGGGCACAATCCCTCTGTAACGACAAACTCGCCATTAGAAGAATAAAAATTAAGTTCCTTTGCGGAAAGGCTTTCATTTTTAAGAATGAGAAAAATGCGATGATCGGCAAATGGAAATTTTTCGCTGTTAAGGAAAGATGAAAAAGTAACTTTAAAATTATAAGCAACAAAAATCTTATCATCGATCTGTTTTATTTGCGCAATTGATTTACTTGTAATCGTTGCTTCAAAAAATTCGAATTTTCCCAAATCTTCTAGCGAGATTTGGTTCGAATAAAATTCGAACCAAATCGTCCCATCAAGGGAGAATGTGCCATTTTCTATACTAAAAGTAGGAAAATTATAAACGTAAAGCCCTACATTAACTTTTGCTGCCACTTCACCAAAAGGTAGATTTTTTTCGTGAGGTACAGGAAGAATATGTGGTGGAATTTCAAAGCTATTAAACCAAAGTAATGTCCTTCTTACGGTCACGATTACCAATGCCAAAATCACAAAAGAAAATAAAATCTCTGCGATAAAACTTGCCATTTTTACCTCTTTCCTTCTCTGAGTTCGTATTTTACTCAGCAAATATTAAAAAAGGCTTGAGAATTTTAGATTTTTTTAGTTTTCAAGGAAAAGCTGTGGAACGAAATCTTCGAGGAACAGTCCATGACAAAAAACGCTTAGTTTTCATATACCCCTCACCCGCCGCTTCGCGGCGACCTCTTTCACAAGGGGAGAGATGATTAAGTGCTTGCTGCATTACCTCTCCCCTCGTGGGAAAGATCGACACGCGCGAAGCAAGTGGAGGGGGGGGGGCTTCAGGCCCCTTTCATAAGCTGGCGAATGACATAATGCAAAATTCCACCATGTTTATAATACTCTACTTCATTTTCCGTATCGATACGGCATAAAAGAGGAATTGTTTCCTCTTTCCCCGAGGAACGTCGAATGCGAGCGGACATCCTCATCTTAGGGCGAAGGTCTTTGTTTTCGAGCCCCTCAATATCAAACAACTCCGAGCCATCTAAGTTTAGAGTTAAGTGTGTGACGCCTTCACTAAAAACGAGGGGAAGGATTCCCATGCCAATAAGATTGCTCCGATGAATGCGCTCAAAACTTTCTGCAATGACAGCTTTTACTCCTAAAAGACGAGGTCCTTTGGCTGCCCAATCACGGGATGACCCTGTCCCGTATTCTTTCCCTGCTATAATCACCAAAGGAACACCCTCTTCTTGATAGCGCATAGCTGCATCATAAATTGAGAGAACCTCATCACCTGGCATATGGCGCGTGATCCCCCCTCGAATCCCAGGAGTCATTTCATTTTGAAGACGGGTATTAGCAAACGTTCCTCGCATCATGACTTCATGATTACCGCGCCTAGAACCATAAGAGTTAAAATCAGTGACTTCTACGTTATGCTCTAAAAGATATAATCCAGCAGGACTATCCTTTTGAATGCTCCCCGCAGGAGAAATGTGATCCGTCGTAATGCTATCCCCTACAATCACCAAAGGCCGCATTCCTTTAATATTTTTAAGGGGAGAAGGCGTTTCAGGCATGTTGTCAAAGTAAGGCGGATGTTTGACATAGGTGCTGGATTTTGGCCAGGCGTAGGTAATGCCTCCTTCAATTTTCATATTTTTCCATGCTTCCTCACCTTCAAAGACATTTGCATACCGCTTTGTAAACATACTAGGTGTGAGGCTTTTTTGAATAACCTCTTGAATTTCTTTGTTTGTAGGCCAAATATCACGTAAATACACATCCCGTCCTTCGGGGTCTTGTCCCAAAGGATCATTGAAAAGGTCGACAAGCATCGACCCTGCCAGGGCATAGGCCACTACCAAAGGGGGAGAGGCTAAGTAATTCATCTTCACTTGAGAATGAATTCGCCCCTCAAAATTACGATTGCCGGAGAGAACGGCAGCCATCGCCAAGTCGTGAAAATCAATGGTTTTTGCAATAGGATCAGGAAGGGGGCCAGAATTACCAATACACGTTGTGCAGCCATACCCAACCAAATCAAATCCCAAAGCATCCAAATCTTTCTGAAGGCCAGCTTTTTCATAATAATCAGTGACAACCTGACTACCAGGTGCCAGTGATGTCTTAACCCAAGGTTTTGATTTTAATCCTTTTTGAAGAGCCTTACGCGCAAGCAACCCTGCTCCTACCATCACCGTGGGGTTTGAAGTATTCGTACAACTTGTAATCGCTGCAATGACAACATCCCCATGCCCCAAAGAATATGTTTCCCCTTCAACAGGAACCCGAGTCAACCGGCCATCTCCTTTTTCTTCTTGTTCGAGTGTGAGTTTGGCCGAATCCACAGAATTTTTTAAGAGAATCTTATCCTGGGGACGTTTTGGACCTGCAAGGCTGGGTTCTACATCCTCTAGATTTAGGATCAAGGTATCCGTAAAAACAGGCTCCCTCCCATGCCACAAGCCTTGGGCTTTTGCATAGGCTTCCACCAGCTTAATGCGATGAGGATCGCGATTTGTAAACTTAAGATAAGAGAGGGTTTCTCCATCGATAGGAAAAATACCACAGGTGGCCCCATATTCTGGTGACATATTTCCAATGGTTGCTCGATCGGCAATCGTCAGGTAAGAAAGTCCAGGACCATAAAACTCCACAAACTTGTTCACAACCCCTTTGGAGCGCAACATTTGCGTCACAGTTAAGACAAGATCTGTCGCCGTTGTTCCTTCTTTAAGCTGACCATCAAGCCGAAACCCGATGACATCAGGAATAACCATAGAGAATGGCTCCCCTAGCATAGCAGCCTCAGCCTCTATGCCTCCCACACCCCAACCAAGAATTCCTAATCCGTTAATCATGGTTGTATGACTATCCATGCCAACAAGGGTGTCAGGGTAAGCTTCAAGTCTTCCGTCCCGATTGCTCGACCAAACAACTTGACCGAGATATTCAAGATTGACTTGATGGCAAATTCCCGTTCCAGGAGGCACTACACGAAAATTATTTAAAGCCTTCTGACCCCATTTTAAAAAGGCATAGCGTTCATAATTTCGTTCAACTTCACGATGAACATTAAACTTGTAAGAATCTTGAGTACCAAAATGGTCAACAATGACAGAATGATCAATAATAAGATCCACAGGGGCTAAAGGATTGATAACGTTCGGATCACCCCCCATATTCGAAATGGCATCCCTCATAGCAGCCAAATCAACAACCGCAGGAACGCCTGTGAAATCTTGCATCAAAACCCGTGTGGGTGTGAACGCCACTTCGTGTTCAGAGGTTCGTGTCTTCACCCAATCTGCCAGAGCTTCAATATCTTTAGCCTTAACCGCAACGTCATCCTGAAGGCGCAACATATTTTCGAGAAGGATTTTCAAGGAATAAGGAAGACGAGAAATATCTCCTAGGTGTTTTGAAGCTTCCTTAAGGGAATAATAGGTATACTCTTTTCCATCAACGTTGAGGGTTTTGCGGGTTTGAAGATGATAGGACACGTCCCTGCTCCTGTTGTTTGTTACCCTGGATTGCTTCGGCTCCTATGGAGCCTCGCAATGACGAACCGGGGAGCCGTTATTGCGAACCCTGCAAAAGCAGGGTGAAGCAATCCAGAAAACTTCTTCGTTTGAACTAAGGAGAAATCTTATCAGAATTTTTAATTATCCGCATTTGGATTTTTACTCGAGCATACGGAAAGAGAGATGGCACAAATTATCTCAGAAAAACCAATGTTCCTTCCAGCCCAGATACAACATTAATAACCCAAGTCCGATCACATACAATGGCCAGGCCCGCATGACATATCCTCCTGGTGATTCGGTACCAAGGGTGTTTGTCATCCAGCTATTGTCTAATGATTTTTCTTTTAGCTTTAATTCTCCGGTTTTTGATTTTGTTATCTCTATTGATCTTATCTCTCTTCCTTTCTCATCTGAAAGGGAGGCAGGCATTTGTACGGCTTGGCTAAATGGTTTCAAATCAATATCAATTTCAACAAATTCTTTAATTCCATGATCTTGAAAATAGGAAGATAAGAGATCAATGACCGTGTGAAGGTCTGATGGAGAAAGTTTTCCTTTAATTTCAATAAGCATTTACCAACTGGTGCTAACATTAAACTTCACAAAGAGTTTACCAGAACTCTCAATCATCTGTATATGGATTTTTACCTGACCGTAGCGTAAGTCGAATGGGAACGCCCTCAAGACCAAAGGCCTCTCTCATCCCATTAATGACATATTTTGCATAAGAATCAGGTAGCTCCGTTGATTTGCTGCAAAACAGAACAAAGGTTGGCGGGCGGGTTTTAATCTGAGTTAAGTATTTGATTTTAATTCGTCGCCCCGCAACAAGAGGGGGTGGATGATGGGCAACAAGCCCGGAAAGCCACCGATTCAGTTTTGAGGTCGGAACACGCCTATTCCAAATCTCGTAAATGGTCAAAACCGCATCCAGTAGCTTGTCTTTATTTTTTCCTGTCAACGCAGACAGAGGGATCAAAGGAATCCCACGAACTTGAGGAAGGGCAGTTGTTAGCCTTGCATTTAAATGATTAAGAAGCTCTTGTTTATTTGGGATTAGATCCCACTTATTCAAAGCCAGGACAAGGCAGCGGCCTTCTTCTATGACTTGAGATGCGATATGAAGATCTTGCTTTTCGAGAGGTTGGGTTGCATCGATCACCAAAATAACGACTTGGGCGTACTGCACTGCTGAAAGACTTTCTGAAGTCGCAAGCCATTCCAACTTTTCAGTGACTTTCGCCCGCTTTCGAAGTCCCGCCGTATCAACGAGCCGTATAGGTTGATCCTTATACTCCCACTCAATGGCGATGGAATCGCGCGTCACACCGGCTTCTGGCCCCGTTAAAACGCGCTCATGACCTATCAATTGGTTTAAAAGGGTGGATTTTCCCACATTTGGTCGTCCCACGATCGCAAGCTGAAGAGGAGCGGTTTCATCCTCTCCTTCTTCCTCTTCAGTCAGAGGTCCTTTATAAAAAGGAAGAAGAGCTTCATAGAGAGAATCAAGTCCCAACCCATGTTCGGAAGAAAGGGGAAATGGTTCTCCAAATCCCAAACCCCAGGCTTCCGCGATACCTTGGATCCCCTTCTTTCCTTCACATTTATTCGCAAGAAGAAGAATAGGCTTCTTAGTCTTTCTTAAAAGAGTTGCATAAGCTTCATCTAAAGGCGTAACCCCTTCCCTTCCATCGATCATAAATATAATAACATCGGCGTCCTGAAGTGCTTTCATGACTTGTGTTTTCATCCCTTCCATTAAGGGATCTTCACTTTTATCCTCTAGCCCAGCCGTATCGATAAGCTTAAGAGGGAGGTCCCCCAACTGGCCAAAAGCTTCCTTTCGATCGCGAGTCACTCCTGGAAGGTCATGGACAATCGCCATCCGCTTCCCACAAAGGCGATTAAAAAGGGTCGATTTGCCTACATTAGGCCGCCCGACGATTGCCACTTTTAGGCCATATTTTCTGCAAAATGCTTCAGAGAGTGTCATATGAATACCAGTGTTATATTACAGGCAAGATAGGCGGGTTAGGCGGAAGATGCAAGGGAGGTGAGCCCAAAAGGAACCCCTCACCTGCCGCTCCGCGGCGACCTCTCCCACAAGGGGAGAGGTTATTCTCCGATGGTTCATTACCTCTCCCCTTGTGGGAGAGGTCGCCATACGCGAAGCGTATGGCGGGTGAGGGGATCACCTAAACGTCATTAAATCCCCATGATCGGTCAGAATATAGAGAGTCTCTTGAGCGACAAAGGGTGCCAATGAAAGAGGCGCTTTCAACTGACGTTCAGAAAGAGTTTTGCCATTGGTGGGATCCAAAGCAAGGAGCTCCCCTCTTGTGCTCACTAAATAAAGTGTATTCCCTGCAACAAGAGGTCCTTCCCAGATGACTTTGTAAGGATATTCAGGGTCTGAATCCAGTTTCCTCACCCATACAACCTGGCCATAATCCCGGGTAAGACACAAAAGCTCATTGTGGGAATTGACCATAAAGATATAGCCCCCCACAACGGCAGGCGTGCGCGTGCCACCGATATTCCGCTCCCACAGCCTTTCCCCTTTACGCAAGTCATAGGCCGCCATTTTTTGGTTATGACCAATCACAATTACCTTGTTATCATCAACAACTGGCAGAGCCCGAATGTGAGAAAGGGCAGAAAGTGAATCTGGCCTGCGTGTGGAGCTTAATGTTTCCGTCCACAATTGGTGACCGTTCTCACTTTTAAGAGCAAAAATTTCGCCCGAAGAATAGGTTACGATGACAACCCCTTTAGAAATCGCAGGACTTGCCGTGCCTAAAAGCCCAGCGTACTCAGTTATACCCGCATGATCCCAAAGGCGTTCCCCTTTTTCTGCGTCCAAGACTTGTAAATGGTTACTGATCGCCAAGACATAAACACGTCCATCTGCGAAGGTGGGAGCTGCTCGAACGGGACTTTGTGTTGTATGGCGCCAGAGAATATTCCCTGTTTTAGCGTCAAGAGCCAGGACTTCCGCATGGGGAGAGGTCACAAAAATTTTCCCGGCACCATAGGCTAGGCCGCCCCCAATAATGGAATCATTTTGTCCTTCGGGTGAAATATTTGTATTCCAAAAAATCTCACCTGATGACGCATGAAGGGCAGTGACTGTCCCAGAGGTATCCAGGGCGTAAACTACCTCTTCATTGACGATGGGGGTAGATAAAAGGCGCCCTGACCCATTCCCATATCCAATAGAAGCTGTCCATTGAGGCTCTAGCGTGTCTTTAAGAGAAAGATGGGGCATGACATGTTCTGCTCCTCCACCACACTGAGGCCAATCCCGCCCTATCTCTGAAAGAGGAAGGGTTACGATTGTGTCTTTCGTCTCCTCATCCACTTTAACAGAACTTTCGTAGTTCACCACAGGAACCCGCGTTCCCGTAATGGGTATTTTTTTTGCTTCACAAGCAGCAAGCATCAGCGCTGTTAGGGCCCATCCCCAGACTTTTTTCATTGTTTACCCTCTTTACTCACCTCTTCCTCCAATAAGTAAGGAGGAACATCGATTTGAGAAAGCATGAGGCCTGCACGGAATTGTTCATTTGAGGTGGTATAGGGTTCTTTTAAGATCTTGATATATTGTTGAGCGGCTTTCACCGGATCTCCTTTTTTCAAGTCGTTAAAAGCTAAAAGCTCAAGAGAGAGAGGCGCCCATGCATTATTAGGCGACGTCAAAGATTCAAGAGAATCTAAAGCTTCCGAATTATCTAAGGCACGAGATGCCATTAATACTTTTGGTAAATTCCCGAGAGCGGGGTCTCTCGCATTTTCTTTAGAAATTTTCTTATACAGTTCCTCAGGGTTGGGAAGAAGGGCTGCTTCATAGAGTTGAGCTATTTTGCCATATCCTCCGCCCTCCTGGGCCAAAGATTGAAAAGCTTTGAGAGCCTCGTCCTTTTTTCCTTGTTTCATAAGGTCCACAGCTCCTGAAAATGAGACTTGTGCTTTAAGCTGGCTGTTGTGTTTTAAATACTTCCAAAGGGTATAACCAGCCGTTCCAATTACAATAGCCAAAGCCAATCCAATGAGATAATTTCCATACTTATGCCATAGGATATAAATCCGCTCTTCACGGATATCATCTTCGAGCTCTCTAAAAAAATCTGTCATATTTCAACTCCATTTTCTGACCCTCACCTTAATTTAAGATACGTCGTAGGTAAAGAGCCCTTGATAAAAAGAGTGTTCACAAGCTGATAGTTGTGGCTTCTCCCACAAATGGGAGAGGAAATGCCGTCAGCACTTAAATCACCTCTCCCCTTTGTGGGAGAGGTCGGCACGCGCAAAGCGCGTGACGGGTGAGGGGTTCCTGTATTAGTATCTATATTCACTCTTAAGGAGACACAACCCATGACTGAAACCCTTCCCCCCATTGAACAACTGACGTTACGCATGATCGCTATGCCAAGGGATACAAATCCAAGTGGTGATATCTTCGGAGGCTGGTTGGTATCTATTATGGATTTGGCTGGCGGCACGGTTGGGATCCATCGATCGAAGGGAAGAGCCGTCCTTGCCGCCATCGATAAAATGTCCTTCCATCGGCCCGTTTTTGTTGGGGATGAAGTCAGTTGCTATGCCCATATCGTAAGGGTAGGAACAAGTTCCATGCAGATTAGCGTGGAAGCTTGGGTTAAACGCCCCAAAAATGGTGATATTCACAGAGTTACGGAAGGCCTATTTACCTTTGTGGCCATTGATGAACATCGTAAACCACGGCCTATACCTCAAGAGTGGATTGATTAAACAACTCACCTCATCCCCCCTCCACAGTGTCATCCTTGGTAAGAAATGCTAATGCCTGCTTCGCTAGGCAAAGCTTTTCTTGCCAAGGATGGCACAGGGGGATAAGCTGTTACGATTATTGAGTGACTTCATGTGCCCACCACTCCTTGACAGAAAACCACCAACGCTCCCACCAAGGAGCTTCAGTCACAGGGAAAGAAACTTTTTCTTCTAAATACTTCGTATCAAATGTCCGCAAAATAGCACCTGGAGCTGAGGAAGTTTCATTCCTGCCGGAAAAAGGAGAAGACGTTTTTTCTTCTTCTCCCAGAATAGGAGATAAACCTTGGGTCGGTTCTCTCTCTTCTTGCGATCCAGACATGAGAGATCCTTTTGTCGTATCTCTTTCGGGCTCGTCCATTCGCGTGCCAATAGCAGCATTTTTCTGCTCCTCGCTAACCTCGGCAGCAACGTTTGTAAACTTTGCATTTGCCTCACTTATAAAGGCTAAAAAAAAGAGTGTTCTCCACATTTCCCTACTCATCTTTTTTGTTTCAAATGTACTCATCTGTCCCCATACTCGGTGTCATCCTTGGTAAGAAATGCTTAGTTTTCCAAAGGGAAACTCTAGCATTTCTTGACCGAGGATCTTACTGCCCGAGAGATCCTCGGCCAAGAAAAGGTAAGATTTTTCTTTGAAAAATCAACCTTTTCTTGCCAAGGATGACACGGGTGAGTGAGTAGTTACTTAGATTATACCCCATAGTACATCTTAAATTCAATAGGCTGGGGCGTTTGATCAAGAGCCTCAACTTCCTCCCGTTTCAACGCAATAAACCCATCAATAAGGTCGTCACTGAAAACGTTACCCGCTTTCAAGAATTCGCGATCCTTATCAAGGGCATCAAGAGCTTGCTTCAAAGATCCTGCAACATGGGGAATCCCATGAGAAACCTCTGGATCATAAAGGTTACCCTCATGAGGCTCACCTGGATCAATCTTATTCCGGATTCCATCAAGGCCCGCCATGAGCATAGCCGTAAAAGCGAGGTAAGGATTAGCAGCAGCATCGGGAAAACGTGTCTCTATACGCTTTGCGTTCTTCGCCGGTGTATGAGGAATACGGATGGAAGCGGATCGATTGCGCGCAGAATAGGCTAGTATTACAGGGGCTTCGTACCCAGGAACAAGACGTTTATAACTATTCGTTGTTGGGTTCGTAAAAGCATTAAGGGCATGGCCGTGCTTAATAATCCCCCCCACGTAATAAAGAGCCTCCTGAGAAAGACTTGCATATGCATCCCCTACAAAAAGCGGTTTTCCTTTATTCCACAAAGATTGATGCACATGCATTCCAGAACCATTATCCTTATGTACAGGCTTAGGCATAAAAGTCGCCGTTTTCCCATACATACGTGTTACATTTTTGATGACGTACTTGTAGATCTGTAAGTGATCCGCAGCTTTGATTAAGGTACTGAATTTAAATCCAAGTTCATGCTGAGCGGGTGCCACTTCGTGGTGATGCTTTTCAACCTCAACCCCCATTTCCTTGAGCGTAGAAAGCATTTCAGATCGCATATCAAAGAGTTGATCAACGGGGTTAACAGGAACATAGCCTCCCTTTACACCTGGGCGATGAGCAAGATTTCCTTGGGGATCTATGCGGCCAGAATTATGTTCTGCCTCGTCAGAGTCCACATAATAAAAGCTGTGTTGCATAGCCACATCATAACGCACATCATCAAACACAAAAAATTCAGCTTCAGGACCAAAATAGGCCGTATCCACAAATCCCAAACTTTGAAGATATTCCTCCGCTCGTCTGGCAACTCCACGTGGGTCCCGTGAATAAGATTTTCCCGTAAGGGGTTCAAGAATATCACAGTTTAAGATAAGCGTCGGTTGGGCTGCAAAAGGATCAAGAACGGCTGTGCTTAAATCAGGTTTCATTTGCATATCGGAATCGTCAATCGTTTTCCATCCAGCAATGGAAGATCCATCAAACATAATTCCTTCGTTCAGGCAGTCTTCATCTACCACATCCACATGGAGCGTAATGTGGTGCCATGCTCCCCTAGAATCAGTGAATCGAAAATCAACAAATGACACGCCTTGCTCTTTGATAAGAGCAAAAACAAACTCAGCAGAAGATGATTTCATGAAATTTCTCGCGATGTTAACGTTAAGTCATATGGTACTTACACCGCTCTCAAGGTGTATAGGAGTCACGCTTGAAGTGCAACGGAAATTTTTTGAACCCTCACCCACCCATATGCAAAGACGACCAAAAATTGGAGCGGATTGATTTTATTAATTTGTCAATTCTTTCATAAAATTTTAGAGTTGACTTCATCAGTAAAATTTACTCAAATAATGGTCTATGAAACAAACCTTAAGTCTCTGCGAGAGTATCTTCATTGCTGGAGAGTCTGGCATACCGATCTTCCTTCACAAGTTCATTCCGTTGAAGATATTATTTCTTCTCTTGTTGAGAGTGTCATCATCCTGCGTAAATGGGAATTCTCAGAGATCACAAAATCAGCCACATATTCTCTGAGTCTTATTGGCTTAATAACTTTAGGGAAGGAAAACTAACATGCAGATCAAATTTCTCCAGACATCAACTGCTCTAGCTTGGTTGGCCGGAGTGATAACAAGCAACGAAGTGATGAAATTCGAGTGCCACGCAATGTTGAACAATCAAGGATATACCTATGAAGAAGAAAGACGACACCGAAGTTTCCAGGCACTTGAAAGAGAACGAACGAACCAGCGCATGAAACAGGAACAAGATAAAGAAAGTGCAGAGAACCAAAAAAAAGCATTTAGGGACGCCCTACGAGAACACGAGCAAGAACAAAGAAACTCAAGGTACCAGCAAGCCGTAAGGACCGGACAATTCACAGATGACGCAGAGGGCCAAGAATTCAAGGAAATATACGAACGTCAACAAGCACAAGAAAAGGAAGAACGAGAAAAAAGAAAAAAATTGAAACAAAAAGATGAAGAAGAAAAAGACCGGGTAAAATTTGAAGCACCTTTGTGTATGAAAAAATATAATGACAAACTAAGCACATTCGACCAAAGCGACAGAGAACTGTGGGAAGAGTGGGATAAAGAGCGAAACTGGCGAGAGTACTGTGATACCCTCACAAGTGATGTAGGTCGTGCATATCGACTTAACGCGTATGACCCAGAATACTACTACCACTACATCAAACCAAAAAAAACCGTCCCAGTACATTTGGGTCGCCTAACAATCTTTTGCAAGGGTGCGTACTGGCGGAAAACCGACTCGAGGATATAGAATACTTTCTGGAACACAAAACAGAAGTTCCAGCTGAGATCTTGGCATACAAAGATTATCGACAAAAACAATTCTCCTGATGGAAAAAAAATGAGAAAATGCATAAGCGACTCTTTCCTAACGACCCGAAATCAAGATGCTACGTCTCTTAGGTTTCAACAAAATCCGCATTACAACATTATAATATAAATAACTCCCACAAGGGGAGAGATGATGTTTGTAATGGCTATATTACCTCTCCCCTTTGTGGGAGAGGTCGCCCGAAGAACGGGTGAGGGGTTACTCTAGGCTCCATCCAGACATCTTTTGGGAATACTCACATAAAACTGATGCATTTTTTCACTTTTAGAGTTATGGTTTCTAAAGGTAACAAGAAATGAGTTTTGAGTATGCAACCCAACACTGAAGAAAATTACTTCCCCTATTCTTCACCTATAAGTTTGTTAGAAGAGCTCTTTTTTCAATTTGAATGGCACTTTGACAGAATTAGTGAAAATGAAATTGCCGCAGATGTCGAAGGGAGATGGTGTACCTATCGTCTCTTTGCCCTGTGGCGTCAGGATATAGAATGTTTCATGCTTAGCGCTCTAATTGATATCAAAATTCCCCTGGATAAAGTTAATCATGTAGAAACTCTACTATGCGCCTTAAATGTAAGAATGATCCTGGGACATTTTGAAATCTCCCCTGAAGAAACGCTTCCAGCCTTCCGATATTGTTTAACGCTACGGGGAAATCCTGGGGCTACCCTCGAGCAAATGGAGGAAATTTTAAGTGCAGCAGTCACAGAATGTGATCGCCTCTATCCCGCCCTTCAATTCCTCCTCTGGGGAGGAAAGAGCCCTGGAGAAGCCTTGATGGCTGCTATGTTGGATACCCATGGAGAAGCATAATGGGGCTCTCACTTGCCCTCGTTGGATGTGGGGCCATGGGATCAGCCCTTCTCAAAGGATGGTTAACCCTATCCGATTCACAAACACGTTTTAAGGCTTTTTGGGTTATTGCACCGCATCGTGCAAACGTTGAGCCGTTTCTAGAAGACCCTCGGGTACAGTGGGTTTCTTCCCCTCAAGAGCTTCCCGAAGATCCAGATATTATAGTCTTTGCTGTCAAACCTTTCATAATGGAAGAGATCCTTCCTCTTTATAAGGCTTTTCATTCTCTTTTCATTACGGTAGCGACGGGAAAATCTTTAGCCTTTTATGAGAAATTTCTCTCCCCTCCCCATTCTCTCATCCGCGCCATGCCCAATACACCCGTCACTATTCATCAAGGCGTCATCGCCCTTCTTGCCAATGCCACCCTCACAGCGGACCAAAAAAGGCTTTGTGAAAAATGCTTTGAGGGACTTGGTTTTTGTACATGGGTCAAATCCGATGAAGACATTGACAAGATCACTGCCATTTCAGGGTCTGGACCAGCCTATGTTTTCTATCTCATTGAATCACTGGCTCAAGCGGCAGAGTCTATAGGATTTGACAAAGAAACAGCCTCAAATCTGGCCCTTTATACCTTTTGGGGAGCCTCAACTTACGCCCATATTTCAAACGATCCGCCCAGTGTCTTACGCCAACATGTAACAAGCCCCAAGGGAACAACTGCAGCCGCGCTTAACGTTTTAGAAACCGACGGCTTCTATAATCTTATGGAAGCTGCAGTGAAAGCTGCGTATAATCGTGCAAGAGAGTTGGGAGATGAAAGAAAAAGCGTTTAAAGCTTGCCTTAGTATTATTGAAAGAGATGGGTGGAAATCCTTTTCCTTTGCGAAAGCCGCACAAGAATCGGGTATTTCCCTCGAGGTTTTTCACAAGCACTTCTCTGCCCCCTCTGATGTAATAGTTCATTTGTTTCGTAAAATCGATGAGAAAGTTCTTAAAACTTCAGAAATTCCTTCTGAAAACCTGTCACCCAAGGATACTTTATTCGAGATCTTCATGGCCCGATTCGACGCCGCTCTCCCTTACAAATCCGTCATCCGTAACTTTTGGCAGGACTGGATCCTTTCCCCCAATGATGTTCCAGCACTTGCTTGCCAAGGTTTTTCTTCCATGACTTGGATGCTAGAGGCAGCCCGTTTAAGTTCTCGGGGAATTTCTGGCTTTTTGCGCGTGCAGGGTTTGATGGCCCTTTACCTCCTGACCCTAAGGACTTGGCTTACAGATGACAGCCCTGACTTAGGAAAAACGATGATTTCTTTAGATAATGGACTTTCCAAGTTGGAAAAAATGGCTGTCTTTTTAAACTCGTATTTATGAATGGGATTTAAATTTATGGATTAAGTGGAGGAGTAGATAATGAAACAAAACAAACCATCTTTGTTCAATGGGCTAACCTATTTCTTATTCATTTTTCTTATGAATGTTAATCAGGTTTTAGGGATGGAGGATGAAGATAAGACCCCTCCTCCCCCCACCTTAAAACGCACTCAATCAGACCCAGGGGTGCCACTGCATGAGCCAGCGCATTCTATCAACATAAAACCCCTTTCCCCCCCTTCTGATTCTGCAATGGGTAAGTCACGATCAGGATCCAGCCCTCGAAATGAAAGTAAGAGCGAATTACTAATCAGAAATTCTTTATCTTTGATGAAAATAGGTAGTCCTCCTCTAGATAGCTCGCCTGTAGGTAGTCCATTTCTAGGTAGTCCACCTCATGGATTGCCCTCATTGTTACTACCAGGATCCCCTGAACTCCCAAAAACCTTCCGTCGTTGCCAATCAAACCCAGAACTAGGCAACTCCCCTGAGTCTAGTCCAACTCAGAGAAAAAGAAGGCCAAGAACTTCATCTGCGCGGAAAGGACCTCCTCCAAAATTGGAGAACTTTCCTCCTCCTAAACCTGACGAGGATGAGGACGAGGATGATGATGGGCCTCTCCCAAACTACTAGAAGATCCCCCCTCACCCACCCTTCGGACGACCTCTCCCACAAAGGGGAGAGGTGATTGAAGTGCTCGCTGCATTACCTCTCCCCTCCGTGGGAGAGGTCGCCACGCGCGAAGCAAGTGGCGGGTGAGGGGGTTTCATGCCCCATCTTAACCCTTCCTTAGGTACTCCTGCTCTATAATCCTCCTTAAAAGGGAGGCCAAATGAACATCCAATTTATTGGGGCGACTGGGACTGTTACAGGCTCAAAGTATTTACTGAGCTCAAGTTCACAAAAAATATTGGTGGATTGTGGACTTTTTCAAGGGTTGAAACAGTTGCGTCTTCGAAATTGGACGCCCCTTCGCTTTAAACCATCTGATATTAAGAGTGTTCTCCTCACCCATGCTCACATCGATCACAGTGGATACATTCCCCTTTTGGTTAAAAATGGCTTTCGCCGAAAAATCCATTGCAGCCAAGGAACGGCTGAGCTTTGTAAAATTTTGCTTCCAGATAGTGGGTACCTGCAAGAAGAGGATGCGCGTTTTGCTAATAAGCATGGTTTTTCAAAACATAAGCCTGCTCTTCCCCTTTATACCATGAAGGATGCTGATGAATCGTTGAAGTACTTTCATCCCGTTGCCTTTGATCACGAATTTGATTTAGGCAAAGACCTCACATTTACCCTTTTCCCCGCCGGCCATATCCTCGGTGCATCGATGATCAAAGTCAGGAATGGCAAAACCAGCCTTCTCTTTACTGGGGATCTTGGTCGTCCTCACGATATCATCATGAAGCCACCGGAGAGTATAAAAGAAACAGATTATTTAGTGATTGAATCAACCTATGGCGATCGCCTCCATGGGACTCGTGAGCCCAAAGATGAGCTGGCTGAAGTCATTAACAGAACAGCTCATCGGGGAGGCATCATTGTTATTCCCGCATTTGCTGTCGGACGCGCGCAAGCGGTCTTGTATCTTGTTTATCAATTAAAAAATGAGAAAAGAATTCCGGATCTGCCAGTTTATTTGGATAGCCCAATGGCAAGAGATGCGACCAACCTCTATTGTTCATACGGGGCCGAACATCGACTTTCTACGCCGGAGTGTGCCTCCATGTGCCGAGCTGCTAAGATTATCAACACTCCCGAGGAATCAAAACAACTGGATTTTGATCAAGCCCCTAAAATTATCATTACCGCTAGTGGAATGGCCACCGGAGGACGCGTTGTACACCATCTGAGACGCTTTATTTCTGATGAAAGAAATACAATTCTCTTTACCGGATACCAGGCTGCTGGGACACGAGGTGAAGCTCTCGTCAATGGCGCCGATAAAATTAAAGTCCACGGGGAGTATATTCCTGTTCATGCTGAAATTGTCCAACAAGATTCCCTTTCCGCACACGCTGATTATGAGGAAATCTTGAACTGGCTCGAAAATTTTAACCAGCCTCCGAAAATGGTCTTCATTACCCATGGTGACCCCCTTCAAGCCAACTCTCTTCGAATAAAAATTCAAGATAAATTTGGGTGGAATTGCCGGGTTCCTGAGTACCTTGAGAGTGTGGATTTAAAATGAAGAAGAAAACTGAAATTTCCTCCTCAGCCCTTGTTTCTATCTCTTCATTAACGCTCAAAGCTCAAAGATCAGGTATGGATACGCGCAAGCACTTTGTGGCTGCTATCAATAATGATTGTTCGATATGCAAATCCGCTGGATTTCGATCGGAAGCAAGAATCAACATTGAACATGGTGGACGTTCCATCATCGCAACGCTTTATATTACAAAAAATCCATTTATAGGCACTGGTGCGATTGGATTATCCGATAGTGCCTGGGAAAAATTGGGAGTTAAAGAAGGCGACAAACTGATTGTGACACTCGCCGAAACTTTAGACTCTTTTGGTCTTGTGCGCGCAAAGCTTCATGGAAAAACCCTCAGTAATCAAGATTATAAAGATATCATGAACGATATGGTAGAGGGCCGTTACTCGGATATTCAGCTCGCTGCCTTTATTACAGCTTTTGTTGATCTTGATAGGGTAGAGACAACCTCCCTGACAAAAGCTATGAGCGAATCCGGGCGACAACTCAAATGGCCCCAGTCTCCCATCGTAGATAAACACTGCGTCGGAGGCGTACCCGGCAATCGTACAACCATGATTCTCGTCCCCATTCTCGCTGCCCACGGCCTAACGATTCCCAAGACGTCCTCCCGAGCGATCACCTCTCCTTCAGGCACGGCTGACACGATGGAGGTTATCGCACCCGTCGATCTAACGATTAATGAGATGCGAAGTGTTGTCGAAAAAGAAGGAGGATGCATCATATGGGGAGGGTCCGTCGATTTAAGCCCTGCCGATGACGTTCTCGTTCAAGTTGAAAGGGCTCTCGACCTTGACAGCCAGAGTCAGCTTATCGCTTCAGTTTTATCAAAAAAGCTTGCAGCAGGTTCAACCCACGTCCTTATTGACATCCCTATCGGTCCAACCGCTAAAGTGCGTTACCGGAATGAGGCCGAAGTTTTGAAGACCCTTTTCCTCGAGGTCGGACAAGATATCGGGCTCAATATTCAAATCGTTGAAACCGATGGAACGCAACCTGTTGGAAGAGGGATAGGCCCTGCCCTTGAAGCTCGAGACGTTCTTTCTGTTCTCAGGAACGAGAAAGACGCTCCCCAAGATTTGAAAGCCCATTCCTTATTCCTCGCTGGAAAAATTTTAGAATCCTGCGGAAGAATACCTATGGGAAAAGGAATGCTTGAAGCCCAAAGGATATTAGAAGATGGAGAAGCTTTGAAAAAATTTGAGGCAATCTGCAAAGCTCAAGGAGGCTTCAGAGAACCCACTTTTGCTCCCTTTAAACACATCATTACCTCAACCCAACATGGTGCTATCTTGAGCATCGACAACCGACTTATCTCCCGCATTGCAAAACTAGCAGGAGCTCCCGACTCGCCCGCAGCAGGTATTGACCTACACGTTTCTTTGAATACAATCGTCGAAAAAGGACAACCCTTGTTTACTATTTATGCTGAATCCCCGGGAGAGTTAAACTATGCCCTTCACTACTTCCATTCCCACCAACAAGTCATTCTGATAGGAGACGCTTCCTGATGACCCCCCTCATTTTTGATTTTCCCCATCCTTCGATCCTTGGCACACATGTGAGGACGGAAATCGGTGGAGACGAAGGGAAAGTGAGTGTCCTCCCCTTCCCCGACGGAGAGTCGTTTCTTCGTGTTGAAAGTTCAGTTGAAGGGCGTGAGGTTATCATTAACGCGACTCTCTTCAATCCCAATAACTGGTTCTTGGACCTTCTTTTTCTCGCTGATACGCTGAAAGCCCAAGGCGCCAACCGGGTTGGATTACTCGCGCCTTATCTTGCCTATATGCGTCAAGACAAGGTCTTTCACCCTGGTGAAGCTCTTACATCAAAAACCTTTGCAGATTTGATCTCAACTTATTTTGATTATCTTATAACTGTCGACCCCCATCTCCACCGCTACCATAGCCTTGGCGAAATTTATTCCATCCCCACAACGATTGTGCAAGCAGCCCCTCTTCTTTCTCAATGGGTTCAGAGCCATGTTAAAAATCCATTTCTTATTGGACCAGATGGTGAAAGTGCCCAGTGGGTTGCGGAGGTTGCGAAGACCTTCCCGTTTATTGTTCTTAATAAAGTTCGCAATAAAGATGGTCATGTGGCAATTACTTGGCCTACCATTAATAATATCAATGGGAAAACACCCGTCTTTGTTGATGATATAATTTCTTCTGGAGGAACTATGCTGCAAGCTGTGGAACAATTGAAGAGTTTTACGGATACACCTCCCATCTGCATTGCTATTCACCCTATTTTCGCAGGGAACTCTTATCAGGAATTACAAAAAGCTGACGTGCAAAATATCGTCAGTTGCAATTCCATTCCCCATCCTTCGAATCAGATTGATTTGACGCCTATATTGGTTGCTGCGCTGAAACAGTTATACATCTGAAAAACGCCCCCTCACCCGCCACTAGCTTCGCTCGTGGCGACCTCTCCCACAAGGGGAGAGGGTAATTGAAGTGCTCGCTGTACTACCTCTCCCCTTGTGGGAGAGGTCGCCGCGTAGCGGCGGGTGAGGGGAATATAAATGAGCAATTCCCCTTTTTCAAGCCTGTTAACTTTTTCTCAATAGTAAATCTGCTACAATTTAAATAATTAAAGCTATGTAGACTGTACTTTGACGTAAATGAGGAACATTCGAAATGAACATCAAGGCAGCATTTCAAATCGTAAGTATCGTCTTATCCACTGCCTTCGTTTCCCAAACCCTCAGTGCCGCTGACACCCCTCCTCTCCCCACCATTGCCATCACTCAAATTGCAGATCACCCCTCAGCAGATGCAGTACGCGAAGGTATTCTAGCTGCCCTTAAGGCTCACGGATATGAAAAGGGGAAGACCCTTAACGTTATTTATGAAAATGCTCAAGGAAGCCAGGTAACAGCTGCACAAATCGCACAAAAGCTTGTGGCCTTAAATCCAACCGTACTTGTTCCTATTACAACACCTTCCACCCAAGCCATGGTTAAAGCCGATCAGAGCCATGCTATTCCCATTGTTTTTGCAGCAGTCACAGATCCGGTCACCTCAGGAGTTGTCCCTTCCCTTACCCATCCAGGAGGTTATATTACGGGAGCAACGGATGCTTCTCCCGTCAAACAACAAATTGAAACGTTCAAAAAAATCCTTCCAAATCTCAAAACGTTAGGTGTTGTCTACAACCCAGGAGATAACAGCTCGACAACTCCCCTAAAAGAAGCACGAGAGATTTCAAAAGATCTGGGGATTACACTCATTGAAGCTACAGCCTTTAAAACGTCAGACGTTCCTGCGGCCATACAACAGCTCGCTGGACACAACGTCGATGCCATCTTTGTCCCTCTCGACAATACAATTTTAACCGCAATGGATGCGGTTTTGAAAATCGGTTTTGATAATAAAATCCCTGTGTTTTCGAGTGATAGCGATTCCGTTGCTCAAGGAGCCCTCGCCTCTTCAGGCTACACTCACTTTGATACAGGCTATGCGGCGGGAGAAATTGTAGTCAATGTGTTAAAGGGAAAAAAGCCCGGAGACATTCCCGTTGTTACTGCGCACAATCTGAATGTTTATATAAATCCAAAGAGTGCAGAAAAATTGCACGTCACAATACCTGATGAGATCCTAAAAAAAGCTAAGATGAAGTGATTTCACAATACTTCGAATAATTTCACAAACAACATAACTAATCTTATTAATTTTTTAACAATATTGTATAGAATATAAATATAATAAATTAAAGGCTGCTGGATATTTTCCAGAACCCAAGTGAAGAACGCTGAGCTTAAAAGTCAGACCTTCATCAAGGGTGGAAGTACTGACTAAGGCTAGAAAAAGACGAGATTGCTTTGGAGCTCACGCTCCTCGCAATGACGATTGGGAGTAAGCAATTTATATGCCCATTTTCGTCATTGCGAGCCTAGAAGGCAAAGCAATCCAGAAGGCCCGCAAAGACGAGTACAGCAACTGTTTAGTTTGGTCTGTCTGAAGGGCCCCCTCACCCGCCACTTGCTTCGCGCGTGGCGACCTCTCCCACAAGGGGAGAGGTAATGCAGCGAGCACTAGGTCGCCCGAAGGGCGGGTGAGGGGTAATCAAAGAAAAAAAGTATGCAACTTTTGCTATCCCCTTTTCAGAGGTTCTTCGATTGGATTCACCCACCTAAGATCTTCCAATAGGATCAATCAATTACCCAGTCAGCTCTCAAATCTTCTAACTCGCGCTTTGCTTTTTCATGGCCTTGCTCAGCCGCTTTCTTATATAAAAGGACAGCCCGTGCCATATCCACCCCCTCTTCCTGCCCATAGTGATAATAGCCAGCAAGGCTAAATGACGCGTGGCCATCTCCTAGATCCGAAGCGGCATTTAAACATTGCAAATTATCCTTCCAGCCATAGTTAAGACGCGGACTTTCAAGCATCGATCTGAAGAGATATCCAGGCATCCCTTTTTCCATCCAATTGTTGTCATCAATTGCCTGTTTTGCTTCTCTAATCCGCTCTTCAGCGAGTTGAGTTGTTTCAGTTGAAAATGTGAAAGGAATAAAAGCATAACCGTCTGATTCTAACTCTACATCCGGTAAAGATAAATAGAGTTGTAAAAAGGTTTCATCTTTTCGATGCCTAAGAGGGCCTTGAGGAAGATCCTTTATTTCCTGTAAAAGCGAATCCATAGCAGCATTAATTTTATTTCGTAGAGGTTGGACTAGAACTTCAGATACCCACATAGAAGGACCCCCTTTTTCTAAAGGAGGACCATCTATAATACGAGGCGTTTTCTCAGCAAGGCGAGCTAATCTATATCTTTTTAGGAGAGAAGCCAAACTTAAAGTTACGAATCGGCTTTCGGATAGAGGTGAATCCTCTTTAAAAAGAGTCTCTCTATAAAGACATTTTGCCTCAAACGTTTTACGATTAGATCGTAATTCGTAGACTCTCCTCTTCAAATCAAGAATGGAAGTGGCTTGAAAACGAGATGAACTCACTATTTTATGTGAAGCCCTGCAAGTGAGCCTAAGGGCACTCCAAGTCGTATAATCTTCATTCGCTCCTGGATAGGCTGCATTGGAAAAGATGTGCTCTTGAATTTCTGGGGGCATTTCCATAAGAGTTAAGGTTGAAGATGAGACAGAAGTTGAAGCTATATTTTTGCTTTCTCTATCCCCTTCCTCTTCCATCGACCATGCGGGTAATGACAAAGAAACCATCGCAGCCATTAAGGTAAGTAAACTAACCTGCGTTTTTAATATCATAACTATCAACTCCATATAAGATATTATCTTTTTACTTGTATATATGAGAGGCAAATTCATTACAATATTTTTTTAAGATTTAGATATTCATAAAAAAAGAAGGGATTGCCACAGCCTTTGACTGAATCTCCTCATGAACGTGAGCAAGAGTCTGGATTGCTTCAAGTTTCACCCTCGCATACACGATTTAAATATACTCTTACTTGATACTTTTACTTGCATTGAATCCTCCTGAACAAAAGAGGTATTGAATTTTTTTATGTCTTAATTTATAAAGAATTTATCCTCCTGGAGGATAATATTATATTTATATCAAATGAGGTTTAGGATGCTTAAAAAGAGCTTGTTAACAATGCTAGTCACTGCGCTCGTTTTTTCGTCAAGTGACGTGGTTTTTGCTATGGAGGAAAACCGAGACTGCCAGACCCCTCATCCACAACATCCCTCCTCTTTTTCCTCTGATTCTGATATAGATGATGAAGCTAAAACTGGGTTAACCGAGGGTGATAAACAGACTCCCCATTCACAACCAACTGTCGCTTTTTTTACCGATTCCAATGCTGATGTTGAAAAACGAGCTATTTTACCTAGTGAATTACAGGTACTTGTTTTATCTTTTATACCCGGAGAGGAATTACTTACCAATTTAAGCTTGGCATCAAGACATAGTAATGAATTAGTTAAAAGCTTGCCTTTACAAAAGATTATTATATCACAGACTTTTCCCAAGGGTAAGCTTGCAAAAACAATGCGTAACTTAAGCTTATTCAATGGAGCTAATGAAGCACCCATCGATGAATCTGACGCAAAATTTTTTATTGACCGCTTTCAAGAAGCCCTAATAAAACATATGGAATATGGATTCACACATCCTTTTATTGCAAAAATTTTTAATGCAGATATAATTAAACAGGCAATGCAAACAGGCGCAGGCATTTATGTCCGGACTAATTGTGTCGCGAGATGTTTTCCTCTTAAGATCCTTGCAACTCAACCCGAAGAAGGACACGAGTCATCAACAGCCTCAGCAGCTCAACCAAAATCTTTAAAAAGAGAATTAACTGCTCTATTTGAAAGACATCCTGCCTTTCAAGAATATGATCAGATGTTTTCTGATACGTTTCATCACATAAACTATGAATCTCATTTTAATACAATCTTTCGTTTTATGGAGGGAATGACTGAGGAACAACAAGCAAAGGCTATTTCTCTTTTATCCCCTCATTTGACTGCTGAAAATTTCGGGAATTTTTATCCTGGCATATTTATCGATGGCTTTACTCATAATTTAGCCTATATTAATGGTGATCTGAAGATCAAATGGTTGAGTCGAAAATTAGAGGATTGTGCTTATTTTCCTGAATCCATGTGAAGAACGTTTAGCTTTAAAAGTCAGACCTTCATCAAGGGTGGAGGTACTGACTAAGGCTAGAAAAGGACTAGATTGCTTTGGAGCTCACGCTCCTCGCAATGAGTTTAGTTTGGTTATCTAAACCCCCTCCCCACCGCTTGCTTCGCGCATAGCGACCTCTCTCACAAAGGGGAGGTGATTAAGTGCTTGCGTTACCTCTCCCCTTATGGGAAAGGATAGGCGGTGGGGTAATCAAAGAAAAAAGGACACAACTTACTGTTGCATCCTTTTTGTAGATTCTTAAAAAAAACAATTACCTTGCGATTGCTTCTTTTAAGCCTTTACCTGCACGAAACTTAGGCAATTTTGACGCTTTAATTTTGATTTTTTCGCCTGTCCGTGGATTACGTCCTTCACCTGCAGGACGGTGGGTCACTAAAAATGTCCCAAATCCAACAAGGCGAACTTCTTTGCCTGCTTTTAAACTTTTTGTAATTGATTGAATTACTCCATCAACAGCCCGTGAAGCATCAGCTTTTGTAAGGCTAGAAATTTCAGCGACTGACGCCACTAAATCATTTTTATTCACTGGTATTCACCCCTTTTGTTATTTCAGTAGATCTTTATTTTACTGCCCTGAATTTCCAGGACAACTTGCGAAATGGTACCTGAATCCTTTAACCCCGTCAATGCCTTACAAAACAAGAGATTAAAATTATTTTCGTTGAAATTCAGCAACTTAACTTTAGTGAGTGGTGATTTCTTCATTTTTTAGTTCATCTACCAACTGTTTATGGGCAGCGATAGTCGCCATTTCTTCAGTCCATGTGATAGGTTGCAAAGGTTCTTTAAGGGCAATATTTAGAACTTCCTCAATCCTTGAAACAGGAAAAATTTTCATACTTTTAATAACATTTTTTGGAATTTCTGATAAATCTTTCTCATTATCTTTAGGAATCACAACAATTTTAATTCCTCCTCGCAGAGCTGCCAAAAGTTTTTCTTTCAGACCTCCGATGGGAAGAATGCGTCCCCTTAGCGTTATTTCCCCAGTCATGGCGACGTCTTTACGAACGGGAATGCCCGTTAGAACTGAGACAATCGACGTACACATAGCAACGCCCGCTGAAGGGCCATCTTTTGGTGTAGCACCTTCAGGCACATGGATATGAATGTCTCGTTTTTCAAAGAGGGGAGGTTCAATTCCAAATTGAGGAGCTTTTGACTTTACGTAACTCGCGGCGGCTTGCACAGATTCTTGCATAACTTCACCTAACTTACCCGTAATCTGCATTTTCCCTTTTCCAGGCAGCATAACAGCTTCAATGGAGAGGAGCTCGCCCCCCACTTCCGTCCATGCAAGACCGGTTGTCACACCTACTGTGTCTTCGATATCTGCCGTCCCGTGACGGTAGCGAGGGATACCTGCAAACTTGCTGAGGTTCTTTGTCGTTATTTTAACCATCTTATGTTTTGGAGAAGCAAGGTAACGAACTGCTTTCCGACAAAGGTTGGCAAGTTCTCTTTCTAAATTTCGAACTCCTGCCTCAAGAGTATAAGTGCGAATCAGCTCTCGAATAGCTGACTCGGTTACAATGAATTCATTCTTTTTCAGGCCGTGCGCTGTCATTTGTTTGGGGAGTAAGTGCCGCAGAGCGATCTGGACCTTTTCACTTTCCGTATACCCCGAAATACGTATTATTTCCATCCGATCCATAAGCGGCTGAGGCATATTCAATGTATTGGCCGTTGTGATAAAAAGTACATTAGAGAGATCATAATCGATCTCTAAATAATGATCATTGAAGGTATTGTTTTGTTCAGGATCCAAAACCTCTAAAAGAGCGGAAGTGGGATCTCCGCGCCAATCAGTTCCTAATTTATCAACCTCATCCAATAAAAACAAAGGATTGGTTGTTTTCGCTTTTTTCATACCTTGAATAATTTTACCCGGCATGGAGCCAATGTAAGTCCGGCGATGGCCTCTAATCTCGGCCTCGTCTCGTACACCACCTAATGACATACGCACAAAATTTCGTCCTGTTGCCCGAGCAACGGATTTTCCTAAGGACGTTTTTCCCACTCCTGGGGGACCCACGAGACACAAAATAGGACCGTGAATTTTTCCAACACGATTTTGAACGGCAAGATATTCAATGATTCGTTCTTTTACTTTTTCCAATCCATAATGATCTTCATTCAAAAACTGTTCAGCTTGCTTCAAATCCTTTTTAATGCGTGTCTGGGCTTCCCAAGGAACGTCCAAAAGCCATTCTAAATAGTTGCGCACGACGGTAGCTTCGGCTGACATTGGACTCATTTGTCGCAGCTTTTTAAATTCTACTTGGGCTCTTTCTCGAGCTTCTTTAGAAAGTTTTGTTTTCTTTATCTTTTCTTCAAGCTCAGAAAGTTCATCCCTACCTTCTTCTCCTTCTCCTAGTTCTTTTTGAATGGCTTTTAGCTGCTCATTTAAATAATATTCTCTCTGGGTTTTTTCCATTTGACGCTTAACCCTGCTTCGGATTCGCTTTTCCGCTTGCATGACGCCAATTTCGCCTTCCATAAAACTAATGATTTTTTCAAGACGGGTAGAAATACTTTTTGTTTCAAGCAAAGCTTGTTTTTCGTCAAGTTTAAAACCCAGATGGGCAGCAACGACATCCGCAAGCTTTGAGGGATCCGTAATGTGAGTGATAGACCCAATCAAGTCGCTTGGAATTTTCTTCTGTAATTTGACGTATTGATCAAATTGTGAAATGAGTGTCCTCACCAGGGCTTTCATTTCTTGAACAGGGCCGGGTTCCTCATCAAAAGGTTTAACTTGGGCTTCAAAGTAGGCTGGATTGTTAAGCCATTTTGAAATGGCTACCCGAGTTTCTCCCTCAAGGAGAACTTTTACTGTTCCATCAGGGAGGCGTAAAAGCTGTAAAACTCTTGCAACTGTCCCGATCGTATAAAGATCTTTTTGGGTAGGATTATCGACGGTCGGGTCTTTTTGGCTTAATAACACAACCTTCTGGTCGGTTTGCATTACAACATCTAAAGCGTGAATTGACTTTTCACGCCCCACGAACAGAGGTATAACCATGTGGGGAAAGACAACCACATCTCTCAAGGACAAGACAGGATATTTATCTTGTTTGGTATCTTTATTTTCTTCGCTCAAAGACAACCTCTCGAATCAAATCACAAATAATTCTCTTAAGAATAGACGATTTGTGCCCAAACATAAAGAAAATTATGACAGGCTTGGTTTATGCTCCCTTTATCCTCTATAATACCCTTTATGATATTTATTCACCAGTTTGTGTCATCCCTCGCTTTCGCAAGGGCAAGCTCTTGGCAAGAAATGCTTTGTTTTCCATAGGAAAACTCTAGCATTTCTTGGCCGAGGATCTCTTTTGAAGTAAGATCCTCGGGTCAAGAGAAGTCATTGTTTTTTAATGAAAAACAAGCCTTTTCTAGTCCAAGGATGACACGTATGGGGTTTGAGTGAGAAATGAAAGGAGACCCTAATGTCAAAAGCTGTCACCCTCATTGAAGGAGATGGAATTGGGCCAGAAATCGTTCATGCCGCCCAACGTGTGGTGGATGCGAGCGGTGTTAAGATCCAATGGGACATTTGTGAAGCTGGGGCGGAAGTTTTTAAAAAAGGTCTTGCCACAGGAGTTCCGCAAGAAACCATTGATTCCCTAAAACGTACAAAAGTTGCCCTCAAGGGACCCCTTGAAACGCCAGTTGGATACGGTGAAAAAAGTGCGAATGTTACTTTGCGAGCTCTTTTTGAAACCTATGCAAACACCCGCCCCGTTCGGCAAATTCCAGGAATTCAAACCCTTTTCAATGGGAGAGCCATTGACTTTGTCATTGTGCGTGAAAATGTAGAAGATCTTTATGCAGGAATTGAATACCTTCAAACCCCAACTGTTGCCGAAGGTTTGAAGCTAATCACCCGAAAGGGATCTGAAAAAATTATCCGCTTTGCGTTTGAATTGGCTCGATCGGAAGGACGTCACAAGGTTCATTGTGCAACAAAAGCAAATATCCTTAAGTTAACTGAGGGCCTTTTTAAAAAGACCTTCGAAGATGTATCTAAAGACTACCCGGATATTGAAGCTCATCATATCATTATTGATAACTGTGCCCATCAGATGATCCTTCACCCAGAAATCTTTGATGTGATTGTGACAACGAATTTACAAGGAGATATCATTAGTGATTTAGGTTCAGCCCTTGTCGGAGGACTTGGCGTCGCAGCTTCCGCGAATATCGGTGATGAGGTCTCAATTTTTGAAGCCGTCCATGGATCAGCCCCCGATATTGCAGGGAAGAATATTGTTAATCCTACGGCTATTTTATTTTCGTCAGTATTGATGTTACGCCATTTGAATGAATTTGAAGCTGCCTATCGCATTGAACAATCGCTTCTGTACACCTTAGGAGTCGAAAGAGCTTTTCCAAAAGATTTGGATAAATCGTCAACCCTTACCACCACTGGTTTCACCGATATTATTGTTCGAAACTTAGATAAAGTAACAGATTTTTGGGCAACTCGCCCTTATAAACCTTTACACTTGCCACAGGTTAAAGACCCTAATGAGGATGTTCCCAGAAAAGAACTGGGAGTCGATATTTATATTGAAAGCACACTTTCGCCAGAGGCGTTGGGAAAGAGTCTCGAAGATATCACCAATCTCTCCCCTTTCTTTCTTAAGATGATCTCTAACCGCGGCGTTCAAGTGTACCCGAATATTGCTGGATTAAAACCCGACACGGTTGATCATTGGAGAGCGCGATTTTTACTCAAAAACAAAGAATCACACATTGACGATACAGATATTTTAAATTTGATCGAGAAAATAGGACAGTCACATCGATGGATGCATATCGAAAAACTCAACGAATTTAATCATGCCCTGGGCTTTACAAGAGCCCAGGGGGAACTATAATTACCTCAGCCAAGAAAGGTAATGGCCGAGGACCTAAACTAAAAGTTACTCTCGCTTTAGCTTTAATATTGCATCGCGGGCTTATACCCTTTCTTAGCTAACCAATCGATACGTCTCCATCCCTCCAGCATTTCCTTGACATCTGGGCTATTTTTAAGAACGAGAGCCTGCTTAAATTGCTCCCTGTTTTGGTGCTCAATCGCGGGTATGTGCCCTTTCTTAGCTGATTCCCGAATAAGTCTCTTGCCTTCCTGTCTTTTCGCAGAATCCTTATCTTTCAAAAGAATTTGACCATATTCATATTGCGCCAGCATTTCAACGTTCTGTACGTCTCTATCATCTTCATCGGGCGATCGCTTGTTACTACAAGCGGCAATTTTATAGTAATATAAAGCTTTCTCACGGGTTTTATTGTCATCTATACTACCATCTAGTTTCTTTACAAAGGTATGCTTTTTATAATACATCATGGCAAGTTCGTAGGATGCACGTTTATGGCCCAGCTCTGAAGCTTCTTCATAATATTCTGCCACTTTTTTATGAGAACAATCTTTAAATCCGTAATAATACCCCTTAAAAGGCCGATGCATGTCCCCAAGCTTAGATATTGAATCGGCATGCTTTTGTTTCTTCGCTTTTTTGTATAATGGTTTAGCATCCATCGAATCAAACCAAACTGATGATGTGTATATTTCAGCAAGAGTATATCGAGCTGTTAAAAGATCTTCGTCTTCAATATCTTTAGCCTCAACAACTTGTTTTAATAACTCTACAGCTCTACCTAATGATCTTACAGAATACCATTCACGCGACGTCTTTCTGGCCTTCTTTTCGCATTCAAGGGCAAGGTTTAATTTTTCTTTTGTTGTACCTTTTTCAAGTACTTCTTTGTAATGGGCAGCTCGCCACTTTGGTTTTTGTGTCTTCATGCCGTTCGAAGGCCTTCCTAGGCTTCGTTTAAATCCTTTTTGTGATGTATATCGTTTATGCGGATCAAGCGTATTATAATCCTGGTCAATGATGCCTGCCTCTGCGGAGCTCTCTAAATAAATAGCCATCCCCAACATAGCAAAATTACTCATACAATTCCGTATCATTATAAACTCCTTCTTAAAAAAATTAAAATTTACTAAAATTAGCTTCCCTAATGCAATTATCAAAAAAAAATAAATAAGCAAGTTTAAAATTTTAGAAAATTTCTATGTAAAATTTCTATTGGCATGCCTTATGTGAAAGTCTATAGTTTTGGTGGATTCTTGCTCTATTTTTTATGTGAGCAAACGTTAAGGGAATAATGAGTAGGGTGCGCATTTTGCTTTCCCAAGGTTTTGATTAAGGAGAAAAAAATGGTCGCACACGCACGCCGTCAAAAAGGAGTCACATTAGACGTCTGGCCAGGGTTCGTTGATGCTTTGGCGACCCTTTTAATTGTCATGATTTTTGCTCTGATGATCTTTGTGGTTTCACAAATTTATCTTTCTGATGCACTCCAAGGAAGCCAGCGCGGACTTGATTCTCTCCAAGCTAAATTGCAGGAAATTGCAAATTTATTGCAAGTTGAACAGAAAAAGAATGCAGACTTAACAAGCTCTTTCAGTACAGCTTCAGAGCAACTTTCTACCACTGAAAAACGTGCCATTGATGCGGAAACGTCTCTCGCAACTCTTCAACAACAGATTGAGGCTCTTAATCTGCAACTTCAGGCCCTTAATACTGCACTACAAGTCTCGGAAGCCACTTCAACTCAACAGAAACTGACCATCGAAGATTTGGATAAAAAGCTTGCGGCAGCCATGATTAAGAAAGTGGAAGAACTTGAAAAATATCGCTCTGAATTTTTTGGAAAGTTAAAGGAGCTCCTTGCGAATCGTTCGGACGTTAGAGTCGTCGGAGATCGCTTTGTTTTCCAATCTGAAGTTCTTTTCCTATCTGCCTCTGCGACGTTAGGTAAAGAAGGAGAGAGCAAGCTGAAGCAACTTGCCAATACGCTTAAAGAAATCTCTGCTAAAATGCCCGCTGATTTGAAATGGGTTTTGCGTGTTGATGGGCATACGGATAATAAACCCATCCACACAGAAAAATTTGCTTCAAATTGGGAGCTTTCCGCAGCGCGAGCTATTTCCGTCATTACGTTCCTCACCAAGGAAGGAATTCCTCCTGAACATTTGGCAGCGGCTGGATTTGGCGAATTTCATCCCATTGAAAAGGGAGCAAGTGATGAGCGTAATCGCCGAATTGAGTTAAAATTGGATCAACGATAAGCATTGGAGAAAAACCTTATGAGTCAGGAAAAAGGCACTCTTATTTTTGGCAGCGATCACGCCGGATTTGAATATAAGGAATTTTTGAAAGAACTCTCCCACACGTGGGGTTATAAAATTATAGATTGTGGTACCCATTCACTTGAATCCGTTGATTACCCGGATTATATCCCTCCTGTTGTAAAAGAAGTACTCTTAGGCGCGACTGGCGTGTTAATTTGCGGAAGCGGTATTGGAATGAGTATTGCTGCCAATCGTTTTAAAGGAATTCGAGCTGCACTTTGCTCCGATGGACTCGGGGCAAGACTCGCTCGAGAACATAACGATGCTAACATTCTCGTTCTGGGAGAACGCCTTATTGGCAAAGAAGAGGCCGTTTCCTGCCTAGAAAATTTTCTTGAAGCAACCTTTCAAGGCGGTCGGCATGCTCGACGAGTTGAAAAACTGGAAGAATTTCTCTCATCATGCGCTTGATAAAAGAAGTTTTAAATAATATTCATTAATATTAATATATTATTGTTGATATTAACGTTTTATATTCTCTAGATAAGGCCAATAAAATTCTCTTTTCATTTATCGGACAACGTTATATACTTTCTGTCAGCTAGATTAGTAGATTAGGTGTTAAGGAGGACATTTCTATGCATTTTGGTTTGTTTGCTAGGATTAAAAAAAATAAACTCTTACATAAGCTTTTAGCTATCGTAACCGTTCTTGCAGTAAGTTCTGTATCTGTTGAAGCAGCTCGTACTTCCCATAAACCATCATCAAAAATAGCTAAAGTTCGAAAAAAGGTCCATCGCCATCACGTAAAGAGAGTTCGGCCAAAAACTCGAGTAAGAAAACATCGAGGAAGAAGTCGAGCAGAAAACCGCAGGTTATCCGCAAAGCAAGCCGTGGCTCGTCGAGCTCAAGTCCTTCGTCAACAACAAGCAGCTGCGGCTGAAGCCCTTCGTCAGCAACAAGCAGCTACTGCTCTGCAGCAGGCCGAAATCCTTCGTCAACAACAGGAAGCTGCCCGTCGACAAGCGGAGCTCCAAGGGAGAGCTGAAGCAAACCGTTTACGAGCAGAAGCCCGTCAGCAAGCCCAGATGCACCCTCTCCCGCTTCTAACTTCCGATCAATTTCTCGACCAACCTTTGAATCGCATACCCTCAATACGCTTAAATGCACAGACATTCGTTGATGAGGACTATATATTAGCTCATTCGGGATACCCAAATGGGCTTGAAACAACACAACAATACGGTTTCGGATTACCCACAGCTCCTGTTTTTCATCCATATGATTTGCAACATATTAGTGATGTAGGTGGAACGTTGATCGGGTACAGATACCCATCTTTTTCATTCAGTGCGAAATTACCAGGATATACCCCTCAATTTGAGTTGCAGGCTCCGGACGACCTTAAGAGAAATCTTGCTGGTATAAGAAACGAAGATATAGATGTGTTCATAATTGCACAGGACAGACCTTCCTCAGCAGCAGTTCCCATGCTTTTCAGACCACAATATTGGCTAGATCCTGATGCTCCTTTTGAAGAAGAAGGAAATATTAATCACGACTTTGCTATCCAAGCTGGCCTTTTTTCAGGTGTTCCCGGCGCCCCATTGATCCATGATCAACCAGCTGGTGGCCTTATTAATCAGAACGTCTCCGTTCATAATGGTCTTCCAGACAACCCTGAACTTCTCGTTTCGTCAGGAAATACCTTACATATTGATAATTTAGGATATGGTAGATCCCATGTTTTTTACTCTCTAACAAAGCATGGGGCTAAAG
Organism: Alphaproteobacteria bacterium 41-28; assembly: GCA_001897795.1. Lineage (GTDB taxonomy): Bacteria > Pseudomonadota > Alphaproteobacteria > UBA9655 > UBA9655 > UBA9655. The sequence continues at coordinate 47,862 of MKUL01000017.1, read as the reverse complement.
CCGCTATCGTCAAACATTTTATCCTTAACACAGACGATGAAGAAACATTTCAAAATGTTCTCATAGCTTCGCCCACACTTCGTGAGTTTAAAAATAATTTAAGGGGAGCAAGAGCATATCTTTCACGAGATTTCGCGGATGAAATAGATTTTTAGTTTTTAATCTCGCCTGCTTTACAAGTTGAAAAGTCAAAAGAGCTTCTTTCATCATGCGCTTGACAAAAGAAGTTGTAATTATTATAATAATTACAGTAATATTTTTAAATTATGAAATAATATATAATTGTCGCTATATAAATTGGTGGGTTATGTGTTGAGGAGTAAATTTCTATGCATTTTGGTTTGATTGATGGGATTAAAAAAAATAAACTCTTAGGTAAGCTTTTAGCGATCGTATCTGTTCTTGCAATAAGTTCTGTACCTGTGGAAGCAGCTCGTACTCCCCACAAATCCTCAGCAAAAAGTCGAAAGAAAGCCCCTCGCGTAAGAAAGGTTCGAGTAAGAAAAACTCAAGCAAAGGTAAGAAAAACGCGAGTAAGAGTAAGGAAAGCGCGGGTAAGAGTAAGAAAAGCTGTAGCACCAAAAGCTCAAAGGCGATCCCTAAAGCAAACGGCAGCTCGCAAAACTCTAATCCTTCATCAACAACAAACTGCTGCTACCCAAGAGGCAGAGTATCTTCGTATAGCAAATTTAGCGGAAGCGCGTGATCCTCAAGTTAATGTAGCAACGCGTCAGGCTTTATTGCATTCAAATTTCGAAAAAAATTATGCGCGTATTCGGCTACTTTCTGGTGATATTCCCGACCCTCATGGTCCTATATCAGGTACTGTGGGCTATCCCGCTGGTACCTCTGGAACAACAGACCAATACAGACATATTGGCTTACCAAAGACTACTGTTTTGTTTCCGTACAATTTAGAAGATCTTGCAAATGAAAGAGGATATGTATCTCCATCCTTCCCTATCAATATTAAAGCTAAATATACCCGTAATTTTGCTCCCCATGCTCTTCATTTAAATTTGGGTGATGTCGATGATGATAATATCGAGGCTTTTATTGTCGCACAAACTTTGCCTTGGTTAGGAACGAGTCCTGTACAAGTGAAACCTCACTCATGGTTAGATCCGAACGCGCCTAATGAAGCTGTAAATTATGATCGGCACTTCACAGTCAAAATTGGGATATTTTCGGATAATGATGGGCCTCTTATCGAGGGTCAACAGCGGGGACGACTCATAGAAGAGAATAGGATATCCACTCATTCGGCAGGTGCCGCACCGAATCCACGTCAAGTTGTCTCTTCAGGCAATGTTCTATCCATTGTTAACTTAGATCTTAACCAATATAATGCTACATCACATGTTATCTTTTCTCTGACAAAATATAGAGATCCAGCAACAGGTATACTTAAAGCGGCTGCTGTAAAGCATGTTCTTCTTACTGAAGATGACGCGAAAATTATTGAGCAACTGTTAGATGCACCTACCGGAAGACCACCAGCAACACCTATAACCTTAGAGGAATTTAACGTAAATTTAAACACTTTCAGGGGTGCCTTGAGCAGACCTGACATTGCAGACGAGTTTGATCCCTATCCTCCCAACAGGCGACCATAAGGTGATAATGACTTCATATGAACCCCATTGAAGAAACCCAAAATTCTAAAGATCTGAATCCATAGAGTTTTGGCTGATAAATCTGCACTTTCACATTTCAACTGCGATTTAATTTGTTAATGTGATCAAATTTCTTGGTGTTCCTTTCTCTTTTCTGGCATAATGAAAAGAAAAAAGGGAGGCTCATTGTTTATGGTGTTAGTTAAGAATGAAATTAGATCCAAATAAGCTGTATTTTTTACCCTTGGGAGGATCAGGGGAAATAGGAATGAATCTCAATCTCTACCACACCCGCGGGAAGTGGTTGATGGTGGATTTGGGGGTTACATTTGACCAAACACCGGGAATCGAAGTGTTGATGCCCGACACTCAATTTATAGAAGAGCATGCCCAAAATCTCGTGGGAATTGTTCTGACTCATGCACATGAAGATCACATTGGGGCCGTTCCCCACCTTTGGTCACGCTTACAATGTCCCATATTTGCGACCCCGTTTACCGCTTCACTCGTTCGCCATAAGCTCCAGGAAGCGGGTCTTCAAGCGCCTATTCATGAAATTCCGCTCTCCGGTGGTGTTGATATTGGACCTTTTACTGTTGATTTTATCCAGATCACCCATTCCATCCCTGAGCCCAATGTCTTGGCAATCAGAACAGGTGCCGGCACCGTTGTCCATACGGGGGATTGGAAGATCGACCCCGACCCTTTAATAGGAAAGCCAACCGATATTTCCGCTCTAAAAAAGCTTGGCGATGAAGGGATCTTAGCCCTTGTTTGCGACTCAACCAATGTCTTTGTCCCAGGCCATTCAGGATCTGAAAAGCCTATCCGCAAAAACCTAATTGATCTTGTTGCAAAATTTCCTGGGAGACGGGTTCTCATTGCTTGCTTTGCCTCAAACGTTGCCCGTGTTGCAAGCTGTGCGGAAGCAGGAATTGCCAATGGTCGCACGGTAGGACTGGTGGGCCGTTCCCTTCATCGTATGGATGAAGTTGCTCGCCAGCTCAACTACTTTAAGGACTATGCCCCTTTCCTTAATCATCATGATTCGGGATTTCTTGAGCGGGACAAAATGCTTCTGATTTGTACTGGTAGTCAGGGTGAACAACGGGCTGCCCTTTTAAGAATCGCTAAGGATGAAGATAGGCACATTTTCTTGGAAGAAGGTGATGTTGTTATTTTCTCGTCCCGCCAAATTCCTGGAAATGAAATGGCTATTTCCAACTTACAAAACTTACTTGTTCGGAAAGGGATTCAAGTCATTACAGCAAATGATGAAGATATTCACGTATCAGGACATCCCTGCCGGGATGAACTTGTTCAGATGTACTCTTGGATTCGTCCTCAAATTGTCGTACCCGTCCATGGTGAAGACCATCATATCCTAGAGCAAGCCAAACTTGCGCTAGCAAATAATGTGCCCCATATCATTACGCCTCGGAATGGAGATCTCATCGCGCTGACGAAAAAAGGACCAAAACTTATCGATCAAGTCCCCTCCGGACGTCTGGCCCTTGATGGAAGAAAGTTGATTCCTTACAAAGGAGCTGTAATGCACGACCGCCATCGTTTGATGAGTACGGGTCACGCCCTTGTCACACTTATTTTAAAGGAAGAAGGCTCTTTTAAACACCCGCCTTCTATCCTTTTAGTTGGCGTAACAGAAAGAGAGCAGCTTGACACTTTGACATCCCAATGTATTGGAGCCATTGAAGAAGGTTTCCTATCCCTGTCTTTAGAGGACCGAGACGATGATGAGAAAGTTGGAGAAACAGCGCGCATAGCGACGAGACGTGTTCTCTCAAACTATTATGGAAAAAAGACATTAACACATGTGCAAGTCTATCGTGTTTAGGGGAGCGCCTTATGATTGGAAACTTAAACCATGTTGCCATTGCGGTACCTGATTTAAACGCCGCCATTCTCCAGTATCAGAATGTCTTCGGAGCTTTTGTGACGTCGCCTCAAGATCTACCTGAGCATGGCGTTCGCATCGCTGTGGTTAACCTCTCAAACACAAAAATTGAACTCATCACTCCCTTAGGTGAAGATTCCCCCATCCAAAAATTTCTCAAAACCCATCCCCAAGGGGGAATTCACCATTTGTGCTATGAAGTTCCTGACATTAAAGCTGCCCTGCAACAGCTACAGGCTGCAGGACTCCAAGTCATCGGTGATGGAACCCCTAAGTTGGGATATCAGGAAAAACCGGTTCTTTTCTTCAATCCCAAAGACGCCCTTGGTGTTCTGATTGAACTTGAGGAAGTGCGTACCGCTGAAGTTCAAGGTCCTCTTAAACATATAAGCCCCCTCCATACAGCTTATAAGTCTTCGATTCATTCTTTAGAGGGCGTTGAAGGCGTTGAAGTTGACGTTGAAACTGATTTCAGACAACTCACGCCCCCGGATAATATGGAAGGGAATTAGGATTTGAGTAACTTTAAAAAGAATTTATTTTTTCTGGATTGCTTCGGAGCAAAGCTCCTCGCAAAGACGGGAGGGAGAGGCTTCCTACAGTCGTCTTCGCGAGCCCACAAAGTGGGCGTGGCGATCCAGAAACTTAAATCCTGTAGGAATAACAAATGACCTTTACCATAGGCCTCATGGTTTACGTCATGATCTGGGTTGTCGTCCTCTTTTTGGTCCTTCCCTGGGGAGTCCGCATTCCTGATAAGGTGGAACCTGGACACGCCACAAGCGCCCCAGAACATCCTTATATAGGGCTTAAATTATTGGTAACTTCTGTTTTATCTGCGCTCTTATGGGTTGTGGCTTATTTGGTTTTAAGAAAATAAGTCTGGATTGCTTCAGCTCTTGTGGAGCTTTGCAATGACAATCCCCCTAGCCGTCATCGCAAGGAGTGGAACGACGAAGCAACCCAGACAGCCCTTATTTATAAACATAATTGAAAAATTTTAAAATTAGCATATATATCATAGTACGAAGTAATTTTTATATGGAGCCTATAATGTATAAACGATTTTTATTAATGTCTGTTTTCTCTAGTGTTCTCTCTTTTAACGCTGCTTTTGCTGGCTTGACAGAAGAAATAGAGGACGTAAAGGAATATGCTCGGTCACACCCCCAGCTCTCCTTAGCTTTAGGTGTTAGTGATAAGGAAACGAGTCTTCATATAAAATTTGCTGATGAAGGTTGGATATTTTTGAATGATACTCAGAGTGGAGATCTTAAAGGGCGCCACTTAGAGGTTAATTTTAATAATCAGGACGAATTGAAACAACTTGCCGAAGAATTACCTGAAGTATTTTGCAAAATCGTTTTAGATCATAATGTTTATAAATTTACGAATTGGAAAATTCAGCATCTTGAATATCTTAAAAAAACATTAAAAAGCAAAGGAACATTACAATTTGAACCTGATTATACGACTGCCACTGACGAGACCCTAGATCAAAATCACCTCATGGAAAGGTTAAGATCCAAATTAGATGATACAAAGCTAGAGAAGTCTTTCATGATTCCTGAGGAGTTCCCAATTATTGAGGGTGAATTTAAAGATGAAATTGACAAAGAGGTTGAAAAGCGAAAACAAAATTCTGAGCAAGTCAAAGAATACGCTATTAGCATGGATCTAATACCATTCTCTCAAAGATGCTTAGAATTAGGTATAAAATCAGAGGACATAGCACCTCATCACATTTTAAAAGATCCTGCAAAACTAGGGAGGTATTATAGTAGCTTAGAATTACGGCTAACCAAGGAAATAACCAAAAGACATTTTTGCGAAAAGTTTTTTGAGGAAGTGCTATTGCCCCACAATGAAATGGTATTAAAAAAAGTCTTTCATACAGTAGAGTTCAAAAGAAAAGTCGAATATCCTATACCTACATCCACTGGCGCACCAAGAATAATTGACTACTTCATCTGTACAAAATAGGTCATAGCTGCGAAGTCGTTATATTATAGCCCTCGTCATTCCGGGACTTAGACTCTCTTCACAAGCCCACCTGGGCGAGTGACAGAGAGGCTTAGTACCCGGAACCTAGAGAAACAGTGTGAATACTCCAGGTTCCGGGTATTAAGAAACCCTACAAACTCCCCCGGATTTAATCCGGGGTCGTTAAGGGTTTCTAAATCCCGGAATGACGATGTGGGATAGCTGCAAAGCAGCGAAGGCTGGTGCCGTCGGAGAGGATCGAACTCTCGACCTCACCCTTACCAAGGGTGTGCTCTACCACTGAGCTACGACGGCAGTATGGGCGCAAGATGCCACACTGCAGCCTGTCAATCAAGAGAAGAGGACCAGCTATTCAAAAAATTTTAAGCTAGCGATGTGGACTCTACTTCTTGTTACATCAAGAACAGCCAAAAGGAATGATTGCCCATAGGGATAGTACGGCTTAAATTTTGCTCCTGGGTAAAGACCAGCTAAAAGAAATAACTCTACCGTGTATTCACAGGCAATCGAACTAGTGCCTTAATTTTCTTTTTCTTTTTCTTTATCCCTTGCATCCTCAGCTCTTCCCAGCGAACTTTTCAAATTCTCCTCAGATGGACTAGTGGGAACAATACAAGAAGTGCTAGTACGATAGTATATTTTTTCAGGTAAATCGCGTGCCCTTATCTCCACTCCTATCCCATATCGAAATGCGTCTCGTCTTCTCTTTTTGGAGAGTTCATCTGTTGATAGACTCTCGAAAGTTTTGCTCTCTAAACCGATATAAAAAAACGGTGAATGACAACCAACAATCTTAAACCTTTTCTCATCAACCCGCCGCAGGACTAGACTAGAATTTTTCTTAAGCTTTTCCTTATCATTTCTCTCACGTTGAACCGCAAGAAGTTCCTTTGCGAAACGGGTATCAGTAATGTCCAGAACGATACGTGAGGAGCTCCCTGAGGGAACGTTCTTAGGGTCATCCTCTTCCATTGCCATTACTTTGCAAGAGCTTAAAAAGCTTAGTAAAACAAATGTGAACAAAATCATGTTCTTCATAATCATATTCTCCTTAATTAACAATTAGATTAGCAATAAATTTTTAATATTAATTTTCTTTACAGAAGTCAAACTATTTTTTTATAATCCCGCGCCTGCTCAATGAAAATTGAGCAGTATATGAACCACTGGATGCAGTATGGAAATGAAGGAAATAACAAAACCGTCCCCGCAAAAAAGTGATGCTCATCCTTCAATTGCTCAAAGAAAAAAACTGGTTGAGGCACGGAAAAAGCGCCTTGCTGAAGCGTTGCGGAAGAATTTGCAGAAGCGGAAGGAACAGAAGAGCAGAAGAGCAGAGAACAGTGTAGCAGAATTGCAGAAATCAGAAAGAAAGATAAATTAAAAAACCCGTCATCCCGGAATTTAGAGGCTCTTCCTGACCCCTGATTTAATCAGGGGGAACGTTAAAGCTTCTTAATATCCGGGACCCAGGAAGTAACTTTGATTGAAACATCTCGCTGGATCCCGGATATTAAGAAAATCTAAGCACCCAAAAGGTTGCCGAGATTTTCTAAATTCCGGGATGACGCGCTTTCTCTACTCATCTTTCTGTTTTCCTGTAGTTTTGCTTTTCTGTTCTCTGCTACACTGCCCTTCTGCTACACTGATTACTGCTTGACCTCCCCTCAATTTCCGGTATTTTAGCAACCAAGGGCCTGTAGTTCAGGGGTCAGAACTCTCCGCTCATAACGGAGCTGTCGCAGGTTCGAATCCTGCCGGGCCCACCAGCCTTCGCTGCTTCGCAGCTACGGCTGGCAAGCCAGGATGAAAAGCAAAGCAGCGAAGGCTGCCCGACGAAGCCTTGGCGTAGGCGGGCTATAACACAACTGCTTCGCAGCTATGGCTGGCAAGCTTAGAAGTATAACTTTTAAGCGTCATCCCGGAATTTAGAAAAGCTTACCCCACCGGGGTTTAGCTTTTCTTAATATCCGGGACCCAGGAGAATATTTAAACCAAACAATTCCTAGGTCCCGGATATTAAGACCCTCTAATGCTCCCTGATTAAATCAGGATCGCATAGAGGCTCTAAATTCCGGGATGACGATTTAGAAGAAATACTAGAGAAAATTCGTATTTAGGAGCCATAATGACCAACCAATATATCTATGTCATGAAGGGACTTACCAAAGTCTATCCCGGTGGCCGAGAGGTCTTTAAAGATATTTGGTTGTCCTATTATCCCGGAGCTAAAATTGGCATCATTGGCGTCAATGGCGCCGGTAAATCAACCCTCATGAAAATCATGGCAGGGATGGATACAGAATTCAACGGGGAAGCCTGGGCGGCTCCTGGCACCACGGTTGGGTATTTGTCCCAAGAACCTGAACTGAATCCTAACCTCACCGTTGAAGAAAATGTCCTCAAAGCCCTATCGGAAACAAAGGGCCTGTTGGACAAGTTCGAAGCCATTAGTGCCCGCTTCGCCGAACCCATGAGCGACGAGGAAATGAACGATCTCCTCACTGAGCAAGCCGAGCTCCAAGAAAAAATAGAAGCCGTTAACGCCTGGGACTTAGGCCGTCAGGTCGAAATTGCCATGGATGCTCTACGCTGTCCTCCGGGAGATTCGGATGTGAAAACCCTTTCCGGTGGAGAAAAGCGTCGTGTTGCCCTTTGTCGTCTTCTCCTTCAACAACCTGACATTCTCCTTCTCGATGAACCTACAAACCACTTAGACGCTGAGTCTGTGGCATGGCTTGAGCGGCATCTCCAAGAATATAAAGGAACGGTTATTCTCGTAACCCACGACCGCTATTTCCTAGATAATGTCGTTGGCTGGATTTTAGAGTTAGACCGAGGTCAAGGCATTCCTTTTGAAGGAAATTATTCTGCCTGGCTTGAGCAAAAGCAAAAGCGACTTGAGCTAGAAGGCAAGCAAGAAAGCGCCCGGCAAAAAACGCTCGCCCGTGAGCTAGAGTGGATTCGCCAGTCTCCAAAAGCACGCCAAGCTAAGAGTAAGGCGCGTATCCAATCTTACGAAGAGTTACTTGCACAAGACGCGCGAAAAAATCAAGAAACGGCTCAGATTATCATCCCTGCTGGACCTCGTTTGGGATCGGTTGTCATTGAAACGAAAAATCTGTCTAAAGGATTTGGAGACCGCCTCCTCATTGAAAACTTGAATTTTAAATTACCTCCAGGGGGCATTGTCGGAATCATCGGACCCAATGGTGCTGGAAAATCGACCCTCTTCAAGCTGATTACTAACCAGGAAAAACCAAATGAGGGTGAGATCCGTGTTGGGGATTCAGTTGTTTTGGGATTTGTAGATCAATCACGAGATAGCCTCGATGACAAAAAAACCGTATGGGAGGAAATCTCCCAAGGCCACGATGAGATCGAACTGGGCAAGCGCAAAATACAAAGCCGCGCCTATTGCGCCAGCTTTAACTTCAAAGGGACTGATCAGCAGAAGAAAGTTGGGCAACTCTCGGGCGGTGAGCGTAACCGTGTTCATTTAGCCAAGATGCTCAAATCGGGCGTCAATGTCCTTCTTCTGGACGAGCCCACCAACGATCTTGATATCGACACCTTACGTACCCTGGAAGAAGCTTTGCTCGAGTTTGCGGGCTGTGCTGTCGTCATTAGCCACGACCGTTGGTTCCTGGATCGGATTGCTACTCACATCCTCGCCTTTGAAGGCGACAGCCATGTGGAGTGGTTCGAGGGCAATTTCCAGGCTTACGAAGTGGATCACAAGCGCCGCCTTGGCGTCGACGCCGACCAGCCCCATCGGTTGAAGTATAAACCTTTGGTCAGAAAAACGGCTTAACCTCTTGAAAAATTATTCATACTGATTACATCGTTATTAATTCGTAATAATTATTTATATTTGTAATTAAGGAGTATTTTTTATGAAAAAATCCAAAATATTTATGGTTTCCATGGCGCTTTGCGCCTTTTTTACGGTCAGCCCTTCTTTTGCTATGGAAGGGGGAGAGCCTCAAGAATCCAACTTAACTGCTGTAAAGAAAAAATCCCATTTAAAGGTTTTAAAGCTTCACTCTTTTAAGGATTTAAAGATAGAAGATGGAGGGGTATTGATTCTTGATATCGATAGTACGCTCCTCCACAGAAGCTCAAAGCCTTCAGGCAAAACAACATCTCTGGAGCTACTTGGCAAGCATGAAGCGTTCTGTGAAGCCGTCAAACAAATTGACTTGGCCAGCTACGAAAAATTAAAAAAGGCAGGAAGGGGGATGATTGAGAAGACTGAAGACTATAACCCTGAAATTTTACAAAACCTAAGTCGTCAGAATGTCATTCTTATACCTTATACAAGCCGCGGAGCATCCGAGGAAAATATTAAAAAAACAACAGAACAATTGAGAGCATTAGGGTACACGTTCAGTGAATGGAATGAAGGAAAATTAAAACTCCTTGGGACTGAATATGGAGACGCAAGTCTCAAAGATGGTATTCTTTATGGTAGTTTGCGCATTGTACATCCCGACAAAGGATCCGGAGTCAAAGCTGTGACCGAAGAACTAGGGCTAGATTATGCCTTTGTTGATGATAAAAAGAAAAACACAAAAGCGGTGAAAATAGCTATGGCTTCCAGCAGTAGAGAAGGCAAAATTTATCGATACATAGCTCCCGCAAGACAGTTCAATGCCGAGAAAATTGAAATGATTTATAGGCACACACTTAAAGAAAAATTCGAAGAGCACGAAGAGCTGTTTAAAAAGCACTTTTACTAATACAAACCGATAAATTTCCTGGATTGCTTCGCCAATAAATGGGCTCGCAATGACGAACCAGTGGCACAAACACTGCTAACCCACACGCGTCATTGCGAGGGGCTTTGCTCCGAAGCAATCCTGTCTTTCTTGAGTGAAAGGTCCCGAATATTCTCCGCATTTTTTGCGGAGATAAAGCTTGCTTATGCGGAGATTAACCGTCATAATATCCGTATATATTGCGGAGATTAAGATGTACATCTATGAGCTTCCAGACTGGCCCCATTTCACATGGAATCATGAGAAAGTCTATGAGTTACTTGCACCACTCCGACATCAGCAAGGACACCTCATTGGCCGAATGGAAGCCCTTGGTTTCCAGTTTAGAGAACGAGCTGCTCTACAAACCTTAACACAAGACGTGCTTAAATCTAGTGAAATAGAAGGAGAAATTCTTGATTCCGAACAGGTACGCTCCTCTCTTGCACGGCGTCTTGGAATGGATATTGGAGGCCTAATCCCTACAAGCCGTGATGTGGATGGCGTTGTCGATATGATGCTAGACGCCACTCAGCATTACGATCAACCTTTAACCAAAGAAAGGTTATTTGACTGGCATGCAGCTCTTTTCTCAACAGGCTATAGCGGGCTGATCAAAATAAAAGTTGGAGCATGGCGCGAAGACAGTCACGGCCCCATGCAAGTCGTTTCGGGGCCCTTTGGACGAGGACGAGTTCATTATCAAGCTCCCGCTGCGGACAAAGTTGATTATGAAATGGGAGTCTTTCTCGATTGGTTTAACCGAGAAACAACGTTAGATCCCGTTCTAAAAGCCGGTCTTGCGCACTTGTGGTTCGTAACCATCCATCCCTTTGATGATGGTAACGGACGGATTGCACGCGCCATTGGTGACATGGCTCTCGCCCAATCCGAAAAAAGCCCCCAGCGATTTTATAGTCTTTCTTCACAAATAAGGTCCGAACGATCTAATTATTATAAGATGCTTGAGAGAACCCAGAAGGGATCGTTGGATGTTACGTCTTGGATGAAATGGTTTTTAAGTTGCCTTGAACGAGCCATTCAGGGGGCAGAAGGTACTTTAGAATCTGTATTACTTAAAGCACGCTTTTGGGAGAAACTCTCATCATCATCTTTGAATGCACGTCAGCGCAAAATCCTAAACCTCATGTTGGACGGATTTGAAGGAAAATTGACCACTTCTAAATGGGCTAAACTTACTAAATGTTCCCAAGACACGGCCTACAGGGATATCCTTGCCCTTGTAGACCAAGGAATATTAAAAGTTAATCCAGGAGGAGGACGAAGCACGAGTTATTCTCTTGGAGAGTTTTAACGCTCTCCTATTTATCAAACGGCATATCGATTAAAGACCTAACTACAGCCGTCCAAGCTCGAGCAATGTTCTGCAAGTTATAGCCCCCTCCCCCTAAAGCTAATAATCGTCCCTGGGCATATTTATTAGCCAACTCACATAAACGTCTTGTCGCATAGGCGTGGGGCTTCTCACTATATTGCAAATAGGCTAATGGATCATCGGCCAGACTATCTGCACCACATTGCAAAATTATAAACTCGGGCTTTTCTTGCTCAAGCAACTTTTCTACATGAGGCCAAACGGCAAAGAAATCTTCATCCCCTGCTCCGGCTGGCAAGGGAATATTCAATTTTTTTCCCTTTGCTTGACCTTTTCCTTGTTCATACGGATGACCTGTTCCTGGGAAAATACCGGATTGATGAATATCGGCAAAAACCAAATCCCCATCATTTTCGAAGGCATAGTAAACGCCATCGCCATGGTGAACGTCTATATCAACATAAGCTATTTTCTCAACATTATATTTTTGTCTTAAGGTATGAATAGCAATAGCAATATCATTGAAAACACAAAAACCAGAAGCTGCTGCAGTATGACTGTGATGAAGTCCAGCTATGGGAACGAAAGCACGCTTTATAGTCCCTTCCATCATCTGATCCACAGCATCGAGGACCGTGCCGACAACATAAGCTGATGCCTCAAAAATGCCTGGAACGACTGGAGTATCACCATAATCAAGAAATCCACTCCCTTCTGCCGACTTCTTTTTGATAAAATTAAGATACTCCTGTGTATGAAATTGAGTGATTTCGGCATCCGTAGCCAAACAACCTTTCATGATGGTGACACGTTTGTCTAAAAGGAGGTGTTGAAAGGCCTCTGCAAAAGCACCATAACGGAAGTTATTAAAGGGATGGTCTTCTCCAAAGCCGTACTCAGCGAGTTGTGGATCAAGGTAAACAGCTGTGAGAGCCCCAACCATTCCCCATCCTCCCCACTCGTGTCATCCTTGGGTTAGAAAAGGCTTGTTTTTCTTTGAAAAACAATGACTTTTCTTGACCCGAGGATCCTGTTTCCAAAAAGATCCTCGGCCAAGCAATGCTAATGCCCTCGCCTTCGCAAGGGCAAAGCATTGCTTGCCAAGGATGACACAAAGAGGCGAATAGTTACCAAAAACTTCTTCTTCTGTCATGACTTATCCATAAGCTCCGTAAGCTTCGATTGAGCTGAATCGAGAGAAAAATGATAAGTCTCCATTTCCTTCCAAGGATCTTTTTTAGTCTTTAAACGGTCGTAGATATTTTTAATGTTATAAGATTGAGAGTTAAGGTCTTTATCTTTTAGTTCTTCCCAATCCAAAGGTGTTGCAATTGGAGCCCCTTCTATGGCTCGAATACTATAAGGAGCAACCGCAGATAATCCATAGGAATTGCGCGCGTAATCAATAAGAACGCGTTTTTCTCTTCTTGCTTTGCTTTGTTCAATCGTTATTTCTTGGGGGTATTTTTTTGCCAAATAGGTGGCAAACACCTTCGCAAAGTCATGCACTTTTTCAAAAGTGTGCTCTCTTTTTAAAGAAATATAAATATGAAATCCACGCGATCCTGTCGTTTTTATAAACCCTTTTAATTCAAGAAGATCGATAAGTTCTTTAACATATTTAACAACCTTCTTTAAAAGCATAATATCTTCTATAGAAGGATCGAGATCGAAGATGAGATAGCTCGGGTAATGAATTTTATCTACTTTCGATAACGCCAAATGGAATGTTATACAGGCTTGGTTAGCAAGGTAAACCAAGGTGGCCGCATTATTTACAAGAACCTGCTTGATTGTCCCTTTTTCTTTTTTCAATTCATACCGGTCTATCCATGGAGGAAAATAACTTGGGGCATCCTTTTGAATAAAGTTTTGTTTATCAATCCCATCGGGACAGCGCTCCATGGTTAAAGGGCGATTTTTATAGAGAGGTAACACTATCGAATTGATATTATTATAATAATTTACAAGCTCTTCCTTCGTTATCTCACTTTTGGGAAAAAGGACTTTATCTAAATGAGAAAGCTCAATTTTATGTCCTTTTATTTGGATAACTTTTTCAGAACTCATGAGGCTCCTCTTTGACAACTTCTTTGGCATCCTTATCATCACGAAGCCCTTTATAACGGGGATGCCTCAGTTTTCCATTCTTGGTCCATTCCGTAAAATCAAACTCTCCCACTAAAGCTGGCTTGAGCCAGGTTATATGTTGTTCTTTGACCCGTTCCTCAATTGGCGGTTTGAGCGAGATGTGTTTATCCATTTTCTTCTTGAGAGAAGCCAGTGTTTCACGTGAAAACCCGGTCCCTACTTTACCAGCATAATGAAGCTTCTTACCCTCATAAAACCCGACGAGCAGAGCTCCGAAATCCTCTCGTGTTCCTTTTGGAGCCGTATAACCAATAATGATAAGCTCTTGATTTCTGTGACATTTAAATTTTAGCCAATCAGGTGAGCGGCGGGCTTGGTAAGTTGCATCTAAGCGCTTTGCGATAACACCTTCCCATCCTTTTTTACAAGCACTCTTGTAAGAATTGATGCCCTGTTCAACAACCCCTTCTGTCAAGCGCAAAGGATCTTTATACATGATTCCTTGCTTCAGTAATTTCTGTCGAGCTTTTAAAGGGAGGTTCCGAAGGTCAAATCCATTCAAAAACAAAATATCAAAGATATAATAATAAACAGGGTCCTTAAGTGCCTCTTTCAGAGAAATTTCTTTAACGCCTAACCTTTTCTGAAGTCGCGAAAAGCTCGTTATGTTTTTTTCAAAAGAGACAATTTCTCCATCAACAATAAAGCTATCTGCATTCTGTTTTTGAAAAGCCTCTACCAAATCGGGATAGGTTTTGTTTAAGTTAAGTTGGTTTCTACTAAAGATTTTAATTTCTCCACTCCGATAATATGTGAGTGCTCTCTCTCCATCAAATTTGGTTTCATAAATCCAGTTCGGATCTGAGAACCTTTCATTTGTGAGGGTTGCAAGCATTGGTTTATACCAATCCGGAAAAGGAGTTTTCTTAAGGATAGACTTTTCTTCTGGAGATAAGTTGTTAAAGTAATTAGTCATGGGAATCCTTCAACCCAATTTCCCTTAGCGTTTTTCCAGTGACGACAGATTTATCTTTTTTAAGGATATCACATTTTTTATTTTCATATTTATCTTTAATTTTAATAAACAACCATTGAGGCTTATCACCATTCTTGATCCGTTGTAATACAAAACCACCCTTTAGTTTTTTTCCCTTTAATTCAATTACTAGATGGCCTTTGTGGTAATCTTTAAGAAGGGAGGATTCGTCCCCTATATGTTCGTAGGTGCCTTTATCCCAAATAAGAACAGTTCCTCCACCATATTGCCCTGCCGGAATAATTCCTTCAAAATATTGATATTCTAGGGGGTGATCTTCCGTTTGAATAGCGAGGCGCTTATCTTCATGATTCAGAGAAGGACCTTTTGGTATCGCCCATGACTTTAGAACGCCATCCATTTCTAAGCGAAAATCATAATGTAAGTGGGAAGCGGCGTGCTTTTGAATCACAAACCTTAATTTCGAAGATGCTTTAGGTGACTTTTGTCCCTTCGGTTCTGGCGTAATATAAAAATCTCGCTTTTTTTTGTAGGATTTTAATTTTATGTTTTTCATCCCTTTAAATCGAACTCTTTTTTTCTCTCACCTTTATATATGAGTTCTTTTACTTTTCAACGAGTTAGATTAAACTGATAGAGGGCAAGTCTTTCTGATTCAGTTAACTAGACAAGTACTCCAGGTACCCTGATCCTTTACAATTTCACATTTTTCCAATGTGAACTCATCTGAATAAGCAGCCCCGCGCTTCATTTGGTCTTGCTCATATTCGTTATGATTATTTGTATAAATAGCAAAGTATAGACTTTCCTGATTTTCACTCACTTTAAAAGGAGCTGAAATATCAAAACGTACATTTTTGCTCCCATCCTTTTTTTCTATTCCACGCTCAAAAATAAGAGAATTGTCCTTATTCTTATCCGCCTTCCGCAAACAGCATCTAAAACTATAGGACTTATTCTCACCCGCAATACAAAGCTTATAGTAACCATAAGGCAATGTAATAACGTCACTCTCAACAATACAAGAGGAAGATGATGAACGATCATTATAATTCAAAGGAAGCTGCTTGACTTTGGTACTCTGGACATTTTTACCACAGTAACCATAGTCGCTTTCCTTTCTTACAGAAAGAACTAAAGGCCATTTCTCATCATCTTCCGTCATCGCCACAACGGTTTCTATGAACGCGCCAAAGGCAAGAACCGTAAAAAAAGGCAAAAATTTCATAATCTTCTCCTTAAGGTCCAAATTAGGGATTAAAAGTCATTTAAAACTAAGATTATAACCAATTGAAACTAATTTATAAAAAAATATCACAAGCTTATTTGCGTGTACATACCTCACCAATCAGGGTGATCAATTATTAAGCAGCACTTGGACAAGAATTTAAACGGAATATTTGAAGAAGTGTTTGAACTAACTCATGGTAGAGAACTTACTCTTCTAAATTAAGAAGGTCTACATTCCCACCACTTGCCATAATGTAGTAACTGAACGTTCGTTTAATGACAAATCATGAAGGCCTGTCGTTAAGAAAATATCTGTTTATAAACGCATTAATGATAGAGATGTCCATGTTTACAGCAAGTCATTGCTAATTAACTCATCCTCAAACTGCTTCGGGTAAATCCTATACTCCAATAGAAATGAAGCAATATCAACGATAGCCGCAGGATTTACTTTCTTCTTGCTCCCAAAAGTAAAAGCTTTCCTTGGAACATCTTCTCCCTCTTCTTCACCAGCATTGCAGATGATCATAGAGTGTCCTCCCTTTCCTCGAGACTTATCAAACCTATGCCCAAGACATTCAAAAAGATGACCTACTTCTTCAACTGTAATTTTACAAGAAACAGCCTTCATTTCGCCAACAAAAACACGAAAAATTTGGACTAACGTCTTATAAGGTGTCCCATTAAGAAGCTCTTCTGCCGTTTTACGGACAACGGTTTTTTTAACTGGCTTTTCTTCTTTTTTACCTTTTTTTCTGCTTTTATCTGGTTTCTTATTAAGATTTAGATTGGCCATCTTGTGTGTCTTTTGTTTGACACCGTTTGTATTTTCATCCGACTTGTGAGCTGTCGAATCCTGTTTTCCAGGAAGAAAAGAATCTCCTATTTCCTCGCCAGCCAGTACGGGAGCAGATTCTCTCTCTTTCTCATTGTCTCGTCCTTTTTCCTGAGTCGTCTTTTTTGTTACTTCTTTTGCTTGTGCCAATTGGAATTTGATAGCGTCCACATAATGCCGCCTTTGTCTATCTTTTCTATTATCTCTTTGCTCTGTCAAATGAGAGAGACTGCTATGGTTCATGTTTTGTAGTAGCTCTTTAGCCCTTTCAGTATCCCCTAATTTATGAAGATCAACATATAAAATCCATTGAAATTCTCTTTTTAGGTCTTCATCTGTTAATGAAGGAATAAATTTATCATAGATGAGAACTGCATTTTTATAATCATGTAAATTAGAATAAGAGACAGCTAAAGCAAACTGGTACCTTAAAGTTGTTTCAGCATCAACCTCGCCATCCTCTAAAACTTCTACCAATAAATCTCGATTATCAAGGTCCCGTTTATTCTTCATGCAATAAGTCGTATAAGAGTCGATATGGTCTATTTGAAATTTAAACCTATCCTCAGTAAACATCGCTTTGTATAACCCCACAACGTCATCAACAGGAAGAGGGATACCTTTTGTTCTATTCTTCATTGAATACAAGTATGAATCAAGAACAGCGGGATTCCTCACCTTTTTTTGCTCTACGAGACGTCTCAAGAAGAAAACGTGTTCCTTTGGATCTATCCCTTCTAAATGCTCCTCAGAAAATAAAAAGAGACTTTCATACCCCTCTGGCAAATCATTTAATAACTCTAATAATTCAAACGTTTTTAAATTTATTTCTTTAACATCCTTTCTATTTAGGGCAGCAGCGTAACCATTTAGTAAAGTTATTTTCCCCTTCATTGAAAGGTAGGGGTCGAGGACATTTAAAAAATCATTGATCCCTAAACCATCATCAGCAGGATCACAGGAGGAAAGCATAGCTCTTCCAAACAGTGTGATAGCCATTTTGCAAGACTCTTCAGTTTTTAAGCTGACCAAAAGGCGGGCCAGCTCCACTTCAGTTTTCCACAAATCTTCAGGTTCAAAGCGTCGCAACTCTTTATACGCATCCATTTTCTCTCGCACCGTAGTTGCATTCGAATACCTCGATTTTGCTTCCTCGGGACCTAGCTCTTTAGAAGAATTACGACCAGCAAGGCTGGGGTTCATGGAGATGAGCATCATTACTGAAAGTAAATTTAGTATAAATAAGAATTTATTTAACATATCAAAACCTGACAAATAGAATAGAATAGAATAGAATATAAAAATAGTTACTAATTTATTTTTAGTCAATACCATTTCTAAAAATTTTGTGACGACTCACCAACTGGTGTCATCCCTCGCTTTCGCAAACGCATCTCTTGGCAAGGATGACACGGGTGTGGGGGGAAATGGAGAGGGATGGGTAGTTACTATTTAATTTCCGTCACTCCTCCAAGTTAAGAAGATCTACATTCCCGCCGCTGGCAGTTATATTGTAACTGAACGTTCGTTCAACAGCAAAGCGTGGAAGATAATTGGGACCACCCGCTTTGGGACCTGAGCCCGAAAGACCCTCTCCACCAAAGGGTTGGACCCCCACAACAGCACCAATCATGCTACGATTGATGTAAAGATTACCTACATGAGCCAAGGAACGCACATTATTTATTGTTGTTTCTATCCGGCTTTCTAGGCCCATGGTCAAACCATAACCCGATTGATTAATTGACTTGACCACTTGTTCAAGATCTCGAGCCTTAAAACGAGCCACATGAAGAACCGGTCCAAAGACCTCTCGTTTAACATCTTCCATCCTTTTTACTTCAATAAGGGTAGGCGCGACAAATGTGTCCTTAACTTTTGGAAGCGGCGTCCTTGCAAGTGGCGAATGATCCTCAATATAAGTTTCGATCTCATCACGTGCATTCGTATCAATAACCGGACCAACATCCGTTGAAATCCATTGAGGGTCTCCCACTTTTAATTCTTCCATTGCCTCCCGCAACATAGCAAGAGTTGGCTCATAGATATCTTCTTGAATAAAAAGAATTCTAAGAGCAGAACATCGCTGACCAGCGCTTTGAAAGGCGGATACCACGACATCATCCACGACCTGCTCAATAAGGGCCGAAGAGTCCACAATCATGGCATTCAGCCCACCTGTTTCGGCAATAAATGGAACAAGGGGCCCTCCCCTTGTCGATAAGCTTTTTTGAATGTCTTGGGCCGTTGAAGTTGACCCTGTAAATACCACACCACTTACCCTTAAATCCTCAACCAGAGGAGTGCCAAGAACGCTCCCCCGTCCATGAAGATAATGCAAAACTTCACGGGGAACTCCCGCCTCATGTAAGACTTGAACGGCATGATAGGCAATCAA
This sequence comes from Alphaproteobacteria bacterium 41-28, assembly GCA_001897795.1. Classification (GTDB taxonomy): domain Bacteria; phylum Pseudomonadota; class Alphaproteobacteria; order UBA9655; family UBA9655; genus UBA9655. The sequence continues at coordinate 28,680 of MKUL01000017.1, read as the reverse complement.
CGGCGTTAGACTCGCAGGTTTTGCAATGACAGCATTTCCTGCTGCCAGAGCAGCTGTCACTTGTCCTATAAAAATGGCGAGAGGAAAGTTCCAAGGACTAATACACGCAAAAACGCCACGTCCCCTCAACGCAAGCTGATTGAGTTCACCCGTAGGACCTCGTAACGTTTGAGGAGTAGCGAAATGTTTAAGAGATTCAGCTGCATAATAACGACAATAGTCAACGGCTTCCCTGAGTTCAGAAACCGCATCGGGAAGTGTTTTCTTTCCTTTCTTAATTAGCAAGTTCAAGAAAAATCCGCGCCGTTCTTCAATAAGGTCAGCAGCTCGATTTAAAATCTCTCCTCGTCTTTCAGCGGGTATTAAATCCCACGATTCCCAATGGGCCGAGGTTTCTTTAAGAGCTGCCTCTAAATCCTCAAGTGTGGCCTCTTTCAAGGCTCCATGAGCATCATCTGCTTTTCCTATTTCGGCTTTTAATATCTTAAGGGTTTTTCGATCGCTTAGATCGTAGCCTTCTGAGTTTTGTCTATTCTCATATAAATCTTTAGGTAAGGGAATTTGTGGATGACGACCAAGAGGGTGAGATTCAAAAAAAGCCCAAGGATCCCCCATAATCTCTTCTTTTGACAATGTCTTGTCATACGCTTTATGAACAAAGGACGTATTGGACCCATTTTCGAGAAGACGACGAACTAAGTAAGGAAGCAAATCACGATCATTCCCGACGGGAGCATAAACGCGCACGGCCACCGGATGGGTTTGTCGGATAATCTTATAGAGCTCCTCACCCATGCCCTGAAGGCGTTGGAATTCGATATCAGGCCGCTCACCCGACATCTCTAGCACCGCCGCGACTGTATAAGCATTATGAGTGGCAAATTGGGGATAAAGGATTTCCTTTGCTGCTAAAAGTTTTTGAGCACATGCTAAATAACAGAGATCAGTTGCGGCTTTACGGGTAAAAAGGGGATACTCGGGATACCCTCCTATCTGGGCAATCTTAATTTCTGTGTCCCAATACGCACCTTTTACGAGGCGAACATGGAGCGGGATCTTTGCCTTCCTACTCAGGATCTCTGCCCAATCAATTACAGCAGGAGCGCGTTTTTGATATGATTGAACAGCTAAACCAAAACCATCCCAACCCTTCAATTCGCTTGTTTCACAAGCTTTCTCCATCAAATCGAGTGAAAGCTCCAGACGAGCAACTTCCTCCGCGTCGATGATAAGGGATATGCCCGCTTGCCGCGCAAGCGTACAAAGTTCTATGAGATCGGGAAGAAGCTCATGCAATACGTCCTCATGATGAGAAAAAGTATAGTGGGGGTAGAGAGCCGAGAGTTTTACAGAAATGCTCCCCCTCTCTTGGAGTGAGTGGCCGTTTCCTTGTTTTTTCTTCCCGATGGTTTTGATCGCGTGACTATAGGCATCCTTGTAAGCCTTAGCCATCGTTAATGTTCGAGCCCCTTCACCCAACATATCAAAGGAAAAACGATCCTGTGGCGACTTTAAGGACCGTTTAATGGCTTCTTCAATGGTTTGACCTAAAATAAATTCACGACTTAGGAGGTTCATAAAAATCTTGAAAGCGCGGAGGTTAATCGGCTGAGTAAAAGATCCCCAAGAAGATCCTTGCAAATAACTCAAAAGATCGAGTCCCCATCTCGAAGCCCTAACGAATGTATCTTCTTTAACTCCCATCTTGCGCCAGGTCCGTCCCGAAACTTTATCTTTTAAGAGAAGGTTGGCGGTATAAGAATCGGGAATACGCAAATAAGCTTCCGCAAGCGCCATTAAAGATCGACCTTCTTCATGAGTTAATGGAAAAGCTTGCAATAATTTTTGAATGTTAAATGGTCGAAGGGGAGATTTCTGTAAAGCTTCTACCCATGTTTGAGCTTGTGTTGAAATCTGTAAACGATGGGCTTTAAGGGGCTCAAGATCCTTCAGCAAAGATTCTGTAAGGCTTAGTTCATCTTGATTGAAGAGGTTTTCGAGATTAGGATATTGAGCTAATTTGCCCTCAAAAAGCATTGAGTCAACCCTTTTTTATATTTATTGTAACGACTTACCTCACCTGTGTCATCCCTCACTTTAAGTTTATTCCTCTGGTTTATTGAGTAGGTAATCTATTCTCATTTTCTGAGGGGGAAGTGGGTGAGTTGCTATGTGATGAAAAACTTCTGCTTGAACTTCTTTCATAAGCACAGAATACCCCTCTAAGTCCTTAATACCTAACGCTATTTGAAAATCTTCGTCAGCTTTGAAACGGTATCCTAATTGATGCCAAGCCGCTCCGCGATGAACATGAATACTTGCAATTTCTTCTGGAGTATTTGATGGGTCCCCTAAGACTCTTTCACAAACAGGGATAATATATTTTGCATGGGAGTTATCAAATTTTGGAAAACAATATATACAACTCTTAAGCATAATAACGTTCATTCTATACGACAAATCTTCCAATTGACTCCGTGGACAAGAAACCTCGGGATCAAAATCGTTAGGATCCATTGCATAAGTTTCTGTAACTATGAGCAAAGCAATGATTGAAGTACCAAAACGAATAATATTCATGCATAAAGCCTCCTCATAATACAAAAAATTCCTATCCCCCGAAGCGGAAAACGTTTTGTTGTAACTATTTAGTCCTCTCCCTAGATGTGGGTGTGTTTAGACAAGGTATCCCCTATTTTCCTTTACCCGATTCGTCGTGGAAGCGGTACTTTTGTTAAATTTTTTTCAATTTGCTGACTTGTCGGTAGACTCGTTTGAGCGCCCTTACTTAAACAGGCCAGACCACTGGCAGTGGAAGCTCGCCTAAGAGCATGGGGCAAATCCATTCCACTATCCAAACTTGCAGCAAGAACGCCAACAAAGGCATCTCCTGCTGCTGTTGTATCAACAGCCTCGATCTCCATGGCTTTGACCTCCCACGTTTCCTCAAACGTACATGCCATAGCTCCCTGCTTACCTAATGTCACGATGCATGTGATGCCAAAATGAGCAGCAATACGCTTAGCTGAAACTGTAGGAGAAATGATTTCAAATCCCAGATGAAGGGCAAGTTGAGTCGCTTCTATTTGATTAATGATCAAAAAATCTAAACTCTGCAACACATCTAGCGGAACGCTTTGAGCAGGTGCTAGATTTAAAACAATTTTTGCGCCCAATTTTTTAGCACGCCGAATCAATTTCCAATTTTCTTCGGGCCGCGTTTCCATCTGTAACAGAAGAGTTGTTCCCTCAGTTAGGAGGAAATCAGGAATTTCGGATTCTCGTGCGTCAAGATTAGCACCACTCGCAACAATGATCATATTTTCGCCCTGAGCATCGACACAAACCGTTGCACATCCTGTGGGTGAATCTTGGCTGACCAAAACGCCTACCAAATCTACCGATGAGCCCCTTAAAGCATCCAACGCAATTTGGCCGAATTCATCTTCACCCACTGTCCCAAAAAGCTTTACTGAACCTCCAGCTTTGGCAGCAGCAACAGCTTGATTCGCTCCCTTTCCTCCTGCAACCATTTGATAATGAGGACAAAGGGCCGTATCCCCAGGACGAGGCATTTTTTCAAGACGCATCACCATATCGATATTGAGTGAGCCAAAGACAAGAATCATAAGTGTGATTTCTCCTGATATTCATTCTTTCATATATTTACATCGTAAATTAATCTACCCTCGCACCAAAGGCTAGACAAAAAGCTCTAAATCGTGTGTTATAGATAAAGTTATCATAAAATTTATCAAGGGTTAACAGGATGAGGGCTTGTATAAAACAAGCACAAAAAATTATATGCCTATTTTTCCTGCTCTGGGCAACAGGGGGGGCTTCTTCGTGGGCTTTAACAAGCGCATCTATTGTTATCTGTGCAGAAACAGGTACTGTTCATCATGAGCACAATGCAGACGTAAACATTCCTCCTGCATCTCTCACAAAAATGATGACACTTTATCTAACGTTTAAAGCTCTAAAAGAGGGGAGGCTTAAGCCTAATCAAGAACTCCCTGTGTCTAAACATGCAGCAAGTCAGCCGCCAACAAAGTTGGGGTTAAAGGCGGGTACAAATATTACTGTGCGACAAGCCATTCTTGGTTGTGTGACTAAATCCGCCAATGATGCAGCCGTTACTATAGCTGAAGCTTTAGGAAGAGGATCTGAAGCTTATTTTGCTAATTTGATGACACAACAAGCCCGTAAACTACGCTTGACAGCTACCATTTTTAAAAATGCATCAGGGCTGCCTAATAAGCAACAATGGACAACAGCTCGAGATATGGCGATCTTATCCCAGGCTCTCTATGATCATTTTCCTGAATATTCAAAAGTCTTTAAAGAACAAAAGTTTGTCTATAAAGGCAAAGTCCACCCTAATCACAATCACCTCCTGGGAAAAGTCCAAGGATTAGATGGGATTAAAACAGGATTTACAAACGCCTCTGGCTTTAACTTGGCGGCCTCCATGGTCCGAGATAACTATCGCATCATTGCTGTTGTCTTGGGTGGAGAAAATCGATTTGCACGTGACAAGAAAATGGTACAACTTCTTGAAACAACGTATGCAAATCTTAAAGATAAACAACAGTGCATCAATAAAAAAGGATACGAGTCCATCGATGATTTGATCTTTGCTTTAGGTCCTTCGGAGAAGCATTCTGATTCTCTCAAACCAAAAAAAGGAAAATTGCACAAAGCGATTTATTTACCAAATTCAGGGAATAGTCTTAAACCCTTGGAACCTAATTATGAAACCGTAGATGATATATTAAAATGTATTGAGGAAAAACAGTCTCTTCAAACAACCCCTCCAAAAATAGCTGCCGTTAAAAAAGCAACTCAAAAAAAAGCCGCAAGCAAAAAAGCAAGTTTAAAAAAAGCTGCTCATAAAAAAACAACTTCAAAAAAACCTGTTCAGAAAAAACAAAAAAGTAAAAAGTCGACACCCAAAAAAAACATGAAGAAAAAGCCCACCGGTAAACGTAAAAGTAGAGCCGCTTAATGAACTTAATCAAGAAAAACTGGATTGCTTCGTTGCTTACACTCCTCGCAAAGACAGAAGAGAGAAGCTTCCCACTGTCGTTTTCGCGAGTCCACAAAGTGAGCGTGGCGATCCAGAAAATTAAGCTACCACTTAAAAAATATTCGGTGGTCCTCGATGCAAATTAAATTTGTGACCTTGATGCTTGGCCTCATGGTAGCCGTAGCAGGTAATACTTTTGCAAAACCAAAGAATGTTATTATCATTCGCCACGCAGACAGAGTCCTCCCAAGTGGAGTTTGTTTATCTCTTCAAGGATTAGAGAGAGCCGCTGCTTTGGCTTATTATTTTTCCGGAACACCGATTTATAACACACCTCCCATTACCCACATTTTTGCAGCCTATAGCAATCAACCTCCTCAACCTTACATCCGGTGTAAGCAAACGTGTCAACCTCTTGCAGATCACTTAAAACTTCCCATCAATACTGATTTTGACCAACACCATGTGGCTGGGGTTACCAAAGAAATCCTAACGAACCCAAAGTATGACAACACAACCGTTTTAATGTGTTGGGAACATATGCACATTGCCCCTCTCGTCGATGCTTTTGGGGGAGAGGACCCTGGGTTTTGGCCTCATGATGTTTTTGACCAAGTTTACATATTATCATTTGAAAAAAATGGCAAACCAAAATTGCAAAAATTTTTACAAGAACTTCTGTTTGGCGATCGGACGACCTTCAAAGAAGATCCCCATCCTCTCCCACAAGTCCCAGTCCCCTGCCCAGCTGTACCTTCATAGGCCTAAACTCCTCATGACCCAATCTGTGAACTTTTCTGGATTGCTTCGGAGCCAAGCTCCTCGCAAAGCAAGCCCCCGTGAAAACGGGGGACGACTCAGTGGTTCCTCTCTTTCGCGAGGGCAAGCTTTGCGAGGTTCCGCAGGAACCGAAGCAATCCAGTTCTTAAATTTCAAAATTCCATTTATATTGAGTATAAGCAGGGAGAGAGAACTTATGAAAATGAGATACTTTTCCTTGGTTCTAAGTCTTCTCTTTGGACTGTCCTCGCAAATAGCTGCTGTTCCTAAGAATGTCATTCTGATTCGTCATGCTGAAAAAATACCTAAAGAAAATCATTTAGATTTGAAAGGATTTGAACGTTCAGCAGCTCTCCCCTATTATTTTTCTTATACCCCTTTGTACAATCATCCTCCTATTTCTCATGTTTTTGCGGCCGCATTGGAGGAGTCTGATGCATCAGTAAGGCCTATCCAAACGTGTACGCCCCTAGCTAATCATTATAAACTTCCTCTTAATATTGACTTCAAGCCCTATGAAACCAAAGAGCTCGCCCAGGAGCTTCTCACAAACCCAAAGTATGATAACTCCACGGTGCTCATTTGTTGGTCTCATGGGAAAATAAGGAAGATAGTTGTCGCTTTAGGAGCGAATGACCCAGGCAAGTGGGCGGAGGATATCTTTGACCAAGTTTATATGGTGACCTTTGAAGATGGAAAAAAGCCACTATTGCGGAAGGAATTACAAAAATTGATGTTTGGGGATCGCTCTACTTTCAGTGATAAAGAGCCTCCCCTTCCACCTGCAACTACAAAGCGTGTGGATGAGGACGATTAATATAAACTCGCTTTCTTTCAATCAATGCGTCAGACTTCGGACTCGGGGTGCTCATGTATTTGAACGCTCCGCGCTCCTCGCCTCGTCTTCCTGCTCATTGTTTGAAAGCAAAATGGGATAAGAGCGAACCAAAAAGAAAAGGGGGATAAGCCTTATCAGCTATCCCCCCCCTACTGAATTTGAATGCACTTACTACTTCGTAGCAGGTGCCGCTGGAGCCTCAGGAGCCTTCGAAGCTTCACCTGTTGCTGGAGCCGTAGCTTCAGTTGCTGCTGCTGGTTTTTTCTCAGGCTCTAAAGGCAAAGGCTTGCCCGCTTTATCAAAGAGTTGAATTTTTGCCTTAGAGCGCAAATCTTTCACAAGAGCGACGATTGCCTCCTGGGTCATGAGAGATTTAAGCTCATTCTGAACTTCTTCAAACTTCGGAGGTTTCGCATCACGAAATTCTTCAACTTTCAGAACATGCCAGCCAAAATCTGTTTTAATAGGTTCTTGACTATAGGATCCTGGGGTCATAGCAAATGCAGCGTCAGCAAGTTCTTTTGGCAATTCGCTTTTTCTGAAAAAACCGAGATCGCCCCCATCTTTTGCCGTTTCGTCCTTTGACTTAGCTTGGGCGAGCTTTTTGAAATCCGAGCCACCTTTCAAAGCCTTAATAACGGATTTAGCTGTATCTTCATTATCCACAAGGATATGCTTTAAGTGAACTTCTTTTTCCTGGGGAAAATTCTTAATGACTTCAGCATATTTCGCTTTTACGGCAGCATCTGAGATGGTGTCTTTCACTTTATCCAAAAGATAAGATTGGGCAATAATATTCTCTGTTGCTTTTGCAATAGCCTTTTTAACTTCAGGCTTTTGAGCTTCTCCTGAAGCTTGAGCTGCCTTATTAATCAAATACGTGTCTACGGCTTGATTCAAGAGCACAGGAAAAAGCTTATCGTCGGGTGCGGATTGATATTGTTTAGGAAGACTGGACTTGCTTTCCATGACTTGAGAGTAAGTAAATTTTTGCCCATCAACGACACCTACAACAGGATCAGCCGCTAGCACTGGTGATGAGATTGCCAAAAATGCAACTAAGCTCATTGATTGAAGAAGGGATGTTTTCATTTTTTTTCATATCCTTACGATGGCTTCAAGAAACAAAACGAGGGCATGCCATCTTAATACACCTCTTTTTATAGAGAAGGATTAAATCACAAGGAGATTAAAGACGCAAGAGCTTGCACTAACCCTCAACAAGGATTATTTAAAAGAAACGTAACTATTCACCCGTGCCCACACGCGGTGTCATCCTTGGTAAGAAATGCTTTGTTTTCCGAAGGAAAACATTAGCATTTCTTGACCGAGGATCTTATTGCCTGAGAGATCCTCGGCCAAGAAAAGGTAAGATTTTTCTTCGAAAAACCAACCTTTTCTTGCCAAGGATGACACTGGTGGGTGAGTAGTTACAAAGAAACAAAACTCGATTAATTAAAAGCCATGTCAAAGATCATTGTTGCTGCTCTCTATCAATTTACACCTCTCCCCGACTTTCGGGAGCTACAACCGCGTTTAAAGACTTTATGTGATGAAGAACACATTAAAGGAATTCTTTTACTGGCCGAAGAAGGACTGAACGGAACGGTTGCCGGATCGAGAGAAGCTATCGATACATTAAAATCCTTTCTTGAAAAACGTTTTAACGCTTTGGAATATAAAGAATCCTGGGCCAATGAAATGCCCTTTCATCGCATGAAGGTTCGCTTAAAAAAGGAAATCGTATCCTTAGGCGTTCCCGAGGTTAATCCGTGCGAAAAAGTAGGAACCTACGTGGATCCTAAGGATTGGAACGATCTTATTTCCGATCCTGACGTTTTAGTTATCGATACCCGTAATGATTATGAAATCAAAGTCGGTCGTTTTCGCAAAGCTTTGAACCCCAAAACCAGTTCTTTCACTGAGTTTCCTGAATTTGCCAAAAGCTTAGATGAATCAAAACAGCAAAGCATTGCTATGTATTGTACGGGCGGGATAAGATGCGAGAAAGCTACATCTTACCTTCTTTCACAAGGTTTTGAGAAAGTGTTCCATTTAAAAGGCGGCATCTTAAAATACCTTGAAACCGTCCCTCCTGAAAAGAGCCTCTGGGAGGGGGATTGCTTTGTTTTCGATGGTCGCGTAGCTGTCAATCATGGGCTTAATCTCGGCCATTTCGAATCCTGCCACGGCTGCCGTCACCCCATCACAGAGGAAGATACTTTCTCCCCTGCCTATGAACGTGGCGTTTCCTGCCCTCATTGTTACTCGACCCTTACCCCTGAAAGACGAGACTCCGCTCGCCAGCGCCAACGTCAAGAAGACTTGGCCAGGAAGCGAGGAGAAAAGCATATTGGTGCTGTGATGGATAAAAATTCTTCAAATATCAGAAAGGCCAAATTTTAAAATGAGCCTTTTAGGAAAAGGGGCGCCCAAGATTACCGTTGTGGGTGCAGGTCTTGCAGGTCTGACTGCTGCCTATCGCCTACAGGAAAGCGGTTATGAGGTACATGTCTTTGAGGCACGCCACCGACCCGGTGGACGCGTTCTCACAGCCCAACTCGGCGGAAGCTATGAAGAGCTGGGAGGAAAAAATTTCAGCGATGGGGGTACGGTCGAAAATAGTCTTAAGCTGATCCATGAGCTGGGACTAGAGATTCTTGAGGATGAAAGACCTTACTTTATGAGTTCTTGTTATTGGAAACACGATTGCTCCCTATCTGAAATTTTAAGAAAATTAAAATCCCCTGAGATGTTAGCAAATGAACTCCCCGAGATCGCAGCTCACTCTCGGAATCTTCAGGAAGTTATTGACACTGCCTTCGAGGATCCTGATGTACGTCTTATTTTTACTCTGGTCATGCGAAGCTATGAAGGATCTGACCTCAAAAGTCTGGATCCATCAAATTTTGATTCAATCTACGGCTTTTTGATGAACTGCATTAAGGCTATGAAAAAGGCAGATAAAGGCCAAATTCTAACGGTAACATGGCTTACTCTCAAAGGCGGGAACGCACAACTTCCCCTCGCTTTGAGTGAAAAATTAAAGAATAAGATTCACTATAATCATGTTTTAAGGGCTCTAAGGAATGAAAATGATAAAATTATTTTGAATTTTAATCATCAAAAAGAAATTTCAGCAGATCTGGTTCTGTTGGCTATTCCTTGCCCCGTTCTTAAAGACATCGATTTTGGTCCTAAGACTATCCCCCATGAGCAATTATCACGTATTCGATCCATCCAGTATGGCAAAAATGGTAAAGTGCTTTTCCCCTTCTCTATAGAAAACCCCTCCTATGACTTTTTTCTCTCCCCAGAGGCTATCGGTTGGTTAAATCACGACCATCGCATTATGACTTTCTATTATGGAGTTCAGCCCGACACATTCACTGCACAAACTGCGCAATCACACTTTCATCAAGGAATGCATGTGATGAGAGCCATGTATCCCTCACTCACTCTTGAAACCACTTCTCTTCGGGAAGCCAGAGATCAGCAGCTTGCATCCTATGACGGTGCTGTTTTTAAAAGCTGGATTGATGACCCCTTCTCAAAAGGATCTTATTCAAATCGAGCCGTTGGAACAGCTGGGTGGCTTTCTGAGACTGAAAAGTGTCATGGAGAAAAAGTGCGAACGGCTTTTCGTCCCGTCGATGATAAAATCTTTTTTGCAGGCGAACACACAACTATTTTAGATGCCATGGGAACTTTAGAAGGCGCCATTGAGTCGGGTGAACGTATGGCACGGTTGATGAATAAGGTGGTAAGGGAAAGTTCAGGTATTGCTTAATTTTGCCCACTCACCCGCCGCTTCGCGGCGACCTCTCCCACAAGGGGAGAGGTAACGTAACCCGCACTCCCTATTGGAGCACCTACTCTACCAAAAATTGACGAGTAAATTTTTGTCATAGGTTGTCAAACAACCTTACCACGTTACTCACTTTTGCCACCACTCTTCCAGAGAGCGGCCATAAAAGCCCCCTTGATAAGGGGAAGAAGGCCAAGGATGATAGCAAGTGTAAGCGGTAAGCTTAACACGAGAGCGATTTCTAAGGGAGGCTCATAAAGAGCCTCCATTAGGAAAAAAAACGGAACAATGAAAAGGCAAACGAGCCCCATCGTTATGTAAGCCGGGCCGTCATCAGCCTTCAAGTCCTCAAAACTCAATTCACATATTGAACATTTATCTTGAGGCGTCAGATATCCTTTAAAAAGCCTCCCTTTTCCACACCGCGGACAACGGCGAAGAAAGCCGTGGATTAGTGCAACCGGCCAGGAAATGAAGACATCATTTTGAGACATGGGTATCGGTCACGTTATGCTCCTCGAAAAGAATATAGCAGTTTTAACGTTCCTTGTTATACTATACACATCATACTTGAAGCGAATTTATTTCTGGGTTGCTTCGCTCCGCTCGCAAAGACGGTTGGTGATAAGCAAAGTATCTGCCACCAATTCGTCTTTGCGAAGAGCTTTGCTCCGAAGCAATCCAGACATCTTCAAGTATGGTTATTATGAACAAAGTTTTAAAGGAATGTCATGACTAGAAAACCGCTCATTGGTATTACACTTGATTCTCGAGGCCCTGGTGGCTATTCAAAGGATCCCTGGTATGCGGTCAGGGAAAATTATTGTTCATCCATAGCAAATGCTGGTGGAATTCCCTTCCCCCTCACCCATGATCTCAGTCTTGTGGGTGCGTACCTTTCATTGATAGATGGTCTTATGATTACGGGAGGCAAGCACGATGTGAACCCGCAATTGTATGGAGTCCAAGAGTGTCATCCAAAAGTCACCTTGAATCCCCAACGTACAGCTTTTGAAATAGCTATGGCACGAGCGGTGCTTAAAGAAAATATTCCCGTTCTCGGAATTTGTGGAGGCCATCAAGTTCTGAATGTTCTCCATGGCGGGACACTCATGCAGCATATTCCTGACGAAGTTTCTTCCTGTCTTGAGCATGTTCAAGAAGGCCCTCAACAAAATCCCAGCCATTCGGTTAACATCGTGAAAGGCTCACTCCTTCATCAAATTACAGCAAAAGAAGAACTTTCCGTCAATAGCACCCATCATCAGGCCATAAAAGAGTTGGGGGATGGGCTCACGGTTAATGCAATCGCCCCCGATGGCATTATAGAAGGCATTGAAATGCCAAAATATAAATTCTGTCTGGGCATTCAATGGCATCCCGAATTTCTCGTCTCACCTGAAGAGTCAACCATATTCCAGGCCTTTATTGAGGCATCAATTGGATAAAGGCGAACGCATCGCCAAAGTCATGGCTCGTTCGGGCTTATGTTCACGGCGGGATGCTGAAGTTTGGATTCGTGAGGGTCGCGTTAAAGTTGACGGCAAGATTTTGGAAAGCCCTGCTTTCTGTATTACGCCCCAGAACCGCGTTCTTGTCGATGGGAAGCCCCTTCCCCAAGCCGAAAACACTCGGGTTTGGCTTTATTATAAGCCTAAAGGTCTTGTCACAACCCATAAGGATGAGTTAGGACGACCCACCATTTTTGAAGCTCTAGCCAAAGACCTTCCACGGGTTATTTCAGTGGGGCGCCTTGATCTCAACAGTGAGGGCCTTTTACTCCTCACCAATGATGGGGAACTCGCAAGACATTTAGAACTCCCTTCAACAGGATGGGTCCGCCGCTATCGTGTCCGTGTTCATGGTAAAGTAGATCCCCATAAATTGCAGAACCTTGAAAAAGGCCTTACCATTGAGGGAATTCGTTATGGCTCTATTACGGCGGTTCTTGATCGTCAACAAGGCGATAACGCATGGCTCAGTGTAAGTCTTCAAGAAGGAAAGAACCGGGAACTCAGACGCGTTTTTGAGTTTCTGGGATGGCCTGTAAATCGTTTGATTCGGACCAGTTATGGCCCCTTCCAACTGGGAACGCTTACACCGGGAGAGGTCAAATCCGTCCTTCCTAAAGTGCTTAAGGAACAGTTGGGAAATTATTCAGGTAAAAACCGATCATCTAGACATTGAGACAAAGTAAAAGGAGACTCTCTTGGAAATTTGTCCTCCTCAAGCCCCGTTTCTCTCATAGCTATGATAACAGCTTGTTCATATGCATGCTCAACTTTAAGTGCTAGCTCATGGTTCAAGCTTGGGCTATCTTCAAGTAAATCAAAAATTTTGATACGTTGTTCTTTGATTGTATACTTCCAACTGTTGCCCCGCAGCCCTGGCTGAAGATGCCATTTTAATAGATGTGATAAGAGAAGTGCTAAACGATTAACGAGTTCTCTTCTCTCACTTTTCCCCATACTTTCAAGCTCCTCAATTATATGATTCGTATCAATTTCTGAAAATCGACCTTGCCGCATAAGTTCCGCATTATGCGTGACCCAAGCGTAAAAGTCTTTATTATATTCTTGCTCATGCTTTACGCTCATTACTTTCTATCCTTTTAGCTGCATTTGTTTTTCAGAAATATCAAAGTACAATTTTTTAATCATATATTTATTATCATATATAATTTTTTCGAATTTTCAAGTTTTTTAATTAGCAGTTTTACCTTAATTGTTGGCCATATCACCACATACCTTCTTGACAATCAGAAACAAAAAGTCTGATTTACCTCGTTCCTCATTCTTGATATGAATAGTCGTAAAGCTCTTGAAGAGATATTTCTAATGACTCAACTATCATCCACCCTATTGAAAATCCTGAAACAAAGAAGTGCCCAAGTCCTTCTTGTTTTGTCAGTATATATCTTGATTGCTGATATCCTACCCACCGTAACCCACCAATTTTTTTACACCTTAAGCTTGCTGATTAAAGACGTTCTCATTTGGATGATGCCCCTAACGGTCGCTTTTTTTATTGCTTATTCAATCAGTTCCTTCAAGCGACAGGCCCCTCTTTTTGTTATTACCCTCCTCTTGTTTGAAGGACTTTCAAATTTTAGCAGCGTCTGGTACGCCTTTTTTTGTGCTCATTTTACGGCTGATCACATGCCTTCCTTTGGTGCTACTACCCTATCAAGTGATTTTATAGCTTTGTGGCGCTTGCCCTTAAGTAAACCCAGCTGGTGGTCAGCAGAAAAGGGCGCTCTTGTTGGCCTTGTCTTAGGGTGTCTTAATGCCTTCACCCAAAACCCCTATCTGATTCAAATGGTTGCGAAAGGCAAAGGAATCGTTGAATGGGTGCTCACACGTGTCTTTGCACGACTGATTCCCCTTTTCATCTTAGGTTTTGCAGTGCAAATGTATCAAACACATCTACTCAATCATGTTTTCAAGCATTATTCCCTTCTCGTCCTTTGGCTAACTTTGTTCCTCCTTTTATATCTCTTTTTTCTTTTTACTCTTGGAGCTGGGTACTCCTTCCGAAAAGTCATCGTCAATATCAAAAATCTTTTGCCCGCAGGAGGGATTTCCTTAACATCAGGATGCAGCCTCTCCACCATGCCATGGACGATCGAAGGAGCAGCCAAGAACCTTAAAAATCCGGAATTCGCCCAAGCCATTATTCCAGCAACCACCAACATCCAACAGATTGGCGATTGTATCGCCCAAGCATTTTTATGCTTTCTCATCTATCGTCATTTCTATGGAGTGAATCCTGATATCATAACTTGGGTTAGTTTTAGCTTCGTGTTTGTCTTGGCCCGTTTTGCTACAGCTGCAGTCTTAGGAGGAGCTATTTTTATTATGCTTCCTCTTTATGAAACCTACTTAGATTTTAACCCTGAAATGATTGCCATTATATTGGCGTTGAATGTCTTTCTCGACCCCCTCATTACAAGCGGCAATGTCATGGCGAATGGGGCACTCTGTCGTGTCTTTGAACGCGTTTGGGGACGAATTCAAAACCTTGTTTATGGGTCTACCAAAAAGATTGAAAAGGTTGAGGGATGACATGTTGCAAGAAGAGAATCGACTTCCTCTCCTCGTCACCCCGGGATTTAGAAAATTTACCCCTGACATAGTCAGGGGTTTAATTTTCTTAATACTCGGGACCTAGAGCAATATTTGATTAAGTACCTACTAGATCCCGGATATTAAAAAACCCTAATGCTCCCCCCAAAAGGGGTCGCGAAGGGTTTTTAAATTCCGGGATGACGAATTAGGAGATCCTTACTCCTCAGCAGGTGCTTCCTCTTCAGCAATCTTTTCCGCAGTCGGTCCAGAATCCTGACCTTTTGCAGTCAAATCGCGATCAACAAGCTCAATGATGGCAACCGGTGCATTATCCCCTGGGCGCGTACCGGCTTTAATGATACGAACATATCCGCCGGCACGGTTTTTGTACCTCTCGGCTAAGGGACCCATAATTTTCTCTGCGAGATCCTTATCCCCTAAGATGGAAATGGCTTGGCGACGACAAGCGAGCTCTCCCCTTTTCCCTAAGGTGATTATTTTCTCCACAATGGGGCGAAGATCCTTAGCTTTCGGTAAGGTTGTCTTAATTTGCTCATGCTTCAGCAATGAGGCAGCAAGTCCCTTAAAAAGAGCTTTTCTTTCTCCTGAATGACGATTGAGCTTACGGCCATTAACACCATGACGCATGATTTACGTACTCCTTATTCCTTTTAAAATGGCTCATCGAGCTTTTTAATAAGTTCTTCAATATTTTCAGGCGGCCAGCCAGAGACTTCCATCCCCAAACCCAAGCCCATTTGCGTAAGAACTTCTTTAATTTCATTCAAAGATTTCCGACCAAAGTTTGGTGTTCGCAGCATTTCAGGCTCTGTCTTTTGAACAAGATCCCCAATATAGATAATGTTATCATTTTTTAAACAGTTTGCTGAACGCACCGAAAGCTCGAGCTCATCAACTTTTCTCAAGAGAGCTCTGTTGAACGGAAGAAGAGAATCTTCCTTTTCTGCATAAGTTTCTTTTGGCTCTTCGAAATTAATAAACTTCTGAAGTTGATCTTGAAGGATACGAGCCGCCAAGGCAACTGCATCATCAGGCCGCACCGATCCATCCGTTTCAACCCGCATAATCAACTTATCATAGTTTGTTTGCTGCCCAACGCGGGTATTTTCAACTTTATAAGAGACTTTTCGTACAGGACTATAGAGAGCATCTATGGGAATTAATCCAATAGGGGAATCCGCCTTTTTATTGCTTTCTGCTGGTACATATCCTTTACCGGTACTCACCGTTAATTCCAGGAGAAGCTTTGCTCCTTGACCGAGGGTACAAATATAATGGTCTTTGTTTAAAATTTCGAGATCAGCTGGTGTTTCAATATCTCCAGCAGTCACCACACATGGCCCTTCCGCTTGAAGTTTCACCCGAACAGGTCCAGCCTTGTGAAGCTTCGTAACAATACCCTTAAGATTGAGGACAATGTCCGTCACATCCTCATTCACCCCTGGAAGAGTTGAAAATTCATGGAGGACGCCTTCAATTTGAACGGAAACAATAGCTGATCCTTGGAGAGAGGAAAGCAACACGCGTCGCAAAGCACTCCCTAAGGTCATTCCAAAACCCGGTTCTAACGGATCTGCCGTTATTGTAGCTACATAGTCAGGATCTTTGCTATGATCCAGATTTAATTTGTAAGGCTTAATCAGAGCCTGCCAATTTTTTTGTATCACGAATCTACCCTCTCGGTATAAAGATTTCAGTTATTTACTCAGGTCTATACTCGACGACGCTTTTTTGGTTTGCACCCATTATGGGGAATGGATGTAACATCCCGGATGGATGTTATCACAAACCCCGTGGCTTGCAGGGCACGAAGTGCCGACTCACGACCCGACCCAGGTCCCTTCACTTCAATTTCAAGTGACTTCATTCCATGCTCTTGAGCCTTCTTTGCTGCATCTTCAGCTGCAATTTGCGCAGCGTACGGTGTTGATTTACGAGATCCCTTAAATCCCTTTGTCCCAGAAGAGGACCAAGCAATCGTATTTCCCTGGACATCTGTAATGTTCACAACCGTATTGTTAAAAGATGCATTCACATGCGCCACGCCAGAGACGATATTCTTCCTCTCTCGCCGACGAATCCTTTGTGCTGGTTTTTGCGCCATCTATATAATCCTAACCTTTACTTCTTCTTGCCTGCAATTGCCACAGCTTTTCCTTTGCGTGTTCGCGCATTGGTATGAGTTCTTTGACCTCGAACCGGAAGTCCCTTCCGATGACGGAGGCCACGATACGTTCCAAGATCCATTAATCTCTTAATATTTATAGAGACTTCTCTGCGAAGATCTCCTTCAACCTTATACTCATGATCAATGGCTTCACGAATTTTTAAAACTTCCGCATCCGTTAATTGATGAACACGTCGAGCAGCAGGAATCCCCAGCTTCTCACAAATTTCTTTTGCCTTTGTTGGGCCGATCCCATAAATAGACCTCAACCCAATTTCAACTCTTTTTTGCGTTGGTATGTTAACGCCAGCTATACGAGCCACTCGATTCTCCTTAATACACTTGTCTCAAGATTCCTAAATATCCTGTGCGGAGTATAGGCATCCTGACTTATCTGTCAACACTTGCGATTTCCCTAAAAGGGACTCAATTTGTGCATTCACCTCTTTAACAGATTTCATCCCATCAACCACTTGTAGTTTGTGGTTCTTGAGATAGTAATCTATAAGCGGCTTTGTTTTCTCATTATAGAGCTGAAGTCGCGTTTTCACGGCTTCAGGCTCATCATCGGGACGACGCGTAAAATCGCCTCCAGAACACTTATCACAAACGTCTTTTTTCTTAGGGGAAACTTCTGGTGTATAAGTCGCACCACAAGTTTTACAAATTATACGCTCAGAAAGACGCTTAATCAACTCTTCATCATCTACGGCCAATTGGATTACTGCATCCAGTTCTAAACCAAGCTCTTCGAAAATTTCATCAATTTTTTGAGCTTGATTCAAGGTTCGAGGCAATCCATCCAGAATGACCCCTTGATATCTGACTTTCTCCAAATATTCTTTAAAAATTTTAAGAATAATATCATCGGAAGGAAATTGTCCTAACGCCATTGTTTCTTCAATCTGAATCCCCAGAGGGGTCTTCCTTTTAACTTCATCTCTTAAAATGTCTCCAGAAGAGATCAAAGCCATATGAAAATGTTCTTTAAGAAGTCGCGCTTGAGTCCCTTTCCCTGCTCCCGGAGGACCGAAGAGAATGATGTTCATTTCCGCGACCCCCTTAATCGGGTTTTCTTTAAAAGGCCGGCATATTGACCAGCTAAAAGGTGTGACTGAATTTGAGAAACCGTGTCCATAGGAACACTAACTGCGATCAGAAAAGTTGTCCCCCCCAAATAAAAAGGTAAAGAATATGCTGCGTAAAAGAATTCAGGTACCGCACAAACAAAAGCTAAGTAAGCGGCTCCTGCAACCGTCAACCGGGTAATGACATAATCCAAATAATTTGCTGTATTTGAACCAGGTCGATAACCAGGAATGAATCCTCCCGCCTTTTTCAAATTCTCAGCCGTTTCCTGTGGATTAAAAACAATGGATGTATAAAAGAAAGCAAAGAAAACAATGAGGAAAAGATAAAGACTAAGATAGACAAAACTCCCATGATGCAAAAGCCCAACAGCCCATTGCACCCATTCAGGACCATGGCCTGCCGAAAATTGGGCGAGAGAAACTGGCAGCAATATAAGAGAGCTTGCAAAAATAGGGGGAATGACACCCGTGCTGTTCAACTTTATGGGAAGGTGAGAGCTATCTCCCCCATACATTTTGTTACCCACCTGTCGCTTGGGATATTGAATAAAGATTCGACGCTGGGCGCGCTCCATAAAGACGATAAAGGCTATCATCCCAATAGAAAAGACGAGAATGAAAAGAATGAAGATATATGACAAGGCTCCCGTCCGACCTAATTCCAAAGCGTTGACGATGGAAGAAGGTAGGTTCGCAACGATACCTGCAAAAATGATCAGTGATATTCCATTCCCAATCCCTCGAGCAGTGATTTGCTCACCAAGCCACATCAAAAAGAGAGTCGCTCCCACAATGGTAATAACCGTGGTTAATCGAAAGAAAATACCTGGATCAACCACAGCAGAACCAGCCATACCCTGTAATGATTCAAGCCCCACAGCGGCTCCATAGGATTGCAAAACGGCAATTAAAACCGTCAAATATCGAGTGTATTGATTCAGCTTCCTTCGCCCCGATTCTCCTTCTTTCTTAAGAGCTTCAAATTGGGGAGATATGGCTGTCATCAACTGCACGATAATGCTTGCTGAGATATAAGGCATAATGTTAAGAGCCATAATGGACATACGGCTCAAGGCACCCCCCGAGAACATATCCACCATACCAAAAATTCCGCCTCCATGTGAACGAGCAAACTCCGCCATCACAGCAGGATTGATTCCCGGGAGAGGAATATATGTCCCTAGTCGATAGACAATAAGAACGCCAAGCGTAAACCATAACCGCTTTTTAAGGTCATCTGCCTTAGCAAAAGCTTTAAAGTTTATATTAGCTGCGAGTTGTTCTGCGGCCGATGCCATGCTCACCCTCTAGATTGTTATTTTGCTTTCTCGGAAATTTCTGCAGATAAAATCTCCACAGACCCTCCAACTTTCTCGACTGCTGCAATAGCCGACTTTGTAGCGCCTGCAACTTTCAATGAAACTTTTTCTTTAAGTTCACCTTTACCTAAAAGACGAATTCCATCCCGTACGCGGCGGATAAGGCCCGCTTTGACAAGGGCTTCTCCATTAATCTCTTTTTTGGAATCAAGTTTCCCAGCTTTAATGGCCTCTTGAAGACGCCCTAAATTAACTTCCGCAAATTTGCGGGCAAAAATATTCGTAAATCCGCGCTTTGGTAAACGACGGTAGAGTGGCATTTGACCACCTTCGAACCCATTAATAGCAACGCCTGTGCGAGCTGTCTGGCCTTTACCGCCACGACCACCCGTTTTTCCTTTACCCGACCCAATACCACGACTAATGCGCATTTTTCGGCGGCGGGCTCCTGGATTATCGCAAATTTCATTCAGTTTCATCGTTCACTTTCCATAAGGAGAAGGGGTTTAATTCCCTTCTTCTACCTTTACCATATGTTGGACTTTTTTAATCATTCCTCGAACCTCAGGAGTATCCTCAAGTTCGCGCGTGCGACCCATTTTGTTGAGTCCAAGACCACAGAGCGTAGCCCTTTGTTTCGCTTCTCTGCGAATGGGACTTCCTATTTGAGTCAAAACCAATGTCTTCTTTACCTTCGCTACCATTTTTATGCCTCACCCTGTGCACGACGACCAACGAGTTCGCCAACCTTCTTGCCACGGCGAGCTGCTACTTGGCGGGGCGCACTGATCAGTTGAAGAGCCTTAAAAGTTGCTCTTACCATGTTGTGGGGATTGGAAGAACCGATGGATTTACTCACCACATCCTGAATGCCGAGAGCTTCACAAACTGCACGCATCGGACCACCTGCAATGATTCCCGTTCCAGGAACAGCTGCTCGCATATGGACGAGACCTGCTCCGTAAGATGCAGTTACATCATGATGCAGAGTCCGCCCTTCACGTAGAGGAATGCGTACCATATATCTTTTGGCCTGTTCCGTTGCTTTTTGGATCGCTTCAGGAACTTCACGGGACTTACCTGTTCCGTAACCAACCCGACCTTTTCCATCGCCGACAACAACAATAGCTGAAAAGCTAAAGTTTTTACCGCCTTTAACAACTTTAGCGACGCGATTGATTGCGACTAGCTTTTCAATTAATTCAACCTCATCACGATCTGTACGTGCGGGTCGGCTATTTTTTCCTTCTCGTGCCATCTTTTCTACTTCCTAAAATGAAAGGCCACCCTCGCGGGCTGCGTCCGCTAAGGCCTTTACACGACCGTGATAGAGATATCCTCCACGATCAAATACAACTTGCTTGATACCTGCTTTCACAGCGCGTTTTGCGACAAGCTTACCGACTTCTTCAGCCGCTGAAAGGTTGGAAGTTTTTTTAATCTTCCCTTTAAAATCCTTGTCTAAGGTTGATGCGGTTACCAACGTACGATGTTCTTTATCGTCAATGATTTGAACATACATATGTTGCTTTGAACGAAAAACTGAAAGTCTCGGTCTTTCCATCGTAACGCGCGCGATCTTGAACCGTGTCCGGCTCTTGCGTCGTTTAAAAAGTTCTTTTGCATGACTCATGACTACTTCTTCTTACCTTCTTTTCGGACGATATGCTCATTCTCATATTTTACCCCTTTGCCTTTATAAGGCTCAGGCTTACGATAGGCACGAATTTCGGCTGCTACTTGGCCAATACGTTGGCGGTCTGCCCCGGAAATCGCAATTGCCGTTGGCTTTTCGCACTTAATTTGTATCCCTTGAGGTATGGGATATAAAATATCATGGCTGTACCCTAGTTGTAACTTTAAGTTACTCCCTTCCACAGCCGCACGATAACCAACGCCATTGATTTCAAGACGTACGGTAAATCCTTCGTTTACACCTTGAACCATATTTTTAATACGGTTCTTCCACGTTCCCCACAACATACGGGCCTGCTTTGACTCATCACTGGGTCTAACAAGAATCCCATTTTCATCTTGGGTAATTTGAACTTCTTTACTCGCAAGAGCTGAAAGCTCACCATTCTTCCCCTTTACCTTTATTTCCTGCCCACTAATTTGGCAAGTCACTCCTTGGGGAATGGGTACTGGATGTTTTCCAACACGTGACATTATCTCATCCTTAGAATACGCTGCAGAGGACTTCACCGCCCACATTCAACTCCCGAGCCTTCCCATCGGAAAGGACACCTTTAGGTGTTGAAAGAACGACAATCCCTAGCCCGTTGTTAATTGGTTTCAAATCTTTAATCTTCGCGTAAACCCGGCGTCCTGGTTTTGAAACTCGATCAAGATTCCGAATCACTGGCTGATTTTCATAATACTTTAGTTCAATTTTAAACTGATCAATACCCTCCGATACTTTTTCGCGAGCGTACCCTCTGATGTAACCCTCTTGCATTAAAACTTCAAGCACATTCGCTCTAAGTTTTGATGCTGGAGATATAATGGACGATTTTTTTGCTTTTTGCCCATTACGAATCCGGGTTAACATATCTCCTAATGGATCTGAGAACGACATCTCTGTTCCTCCTACCAACTTGACTTTGTCATACCGGGTATAAGCCCAGCAGACGCAAGCTCGCGTAATGCGATTCTTGAAAGTTTAAATTTACGATAAACGGCTCGAGGGCGCCCGGTCAGCTGACAACGAGACCGAACGCGGTTTGGTGAACTATTCCGAGGCAATTCTGCTAACTTGAGACGAGCCCTAAAGCGGTCTTCCGCCGACAATCCCTCATCATTTGCAATGTCCTTCAAACGGGTTCTCCGACCAGCAAATTGCTTGACCATCCTTTGGCGTCGGAGATTTTTTTCAATTGAACTTGTCTTAGCCATCTACTTCTCCTGCCTTTGCCCTGTAAAGGGTAAATCAAATCCTTTTAAAAGGACAAGCGCTTCAGCATCTGTTTTTGCAGTTGTAACCAAAGTAATATCCATACCCCTAATTTGATCAACCTTATCATAGTTAATCTCTGGAAAAATGATGTGCTCACGAATTCCAAGGGAATAGTTTCCTCGTCCATCAAAACTCCTAGGCGAAATGCCACGGAAATCTCGAATACGGGGCATGGCTATATTCACCAAGCGATCCAAAAATTCGTACATTCTTATGTTTCTAAGGGTCACCTTTGCCCCAATATTCATTCCTTCACGAAGCTTAAATCCCGCAATTGACTTCTTAGCCTTTGTGAGTACTGGTTTTTGCCCAGCAATCAACGCTAATTCCTCGAGTGCACCTTGGGCCTTTCGACTATCTTGGACAGCCTCTCCTAAGCCCATGTTAATAACAATTTTTTCAAGGTAAGGAACCTGAAAGGGATTCTTATACCCCATTTCTTTCATCAACGAAGGTTTCACCACCTTCTCATAATGTTCTTTCAACCGTGCCATGCTTTTCCCCTAACTCTCAATCGTCTCGCCAGAACGCTTAGCAACACGTGTCTTCTGACCATCTTTAAGAAACTTTATTCCCACTCGCGTTGGCTTCTTTGAAACAGGATCAACATGTGCCACATTTGACATATGGATAGAGGCTTCCTTTTGGACAATGCCCCCTTCTTGTGCCATCGTTTGCCTTTGATGCTTTTTCACGAGATTCACACCTTGAACTAAAAGGCGATTATCTTGGCGTAGAACTTTTAAAACTTGACCAAATTTACCTTTATCCTTGCCGGATATAACGATAACTCTGTCACCTTTCTTTATACGAAATTGCTGTGCCATTAGAGAACCTCCGGCGCAAGTGAAATGATCTTCGTAAATTGTTTTCCACGTAACTCACGAGTTACGGGACCAAAGATCCGTGTACCAATAGGCTCACCCTGTTGGTTGATAAGAACAGCGGCATTATCATTAAATCGAATGGCAGTTCCATCATCCCGATGAATTTCTTTGGCCGTCCTGACGATAACTGCTCGATGCACGTTACCCTTTTTCACTCGCCCACGCGGAATTGCGTCCTTTATAGAAACGACTATAACATCGCCAACCGATGCGGTTTTGCGCTTTGAACCACCCAAAACCTTGATGCACTGCACCCGACGAGCACCGGAATTATCGGCCACCTTCAGGTTGGTTTGCATCTGAATCATATTTAACTTCCTTTCATTCTAGTTATTGGTAATTAGAATTTAGTAATTAGAAAACTCTAATTAAGAAATTCTAATAACTAATAACTAATGACTAACCTCTACTCACTAACAACGACTTCCCATGTTTTAGATTTTGAAAAAGGTTTACACTCTTGAATGCTAACCTCATCTCCTTCCTTAAACCGATTCAGCTCATCATGAGCTGCGTATTTTTTCGAACGCTTTATGAACTTATGATAGAGCGGATGCTTAACACGACGTTCAACTCGAACGGTAACTGTCTTATCACATTTCGCGCTGACAATGGTCCCTTTTAAAATACGTTTTGGCATATAATACTCCTCAGACCGTCTTTGTGCGCTGGTTTAATAAGGTCTTAATGCGCGCAATTGTACGACGGGCAATACGAAACTGATGTGTCTTTTCTGCTTGTGCAGTTACACGCTGAAATCGAAGACCCATTAATTCTTTCCTCAATTCAATACACTTTACCTTCAAGGCTGCATCATCCAGCTGTTTAATGTCTTGCCATTTCATTATTCAATTCCTCTTGTCTCGCGGGAGATAAACTTCGTTGCCAAAGGCAATTTTGCTGAGGCCAACTCAAAAGCTTCTCGCGCAAGTTCTTCTGATACTCCATCAAGTTCAAACATAATGCATCCTGGATGTACCCGGCATGCCCAGAATTCAGGCGATCCTTTTCCACTACCCATCCGAACTTCAGCTGGCTTTGTCGAAACAGGAACGTCTGGGAAAATACGGATCCATACCCGGCCTGCACGCTTGATATGACGTGTAATTGCTCGCCTAGCGGCTTCAATTTGCCGTGCAGTTACTCGCTCAGGTGCAATGGCCTTTAATCCATAGGCACCAAAGTTTAATTTTGTCCCGCCTTTTGCGTTTCCATGAATTCGCCCTTTAAAGGCTTTTCTATATTTCGTTTTCTTAGGGACTAGCATCTTCCAACAATCCTCTAACTATCCGTACGATTAACAGTATGAAGGGCGCTACGCTTATCCATTGCCATGGGGTCGTGCTCCATAATATCGCCCTTATAAATCCAAACTTTTACCCCTATGGTTCCATAAGTTGTTTTTGCAACCCCTTCTCCATAATCTATATCTGCCCGGAAGGTATGAAGGGGAACTTGCCCTTCCCTATACCATTCCATACGTGCAATTTCAGACCCTCCAAGACGGCCACTTACATTAATTCGAATGCCTTTGGCACCGAGTTTCATTGCCGCTTGTATCGCGCGCTTCATGGCTCGTCGGAAAGTAACACGACGCTCAAGCTGCTGAGCAATAGAGTCAGCTGCCAGCTTTGCATCAAGTTCCGGTTTGCGAATTTCGAGAATATTCAAACTCACTTCAGTTCCAGCAATCTTAGAAAGCTCACCCTTCAACTTTTCAATATCAGCGCCTTTCTTTCCAATCACAATTCCTGGTCGCGCTGTATGAATCGTCACACGTGCTTTTTTCGCAGGGCGTTCAATCACAATCTTTGACACACCCGCTTGTGACAAACGATCTTGGATAAATTTCCTCAACTCTAAATCTTGATGAAGAAGCGTATCGTAATCATGGCGAGCAAACCACCTTGAATCCCAAGTACGGTTGATCCCTAAGCGCAAACCTATTGGATTAACTTTTTGACCCATTACGCATTTTCTCCAATTTCACTAACGACAATACGAAGATGGCTAAAAGGCTTTTTAATTCGCCCTGCCTTACTTCGCCCTCTGACATCCAATCGCTTCATCACCAATGCTTTTCCAACGGTTGCTTCAGAAATAAAAAGCTTGTCTATATCCAACCCATGGTTGTTTTCCGCATTAGCAATAGCTGACAATAATGTTTTTTTAACATCAATTGCAATTCTTTTCGGAGAAAAAGTGAGAGCATTTATAGCTTTATCAACTCTTAGTCCTCTAATCATTTGTGCCACCAGATTTAGCTTTTGTGGACTGACGCGAAGCATCCGTAAATTAGCCATTGCAGAGTATTCTGGTAAGCTTCGAGGCGTTTTTGGTTTTGACATGACTATCCTCTTTTCGCCTTCTTATCTGATGTATGGCCATAATAGGTACGTGTTGGTGAAAACTCACCAAACTTATGACCAATCATATTTTCTGTAACGAGCACCGGAATAAACTTCTGCCCATTATGAACCCCGAAAGTGAGGCCCACAAACTGCGGCAAAATGGTTGACCGACGTGACCATGTTTTAATAACTTCCTTACGACCAGACTCACGGCTAACTTCTGCCTTTTTAAGCAGATAACCATCAATAAAAGGTCCTTTCCAAACTGAACGTGCCACTTACCTTGCTCCTCTTTACTTACGACGTCGAATGATTTGACTCGACGACGCTTTCTTTTTATTCCGTGTCTTTTTACCTTTCGTAGGCTTACCCCAAGGTGTCGTCGGATGTCGACCACCTGAAGTCCGCCCCTCTCCACCTCCGTGCGGGTGATCGATGGGGTTCATAGCCACACCACGAACAGTTGGGCGCACGCCCATCCAGCGTTTCCGACCCGCTTTAGCGAGATTGATGTTCTTCTGATCAGGGTTTGAAATCGCCCCAACTGTTGCCATACAATCGCCACTGACCTTACGCACTTCGCCTGAGGACAGCTTTAATATGGCAGATGGACCATCTCGCCCAACAAGTTGAATGTAGGTTCCTGCAGATCGTGCCAATTGGCCGCCCTTACCTGGCTTCATTTCCACATTGTGGATAATGGTTCCGACAGGCATGTTTTTTACAGGCATCGCGTTACCGGGCTTAATATCAGCTCTTTCAGCTGCAATGACTTGATCACCAGGTGTAAGACGTTGCGGAGCTAAAATATAAGCTTGCTCCCCATCTTCATACTTAATAAGCGCAATAAATGCAGTCCTGTTCGGATCGTACTCAAAACGCTCAACAGTCGCTGGTACATCCCACTTTGATCTTTTAAAATCAATGAAACGGTAACGCCTCTTATGGCCTCCTCCAATGTGACGCGTCGTAATGCGACCATCATGATTTCGACCTCCTGTTTTCCTTAACCCTTCAGTTAAAGATTTAACAGGCGCCCCTTTCCAAAGCTCGCTGCGATCTACAAGAATAAGACCGCGCTGGGAGGAGTTAACTGGTTTATAATGTTTTAAACTCATTTCTATAATCCTGATGCAATATCAATGGAACTTCCTTCAGCCAAGGTGACAATCGCCTTTTTTCGATCGCTCCTCTGACCCAGTTTTCCTCGAAAACGCTTTGTTTTTCCTTTTACCCGCAAGGTATTCACAGCCGTAACCTGAACTTTAAAAATATCTTCGACCGCTTTCTTTATTTCTGGCTTCGTCGCATCAAGTGACACAGACAAAGTCACTTTATTAAGTTCACTTCCCTTCGTTGACTTTTCAGTAACGATTGGTGCCGTGATAACCTTATAAAGTCGTTCTTTCCCAAGACGAAGATCTTTATTTGCAAACTTGCTCATTTTAATCTGCTTTCTAGATTTTCAAGGGCCGCTTTCGTCAAGACCAAGTGCTCATGTCTGAGAATATCATAAACATTAATGCCTTGTTGGGGGAGAACATCCACTCCAGGAAGATTGGCCGCCGTACGTGCAAAGTCTTTATTAACCTCTGCACCATCAATAATCAAGGCCGAACGTAAACCCAACCCCTGAAATTTTTTTACAAGATCCTTTGTCTTTGTGGTTCCTGCATTCAAGTCTTCGACAATAAGCAGTTCCCCACTTGCAACTTTCGATGAAAGAGCTGTCTTTAATGCTAGTTGCCTGACCTTTTTAGGCAATTTATATCCATGGTCTCGAGGGAGTGGACCAAAAATCACAGCACCTCCTCGAAATTGAGGAGAGCGTAGGCTTCCCTGACGCGCACGTCCCGTACCCTTCTGTTTCCATGGTTTTTTTGTCGTTCCACTGATCTGGCTAATGCCCTTCGTAGAATGAGTTCCAGCACGACGCTTGGCAAGTTGCCAATGTACCATGCGAGCCAAAATATCTTGGCGGAGCGGCGTAGAGAAAACCTCAGAGCTTAACTGGATTTCCCCCACCTTTTTATTATCAAAATTACGAACTTCGTACTTCATATTACTCTGCCTCAACATTTGGTGCTTGCTCCGCTGGAGCTTGTTCTTCTGAAACCGTTTCCTCTAGAGTTTGTCCTGCCGGCGTTTGCTCCGCAGTCACTTGTTCATTTGAAACTTGTTCACCCTGAGCTTGCTCTTCTGCAATTTTTTCTACAGGAGCTTCCTCTTTTTGAATCTTCTCTTTCTCACCCGTTGAGGATGCATTGAGAAGACCCGCAGGGTAAGGTAAATTTTTAGGAGCTTTCTTTTTCACGGCATCGCGAATCAAGACGAAACCACCTGGGTTTCCTGGGACTGCCCCAAGTATTCCAATCAAACCTCGTTCCGGATCTGTTAATACGACTTTCAAGTTTTGAATAGTCACCCTCTCGTCGCCTAAGTGACCGGCCATTTTCTTTCCTTTGAAAACCTTACCTGGATCTTGACGTTGACCCGTTGACCCGTGGCTTCGGTGAGAAATCGAAACACCATGGCTGGCTCTGAGACCTCCGAAGTTATGCCTTTTCATGGCCCCAGCAAATCCTTTACCAATAGATGTTCCTACTACATCTACGTATTGACCATTCTGAAAATGCTCAACAGATAAAGTATCACCCACATTTAAAAGAGCATCTTGTGAGACCCGAAATTCGACGACCTTCTTCTTAGGCTCTACTTTCGCTTTTGCAAAATGACCTCGCAATGCTTTGGAAAGACGCTTTACCTTTGCCATACCAACCCCCAACTGAATGGCTGTATAACCATCTTTCTCAGTTGTCTTCGTTGACACCACTTGGCAGTTATCGACTTTCAAGAGGGTAATAGGAATATGTACGCCTTTCTCAGTTAAAAGACGGCTCATTCCCAATTTTTCAGCGATCAGTCCCGTTCGCATTATTCCAAACCCCTAGAGTTTAATTTCAACATCAACACCTGCAGGAAGATCGAGCTTCATCAAAGCATCGACTGTCTGCGGTGACCATTCAACAATATCCAAAAGCCGTTTGTGCGTCCGCATTTCGAACTGCTCACGTGACTTTTTATCAATATGAGGTGAACGCAAAACCGTATACTTTTCAATATCCGTCGGAAGTGGAATAGGGCCACAAACCTTAGCTCCTGTCCGCTTGGCTGTATTTACAATCTCACTCGTCGACTGATCAAGTACACGATAGTCATAAGCCCTGAGACGTATACGTATATTTTGGTTTTCACTCATTTTTACTTCCTTTTCGCGCACCCTTATTGAGCACGGATAACATCTATTACTTCACGATTGAAGCGACGACCCCAGCACCAACCGTACGACCGCCTTCACGTATCGCA
>MKUL01000016.1 GCA_001897795.1 Alphaproteobacteria bacterium 41-28 | reverse complement strand
TATCTTGTACGGCTTCTCATTCGTGCAGAAGGAAAACACCCTATCATTCTTAGGAGAGAGGGAGCCGTTTGCCCAGGGGTGCAAGATAAGCAGAGATACCAAACGCGCTTCGCTATTGAACACTTTTTCGGGCGCCTTAAAGAAAATAAAAGAATGGCCCTACGCTTCGATAAACTTGATATTACCTTCTTCTCTTTCTTCGCTCTCGCTTGTTTAAAAATACTCAAGCTACTTTGTTAACAGTGCCATATTGGAGCTATTTTCTGCATTGAGGCTTCAAGATTAGCTAGAAATGGTCGGGATTGGCATCATCTAATTGACCTTTGTAGTCTTGTTGGAACTCTCATCATTGATCCAGATAGAGTTTATGATCCCTTAATAACCAATGACCGTCTTTTGCTAGGGATGAAAGGCACGATGAGTGAATTTGAACTCAGCCTTTTGAAGCAGCGCTCTATAGAAGCTTTAAGGCAAAAAGCAAGGCGAGGAGAATTAAAATATAAATTACCTGTTGGGCTTTGCTGGACTCGTCACGACAAAATAGAATTGGAGCCAGACCGCCGTGTTCAAGAAGCTATTCATCTTGTTTTTAAAAAATTTATTGAGCTAAGAAGTGCAAGGCAAGTTTTACTTTGGTTTAGAGAAGAAAATATTACCTTACCCAAAAATTATCAGGACGACTTTGGGGAAAAAATTCTTTGGCGCCTACCTATTTATAAAAATATTCTTAATTTCTTGCAAAACCCTCTCTATGCTGGTGCTTACGTTTTTGGTAAAATAGAGGCGCGTATAAAGATTGTTGAAGGCAGAGCAAGGAAAACTGATGGGCATAAAAAGCCTAAAGACCAATGGTTGGTTCTTATCAAAGAACATCACCCGGGTTATATTTCCTGGGAAAGATTTGAGGAGAATCAAAAAATTCTGCTAGAGAGTACACATATGCGAAATGGAGAGAATCCAAAATCAGGACGCGGAGGAAAGGCTCTTTTATCAGGAATTTTACGATGTGGTCATTGCAGTTGCATGCTTCATGTTGTTTATTCTGGAAAAGGGGGACATGTTTGTAGATATTATTGTCGTGGAGCAAATATCAATCATGGGAGGCCTGATGCATTTCCTTTGGAGGTCTTCGTCCTGATATGGCAATTAGCTCTGAAATTTCGAAAGCTGTAGAAAATGATGCAATTAACGCATCCATCAAAGCTGCTGAGCAAGTGGTCGAACAGCAAGAGGCCCAACGCAAAGCCTTGCTATTAGAACTTGAGCAAGCTCGTTATGAAGCAACCCTTTTTACGAAGCGTTATGAGGCTGTAGACCCCACTAACCGCCTTGTGGCTGGAGAACTCGAACCCAGATGGAATCAAGCTCTGCAGAACCTCAAAGAAGTAGAAAACCGCTTAGAAAAGATGGAGATTTCACAACAGAAAATTCCGCTCCCAGATCGCAAAATATTTCTTAACTTAGCTAATGACCTATCTACTGCCTGGAACTTACCTTCCACAGATATGAAGGTAAAACAAAAAATTTTACGACTTCTTATTTGCGAAATTATAGCTCGCATAGATAATCAGAAAAGCGAAGTTATTCTCACCATTCACTGGAAAGGAGGCCGCCATTCAGAATTAAGGGTTTTAAAAAACAGAACAGGCCATCATGGCCATTCTAATAGCGCAGAATCCGTAGAAGTCATAGCGCAAATGTCTCTTTATTTTTCTGATAAGGTAATTGCTACGACTTTAAATCGGTTAGGCTTTAAAACAGGTACAGGCAACTCTTGGACTCAATCTCGCGTAAGATCAGCTAGAAATTATTATGGGATTCCAGTCCATGATCCCAATATAGCAACTAGTAATCCTTTTCTCACATTAGAGAAAACCGCCGAAAAACTCCAAGTAAGTAACGCCACTATTCGCCGTCTTATAAAAGATAAAATAATCACAGCTAAGCAGGTTATTAGCTGCGCCCCATGGCTAATAGATAAATCTGAGCTTGAAAAATAATCACTAAAAAGGGCCATTAAAGTGATTAAAAATGGGGGACGAATTCCGCGATCATCACATCCCAGAATGAAATTCCAATGTTATTCGAGATGTAGCAAGGAGGTGCATAATGTTACAGGACCGGTATTGCCAATAAAAATAAGATTGCGTTTCTCTTTAATAAATTGGCAAGTTAAGGTGTCATTGATCTACTTCTTATTCAGTGAAGACTGGAAAGAGAAGTCAAAATCCTCAATCATCTTATGAGTAGGGAACTTTGCTTTTGCATAGCGCTTCTTGTAGCTATTGTCATTCCTATTATTAAACTCATCCTCACAGAGAAGCTCTAGAAATTGTAGATAAGAAAGTTGCTTATCATTGGCATAAGTTGGTCTCTCTTCAAGAGCCATCAACATATCAGCCAATTTAAAATTTCTTAGGTGTTCTTTTAGAGTCTCCATGGCACCTCCTTTTTATGCATGTCAGGAAGGGGAAGAGGAGGGTGATAACATCCGTTTTCACAGCCAAGTGACTGTCCGTGGAATCGAAGGGCTTCTCAAGAGCTATGAGCTTCTTTCTGAAAAAATAGATAAGCTAGACAAAACTGCAGACCTCTAAAAACCCTGACAAGGGGCACGAAATGATAAGGTTCTGAATAACATAAATAAAGTGAGGACTTTATGATTCAACCTGGCCTTTTTGATATGGAATGTCATCGCTAATATGAAATCCCCTAGGTAGGGGCGTTAAAAATCCCACACCTACAGAAGAAGACTAAAAGGGAATCACACTCCCCATAAGAGCTACTTATGGAGACCTAAATGATAGTATCTGTGTTAAGGTCAAGCATATTTTTCTTCCCAGGGCCTATTTTCTTTCACAAGGCGATTTATAAGAACAATAAGCTTACGCATTACAGCCACTAACGCTACTTTTTTTGTTCTACCTTTTGTGACAAGTCGCTTATATACCACTTTCATATCTTTGTTGAATCTTGCAGCAGATTGAGCAACCATATAAAGCATATTGCAGACATAGTGTCTTCCTCCCTTGATCTTACGCTTTCCTCGCATACAACCACTACCCCAATTAAAGGGTGCAATACCACATATAGCGACAGGCTAAGCCTGAGAAAGGAGAAAAAGAGAAATGACATAATCTTGGAAACCTTTCAGCTCAACC
>MKUL01000015.1 GCA_001897795.1 Alphaproteobacteria bacterium 41-28 | reverse complement strand
GGATGCGCGAAACGTGCACGTCCGGGTCTGTGAGGGGTGAGGGTGGTAAACATCCTCGCCTACTCGGCGGTATTTAGTGATAAAATTAATAAATTGGCATCTACGAGTTAGCCGTTAACTAAATAAAATACAGAATTTACAATATTCTATTGTCCTGACGACAGGTTTCTTAATAATCAAACTCGCATGGATTTAACTTTTGTTCAAAAATATTAGAACAATGAAATTGTCGATATTCAGGAGGGCTGTTTCTATGCATCTTACCCCTTTCCCGCATTTTTGCCTTCATTTTAGCTCGCTGCCATTCTTTAGCTATTTTTTCATTTTCCTGTTTTCTTATAATTTCATCCGAGGGGAGTCCTAAACTTGCAGCTTTATCAATTTCTCCTTGTTCAAATAATGAAAACGCAAAAGCAACTTTGACGGCATCCACTGACTGTTCCCATTTTTCTTGGTTATTAATCCTTATATAACTTTCCCAAAAATCATTATTAATATTGCTTCTAAAATATTGAGAAACGAGGGTTAAGCTAATAATATTAGGAGGAGATAACTTGTAACAAATTTGCCAAAGAATTTCAGGTGGAACATGTTCAATATAATTAAGCGGGTCTTGATTTTCATCATCTAAAATTGGTTTTTTCTCAACATATCTTAGACATTGTTTAGTACAAGAAAAACTCTCCAGTTCATCTGATTGATTATCACCTTTCCCAGCATGTAAGTTACTTGCTATAGCAATTATCATTAAGAACGTCATTACACCTAAATTATGTTTCCCACTTATAAACTTTCCTACCTTTAAGAATATTTTTATTTTATGATTCTATTTAGAATACTTGATTAACTTCTGCTTTTAAGAGTGCATTGTCAAGATTATTTACACCAGGACATTTTCTACAAAATTGCAGTAGGTGGTTCTGTAAACAAAAATCATCTTGGCATTTTTGTTATTTGGGATGTGACTCAATTTTTTCACTTTCGAGAATCGTAGTCTTGCCTATAGTCCCCTAGAGTTAAATTTTTTTGGAAGATCTCTTTAGAATCAATGTATAAATTTTCGTATGGATACTTTCTTTTTTCTTTGTTTAGATTTATGTCAGGATCGTGAAAAGTAAAAAGTAAATCAACATTTGCCAAGAGACGTATTTCATTCTCTCAGAACCCGTATTCATGAAAAGGAATAAATATGGTAAGGTAGCTTGGATAGGAGGTTTTTATGGGATATCCGAGCGACTTAGAAGATGAACAATGGGATCTGATCAGCGAACATTTTGTGTATGGAAATTATGGAAATAGAGCAAAGCATGACAAAAGAGCTTTGATTAATGCGGTATTTTATTTGACGAAGACTGGTTGCCAATGGCGCCAATTACCTCATGATTTTCCACCTTGGCCTACGGTCCATAGTTTTTATTATAGAGCTAAAAAGAGAGGACCTTGGGAAAAAATCATGAAAAGTCTTGTTGAAAAAAGCCGGGTGAATATGGTGCGAAATGCTAATCCAACATATAGCCTTATTGGGGTTGCACCCCGGAAACCGCCAAAGTCCAGTATGGGTTGTATCTAATTGATTAATATTGATTTTTAGATTGGTTTTTCTGATGTTGATGCTTCTTCTAATTTTTCTCTCTGCTTAAATAAAATTAATATAATTAATGTTTATCAATAAGTTATATACTTTCCGTACCTATGATCAAATCGGAAAATTTTGACTTATTTTTTGAAGGGGAGACTTTGTTGAATCTATCGCTTACCAGCGATAGCCTATTTTCAGGAAAAAATCAAGCCGCCTTTGCCATTTTTTCGTAAGCTTCTTTCCTACTGAAATCTAAATTCGTGATCATTTCCTCAAGGTTAATGCCAAGGAATAAACTAACAAACTCATATCTTCCGCTTAAATTAATATGCCGCCAGGCTATTGGAGAAAGTCCTTAAGAAATTCTAATACATCCATATTACCTAATTTTTCTTGAACTTCATAGATTTTCGATAAGATAAGAGTATTGTAATAGATGATGCAGTTGGAAATAGGCCCATCGACCACATTTCTCCCAAATTTCCTAGTAGCATATTATACGCATAACGTTTTAAACCTATTAAACATGTAACAGCCTTTATATAATCCAATGTATTTGTATTACACGTATATCAGACCCCACTGTTAATTCCATTGTTCGCTTCGTATAATACACGCGATGAGTCCAATATCATGCGTATAATATAAATTAGACGCTAAACATATACGTATAACTTGATGAGAAATAACATCCGTGAGCGGAAAATCGCCCCAAAACGACTACGTCTTTCACCAGGATTGGCAAAATAACAAGGATGATAACAAATAATTCATAAGCCATTATCTACCAGAATAATAATAATTTCTTACGATAATAAGGACAACTTTTTATGCGTATAATGTCAGTAGCACGTGATATGACCGAACTAATTAGCACATGAGTTGACCGAAGTGAGATTATCTCCGAGAGGAGGTAGTCATGAAAAAAACGAAGGTCAGACAAGAGGTGCTAAAGATGAGATTCGAAGAAGTATATGATCGATTTCAGAAAGGAACATTAACGACGGAGGAAGCTTCTGAGTTACTTGGGATAAGTGTAAGTGTATTTTATCGAAAACGGATTCGCTATGAAGAAGAAGGAAATGAAGGATTTTATGATCTCCGTTTAGGGAAAATCTCCCCTCACCGAGCTTCAGATGCAGAGGTAGAGCGGATTACAAAGCTTTACGAAGAAAGATATAGGGGATTCAATGTGAAGCATTTTCATGAATTTGCCTGTCGCGAACATGGGCTCAGATATGGTTATACGTGGACGAAGACGCAACTAGAAAGAGTAGGGCTCGTGAGGAAAAGTAAACGTGGCGGTGATCATCGTTTGAGAAGGGAGAGGCGCCCTATGACAGGGATGATGCTGCATCAGGATGATTCAACCCACGATTGGATTCCAGGACTTGGGCATAATGTGGATTTAATTGTGACGATGGATGATGCGAGTTCAGAGATTACCTCAGGATTTTTTGTTCTCCAAGAAGGAACGGAGAGCACCTTTCAAGGGATTAAAGAAACCTTAGAGAAATATGGACTCTTTTGCTCGTTATATGCTGATCGTGGATCTCACTATTGGACGACACCTGAGGCAGGAGGTCGTGTTGATAAGCATAATCTGACACAGGTAGGAAGGGCTTTAAAGCAACTCGGCATTCAGCATATTGCGGCCTACAGCCCCCGCGCGTGGTCGTTCAGAGCGGATGTTTGGAACGCTTCAAAATCGCTTACCGAAGGAATTAACCTTAGAGGGAATAACGACTCTGGAGGCTGCTAATCAGTATTTACAGGAGGTTTATCTTCCTCGGCATAACCAGCAATTTACAGTGGAGCCTAAGGAACAAACAACGGCTTATGTTCCTTGGGTAGGTGGAGATTTAAATGAAATTTTATGTCACCAAGAGGAACGGGTTGTTCAGAATGATAACACAGTGAGTTACAACACTTTACGCCTGCAAATTCCTAAAGATGATCTGCGACATCATTATGTAAAAACAACAGTACAGGTTCGCCATTATCTAGATGGGAGTTTAGGGCTTTTCTTTGGAAATAGGTGCTTGGGGCGTTTTGATGCCATGGGACACATACAAGAAGCTGCTCAGTCCTTACAAAAGGTGGCATAATAGGATGAATCAATTTGTCCGATCTTTGTCTTATGGATTATCGCAGAGAGGGGCCTCTGGCTCAAGGCTCGCTACGCTCAAACGCCTTGACCCTTTAGCCCCTCTCTGCGTTATCTTTTCCATGACAAAGATTCTGGATAATTATCGGTCAACTCACGTGCTAACTAACTCGGTCATTTTGAAGTGCTATTGACACTTTTTATGCGTATAATACACTATTAGGAAATTTGGGAGAAATGTGGTCGATGGGCCAAATTGACCCTGCTCAAAAAACTCTCACAATCCACAAAACCAACCCAGATCAAAGAACGAACAGATGACTTTCTCTATATTTCAGAACTATACGCTAACTTGAAACCACTTATTCCTGCTCTTGGTCTGGGATATGAAGGCATTCGTTATTTTGCCAATGCGGTGATCAAATCCGATATTTTTCAGCTCAATCAGCGCCATGAAGAAGACCGCTATGTTCATGTCGTTGCCTTCATCACCCACCAATATTACCGGTTTCCGGGGTAGAACCCTTACTACGTAATCAGGTTTTTTTTATCGCAGTGTCTGTAAAATTTTTGAGGAGTACTGGCTTAAATGATATTAAATCCACTAAGCCAGTACATTTTTTGAAAATTAAACTCCAATGTAGATCAAAAGGTAATTATGCGCATAAAAATCTTGAATATTTATTTCATCTTTGAAGCAGTTATTACCGTAAAAAGGCTTTTCTTGTAGACAACTATTATCCTTCTTAAACCAGTAAAGATTTGGTGTGTTACGCCCAAAAGCAACAAAAATAACGGGTATATTAGTAGTTTCGGCACGTTGATCAAATAAATCCTGTATAACATGCTTATGAATTCTTAGAACTTTTTGGCATTTCTCGCATATATCCTGAGTAGAATAAAACTTCATAATGCATGTCTGAACATTTGAAATATCAGTAATTTTTTTCACTTCTTCTATTAATCGGTCAAAAATATAATCATGTTGATACAGATGGTATAAAACATTCCCTTCTGAATGAACCATACTTGAACCAGTCTCGTCTGGCTTACCATCCCTATCATTATTGGGAGTACATTTTACTCCTGCACATATACTACTTTTACCACCCAGTTTACTATCAATATCCCCTTTCTTTTTTTGATTAATATAAAATACATTTTTGCCTGCGAGATTATATCCCGGAGATAAAAATTCAGGGGTGCTATAGAAGTTAGACTTATTGTAGAAGTCAGCTATCCCGGTACTTGGAGTGATAGCATCTTTATAACTTATATTATTTAGATTACTTAAAACTTTGAATTTTTCATTGGTTTCAGTAGGAGAATAACAAAGAGAAAAAGTAGCCCGTTCAATCCCATCTTTGATTCCATATATAACCTCGAAGCTCATCAACAAATGATTGGGGTTATTTGTACCTGCGGCATTTATAACTTTTATCAACCCTTCATCATCATTGCTCACGATTGGAAAAGAATGAGCCCCAATTCGCAACTTAGTGTCTCTGTCAATATACAATGCCTTGATTTTGTCATGGGTTTGTTTTTCACTAACATGAGTATGAGTGCAACTCATGTAACTTTCCCTATCCTCCATACATTGAATTTCAGCACTTAAAGGAATAATTAAGCAAAACGCGGCTATCAAAAAATATTTTGATTTATTGATCTTCATGTGTATCCCCTTAATTTATTTAAAATCCTATATAATAGAAACAATCGTAATCAAAGATAAAATGAAAAGCAATGACAATTACAGGAGTTGTGTCAGGATGCTAGGGTTTTTATTTTTGGTTCTGATAGTAATCCTCCGAAGAGGAAGAAGATGTTAAAGAACTAGATTTTTAAGATTCTGCGAATAATTCCTCAACAACTTCATCAATTTCGTCTTGGCTTGGTTTGGCGTATCGGAATATTGGGTGAAACTAGATAAGCGGATGTAAAATGGATTAGAGTTAATTTTTTTGAGAAGCTCCTTACGCAGCTTTCAAGGCTAATATTTGTTGAAAAGATTATCATTTGCGGCATGTTTTGTAAAATCGTATTCGCCTTGTAAATTGATGTGGTGCCAGGTTATTAATGAGCCTCTCTTAATTAAATTAATCATATTGTTTCTTTCTTTAACGTTAGGATTGTTAGCAAGCAACTGTGATAAATATAGATAATTCCATAAAATAATTATATTTTGAATTAATACCTTACAGGCTGTTGCAATTTCCTGTTCTTCTTTAGTGCCTTCCCTAAATTCTTGGTTATTTGCAAAGAATACGGCTTTTCAGCACTAAGAAAACTCTCTGCTTCATCTATCATCAAAAATATCTCAGAAGCCGTGATCCAAGGGATTGCCAAGCCTCCAGATTCTCTTCATTGAATTCATTATTTTCAAAACATGCACTTAAAAATCCTAAAAGTCGGGAAGCTTTTTCGAAGTTTTCGTGATCTTGTAAGTCATCTCCTGGAGCAATAAGAAAAGCATCCAGAAGCCCAGACTTTTGGAGTATTCCCCCGGCTTGGATAAGGAGACGAGTGCGTCGTTGGCGGTCGGATTGCTGCTGCTTTTTCATCTTACTTTTCTTTCGATTCAGATTGTTTCTGAGTCGGTTGAGATAGCGCGTGATTTTTTGGAGATGTTTGGAAAGATTTGACCTTTTGAGATTTTGTTCGGCGCAGAAATCGTTCCCCCGTGTTGCGCCAACCCTCCACCATGGGATCTTGATCTCCAATTTTGCCTTTCAAGAAAAGAAGCCCTCCAACCAAGGTTGTGTCCTCAAGAGAAGCAAGATCAAGGTTTGTGATGAGGAAAGCAATGTCCTCTTGGCGTTGTTTGAGAAGGTGCTGGTATCTGGTTTGAAGATTGAGCATTTTTGATTCAAGAGAATGCAATTCTCGGATAGTGCGTCCGTGGTGAATCTCTAGATGAGACTTGCGAATAGAACGTCGTTCTTGTTTTTGCAATATTTGGGTTGTAGGATTGGATTTTAAAGAGGCAGTCATCTATAAACTCCTTTTTGGTTAGGGGTTAAAAATTGCCTCTTGATTTCTTAAGTTTATCAAATCTTTGCCCAAGCCGCAAATAGAAAAGCACCACAAATGCCATAAAATTGCCGCAAAAATGAGTAATTAAAAACTTCTTGTAAGTTTTCCTCCCTTAGGAGGCGCACTTATGCGCTCATGTCAATTTCATTGACATGAGCGCTTGTGCTTTGTGGCCACGGGCGTATAATGAGTGTTGCAGAAAGAACAGAGGCACACGGAGCAGCAATGCTTCATTTTAGAGAATTTCTGTAACGTTGAAGAGAGACTTTCGCATCACCCGTATATCCTAGGTAAATAGATCCCTGCCTACGCAGGGACAAGGACTGACGCTTAACGTTTAAGGCGCAACGATGGCGATCTATTCGCTCAACCTCGGATTTATTTCACGCAGTGCAGGACGCTCCGCGGCGGGCTTTAGCGCCTATATCTCAGCAAGTCAGCAGCTAGATAGGCGTACAGGGGTGTCTTATGATTACGGATGTAAAAATGATGTCATTGTCAGTCGCATTTTAGCACCAGAGAATGCTCCCGATTGGGCGAAGGATTCTTCCCTTTTATGGAATAAAGCTGAACAATTTGAAGATGATTGGGGAGTTCTTCGATTTAAAAACGGTGAGGCAAGAGAACAGTTTTTGTCCTCTGCGCAAACAGCTCAAACGATTATGGGAGCGATTCCCATAGAGTTCTCCCAACTTGAAGCGGAAGCCTGCGTGGAAGAGTTTCTGAAAGAGAGATTCGTCTCACGGGGTCTTGTTGTCGAGTATGCCATTCATTGGGAAAAGGGGAACCCTCATTTTCATGGAATGATGACCCGACGTCCTCTTCTGGACGAAGGGTTCTCCCAACGTAAAGACCGAGATATTGTTTCTAAACCAGAGCTCCTCCTTACCCGAAAACAATGGGAAGAGGTTGCCAATAAGCACCTTGAGCGGGGTGGCCATGAGGTCCGAATTGACAGTCGGTCTCATGCGGATCGAGAGGCTCTTCTTCTTCCCACGGCCCATGAAGGGTGGCATGCTCAGCGGCTTGCTGAGGGCGGCCAATACTCCCGGATTGTCGCAGATAATGAAGCTATTCGACGAAAAAATATTGAAATTCTTTGTCAAAACCCTGGCGCTCTCATTCAAGAAGTCGCCTTAAAGCGCACAACATTTACCCGTCGGCATATCGAAGATGAAATTATTCGCCGAGTCGGAGGAGATGAGAAGCTCTTCTGTCTTTTAAAAGCAAGAGTTAAAGACATCGATATTCCTCTCAAGCTGGTTCTTAAAGGGGCCAATAAAAACGTTGTGTTTGAGGGAAGAGATCTTCGAGATCTTGCCGCAAAGCTAACCGATCGATTGTTGGAAAACCAAGAGATCACCTCTGAGATCGGAGAAAACCTCAATCGAGACCGGATCTTTACCTCAGCAGTATACAAAAAACAAGAAGAAGACGTTATGGGACTTGCAGACACCCTCCATCAACGATCAACAAAAGTTGTTTCTGAAGACATCATCGTGAGAGCCATAGAAGCAGGTGAAGCGGAGCTCGGAAATGGATTCTCAGAGGAACAGAAAACAGCTATCACTCACCTCTGTTCAGGCTCAGATATGCGTCTTTTAAATGGGAAAGCTGGTACTGGAAAGACCACTCTTTTGAAAACAGTCGCTGCTGCTTACCAAGACGCTGGGTACCAGGTCTTGGGAACTTCTTTTCAAGGAAAAGCCGTTGAGATCATGGAGCAAGAGATAGGCATTCCTTGTAAGACACTGGATAGCTTTAAAGTTTCTTGGGAGAAGCATCCGTCCCAGAAAGACCTCGTTGAGAGTGGAAAATTATGGGGACGCCCATACCTTTATGCTTTTAACCGTATGAAGGAATTAGAACAACAGAGATTCACAGCAAAACATGTGATCATTGTTGACGAAGCCAATATGATTGGCGGCCGTCTCTGGGAACCTTTTCTAAAAGAAGCGACAAGCAGTGGTGCTAAGGTTCTGATTATTCAGGACCCGGCTCAAATCAAATCCCGAGAGCCTGGCGATTATGGTCGTCTTTTTGCAGAACGGTTTGGATTCTGTGAAACAAATGAAGTTGTGCGTCAACATATCCCCTGGCAAAGGGAATGCTCCAAGTCCTTCAATGGTCATCAAGTTATAGAAGGACTTAAACCTTACTTTGAGAAAGGCCATTTGCAATGGTTTGAAGATTCAGGAAGGCTTCATCAAACCCTGGCTCAAGCGTATGTGAGAGACTTCATTGAAAATCCCCATCAGACACGCATTGCTTTGGCCTATAAGAATACGGAGGTCTATGACCTTAACCAATCCATTCGACAAACTTTGAAAGAACAGGGATATCTTAAAGAGAGATTTAAGATTCAGGGTGAAGAGTATGCCATTGGAGACCGGGTTCGATTTACGCAAAATGATCATCACGGCAAATACATTCAGAATGCTGATCAACCCTCATTTTTAAAATCTCTTTTTCATGGGGTAAAAGAAAAGAGGGGTGTCAAAAACGGAAGCTTTGGAACCATTGAATCGTTTGATGAGAAGAAGTCTCTTTTAACAGTTGTTCTTGAGGACAAAAGACGAATTCAATTTGATATCCATGAATACCCTCATCTCACTCATGGGTATGCCATGGGCATCCATAAATCTGAAGGGTCAACCTTTGATAAGTCCTTTGTGAGTTTTGACCCCCTCATGGATCCTGCAACTTTGCTTGTGGCAATGACTCGCCATCGTGGGGATGTGCAAGCCTATATCAATCGGGAACAATTCGTTGATTTTAAGGATATTGTGGAGAGGCTAAGTCCTCTCTCTTACAAAGCTACCCTCCAGGATTATGTTGTTTCAGAAGACCAGAAGCCCTACTTTAGCCGAATCCAGCAATACCGAGATTTATTGATGGAGGGTATGACCTTACGAGAAGAGATGGAAGGACAGATAGAAGCTAAAACGTCGAGTCTTTCGGACAAGCTCTACAAACACTCCTCTTATGCAGCTTACCAAACCTGCTTTGAAGAAAAGAAGCGCGTTGCAACAGAGATACTGGCCGATTGGCAGAACCATGCTCCCTATACTCGCCTGGCAGGGATCCGAAGAGATGTTCTAGAAGTTGAAGCCGGCCTTCGACCTCGTTTTTTATCAGATCTCGAATACCGCACTTCAGTCCAAGTGCAAGGGTATATGGATCTTGTAAAAGAAACACGAACGCTCTGGAAAGATATCTCTCAAACCCGTCCAGGAGTTTTAGCCAAAGCACATAACCTTTATACAGACTATCAATCATTAAAAACGGAAAGAGACTCAATTGCTGCTGTCTTTCAAGAGAATCTGAAGCTTTATGCACCTTTCTTTAAGGCCATAAAGGATGAGAATTCAGGGGAAGAGAAGGATTATTGGGGTGAGAAAGTTGATAAAGAAACCCGTATCTATATAAGCTCTATTA
Organism: Alphaproteobacteria bacterium 41-28; assembly: GCA_001897795.1. Taxonomy (GTDB): domain Bacteria; phylum Pseudomonadota; class Alphaproteobacteria; order UBA9655; family UBA9655; genus UBA9655. The sequence continues at coordinate 13,069 of MKUL01000015.1, read as the reverse complement.
AATCTCATGCAGAAGCTCATAAACGTTCTCAGCTGCAGAATCTGTATTACGCGCAACTTTCTGGAGATCACAAGGCCCATTACGATGTTGTAAAATCCTATGTAAATTCGCGAAATGAAGCCGCAGCACTCTATAGCCATCTTCAAAAGCAAAGGGAAGTGTCCGTTCAGGTCACATCCCCAGAGACATTCTTTACCATTGAAAAGTTTCACGCCCTTCAAGCCCAACGGGATACCTTAGCTTTAAAGATCATTGATGCCCCCGAAAAGTATCAGGCGTTCTTTGAAGCCCTTAAGGTAAAGGAGGACAAGCTTCTTGATCATGCTGTTGCAGGAGAAGTGAGAGAAAAAGTTCAGACTTATGCAAATGAAACCGATGTAGCCAAACGAGCAAGTCAGGCACAAGACCTTAAGCGCATTCTCACAACCTCAAAGGATTACAACATCTTTAAGGAAATGATGAAAGACAGGGAAGGAATCGATTTTAACCGTTTGACCTTTGATATTGCCTTTTATGACAGAGTCAAAAGCGGAGTCATTTCATCTGATACACATCCCGATCAAATTTATAAGCACATTCAAAGCTATCTGAATTCCTCAAAGGAAGCTGCTCGCTTGTGGAAAATAACGCAATTAAAAGGTCATGAAGACGCATCTCTCAAAACAGATTGGCAACAGGCTCTTACAGCCCGTAATAAAAATGCCCAACTCATTGTGAGTGATCAACTTGCCTTATCTGTAATGGGGGGAATGGGAGAGGGTATTCAAACACGTCTTTATCAACATGCTGGATTTATTGAAGCTCTCTTTAAAAAAGGTCTCTCAACACAACCTCACCACCAAAGCCGATCATTGATATCAACTAAACAGGTTCTTGCGGCGGCACGTGGAAACTATGGGTCTTTAGCAACTAACTTGTTCGGAGAACCGAATAAATCCATGAGTACGAAGAGTTCTTTGAGATTCGGAAGTAAGGGGTCCCTGCTTGTTAATATCGCGGGGCCTAAAGAAGGGAAGTGGCATGATTTTGAATCGGGTGAACGAGGCAACATTTTTAAGCTGATTGAAAGAGAAAAGAACCTTAGCTTCAAAGAAGCCGTTTCCTATTTAGCAGATGTGTTAAATGTAAAAACAGATTCGAAAGTTATTCCCCTCAAAGCTTTCTCCCAACGGCCGAAGGAACAAGACGTACTTGAGGAAATTAAAGATAGAGCCAGTCGTCTCAATGCGGTTTCTGAACTCCAGATGAAGTCAAAACCCATCGAAGGAACAATTGCAGAAACCTATCTCCGGAAGGAACGGAGAATTAGAGGTTCCTTAGCTCCCGATCTACGATATATCCCCAAGGGCATCACCTTTATGTACAAAGGAGAGAGAAAGACAATCTCTCACCATAGTTTTGCTGCCTTCGGAAAAAATGAAGAAGGCCGATTAAGTTCAGTTCAACTGACCAAACTGGACTTTCAAGGCAAGAGAGCCCTTAACTCCGAAGGAGAAAAGCTTAATAAGATCCAATATGGTCTTTCAAAGGGATCTTTTGTCCTTCTACAAAAAGGTAAAAACACTGATCAAGTCTTTATAGCTGAAGGCCTCGAAACCGCTCTTTCCATCAAAGAAGCACATGTGAAAGGCAAGATCATTGCCTCCCTAGGAATTCATAACATGGCCAACTATCAGGGCTCAGAGAAAGAAATCATTCTGTGTGCAGATAATGATGAGCATAAACAAAACTCGCGTACCTTTGAGATTATTGAAAAAACAAAAGATCATTTTAAAGGCCAGGAAAAATCAGTTTCTACCATCAAACCCACGCACCCAGGAGATGACTTCAATGATGTCCTCAAAAAGCAAGGAGCAAAAGTGGTTCAGGAATATGTTAAAGATTATCTCAACAATGTCTCTCAAATCCAAGAACTTAAATTCATTGAACGTTCTTTCCAATCTCAAACAGACAACCTTTCATCATCAGAAAAACTAGCTTCCTATCTCGAATCACTTATCAAAGATATGAAAGCGTTTCCAGGCACTTCTGTTGACACTAAAGCCAAGCAAGAGCTGGACTTTTACATTAGAGTCCTTGAAAAGAACGAAAACCTCACACAGGTTTTGCAGAACATGAATCCCGACATGGTTAAAGATATGAAAGCCTATATTCATAGCAAAGACCTCAGCCATAGCAAGGGAAGGGGAAGGTGAGCTGGAGGAATGATCCCCCGTGAGTTAAGTTCTTTATATGCTATGGACCCAAGCGATCGAAGTGATTATTATGGGTGTGGAGGAGATGGATTGTTTCGGCTTCAGGGTTCCAGTAATACTCGTGGGAAAGGAAAGGTTTTTCATGCTCATCCTTATAGGTCCAAATAGCTAGATTTTTGTTTCTGAGGCGTACTAAAGCATCCGCTGTTGAAAACCGATAATATCCATGGGCAGCAGAATGAGGGGAAAAACTTAGCCAATTTGATTCTTGATACCGTTCAAAATATTCATGAGCTGTAGGCTTAATAAAATGCTCAATATAAAGCTTTAATGTTTCTTCGTGAGTGCAATAATCTCTTTGCTCCTGGAGTAGTTTTTCTTCTTTTAGAGCGAGTTCAATTAAAGATTGCATCAAGAGACATATACTCTCACTTAAGGGAACTTCTGGTGCAAGGTATTCTTTCAAGAGCCTTTCTTGATGCCAGCGATCTCCTTCAGGCCTCTTCAACAGATCATTGAGTTTCGTCACTTTTTCTCGTCTTGGTTGTTCAAGTTCTCTCTGACGATTTTTAAGGTCCTGATAGGTTTTTGTTCTTATAGAAAAAGGAATTTCAAGACCGACAAGTAAACTTTCTTCAATTTCTGCTCCTAACATTATCCGTATAATAGGATCATCTAGATGTTCTAATAGTTCTTGAGCAGCCTTTTCTCGGGCAAACTCTAAAGCCCCATATCCGCAATTACCATCCCCAGGAACTTTTACTAATTTAAGGCGCTGGGTAACGCCTCTTAACGTTACTTCAAAATTACCTTCTTTAATTTCAATTTTATGAGTATCAGATGGAAGAAGAGGAAATCCTCGGCCACCTTTTCGTTCTTCTTTAAGTTGTCCTATTTCTTCTTGGAGAGGCGAATCTTTATCAAGATCAACCTCTATTGAATGTAAGGTAGGCGTTTCCTTCCAAGCCTCTATCAGGGGGAAAAGGGTATTTTCGAGAATGAAGTTCCACCTTAAATCTAAATGGCGAAGAATCGGTAATTCCTTGATGAGGTCAACGAGTATATTTACGCCTCTCTCTTGCAAACGATTTCCCCGAAGGTCAAGGCAAGTTAAATTAGGTAGCTCTCTTAAAGAAGGGCTTAAGGTATCGAAAGCCGTATCCGTAAGTTGAGTATCTAAGAAAGTTAAAGATTCAAGCTGAGGAACGTGAGGCAAGAATGAGCTTAGAGCCTCTAGCGTTTGGGGCTCATAAAGAGGAACAAACTGAAGGCTTAAGGTTTCTAGAAAAGAAAAATTTCCTCTGTCTTTTAAAAACACTCGTATTCCAGGGGCCCCCATTTGAGAGATATAAAGATCAGAAGGTTTCTCTTGAGCTACATATTCTTTATATCTAAGGCCACGGTTTCGACTTAAGAGATCTTGAATGTCTTTCTTCCTCTTTACATCCAATCCAGGATTTCCGGTAAGATAAAAATTGATCAGGGTTTTATTTTCTTGGAGGGCTTGCTTTAAAGCGTCTACGCCTTCTTCTGAGATTTGGTTATTGGAAAAGGTGACAGAGGTTAAGGATTTGTTATTCCGAAGGACTGAGGCCCACGTACGTGCTTCCTCATTCTTCATTCCTGACATGGTGAGGGTAAGTTGGGTTAAAGTCCTATTATCTCTCAAAAGCTCAGCAAGATGACCAGCATCTGACCCACTTAACTGACCTGGTGGACATTGAAGAACTTGAGAAGACATCTTGAGGGGTTCTAAAAGACGCTTTAAGGTAGGACTTAAAGGCTCTAATACTGAAACAGAAAATAATGAAGCAGAAGGAGGAGAATCAATGCTCTTTACCACAGGGGTGGTCCAAGGGAAAAGAATGTCAAAATCTTCTTCAAAGGAAAAAGCTTTTTCAGGAAAGGATAAGGAACCAGAAGCCTTTTCTTCTTTTAAAAGCTCATAAGAACCATAAAGCTCTCCTTCATTGGGAGGAAGAAATAAAACATGCGTTATAGGAGGTAATGTGAGAACCTGATCTACCAACGTTAAGGATGAATCCTCCTGAAAACCACGCTGCCAAATGAGATAAGAAAGACCCCGGAGTTTTGCCATAGCCCGTAAGCTTCCTCCATGAAGAGTATGCTGAAGGGCATTTTCCGTATTACCTAAAACAAACCGTACATAATAGCGATAGGTGGGGATATCTTCCGTATAAGCTTTCAAACGTTCTTCAAATTCTGGCTTCTTTCCTTTAATCCTTTCTTGATCAAGTTCATGAAAACGAGCGTCTTGCATCTCTCGAGGTAAAAGGTTTTTCAAAAAAGCCGCCTTAATATCCAAGCCTAAAGCTTCTCTAAATACTTTCTGATCTTTAAGATTCAGAAACTGCTGGACTACCGAGCCTCTCTCACCGTCTAATAAATCCAGAAAATCAAAAGAGGGAGGAGAAAAAAGAGATAAGGAAAATGAAACACCCTCAGATGTTCCTTGGAAGAGAACAGGTAAAGAGGAAGATTTCTCGTCTTCTTGGGAAAAAGAAACATTGGCTGAAAGGTGAGCTGAATCAGAAAGTATTTCATTATTATTTCTATAATGATTAGTATAACCTATGTGCTGTTTGTATTCTTCAAGCCTTTCTTGATTAAATTGCTCAATCCAATCATTAATTTCTTTATAACGGGACTTTGTCAATTGAAGCCCAAATCCTTCCTCCCTAGCTCCATGATGAATTCCTATTATGAAATAATTATCTCCTTCTTTATACCAAATACTACTGCCACTATCTCCTGGAAACGTCTCAATATCATGATATAAAGTATCATCGGAAACTCCAATAATTTTTCCTTGTTTTTTCCGTAACTTATAATGTTCTGGTTCGTTTCTAGTATCGATTGGATAGCTGGCTATATTAATATCTAGGTTTGCTAATTCATAAAAAGGTAAAATTCCGAGCCCAAAATATCCCGTCTCTTTTCCAAGAGGCTTATCCAATACAATTATTGCATAATCTTTTTCTTTAGAGCTAAAAACTTCTACAATATGTGGTTCTTTGAAAGAAATATTTTTTCCATTTGGAGCAGGCAAGAATCGTAATTTATTTGCCTCTAAGTCAATTTTCTTCGTGCTACTAAAAATCACATGCTTAGCTGTAAGCACTAAGTAGGGAGAGATTAAAGTCCCTGTTCCTCTGCGTTCAGAATTAACTAGGATTACTCCATGCGGACTGTAGGGCCAAACGTTTGTTTGCTTTATGCGTGTTCGTTCTTTTTCTCTAAGAGTGCTTTTTCTCGGGCTTGATTGGTTTTCATCGTTAAAATCTTCAGAATCTAGCGTATCAGCCTTTTCAGATATGGGCTTCTTACTTCTGGTCTTAATAGTATCTCTTTCTTGCATAACTTCATTACGAAGTTTCGACAGAAACATATATTTGAAGCCAGATACTTTGTTTAGAGCTTTTATGCCTGTAATTCCGAAGTGGTTGAAGCGCAAGCTCAGCGTTTGGAGAGAAGTATTAACTTTTAAGGCTTCACTTAAAGCCTTTGCGCCCTCATCTCCAATTTTATTGGATCCTAAATTCAAATGGTTAAGGGTTGTGTTAATTCTTAAAACTTCACTTAAAGCTCTTGTTCCCTCTTCATTAGTATTGTTTGACTCTAAGTCCAGATCTCGAAGAGTGGTATTACTCTTTAAACCTTCACTCAAAACTTTTGTTTCTTCAATTCCAATCTCGTTGACGCTTAAACACAGCTCTCGAAGAGCGGTGTTGACCTTTAAAGCCTCGCCTATCGCCTTTGCACCCTTATCTTTAACGGCATTACGAGCCAATCCTAGCTCTTCGAGTGTGGTATTGACCTTTAAGGCTTCTCCGATTGCCATCGCACCCTCATCTCCAATATCGTTATAGCTCAAATCTAACTTTAGAAGAGTTGAATTAACCTTCAGAGCTTCGCCAAAAGCTTTGGCACCTTCAACTTTAATTCGATTTGAATCCAAATTCAGGTCTAGAAGGATGGTATTAATCTTTAGGGCTTCGCCCAAGGCTCTTGCACCCTTATCTCCAATCCCATACCCCAAATGTAGCCTAATGAGAGTAGTATTAACCTTTAAAGCTGCGCCCAAAGCTTCAACATAGTCTCCAGTGCGGCTACCGCTATAAAAGTCTAGTTCTCGGAGAGTGGTATTGACCTTTAAGGCTTCTCCCAAAGCTTGTGCGCCCTCAGCCCCAATTTTGCACTCTACATTCAAACTGTGAAGAGTTGTATTTATCTTCAAAGCTTCACACAAAGCTATTACCCCTTCATCTTCAATATTCGTGCTATGCAAAGTAAGGTCTCGGAGAGAAATTTTAGCTCTTAATATCTCTCCCAAAATTATTGCACCTTTATTTCCGATGTTAGTGCTATACAATCTTAATGCTTGGCGGTTGGTATTTATTTTTAGGGCTTCTCCTAAAGCTAGCGCTCCCTCATCTCCCATTTTTCTTATAACTGAATCCTCACACATTCGGGGAGATATCTCTTGCTTTAAAAGGGAGACGATATGAGGAGTAAGCTCTCTAACCTCTTCATCATCTAGATTTGCTAAAAGCTTTATGGGATATTTAAAATTAGCATTTCTGACTTCCAGAAAGGATATTTTAGGAGAGTTTTCAACTTTGAGAACTTTAAGTCTGGGCTGTGTTTCTAGGAGAGCATCAAGCGTTTCATCGGTTAGTGAGGCATTATTACTTAAATCTAAAAGACGGAGAGTGGGTGGAGATCCTTCTGTCTGTCCCGAGGAGGGCAAGACCTTCACGTCATCTAAAAGAGGGCACTGTAAGGCCGTGAGCTTATGAAGATGAGGAGCTATGATGTTGAGGCTTTTTAAGGCTGGACAGTTTTTGAGCGATAGGGTGGTAAGATAGGGAAAGGCGCCTTCAATGCGAGTTAGCTGAGGAAGATTTTCGAGGTAAAGTGTTTTGAGAGCCCCGTTTCTGGTTTCTAGCTCTTTCATAAAGGTGTCACCTAGTTCTTCGTTGTTTTCAACAGTGAGACGCGTTAGGTTTCCAACACCAATCTCACTTAAGAGAATATGTGGCGTTAAAGCTTGGCAGTTCTTAAAAGTTAAGCTTCTAGGATCACTCTCTTTAAAAAGTCTTAGAAGAGCTTGTTGTTGAGTCAGGTCTAAGTCTTTAAAATCAAAGCGAGATAGAAACAGAGCCCTGGCATTTTCGCTTTTGAGGAGTTTAAGGTGCTCAACAGCTTTGTCTCCCCCTAAAAGTTCTCGATCTGTTTCTGCTCGAATGGCTTCCAGCTCTTCCATGGCCGTATCTACTGTGAGGTATCCTCCTCGCCTTACGGCATCAATGAGATTTTCTTCAACAGGAATCCCTAAAGACTTTAAGAGAAGGGACGAGCTGGTGGTTGAGATATATCCTGTTGCACTGTCACGCTTATAAAAACGCCCATTAATAAGCTCAAAACGTTGTTCAACACTGTGAGGTTTTTCAAATCCTACAGCATAACGTTTGTAAAGAAGGTGCTCGAGCTCTTGAAGAACATCTTGATAAGTGAGGGTTTTAGTTGGTTTGCCTCCTTTAGGAGCTAAGATCCTTTGGAGTCTAACCATTTTATCATAAAGCTGGGTAATCATCTGCGGCTTAAAAGGGATACATACCACACAACCAAGAGAGGTAAGATTCCTTGCTTCTTCATTAGGGAATAAATGCTCATAAGCTTGATTCACTTTTTTAAGTTTTTGAAGCCAGCCTTTTAAGACCTCATAGGGATTAAGAGACGCAAAGAGATCTTTGGTTTCCTGAGGAACGAGATCTTTCATCTGGTCTAAACAATAGAGGATGGATTTAACCTGAAGAAGCGTTTTGGAAACAAGGGGATCCTCACTTGTTCGAGCGACAGTGGGCATGAGGGCATGGTCATTATCTGGACTCTCAGGAAGATACAGGCTAGGGCGGAATGGGTGAGGTTTTAAGATGCGGTTAGCCGGTTGGTCATCTTCAGGGTTGGTCAGCATGACCATATGAATGGAATCTGAAAGGCTTTGTGGATCAAGCTTATTCAGAAGATCTGGAGTTTCTTTTATAACATCAGCTAGGTTTTGTCCTTCAATGCCAAGACTTACAAGATAGGGCTGAGAGTCAATCTTGACGAGCTCACTTGGAGGCACTCCGTGGCCTATCAGTTTACGGTAAAGAAGATGCATGGCATATTCAAAGCCTGGAAGTTCGGGAAGATGTTTAAAGTAAAGAACCTTCCCCTGATGTTCAACACGAGCCACATCTCTCCGGCCATACGTATTGCTCCGTCTAACTTTCCCTGTTTCATCAAAAAGCTGTTGCTTTACTTCAGGAAGAAGACACCGCTCTTCCATAAAAACACCTTGGATTTTCTCACCTGAGTCTTGAAGAGTGGTGAGAGGGTGTCCTAAAAAGTCTTCAATGGTTTCTTTTATCTCTTCAAGAGGCTCTTTATCCTCTATCATTCTTTCAATATTCTTTTGCTGGCGGGGAGTTTTTAGCTGCTCACGAGCAATCTTAAGAAGCCCCTCATAAGATAGCTCTACAGGCTGAGGTGGAGGGAGAACTTCTTCTAAGGCCATATGCCAAGCACTTTGAGGGCTCATCTGACTTAAGAGTGTAAAGGCTTTTTCGAGAGCCTTATCTTGCTTTCCCTCTTTGATCCATTGGCGATAGCGTTTTAAAAGAAGATCTGAATTGATTTTTAAAGGATGACGCGGTTCCCATCGGAAGGTGTTTAACGCAAGAAGATGAGTAAAAATGAAATCCAGTCCTTGTTCTAAAGCCAAATCAAGAACTGTTTCCTTATCTCCTCCCGCATTTAGATCCACTCCTCCTTCAACAAGAGCTTTAAGAAGAGGCCAGGTTGCTTCTTGATCTTCTGATTTTAAGGCTTTAACGCGTGCATAAAGAGGGGTTTCTCCTTGGTCATTGTGTGTTTTAGGATTTGCCCCCAAAGCAAATAAAAGATTTAGTGAAGCCTTATCTTTTGCATGATAGAGCAGAGAATCTAAAGTTCCCTGATGAAATCCTCTTAGGGTTTGATCTTTAAACTTCTTTAAAATTTGAGTTTTAAAGGAGGTTCCTAAAAGAGAAAGAAGGGACACTTGGGCTTCAAAAGAACATTTTTTTAAATCAAGTTGATCAAGAACTTTTTGAGCCGTATTCTCCAGAGATTGAATAAGGATATTCCCTGCAAAAGGAAATTTCTCTTCCTCAAGAGCTTCAAACACTCCTTTTCCACCTGCAAGAGTTGCATTTAAATCGAGAACTTCTTCAAGACTTTTAGCAGGTAAAATATGTCCTGTCACAGAATCAACTTGGGTTTTGATAAGGGCTAAACTTTCCCAGGGGGTTTTTGGAGAAAGCTCTCTCAATGTTCTGTAGCTATAAGCCACCAAAGGAAAGAGATTTTCAAAAAGAGCTTGATAAGTGGGAGCTGTTTGAAGAGCGTCTTTAAGAAATGTAAGAGTCCTTAGGAGGTTCTCGCTCAGGCGCGGAGGGAGGGTTAAGGGAAATCCCAGATCAATCCGATGATCCAGAGTCAATCCGTTCTTTTTTAATAAAGCTCCATACTGCTGATCTTCTTTTTGTAGAGCATCCATCCACGTTAAGACAAAAAGAGACGGATCAAGATTTAAAAGACGCTTCTTAAGGTTAGGATCAACATGTTGGTTCATAACTTCAGGAAGCAGATAAAGAGCATTTTTAACGTCTAGAAAGTGTTGGGAAGGAGCTTTTGAAAAACAAATGGGAGCAGATGATAAAGGATTTGGTTTGTAATAAAGAGAAGGTTTTCTTGTCTGATCTCTCAAAAGAAGGACGTCTTCAGCCAAGGCTTCTAAAGGGTTTGTCAACAAACTTGAGAGCAGAAGAGCGCCTAGCTGAGGAGGCGAAAACCCCCAATCTCCAAAGGCATCCAAAGAAAGAATCTCTTTCAATGTTTCAGAAGGGTGAGGTTGGATCATAGCAACAAAGGTATAGGGCTTTTTGTGATAGGTAAGCTTTTGCATTCCATAAAAGCCATATTTTGCAGAGGAAGAAGATCCCGTTTCTTCTTCCAAAGAAGGCGTGAAAAGATAAACATCTTTTAAGGTGAGTATTGTCGTAGGAAGAATACCATCTTCTCCTGTGAGGAGTTTATGAAAGATATAGTGGCTAATAGCTTGGCTAATGGGCAGGGGGTCTTGTAAGGTCGCTAGTTGAATCTTAAAGCGCTGATGAAGAGATAAGAGTTTAAAATCTGAGAGAGGAAATCCGTGTTCTTCTAAACCAAGCAGTTGGCGAGCTTGATTTTGAGTCAAAACATGAGGAGGCAAAAATCTTCCTTGTAAAATGACCGAATCTTGAGAATCTCCTTGAAGAGGTACTGCTCCTGCCATTTTTGCAAACTGATGGCTGAGATTTTGAAGAGATAAAGAGCCAGTATTCCAAGACGATTGTGAAGAAAGCTCTTCTTCAGAGAAAAGCGGAGAGGAGCTATCAGGAGCCTCCCTATCTTCATCATCCAACAAAGGAGGTAAATCTTCTGGCAAGGCCTTAGGGGAAAGAGGAGAAGAAAGTCTTCCTTGAGCTTCTCCTTCCTCTTCATGCATGGCATGTAAAGGACTCGTCTGTGCAAAAATAAAAGAAATCGCTGTTATTAAATTTACCGCTTTTCTAAAGAGTTCCCTGTTAAAAGGATTTGTAAAAAAACAGTTATGTTCTATTACACACTTCATACGAGATTTCATATTTTTCTTTCTTTTTCTAAAAACTCGCCTTCAATTCTTTTTATATTCATCTAGCAAAATACATATGGTATAAATCTACTATACGGAAATACTTTAAAATATTAAGAAGCCAAGCGATCGAAGTGGTTGTTATGAGTATGAAGAAGATTGATTGTATCGGCTTCAGGGTTCCAGTAGTATTCATGGGAAAGGAAAGGCTTTTCACGCTCATCCTTATAGGTCCAAATAGCTAGATTTTTGTTTCTGAGGCGTGCCAAGGCATCTGCTGTTGAAAACCGATAATATCCATGGGCGGCGGGCTCAGTTGAAAAGCTTAACCAATTGGATTCTTGATATTGATCAAAATATTCATGAGCTGCTGGCTTAATAAAATGCTCAATATAAAGCTTTAGAGTTGCTTTATCCGTAGAGTATTTCTTTTGGTCTTGAATTATTTTTTCTTCTTTTAGCGTTAGTTCGATTAAAGATTGCATCAAGAGGCATATATTCTCATTTAAAGGAATTTCTGGTACAAAGTATTCTTTTAAGAGCCTTGCTTGGTCCCAACGTTCTTTTTCAGGTCTTTTTAAACCATCATTTAGTTTTGTGATTTTCTCTCGCATTGAATTTTCAAGTTCTGTCTGGCGCTTTCTGAGCTCATGATAAGAGCTAGTTTTTAAATGAGGAGGAAGAAGATCAAGATGAAGATTTTCTTCAATCTCTGCTCCTAACATTATTTGTATGATAGGGTCATCTTGATGCTCTAATAGTTCTTGAGCAGCCTTTTCACGAGGAAACTCTAAAGCTCCATATCCACAGTTACCATCTCCGGGAACCTTTACTAATTTTAAGTGTTGAGTAACGCCTCTTAAGGTCACTTCAAAATTACCTTCTTTAATTTCAATTTTATGAGTATCTGACGGAAGAAGAGGGAATCCTCGGCCACCTTTTCGTTCTTCCTTAAGTTGTCCTACCTGTTCTTGAAGAAGTGAATCTTTCTCAAGGTCAACTTCTATTGAGTGCAAAGTAGGTGTATCTTTCCAAATTTCAATAAGGGGAAGAAGAGCATTTTCGGGAATGAAGTTCCACCTGAGATCTAAATAACGAAGAGTTGGTGATTGTTTAATAAAATCAACTAATATACTTACGCCTTTTTCTTGCAAGCGATTGCCTCGAAGATCGAGGGAGGTAAGATTAGAAAGCCCTTTTAAAACAGAACTTAATAGGTCAAAAGCAGAATCTGTAAGTTGAGTATCTAATAAGGTTAAGGATTCAAGATGAGGAATGTAAGACAAGAATGAATTTAAAACCTCAAACGTTTGAGGTTCATAGAGAGGAACAAACTGAAGGCTTAAAGCTTTTAGAAAAGAAAAATCTCCTCTGTCTTTTAAAAGTATCCGAACTCCAGGAGCACCTATTTGAGAGATATAAAGATCAGAAGGTTTTTCTTGAGCTGCATATTCTTTATATCGAAGTCCTCGGTTTCGACTTAAAAGATCCTGAATTTCTTTCTTCCTCTTTCCATCCAATCCAGGATTTCCGGTAAGGTAAAAATTAATCAGGGTTTTATTTTCTTGGAGGGCTTGCTTTAAAGCGTCTACACCTTCTTCTGAGATTTGGTTATTGGAAAAGGTGACAGAGGTTAAGGATTTGTTATTTCGAAGGACAGAAGCCCACGTACGTGCTTCCTCATCCTTCATTCCAGACATGGTGAGGGTAAGTTGGGTTAATGTGTTATTGTCTCTCAAAAGCTCAGCAAGACGATCAGCATCTGACCCACTTAACTGACTTGGTGGGCATTGAAGCACTTGAGAAGAAGCCTTTAAGGGCTCTAAAATGCGCCTTAAGGCAAGACTTAAAGAATCCAAGATTGATATAGGAAATAGGGAAGAAGAAGGAGAATCAATTCTCTTTACCACAGGGTTGGTCCAAGGGAAAGGAATGTCAAAATCTTCTTCAAAAGAAAAAGCCTTTTTAGGAAAAGATAAGGAACCAGAAGTCTTCTCTTCTTTTAAAAGCTCGTAAGAACCATAGAGCTCTCCCTCGAGGGGAGGATGAAATAACACATGTACAAGAGGAGGAGAAGTGAGCACTTGCTCCACCAACGTTAAGGATGAATTCTCCTGAACACCATGCTGCCAAATCAAATAAGACAACCCCT
>MKUL01000014.1 GCA_001897795.1 Alphaproteobacteria bacterium 41-28 | reverse complement strand
CTACAATCCTCTGCTGTCCTCGATTCTCTTTTGGCACCTTTTCTATCATCCTTTAGTTAATTGTCCCTGCTTATTCACGCCACATTTTATCAGAAAAACAACATAATTTTTCTGAAACATTGCCTGAACATCTTTCTATTCAAGCAGATCAAACCATGAAGGACGTATATGTCTTAGATTTTTTGGGAATTACAACACCCGTCGTCGAAGCAGAGCTTGAACGTAGGATAACTCAAAAAATAAAGCGTGTTATTATGGAATTGGGCTACGGGTTCTCGTTTGTGGGAGAACAATATCGAATACAGCTCAATGAAACAGACTATTATGTAGATTTATTATTTTTTCATAGAAAACTTAAATCCCTTGTCGCTCTGGAGCTCAAAGCGACTAAATTTAAACCAGAATATGCTGGAAAAATGAATTTCTATCTTAACTTACTGAATGACTTCGTTAAGGAAGAGGGGGAGAATCCACCAATCGGCATCATATTATGTACAGATAAGGATCACTTTGAGGTTGAGTACGCTCTTAGAGGAATTGATAAGCCTGTTGGAGTTGCAGAGTTTAGAATAACAAAAACTCTTCCAAACGACCTTAAGAAGTTTTTGCCGGATGTTAAAGAACTAGAGAAAGAAATCCTGCAGGAACTTTCAGTGGAGGACCAAACAGTTTAATTCTCCAACAAGTTGTTGGAGAGTGTTAATTGGCATTCAATTTTGACCCCTACTTTGGCACTTTAATTGGCCCCTCCAGTATTTCCCATTTTCTCATATTTTCCTTGGTATGAGATGAGACATCGGAGGGCAAAATTGAATGCCATTTTTGCTTCTAAAGGGGTCAAATCTTGATGCCAATTGACAGTACACATCAACTGGAGGGGTTTTAACCAACTTATGATAGCAATCATTGACGCTTATAAAGCAGGTTTATTTCGACCTCAGCACTGGGCTCCTAATATCATCGCAGGGATAATAGTTGGTGTCATTGCTTTACCCTTAGCTATGGCTTTTGCTATTGCATCTGGGGCTAAGCCAGAACAAGGAATTTATACGGCTATTATCTCTGGCATTGTCGTTGGGCTTTTTGGCGGTAGCCGAATTCAGATCGCAGGCCCTACGGGGGCCTTCATTGTCATTCTTGCTACTATTACCTCTAAATACGGAATCAGCGGTTTGCAGGTAGCCACAATAATGGCGGGGTTTATTTTAACCTTCATGGGTATTGTAAGATTAGGAAATGTTATTAAATTTATTCCTGATCCTGTTATTGTTGGATTTACAAGTGGAATTGGGGTGATTATTTTTGTTAGTGAATGGAAAGACTTTTTTGGTCTTCCCCTGCTTCCCAATCACTCGAATCATTTTCATGAGAAACTTTTAGCCCTTATAAGTGCTTTTCCTCACTTAAATTTTACAACAACAATCCTTGCTTTGATAAGTTTGTTACTGATGCTGTTTTCTTCAAAAATTCGACTCATAAGGCATGTCCCCTCTCCACTTGTAGCGTTAGTGGTTGTGACCCTCCTTCAAGCTCTCTTTCAATTTTCTGGTGTGGCTACGTTAGGAAGTGTTTATGGGAAAATTTCTCCAGAACTTCCTTCTTTTTATCTTCCCAACTCTTCCTTTAGTGACATTATTGAGCTTGTTGGTCCTGCTTTTACAATCGCGCTTCTCGGGGCTATAGAGTCGCTTCTTTCTGCCGTCATTGCTGATGGGATGGCGGGTACGCGACATGGTTCTAATCAAGAATTGATTGGACAAGGCCTCGCAAATATTGTTTGCCCTCTCTTTGGAGGGTTTGCTGCTACTGGAGCTATTGCCAGAACAGCAACAAGCATTCGCAATGGAGGTAATAGTCCTCTTGCGGCAATTGTACATTCTCTTGTTCTTCTTTTAATCATTTTATTATTAGCCCCTCTCGCCCAATATATTCCTCTTTGTTCCCTAGCTGCGATTTTGTTTGTTGTGGCTTATAATATGAGTGATGTTCATCACTTTTATCATATGGTGCGGTATGCTCCTAAAAATGATGTTTTTATTCTTATTTCAACATTTATCTTGACTATATTTATGGATTTAGTTGTAGCCGTAAATGCAGGGATCATTCTTTCTCTTTTTTTATTCACACAACGTATGAGTAAAGCCGTAACTGTTGAACAAGAAACAACGGCCAGCCTTCAAATTGAATTAGGCCAATTAAATCTCACCCATCTTCCCTCAGAAATTATTGTGTATAGTATTCAAGGACCTTTCTTTTTTGCGGCCGCAGAAACTCTCGAACATACTTTATCTGTAATGCATATGGACCCCCAAGTCATTATTTTTCGCCTCAAAAACGTCCCTTTTAT
Organism: Alphaproteobacteria bacterium 41-28; assembly: GCA_001897795.1. Lineage (GTDB taxonomy): Bacteria > Pseudomonadota > Alphaproteobacteria > UBA9655 > UBA9655 > UBA9655. The sequence continues at coordinate 1,139 of MKUL01000014.1, read as the reverse complement.
GGATATCACAGGATTACAAACCTTCCAAGAAACCATCGAACAGCTTCATAACCGCTGTATTGAAATATTCATTTGTGAAGCAAACTCACGCGTATATTACAAATTAGCGAATATGAATATCTTCAAATGGATTCATGAAGGTCACATATTTCCTACTTTAAACATGGCCCTAAAAACGGCTTCAAGAAAACATGAGATTCCGATTTCTACCCACAAATGATAGTGCATAAGCACTAGATATGAGACTCAAGCGGCTAGAATAGTTGTCACATAAATACTCGAAAGGAGTAAGCTCTTCCAAATTAAAATGAGCTCATTTGGTGTGTTTTTTTGAAACGTTCATGAAGCGCCCATTCCTACACAGCAGAAAATTGAAGAGACACTGAAGTGGCTTACAAGGACTTTTCCTCAATGCTTTAACCTTCAAAATCCAATACCACTTAAAAGAAAAATTGAGCATGACATTTTCTTTTATCTCCCAAATAACAATTCTCTTTCTAAAAAATCTATCCGTAAAGCTCTTACCTTTTATACCTACAATGAAAAATACCAAACAGCCGTTTTAAAGGGAATTTATCGCTTCGATCTTGAAGGAAAAACTGTAGAAAGGGTAGCTAGTAAACACAAAAAGTTTGCAAAAGAAAAGCTCGCTTTCTGGAATTCTAAAAAAAGTCGTTCTAAATTAAGAATAGTTTCAAATTAAAGGAGTTTTCTATGTTCTTAAATAAGTATATTAAATCCTTTAGAAAATTTATTCAAAAGATTTTACCAAAGTTTTTTAGTAAGTAGGGGCTCTTGCCTTAGAAAACCTTCTTCGCTATATTCGCTTTATTCAGCTCGTAAGCATAACATTCTAAAACAATTCTCAAAAAGACATTCTTTCTGAAGATGGTCTTTAACTTTCTATTAGCCTATTACTTTGGGTACTGGAGAGAGATTTGGGTAACAAAAAATGATACAATTTGAAAGATTTAAACGAAGAAGAAGAGGATATTCTCTCATTCCTTTCTTCTTACAACTGAATTCCCCAGCCTCTCTTATTTTCTTAACGGGAGCTGCAGTTGGGTTCGCTCTTTATCCCATGGTTAATACCAACTGGAAAGTCTCATCAACGGAAAAAGCTCATATTCGAGCTTGCT
>MKUL01000013.1:2746-203782 GCA_001897795.1 Alphaproteobacteria bacterium 41-28 | reverse complement strand
TTTTAATAAAATTTTAAGTTCGCAACAATTCCTTTTTTCCTATCCACGCAACAATGCCCCCTCGCAATGACGAACGTGTGATAAACACTTGTTAACCAACAACCGTCCCCCGGGTCATCCCCAACTTGATTGGGGACCAGGGCTAAAGATTGCGAGGTTCTAAGAACCGAAGCAATCTCCTTTTTAAGTAAAATGAATTGCTTCGTCGTTACACTCCTCGCACTGATGCTAGTGGAGAAAACGTCATTGTGCTCCCCAATGTCATTGCGAGGAGGGACATAGTCCCGACAAAGCAATCTAAATTTTTTAACGGTTAAATTAAGATACTTATTTTGTGTAAATACTATAAGATGATAACACACCGTATGAGATGGAGCTAAGGAGAAAAATAATGTCTTTGATATCGAAATCCCTAAGTTTTTTTATGCTATCTTTTCTATTTGTTACGCCTCTTGTGGCAGGGGCCGGAGCTTCCTTCCCTTTATGCGAAGAAGACGAACATTTGACTCTCGAGACTCTACGGACAAGACCAAACCTCAATCTGCGAAACACCAGAACAACCCCAGAAGAAGAGGACTTAATCGTTGAAGCTTTATGTCATCCTGAATCTTCCATTCAGGCTGTTTGGTTTGAAAATATTAACTGGAATAATTTTTTTCTTCAAAAAATTATAGGGAGTTTTAACCCTTTAAACCTTCAGCAAGTGTGCTTTGTTGGTTTTGTAGATTTTCCTGTTCAAAGCCTTCTTTCGTTTCTCCAAAAACCTGATTCTATTTTAAATACATTTTCTCTTCAAAAGACCCCCCTCTCAGAAACGGATTTTACTCAGCTTTGTGAATCTTTAAAGGACCTACCTTCTCTAAAATCACTCTCTCTTATGGAAAATGATCTCGGGCAAATTCACATACCTTCGATTTCTCTTCTTTTCGAGAGTAAAAGCCTAGCCTATTTAAACTTAGAAGAAAACGTGATCAGAGAAGGAGCTATCTCTCTAGCTACTGCGCTTAAAGAAAAATCTCCTCCTGGCCTTACTGACCTTACAATAGCAGCCAATGAAATTGACGAGAAAGGGATTGTTGCCTTAACAACGGCCGTAGAAGACGTCAACAAAACGCGCCCTGTCGAAGCTTATAAACGGCTTACCCTTTTAGGATCAGCGGTTCAAGGTAAAGGACCCTATGAAGTTATTATCTATGACTCCTATGATAATATAGAAATTGAAAGTTTTACAGAAAAGACACCCCACCGGAAGAGGAAGAAGATTACTCTCCGCAAGCCAAAGATGACATTTGCTCAAAAGAAGAAAAAGGAGATAATCAACAGAGGTAGAAAGCGGAAAAGGTCAAAAAGAGACTCGTCCGGTTCACGTAGAAATTTTTAGAGGACGGCCTTTGCACACGGATAATTCCCCAAAGGCCGACATACGAGGCGCTAAGGTGGAGAAAAAATCCATCTCTTGTGGCCTACTAGATTGCTTCGGAGCAAAGCTCCTTGCAATGACGAATAAGGGAAACCGTCATTGCGAGGCCACAAAGTGGCCGAAGCAATCTCATCGAACCCTCATGATGTTTCACGTGAAACATTTTGAGCAAGGACAGCTTTAGACAATCCAACCTTTACAGTACTGGCACCAATGCATAATCTAAAAAAATGCTTTATCTCGTCGCAACACCTATTGGAAACTTAAAAGATATTACCTTAAGGGCTCTAGAGACCTTGAAAGAGGTGGACGTGATTGCATGTGAAGATAAACGCGTTTCCTCAAAATTACTCAATCACTATGGAATTTCAAAGCCCCTTCTATCTTACCATGATCATAATGCGGAACAAGTACGCCCTCGTCTTTTGGCGCGTTTAAAAGAAGGAAAGAAAGTCGCTTACATCACCGATGGAGGGATGCCGCTGATTTCAGATCCCGGGTTTAAGCTCGTTGTGGCTTGTCAAAAAGAACAACTTCCCTATACCGTTATCCCAGGACCATCGGCTCCTTTGACGGCCCTTTGTCTCTCAGGGCTTTCGCCCGACCGATTTTTCTTTTGCGGATTTTTGCCTCCAAAACAAAGGGCACGAAAAGCGGCTCTCGAGGACATAAAAGGACTCCAATTCACCCTTCTTTTTTTTGAATCTCCCCAAAGAACAATCGCTTTTTTAAAGGATGCTCTTGATGTTTTCGGAGATCGTGAAGGAGCCATTTGCCGGGAAATGACTAAACTTTTTGAGGAAGTTCAAAAGGGATTGCTTTCACATTTAATCTCCCATTTTGAAGCTCATCCGCCTCGAGGAGAGGTCGTCATTGTGATTGAAGGGATGTCTTCAATTTCTTCTTTCAGAGAAGCAGATCTTGAGGCACACTTGGAACGCGCTCTTGGCATGTATTCTGTCAAAGAAGCGGTGGATCTTGTTTCAAAAGCCCTTGGACTGTCAAAACGAGAGGTATATCAACGTGCGCTTTCCCTTAAATCCGAGAAAACGAGCCTATCTTAAAGGCCAGTGGGGAGAAAAAGTAGCAGCCTTTTACCTGCGCCTTAAGGGTTATGAAATTCTTGAAAACCGGTTTAAAACACCCCTTGGAGAGATTGATCTTTTGGCACGTAAGGGCAAAACCCTCATTGCTATTGAAGTGAAAAGCAGGTCTTCTCGTGAAGAGGCATTAATGGCATTGACTCCCTTTCAACAACGGCGCATTGAAAAAGCGCTTCTCTTTTATGTAAGGCGTCATCCTTTCCCCCTTGATTTACGATTTGATGTCATCTTAATCTGCCCATGGAAATGGCCCTATCATATTCAAGGGGCCTGGTTATCTCAGTAAACGGAGGTTCATATGTTGAATAAATGTACACTCTTTCTTCCCCTTCTTCTTTCGGGGTGCGGTCTCGCCGTGGTTGGTGGGGTCGGTACGGTTGGAATGAGTGCCGTTGAGGACCGCGGTATTACGGGCGTTGCAAGTGACCAATTCTTACGCATGGAAGTAGATAATGAGATTGCAGATAAGCTCGCAGATTCTTCGGACATTGATGTAACGGCCTATAAAGGGAAAGTTCTTTTAACCGGGATTGCCTCAAGCCAAAAAGCAAAAGCGAAAGCAGTCCAAACTGCCAGAGGTGTTTCAGGTGTGAAAGAAGTCGTTGATGGAATGAATGTCGAAGGGGAAGATGGCTTTTCAGAATATACGCGCGATGCGTGGATGACAACGAAGCTAAAAGCAACTTTATACACCGATGAGGATGTTATAGCTCCTAATTACCAAGTGACGACCTTTGATAAAGTCATTTATATTTTTGGAACGGCTTACTCCAAAGAAGAAATGAAAAGAGTCGTCGATTACGCTTATGACATTACGGGAGTAAAAAAAGTTGTTAATAAAATTGAGGTCGTTAAACCCCGTTAAGGGACCCGTCTTCAATGCAATTTAAAAAGACCTGTGCGCTTCTCACTTTGATGAGTCTAGGCCTGTCGCCTCTTAAAGATTCCAAAAGTGTAAACTTGAATACAGCATCCATGTCCTTTAGCGAAGATCTGATAGGTAAAACTCTTTTTTCAAATAAAGTTGATGACTTGATGGATACAAAAACAAGTATAGAAAAGCTCCCAGATGATTACACGGAAAGGTTATTTATCATAAATGCCCTTCTCTATGACCTTCTCAAAAAAAAGAGTTTGATCAATGCAGAAGAAAGCATGGCATCGGGACCCACTGATCTCTTGCGATTTTACCCTGATACCTACCTTCTTATTTACAGTCTCTTTATGGCAGCCTACCAAGCAAACTTACAGGCTTTCATCATTAAAAGAGAGGGTCGTGAGCTCAACATTCAGCCTATTCCTTCCCCTTCGTTTTCAACAAAAGAAAAACGAATCCTCCAGGAAAAGGAAATGGGGGGATCGTATGAATTTAATGTTAAGCTGAAAACGTTAAATATATCTTCTAAGGACGGATATACTTTGACAAGAAAATATACTTATAAGGTTGAGCCTGATAAACTCATCTTGATAAAGCAGGTCGTTGAAGAAGCTAACACCTCGAATCTCGAAAAAAGTGAAGCAAAAATAGAAATAGAGTATGAAAATCTAGATTATAGCGATATACTCAAATCCTTGCAGTAACCGGGCATGCTGAGCAGGGAGGAAAAGTGTTTTCACGCCTTAATACGGTATCCTTTCAAGGCGTCGATGTTATCACCATCGATGTTCAAATCCAAATTTCGTCTGGCATGCCTGGCTTTTTCCTCGTGGGATTGCCAGATAAAGCGGTAGGAGAATCAAAAGAGCGGGTGCGCTCTGCTTTCCATGGCATGGGACTTTCCCTTCCCTATCGACGCATAACCATCAATCTTGCTCCTGCCGATGTGCAAAAAGAAGGAAGTCATTATGATCTTCCCATTGCCTTGGGGCTACTCGCCACAATGAAGGTGATTCCTTCTGATATCCTGATGGAATATGTGGTATTGGGAGAACTGTCCCTTGACGGTCGTCTCGCTCCCATCTCAGGCGTGCTTCCAGCAGCTATACACGCAGCATCCCTTAAAAAGGGGATCATTTGTCCCAAAATGTGTGGAGGAGAGGCTGCCTGGGCGGGTGATATTAATATTCTAGCAGCCGATTCCTTGCTTTCTCTTATTAATCATTTTAAAGGAACGCAGGTTCTCTCACCACCGGAGCCCTTAATGGAAGAGGAAAATGTTCAAAAAATTATCGATTTGCGTGATATCAAGGGGCAAGAAACAGCAAAAAGAGCACTTGAGGTCGCAGCCTCCGGGGGCCATAATTTATTGATGTTAGGGCCACCAGGTGCAGGAAAATCCATGTTGGCGGCCCGTCTTCCAGGCATTCTTCCTCCGTTAACACCTGCAGAAGCTTTGGAAGTCACGATGATCCAGAGTCTGGCAGGACGACTTAATGAAGGCAAACTGATCCGCAATCGTCCTTTCAGGGATCCTCACCATTCCGCCTCCATGCCAGCCTTGGTTGGTGGAGGACTGAGGGTGCAACCAGGTGAAATCTCCCTTGCCCATCATGGGGTGTTATTTTTAGATGAATTGCCGGAATTTCAGCGGAGTGCCCTTGAGGCCTTGCGCCAGCCTTTGGAATCCGGGAGAACGATCGTCGCGAGAGCCAATGCCCATGTGACCTATCCCTCACAGGTTCAGCTTGTGGCAGCGATGAATCCATGTCGCTGCGGTTATATATCAGATGCGTCTCGTGCATGCTCTCGAGCTCCCAAATGCGCTCTTGATTACCAATCAAAGATTTCAGGCCCTCTTTTTGACCGTATCGATTTACATATCGAGGTACCAGAAGTTTCAGCTGAAGATCTGACGCGAGAGTCGACGGGGGAACAAAGCTCACTTGTGGCTGCTCGGGTTAAAAAGGCACGTCAGATTCAGGAGACGCGGTATAAAGCCTTAGGGGTTTCCATTCGCCAAAATGCCCATGCAGATGGGGAGCTTCTCGATGAGATCGCCATACCCGATGAAGAAGGCCTTGCTTTGTTGAAAAAGGCAGCTGAGAATTTTAAGCTTTCCGCCAGGGGCTATCGACGGGTTTTAAGAGTGGCCCGAACGCTTGCAGATATGAACGAATCCCCCGCCGTATTAGCTGCACATATTGCCGAAGCTTTAAGCTATCGACGACTTTATTTTGCTTGAGCTCCCTTTTCTATTTTTCCCCAGATTCAGCGTTTTTATGGGCTAATGTAGAAAAATACTGGTTAAGCAAGTTATTAAACATCAACTGTGCTGAACCCCCGGATACTGTATCTCGATTGCCATGAGGTCGACAGATTGGATAATTTTGGTCTCCAATCGTTAACGACCCGTGGCTACTTCCATTTAAAGCACCTGTAACGGGGATACCCAAGCGTCGGAATTCTTGGATCGCTATGTTTACCATTTTCAAATAAGCACCATATTTGATCGGTTTTTGGGGATCTACCTGTCTTAAAGAAACCATACGTTTATTGGCAGCTGCGCGAGCACGTATATTCATCTCGCTTTGGTCAATTTTTTTCTTTGATTCGATAACAGAACGAAAGGATCTTTTTCCTTTTCTGTTGCCCTTTCCACCCCTTGTCTTTCTAAGAGCATGTTTGGCAGGCTCACCTTCAACGACCCTTTTCCTTTGTTGTTCTTGTTCGGCGAGAATCGCCTCTTCTTCTGCAACGTAAAGCTTTTCTAAAACGGCTTCATGGTTTGCAATAAGGTCTTCCAGTGGCTTATCTGGATAGCATTTTTCTATATAATCGAGACTAAAAACCACATCTGGATCTTCAGGATTCGCCTGCTGTCTATCTTGTACATCTTTTAAGTAATCAAGCTCTACTTCGAGGTGCTCTGCCTGATTATTTGGTACAGCAAACAATTTACAAGGAGCATCACCTAGGAAAGCTAAGAGGAAATCTTTCAAGCTATAAATAAGCTCCCCTGCTTTTTTTCCCATACTAGAAGAGTCGCGAATGTGAGAAGGAAGAATTTTGTTCTCTATCATGCGAATATTTTTTCCCGTGATGAAAGGAACTGGACCTTCTGCACCTGTATAAGGCATTACAGATAAGTTGCCTTCTTTTTGACTAATCAGAATTCCTGAATCTCTAATGATTTTGTAGCCCTCATCTGAGGGTAACCGTTCAGAAAATACCATTCTTCGAAATGAATTATCTGGTTCACTCATGCCATGACTAATATAAGTAACGGATAGGTTCTCGCTGATGGGACAGCAGGGAAAGAGTGTGTAAATAATGAATCCATGGGAATCACGTACATAATAAAGATGTTTAATGACTCCTGCATGGATTTTTGAAAATTTTAATTCCCCATACAAAGAAGCCTCTTCTCCCGTTAACTCTTCCCAAGCTTTCATGAAAAGATTACACCCCTTTTGGAAAGTCTTCGTAATTTCATTAAGGTCACTTTTTTCATTTTCGAAAGTTTCTTTTAGTTTAGAAGAGACTGGTTGATAATCGACGATAAAGTTAAAAAGAACATCCCAAAAAAACTTTTCTGGATTCCTTCGAATGATTTGTAATGCACCCCTAAAATCTTTATTTAAGAGGTTATATAAATCTACAAACTCATTTGTGCTTTTCCTGAACTTGGTAGGTCCTTCTAAAAATATCTCCATATATTTCCAAAGATCCTCCCTTGCTTTTTTCCATTCATTTAGAGAGACTTTCGTTTCATACGTAGAAGTAATGCTCTTAAGGCCAGTTGAGTCATATGCGTCAGGAATTTCACTTGTCTCTTTAAGATGGTGGGAGAAAGCTGAGACGAATCCTCTTATTTCTCCTTTTGTGCTATCTTCATCTTCCATTGCCCAAGAAGATGAAGCTACAGTTCCTAATAGAAAACTCGTAAAAGCTAAAGCAGAAACATGCTTTCGCATGCGATATAATTTTTTTACGCTAATCATAATTTAGCCCTATTAACAATAATAATACTTTATAGATTATATAAATTAACAGAAGTTAATTGTCAATATTATTGTTTAAAGATGAAACCGGTGTGAACTTATTGTGACTTGCTCTAATTTATTCTTGACATGTTATTACTTATGTATTAACATTATGGTAAAGGAGACTAAAGATGTTAACTTTAAAATTGAGTAAGATAGGAAATTCCGTAGGAGCAATTTTTCCTAAAGAGATGCTTTCTAAAATGCACGCACATGAAGGTGACAAAATATATGTCATTGAAACCCCAGAAGGTTACACCCTTACGCCTTATGACGAAGCATTTCTCAAGCAAATGAAACTCGCAAAAGGCATTATGCATAAGAATCGTGATGTGCTCAAAGTACTTGCGGAATGAAAGAACCAATTTGGATTTTAAATAGCATCGTCTTAGCAATTCATAATGAACAACTGTCGGAGCATAAAGGACAATCGGGTATACGAGATATAAAGCTTTTAGAATCAGCATTTGCACGTCCTCAGAACCTTTATGCATACCAAAGTCCTACCCTATTTGAGCTGGCAGCTTCATATGCATATGGTATTATCAAAAATCATCCTTTTATTGATGGGAATAAGCGAAGTTCTTTTGTTGTTAGCTTGCTGTTTTTAGAATTAAATGGATATGAACTTATTGCAAGCCGCGAAGAAAAAGTGACAACTTTTTTAAAATTAGCAAGCGGTTCTTTTACGGAACGAGAATTGTCCAATTGGTATCAAAAAGACTGTAGCCCAATCAAAATTAAACATTGAATGACTTAATTCTAACCTAGACATCATTTGTGAAATATTCTATAAGCGTCCTCAGTAAAAGGAGATTTTGTTATGAAGAAAGAGATACATCCAGATTATCATGCAATTACGGTTGTAATGACAGACGGGACAAAGTTTGAGACCCGTTCCACATGGGGAAAAGCAGGAGATACCCTGCGTCTTGACATTGACCCTAAATCTCACCCAGCTTGGACAGGTGTTCATCGCCTTCTCGATACGGGTGGTCAGCTTGCAAAATTCCAAGGCCGTTTCAAAGACTTAGGGCTTTAAAGCCTACCACTTATCTGACACTAAGGAGCCAAGGAAACACCTGTTTCCTTGGTTCCTTTAGCATTTTGTATTCTTATTCCTTTAAATAATTGAAAGCTACTTTCCCATAGGACATGGTTAAATCGGTCAAGATGTGCACGGCTGAGAGAACCTTTCAAAAACTCACGCTCTCTTTAACAGTGGAATTTTGTCCCCGATCCTCTTAAGATAAGAAAAAATGTCACCTCAAAGGCTAAAGGAATGAAATACCTGTGGGTTTTTGTAGCATTGCAATTCATAGATTATGCAAAAGCGGAAGTCATAACTGTTACAAATGTGAAGGTATCTGTAACGGATGATTCTTCAGCAACAGCACGGGAAAAAGCTCTCGAACGTGCCCATGATCTTGCTTTTCAAAAACTTTTGAATGAGAGTTTCCCAGAAAAGGCAAGTCCTCTTCCCCCCCATGATAGGGTTATGAATATGGTAACTGATTTTTCTATTGATCGGGAAAAAACAACGCCAACAAGTTATACAGCCTCTCTCACTTTTCAATTCGATGGCTCTCAAGTTCAAACCTGGTTACAACAGAAAGGTCAAACCTCACCTAAAGAAGCTTTTTCTGTTGAACAATCATCGGCGCGGGGAAAGCCCTTAAAAATGTATATTTCTTATACTTCCCTTATCCAGTGGCAAGATGTTAAAAAAGTTCTAGAGACCTTTCCTGGGGTTCAAAAATTTACCGTGCTTGCTTTCTCTCTCCAAAATGCCAGGGTGGAAGTTGCCTATTGTGGAAGTCTTGAAAAGCTACAACAGCACCTTCTTCAGAAAGGGTACCTCTTATCTCCTCAGGAAGAGGGGTGGATCATCTCATCAAATGGGCCTCTATTGCGATAAAATATTTTTACGAGACGGATGACATAGAACATGACACATACGATGAACCTTCCCAATATTATTAGTCTTGCTCGCCTATTAAGTGTGCCCCTTATTGTCTCACTCATCCTCTCCCACCAGCTGATGGCAGCTCTCCTTTTTTTCACACTCGCAGGACTATCGGATGCCCTTGACGGTTTTTTGGCGCGTATTTTCAAAGCTCGTACAACTTTAGGAGCCTACTTAGATCCCATTGCCGACAAGGCCCTTTTAGTGGGAGTTTTTGCAGCCTTAGGACAAATCGGGCTTATTGAGCTTTGGGTTGTGGTTCTTGTCGTTTTTAGGGACGTTCTCATTATTGGAGGGATAATTCTTCTCTTTCTTTTTAAGAGTACCATTGATATGAAGCCCCTCATGATTAGTAAAATCAATACGGTTGTTCAATTGATGTATGCACTTTTTGTGCTTAGTCAAGGGGAATCCTTTTTGGGATTTCCAGATTTAAATCTGTACTTTGGCTATCTCGTCGTATTAACAACTGTGCTTTCTGGTGTCAGTTATGTTAGACTCGGGCTGAGATATTTCAATAACATGGATGTTGCAAATCTGTGACTAAAAATCGACCGATATGGCTTTGGGTGGGATTGGGGGCTATCATTGTCGGAAGTCTTTATTACCTTCAAAGCATACTCATGCCGTTCCTCACAGGGCTTTTGGTAGCCTATGCCATGAATCCTGCTGTAAGGCGACTTGAAAAGTGGGGAATCCCTCGAAATGCTGGCACCATTTTAATGATCCTCAGTTTTTTTCTTCTGATCGGCCTTTTGCTTTTTATTGCCATTCCCTTTATTCAAACGGAACTTTTGCGGCTCGCTTTCCATGTCCCTCAATATGGTCAGCGTATGATGATTGCTCTCAAGCCTCTTTTGGACGAAGCCTCCGCTTATATTAAACCACAGGATATTGAGCGTCTCCGTGAACTTGCCAGTACCTATCTTGGTGACGTCATAACCTGGGGAATTAAGCTCTTAGCCGGAATTTTAACAAGCGGTCTTGCCCTTGCAAACCTCATCTCTTTGATTGTTATTACACCTATCGTGGCCTTTTACTTTTTGAGGGATTGGAATAAAATTATACAAACAATTGACCTTTGGCTTCCTCGTCCCTATGAGCCTACTTTAAGGCGCCTCTTTAAAGAAATGAATGCAAACATTGGTGGTTTTGCAAAGGGACAGGCCCTGGTATGCCTTATGGTTGGACTTTATTATATGATCGCCCTAACTTTGGCAAATCTTGATTTCAGCGTTGTGGTTGGTATGGTCATTGGTGTGGTGGCTTTTATTCCCTATGTGGGAGCTCTCTTTGGCTTTATGCTCAGTATGGGAATTGCTTTTGCTCAATTTACAGAGTGGACGTCTATTGGCATTGTGGCCGGAATATTTGTTGTAGGGCAGACTTTGGAAGCTTATCTTCTCATCCCTTATTTTGTGGGAGATCGCATAGGCCTCCACCCCGTTTGGGTGCTTTTTGCCCTTTTAGCGGGAGGAGTTCTCTATGGATTCGTAGGGATTTTATTTGCCCTTCCTGTCGCAGCAGCTGTCGGTGTTCTGGTCCGGCATGGCCTCGCACTTTATCTTAAAAGCCCATATTACCTAGGGCAATCTCCCTCAGCTCAGAAAAAGTCCCGTGAAGCAACTGATTCTGTCTCTTGAATTGCCACCGTCATTTGATGACAAAGACTTTATTGTCTCAAGCTGCAATAAGGAAGCTTATCTCTGGCTCACGCGTTGGCCCAATTGGCCCAATCGCTGTCTCGCCATTTACGGTGATGAGGGATGTGGAAAAACCCACCTTTCGAACATTTGGCAAATGAACACAAAGGCTAAATACCTTAAGGGTCAAGACTTTAACACCACAGATTTAGAAACACTTTTTGAAAAGCCAAATTTATTTGTCCTTGATGATGCTCATCTTATTGAAAAGGAAGAAAAGTTCTTTCATTTCTATAATCATCTCATCGACTCTAAGGGAGGGTTGCTACTATCCTCACGAACACCCCCAGCCCATTGGGGAAAGAGTTTACCGGACTTAAGATCTCGCTTGAATTCCATTCCCGCTTTGAAAATTCATGCCCCAGACGAGGCTCTCCTCTTTCAAGTTATTCAAAAGCTTTTTAGTGATTTTCAACTTCATGTTGACGAGACTGTGGTAAACTTTCTCCTTAAACATATGGAAAGGTCGTTTGAAAAGGCTCGTTTTTGGGTCGAAACGCTTAATGCGTATGCCCTCATTCAAAACAGACGCATCACGATTCCTATGGTGCGGGAGGCTCTGTTTGTGGAATCATTGGCTGAAATACATCTACAACCTCTCCCTTCCACCAATCTAAATCTTTCCAGTGATCAAGAGGAAACTGAAATCCCATAAGGGTTGCAGGTATAACGCCTTCTATGAGAACCTCTGGAAAGACCTTTGTAAACTTCAAAGCAGCAAAGGCAATACCAGGATTATGGCCGATATAGAGCACTCTGTTCCACTCATCTGAAACACCTTGTAAATGCTTAAGAATTTGATTTTCTGGGCTGTTATAAAACTCTTCAGAAACTTGAAATTCCTCTGTGCCCACGACGGACCGTAAAGGCTCCAAGGTTTCTCGTGCCCTTAAAGCTGCCGAACACATCACAAAATCAAAAGTCATCTTCTTTTCTTTAAGATAACTCGCAACAGCTTCTGCTTGCCTGTACCCTCTCTCATCTAAAGGACGATCAAAATCAGAGAGGCTTAGTTCGCGCGGCGCTGCATGGGCATGACGGAGAAGGTAAAGTATTTTCATTTTACTATATTACCAAAATTATCTCGATTTTTAAACCCTACAGGGGTGAAAGGACTCTTTGAGAAGAGCAGAAGACTTGACCAAGTGTTAATATTTTTCTCCTTTAAAAACATTTCATTCTAAATATGTAGCAAATAAATTTCTTGACACCTTGATTAAAAACTAAATATAGAAAAACTTCATAAGAATTCGACAAATTTTGGTTAAGAGGAATAAAATGAGTAATTTAGTGGTAAACGCATTATCTAAAGCAATCTTATTCTCAGCAGTAGCCCTTGGAATTTCTCTTTGGATGCCATCTGACAGTTGGTCAATGATCGCAGACAAAGACATTTTAGAAGAGCAAGTATCGCCTGTCAAAAAAGTGAAGGACAATTTTTACATTGGTAAGCGTCCTCAAGATACTGATTTGAATTTTTGTGCGGTGCTTTTAACAGAACAAAATTATCCTAAATGGAAAAAATTTGCAGAAGAGCAAGATAAAGCCTGTCTAAGAATTTGGAACGAAATTGCTCTAGATGAGTTTGAGTCTCTACCTCTTGAAACCAAGCGTTTTCTCGACGTGATAAATGTAACTCGTCCATCTGGTTCTGGTTTAAGTATTGCAGGGGGGCTCATAGCCTTCCGCGAATCATTAAATATTTATGAAAAGTATAAATCTGAAGTTTGGATTGCTTATGCTTTAGCGGGGAATCAGATTGATCCCGCCCAAGAGATAACGGAAAAAGAGTTTCCTCATATCGAAATGGTTCTCACAATTTTAACAAATTCTGAAGCTCCCTTTACTCTCCACATGGGAATTTGTCGGACCGTTTATTTTGAAGAAAAGGCTTTCAAAAAAGAATTACAACAACATTCTCGTTTAGCTATCCCCCTTCATGCATTCGCTGCCCAAGCGATGAAATTGTACGATCCAAGAAAAGATTGGATGACGACAAGACCTACATTTAAAATGGCCGCAATCTTAAATGAATCTTTACCAAAGGGATCTTATTTAAAAGGGATGAATGAAGTAGACCAGGCTATCCAAGAAACAGATAACGAACTTATCATTTATGGTCAGGACGAAGAGAGGCTTCTTTCTCTTCCTTTGAAAGAAATAAAAAATGATAGCAACTGGGGATGGTATTTTTCACACAGCTACTTCCGTGGTCAGCCTTTGGCTCAATATGTTGTTAATCTTGAAACGCTCGCCTCACAATTTGACAAAGCTCAATAATAGCCTGAAAATGTGCGGGCATTACGGGTAAGATGCCCCAGCACCTTTTTCTTAAATCACACCCATCAAAAAAGATAAACTGACATTTCTTTTCTTCCATTAGAACAGATCTAAAATTTCTGGATTGCTTCGGCTCTTTTAGAGCCTCGCAAAGCATGCCCCCGTGAAAACGGGGGACGGCTTAGTGGTTCCTCGCTTTCGCAAGGACAAGCTTTGCGAGGAGTACAACGACGAAGCAATCCAGAAAAATATGGAGTGTTTAATTTATCTATTTAGTATTATTTCCCTTATTCAAGCTTTCTAAGTTTTGATTCGGAGTTATTTTTTCCTAAAACCCCAATATTCTTTCTGTTGCCACTAAAGATGAATCAAACAAGATCCCGCTATTCCTATTGACCCGGTGTTACAATGGCGTACAATTTTAGAGGCTATTAGAATTATGAGAGAGATATAGGCAAAGGATAAAAAATGCTCACAGACAGCAGAAACATTGTAAAATCAATTATTTCTTCATCCATTGGCAACGTATTAGAGTGGTATGAGTATGCGCTCTATGCTTATTTTTCGACAGTCATTAGCACTCTATTTTTTCCTACCAGCGATCGTTTTGTATCAATCATCCTTACTTTTTCAACCTTTGCCGTGGGACTTGCTGCACGGCCATTTGGCGGGATTATTTTTGGATATATCGGAGATAAATTCAGTCGGAAAAAAATGTTAACCATAACCATCTTACTGATGTCTATCCCCACACTGTGCATAGGTTTTCTGCCTACTTACGAAAAAATTGGACTGGCCGCACCTCTTACATTAATCCTCCTCCGTATTATCCAAGGGGTAGCCTTAGGAGGAGAATTTGGGGCTTCTTGCGTGTACTTGTATGAATCTGTTCCCCAAAACCGACGAGGCTTCTTTGGCTCCTTTGCTTTAACGGGTGTCGGAATGGGGTTGGTTTTAAGTGCTTGTACAATTTTAATTGTTGAATCCTGGGTGAGCAAAGAAACGCTTTATGCATATGCTTGGAGAATCCCATTCTTCATCAGCGTCATCGGAAGCTTATTAGCCTTTTACATGAGAAGAAATCTTTTAGAAACGCCCGATTTCTTAATTGTACAGCAAAAACAAAACATTATTCGCAATCCTCTTTTGGAACTTTTCCGCAATCATAAAGCGTCCCTCCTTGGCTTATTTGCCATCTTTCTCACGACACAGATTTCTTTCTTTGTGGTCTTTATCTTCGGAAAAACCATGATGATTGATTTTCTGAACTATGATTCACGCACGGCTGGACAATTCAATTTACTGACCATGGTGAGCTATACAATCGCCACAATGGTTTTTGGATATTTGTCAGATAAAATTAACAAGCGTTATATCATTCTCTTTGGGACAGTCGGTATCTTCATGTCTGTCATTCCCTTCATCCATTCTTTAGAGGATGGATTGACCTCTTTGATCTTTGTCATGTCTCTCCTCCTTGGGGCTTTTATTGGCATGACGGAGGGAACGCTTAATCCCATTGTGGCTGAAACCTTCCCAACAAATATTAGAGCAACCAGCGTGGCATTCTGTTGGAATTTTACATCCATTGCCTTTGGAGGCGTTGCTCCTATTGTATCAATGTGGCTTATCCAAAATGCCGGGGGCGTAGATGCTGTTGCTTATTATTTAATGTGCGCGTGCTCCGTTACAATTGGAAGTACGCTTTATATGCTCAGTAAACTAAAAACCGCTAAAGAAAAATTGCTCGAATCACCGGAGGCTGTAACAGTTAATACGCTGTAATCTCTCTTTTGACCACAGTTGCTGCCCTTTTGCTGAAGGCAACTCTTCATCTCAGTTTTTCTCAATAATGTCATTTTTAAAAATCTTCTTTTATTGAATATCTTTTCGTGAAAGACCCTCCCCTAATGAGAAATAGTAAGAAGTAGAAATCAGAAAGGCAGCAAAAAAATTAACTAATATCATGAAGCATAAAGAGCACTTTTTAGAAAAAATATAAAGATTTTTTAAAAATATGGTTAAATAAAATGTTGACAACAACTCCTTTTCTTGAGATTTTAAATTAAGTAAACTTATGTACGTTCGCATATGAGTTTATGAAATAATAAATAAACTTCAAGGAGAGCTTTATGAAACGCCATATTTTCTTAGCATTTTCTTCATTACTATTTTGTTTTTCTGAAACGTCTGCAGATTTTTTAGGCGAAGACAGAGACGAAGATACGATATACATTTATCGTAAATCATCTATCAAAAAAGATGAAATAAGAAACCTCATTGTTCCCTTTGCTTTTGGTGATGTTGAGTCTCTTTCTATAAACAAAAACAAGAAAACAATGACGCTTTTTCAGGCTGGGCAAGATCCCATTGCAATTGAAAGTATCTTTCAACCTTCTCTTCCTTGGGATCTCTCTAAAAACCAATTGGAGCAGTTTATTAGTGCTCACACTTTTACCCTCAAACAGTTAAGCGATGACACCTGTAAGGTTGATATGTCTGTTCCGGGGTTGGGGGGAGGAAGAAAACGTACGCCTGAACAAAGAGCAATATACAGGGCAACAATGCGCAAAGCGTACGGTGCAAAACTTACACCAGAAGAAGAAAAAGCCTACCAGGCCGGTAAAAAAGCTAGACAAGCGGCTAGACAAGCAAAAGCAGCGGCAGCAGCA
Organism: Alphaproteobacteria bacterium 41-28; assembly: GCA_001897795.1. GTDB lineage: Bacteria > Pseudomonadota > Alphaproteobacteria > UBA9655 > UBA9655 > UBA9655. Next base: position 187,715 of record MKUL01000013.1, on the reverse strand, counting down.
AGAGCAGCAGCATCAAAACCTGCTCCGGTGCGAGTGGTGTATGTAGAAAGGTCCGTTGGCGGTCATACGCCTAGCGTTGACAGTAGTACACAAGATAGGGGGAATCAGGGTTCAAGTGGTTATAGTTATGGTTTCTAATCATGCTTGAGGAAGTTTCCTCATAACGTCTATGGTTGAAAGTATATGCACGATTTGAAATCGTGCATATAACTTTCTTCAGTGACTCTCTATTTAATCGAGTTTTGGACAAGTGACCCATTTTACATGTAATGTTTTAATGCTTAAACAATGAAGAATCTCACATTTACAACTCCATCGTCATTTCTACGACACAGACTACGCCGTAGCGTGAATCATCCGGAAATAACGTATCTCAAGTCCAATGGATACGACCCCTCAAATTGTTTCATGTGAAACATTCTTCTAAGATTCAATTAGTTCCTTCGGGTACTTTGTACCCTCGCAATTGTAAAGGTTTCGTAATGACGAACAGGTGGCATATACATTCTACCTCTCACCCGTCATTGCGAACCCTGCAAAGCAGGGTGAAGCAACCTATTGCCAGCACTCAAACTCTTTCACGCGAAACAATTTTTCCCGTTTGTTTCCCTAGATCCCGGATATTAAGAAAAGCTAACGCTCACATACGTTCTCTTAGCTTTTCTAAATTCCGGGATGACACCCCGTGGATGACGCCGCTGTCCTCACAGGGCCCCCTTCACCCCCGACTAACCTAGAAGACCAGTCGTGAACCAATAATGAAGACATTGACATGGTTATTCCGAACACCCCCTATGAATTCACTGCAAGTCTTTAACACCGCAGGAGAGTTAACACGATCAGCTTCTGCGACTGCTGCAGGATTTTTCATTTGAAGGTTCGCATATTCAACGTATACGCCGAGTCCTGGCGCAAGTTTTTGATCAATAGCAACCGTTGTTCCTTTCGTTACCGCATTTCTCTTAAATAAGGGCGCGGTTACCCCTCCTCCTAACGCTTTTCTCCAGGCATAGTAATACCCAGCACTCAGCTTTGTCGAAGGACTCCATGCGTAAGAAAGCCCGAAGTCAAGAAACTGACCTGCATTCGACTTATGGCCGCCTTCTCTGAAGGACCTAGAACGAGTGTTATTGCCATATTCTACACCAAAACCAATACCCTTGAAAGAAATGCTTCCCCCAAAGGCATAAGAAGCTGTATGTTTTCGTGCAAGGGAACCACGATATTCAGAGTGCGTTTTGGCAAAGACGGATGTGAAAGAGAGACCCGTTTCAAGGCCATTGGTAAATTTATGAATAAAATTCACACCCGTTGCAATGCTATCCGAATCCCATGGTTTTTTAGGTTTAAGAACACTTCTTCGCGCTTCAATGACTTGCTGCCCTCTATGTTCCGTGCGAGGCGTATAAGATATACCGGCTTGAAGCCCCTGCCACCGTGGGCTCAAGTAGGTCAACTTTGTATCCCGACTCGTATCCCCCACCAAATCAACGGAATGGAGCGTACCGGTTGTATAATTCACAACACGATCAATAATGCCGCTGTTAAGGAACCCCGTTCCTCCCCATTGAGTGAACCCCCCAAAGCCCATTGTGTCTTCAACGCCAAACGTATCACCGGCAATAATTTTGCCCCACGTTCCAGCGAAGTAGAGGTAATTTTCGCGAAGAGTCTTATCTGAGTCTACATCTCCATCGAGGACAAACATGAGACCATATTCCATTCCCAGATCGGTTTTTCCCTCAACATTAAATTTTAACCTCGAGCTATCAACGGTAAAGAGTTGCCCTCGACCAAACTTTTTACGAGCACAGCTTCCCTTCGGACTATCAGCGCCTTCGACCTCAATTCCGTCTTGGAAAATTCTTCTATTTCTAAAAAAGAAATTGTTAAAAGAGGTTTGACCAGAAATTATAAGTTTAGGGACTGCCAACACGGGAGTTGGTTTCGTTTCAGCTGCATGAGCACAAACATTAAAAATTACAGCACTTAAAAGAGCCGTTGAGCCAAGAAGGGAGCGAGTCATTGTTTTCCTCCAGGTGTGGGGCTTGTTAACATAATCATATACTTTTAAATCATCATAAGGAAGATGAAACACTCCACCATAAAAGACACTTGATTGAAATTGTCTCAATGGTAAACTTTAACTTGAAATTATTTTTAGAGGGCATGTGACACACGTGCAACAGTATGCTATGTTACATATAAATCTTCAAATTCCTGAGGCCGTTTTAAGGGAAACTCTAGAGGAGCTTTTCCCGCAAGCTGGCATTTCTTTAAAAGAGGATGAAAGCGAATGCGATGGACTTCTATTCACCAGCCTTCGCTGCTCCACAGCTTCGGCTGGCATGCCAGAAAAGAAAGAGAAACAGCGAAGACTGCCCGACGAAGCCTTGGCGAAGGCGGGCGAACTTCCTTCCTTAAACTTTTTTAGCCTCTCAAGACCCCTCAGGTTTCGTGAACTTCTCTCTCATTTAGAAAACCTGCCCTATAGTCAAGATATACAATTTGCTCATTTTTCCTTAGATTTAAGAGAAAAAATTCTAAAAAATCTTAAGACGCAAGTGATCCAGCGTTTGACGGAAAAAGAATGCCAGCTCTTACGTTTTTTCCATCAAAACAAAGGCCAAGAGCTTTCGAAGGACAGGCTTTTGAAGGAAATTTGGGAATATCATCCTGATGCTGAGACCCATACTCTTGAAACGCATATTTATCGTTTGCGCCAAAAACTAGAGGAAGATCCAAACCTTCCCCAAATTCTCCTCAATGGTAAAGAGGGTTATTGGGTAAAGTAATACTAAATAGACAAATTAAATTGACGCATTTTCTGAATTGCTTCGGAGCAAAGCTCCTCGCAAAGCTTATCCTCGCGAAAGCGAGGAACCACTAAGCCGTTCCCCGTTTTCACGGGGGCATGCTTGGCGAGGCTCTGAAAGAGCCGAAGCAATCCAGAAATTTTTAGATCGGTTCCTATGGAAGATAAGAGATGCCAATTTATTTTTTTTGATAGGTAAAACATCACATATTAACATAGTTGGGACCAGAACCGCCTTCAGGAGGCGTCCAAGTTATGTTTTGAGTGGGATCTTTAATATCGCAGACTTTACAATGAATACAGTTTTGGGCGTTGATTTGAAGGCGAAGTCCGCCACTTCCTTCCACAAGTTCATAGACCTGGGCTGGGCAATAACGACCCTCGGGGAAATCATAAAGGGCATCATTAATAGCAATTGCTTTTTGAGGATCTTTGAGAAGCAAATTGTTGGGTTGGTTTTCATCATAACGAATATTAGAAAGATAGAGGGACGTCAGGCGGTCAAAAGTTATTTTACCATCTGGCTTAGGATAAGAAATGGGATCACATCGATCTGCAGGCTTTAGCTGCTTATAATCGGCATGATTTCGGAGTGTCCAAGGGCTTTTACCTCGAGTGATGTAGGTTTCTAAAGTCGCATTTAAGAGCCCTATCATGAGCCCCTTTTGAAAACCTGGTCTGATGTTGCGAACTTTATAAAGCTCTTCATAAACCCAGCTTCTTTCCAGACGACTTTGATAGGTATAAGGTTCATCTTTAACAAGGTGATCATAAACAGCTTCTGCTGCAACCATTCCAGATTTGAGGGCGGTATGAGACCCTTTGATTTTTGGCACGTTGAGAAATCCTGCCGCACATCCAATCAAAGACCCCCCAGGGAATTCAAGTTTTGGGATAGATTGATAGCCCCCCTCATTAAGAGCACGTGCGCCATAGGATATGCACCGCCCTCCCTCTAAAAGAGGGCAAATGGAGGGATGGACTTTAAACCTTTGGAATTCTCCAAAGGGATTCAGATATGGATTTTGGTAATCAAGGCCGACGACAAATCCGATCAAAACCTGGTTATTATTAAGATGATAAATAAATGAACCTCCAAAAGTTTTTAAATCCAAAGGCCAACCAATGGTATGGATGACTTTCCCTGGCTTACTTTTGGTGGGATCAATTTCCCAAATTTCTTTTATTCCCATACCATAGGTTTGAGGATCAGAGATCGCATCGAGTTGAAATTTTCTGATAATCTCCTGCGTTAGGGAGCCACGACATCCTTCCGCTAACAGAGTCATTTTTCCAAAAATCTTAACCCCGGGCTCAAAATGGGAAGTGGGATTTCCCATCCGATCCAGACCTTGGGGGCCGGTTTGAACACCAATGACGCGTTCGTTTTCATCGAAAAGACACAAAGCACCAGCAAAACCTGGATAAATTTCAACTCCCAAGGCTTCAGCCTCCCTAGCTAACCATTTACAAAGAGCTCCGAGGCTTCCCACAAAGTTCCCCTTATTATGCATCTGAGGAGGAGTAGGAAGCCTGATGGCAGTCGTTGAGGTGAGAAAGAGAAACTTATTTTCGCTGACAGGCGTTGCTAAAGGCGCTCCCCGTGCCTGCCAATCTGGGAATAACTCACACAACGCCCGAGGTTCAATGACGGCACCTGAAAGAATATGACTTCCAACCTCTGCCCCCTTTTCCAGAATGCAAACGCTTAATGTGGAATCGAGTTGTTTGAGCCGGATTGCGCATCCCAATCCTGCTGGTCCTGCTCCTACGATGACGATATCATAAATCAATTCTTCGTTACTCATAGGATCCTCATATGGTTTTGGTGTTACTACGCACCCATCTGTGTCATCCTTGGCAAGAAATGCTTTGTTATCCGAGGGATAACATTAGCATTTCTTGGCCGAGGATCTTTTGGCACCGAGATCCTCGGCCAAGAAAAGGTAACCCCCGCTTATATTAACTAGAAAAAACCTTTCCCACAAGGATAGGCGGGGGCAAGGATGACACCGCGGAAGAAATAGGTGATTAATTACTCTTGGGTAACTCTATGATAAATATAGAATAATCTCCAAATTTGCTTTTCACAGTGATTTGCCCGTGATGTTGATGAGTCACAATATCATAGCTTAAAGAAAGACCTAGACCCGTACCTGTACTTGAGTCTTTTGTTGTAAAGAAGGGATTAAATACTTTTTTGAGGAACCCCTGTTTTATTCCTGAGCCATTGTCTTCAAAAGTTATCTCGAAGGTCTCACCTTTATCCTGAGTTCTTACAATGAGTTGAGGTTTATAATCCTTACCGCGTTTTTTATGCTTTTCATACATAGCAAAACAAGCATTATTCACAATATTCAAAAAGACACGGACAAGATCTTGTTCCGAGCCTTGGATGGTTCCGATTTTTTGATCAAAATTCTTTGTGATTTTAGCATTAAAGCCGCTCGTCTTACCTTGAAAACCAACATAGGCGAGCTCGATGGCTTCATCTAATAGTTTATTAAGATCAAACGTTGTTATCTCACCCGTACTGCCACGGGCGTGAGCGAGCATACCTTTAACGATGGAATCGGCTCTTTCCGCATGCTCTCGCGTTTTGATCATGTTTTGTTCAATCTGGGAGAAGAGCTCATTTTCATTTGAAATTTTTTCTTTTAACTCCTGAAGATATTCAAGAGAGAGATCAGAAAAATTAATAATAAAGTTGAGGGGGTTCTTAATTTCGTGGGCAATGCCTGCGGTTAGGGCTCCAAGGCTCGCCAGTTTTTCTTGAACGATAATTTGATTTTGGGCTTTTTTAAGGTCGCTTAAGGTTTTTTCAAGCAGGAGGTTTTTTTGTTCTAATTGTTTGGTTCTGAGCGTTACCCGATTTTCTAAATCTTCCATAAGGGCCCTGTTTTCCCCAAAAATTTGGGAAACAATGTTAAACCAAGGTTGCCATCTTACAGGAATATTTTGAGGGACGCTCTTTTCCCCGCGATTTTCTTTTTCTATATGATTCACAAGCTTTTGGGCGGGAGAAATAAAATCGCGAATCACAAGGAGATACCCAAAGCCCACCACAAAAATGAGTGTGGCAGTAATGATAATAATATCAATAAAAGCTTCATCAGAAATTTGGCTAAAAAGCTCAGATTTTGATCCGGTATAAACCATAAACCAGGGAATTTCAGGCAAATGGCTCACGTAAATAAGAGCGTCCCCTTTTATGACAAACTCTTGAGTAGGATGGAGAATTTCTTGCTCAATGGTTTGAAATGTTTCACGTGAAACAAAATGCCTCAACGTATAAGTTTCGCCGGGTTTAAGCTGAGGAGACTGCAGTCCTTGCGTTGCTAGAACTTGATAATCCTTATCAATGAGAAAGAGGGAGCCTTGGAGGGAAGCGAATTGCCCCATCATCTGATTGTGGATGTCTTCCTTTCTTTCAGGAGGAATTTCAAGGTTACCTCGGTGTTCTTGAATCATTCGAATTCTTAAGCTTACATTCGTTGTATGTTCATCAAGACGATTCTTGAGATCAACCAAAATAAGATGACGGTTGTGGGTGTATTGAATATATTCAATACCTAAAGGAATAAGTATCAGAGCGAAGCCTGTCAAAAAAACAATTCGATTATAACCACGACGAAATGGGTTCATTGTTGTGCTCTCTTGCCCGTCCCCTCCCACGTGTCATCCTTGGGCTAGAAAAGACTTGTTTTTCGTAAGGAAAACAAAGCATTTCTTGCCAAGGATGACACAGACGACGGGAAGGTCACCCTTTTTTATATATCTTAACAAATCTGAAGTTAAACACCACGCTTCTTTTCAAAGAAATCCTTTAAAATTTGACCGCATTTTTGCTCCTCCACGCCTCCAATAATTTCAGGGATATGATGGCAAGAAGGCGCATTAAAAATGCGAGCCCCATGATCCACCCCCCCTCCCTTCGGATCATAGGCTCCAAAATAAAGGCGGCGGAGACGGGCAAAGCTTATGGCTTGAGCACACATCGGACAGGGCTCAAGTGTGATATAAATATCACAATCTTCGAGGCGACTCGTTTCTATTGAAAGACAGGCCCGTTGAATGGCAAGTAGCTCAGCATGTGCCGTGGGGTCTTTTTGTCCTACCATTTCATTATGGGCAAAAGCTATAATTTTCCCAGATTGTATATCCACAATGACCGCACCCACAGGTACTTCATCTTGAGCAAACGCCTTTTCAGCTTCACTAAATGCGCATTCCATTGGTTTTAAAGTCAACATATGGCATAATTTACATGAAAGAGGAGGCTTACAGCAAGGGAATGTCTTACGATGGAAGTGAATAACAAAATGCGTGAAGAAACGGATAGTTTTGGGCCCGTTCCTGTCCCAGCGGATAAGTATTGGGGAGCACAGACAGAAAGATCTCGCCAGAATTTCCGTATAGGGGTAGAAATCATGCCTCTCCCCCTTATTCGTGCTTTAGGCCTTCAAAAGAAAGCGGCAGCTCTTGTCAACATGGAGCTGGGAGATCTTGACCCTTCCCTTGGAAAAGCCATTGTGAGCGCCGCAGAAGAAGTCGCCGCTGGGAAACTCGATAGCCATTTTCCTCTGGTGGTGTGGCAAACAGGTTCAGGAACCCAAACCAATATGAACGCCAATGAAGTCATTGCGAATCGAGCGATTGAACTTTTAGGCGGGAAACTGGGATCCAAAAATCCTGTTCATCCCAATGATCATGTTAATTTAAGTCAATCGTCCAATGACACGTTTCCAACCGTTATGCACATTGCCACAGCCCTTGAAATTCACCATCTTCTCCTGCCGGCTCTTGAAAGTCTTTACAAGGCTTTAAGAGACAAGCAAGAAGCTTTTAAAAACATTATTAAAATTGGACGGACCCATCTGCAAGATGCAACCCCTCTCACATTAGGTCAGGAATTCTCAGGGTATGCGACTCAAATCAAAATGGGGATTGCTCGCATTAAAAACACGTTCCTCCATCTTTATCAATTGGCACAAGGAGGAACGGCTGTTGGGACGGGGCTTAATGCAAACCCTAAATTTGCAGAAGCCTTTGCCAAAAAAATAGCGGAACTGACAGGGCTTCCATTCGTAACTGCAGAAAATAAATTTGAGGCTCTGGCTTCTGAAGATACGATGGTGGAAGTTTCAGGGGCCCTTAATGTTCTTGCCGCTTCCTTAATGAAAATTGGAAATGATATCCGTCTTTTAGGATCAGGTCCTCGGTGTGGCCTTGGAGAGCTGCTCTTGCCAGAAAATGAACCCGGATCATCCATCATGCCTGGGAAGGTGAATCCTACCCAGTGCGAAGCGTTAACTATGGTTGCTGCCCAAGTCATGGGGAATAACGTGACGGTGACGATTGCTGGTTCAAATGGCCAATTAGAATTGAATGTCTTTAAGCCCGTTATGATTTATAATGTTATCCAATCCATCCGTTTGTTAGGGGATGCCGTTACGAGCTTTACCGAGAAAGCAATTGTTGGGATTGTGGCGAACAAAAAACGTATTGATGAATTGCTTCATAATTCCCTTATGCTGGTAACGGCTTTAAATCCTCACATTGGGTATGATAAGGCTGCCGAAATTGCCAAAAAGGCCCATAAGGAGAATAAAACGCTTTTAGAGGCCGCTCTTGATCTTCAGTATTTGACAGAAGAACAATTTCGTGAATGGGTAAAGCCTGAGGTGATGGTGGGAACGGATGTTTCAAAATCCTGAAAAAGCTCGTTTTCATAAACGCTCCGTCAGCCTCCATGGACACAAAACAAGCGTATCTCTTGAAAAGGCTTTTTGGGATGTTTTAGAAGAATCTTCCCAAGCCCAAGGCATTTCCTTAAGCCAGCTTATCAAAGACGTTGATGAGGATCGGCAAGGCAACCTTTCCAGCGCCCTTCGTCTTTATGCTTTGGCGTATGTTCAGAAATGAGGCATAGAAATTCTTTCTATAACTCAAAAAATGGGCTATTATGAGTTATAGAAAGGAATCCTATAACTCATGACCTGGAATTGGCAGAAAAAAGACTGGCCAAACTTTCGTTACGATAAAACCCAGCTCGAAGAGTTTGAGTCTCAGTTTCTTAAACAAGAAGGCATGCTAATAGGAGCCTTTAAGCATCTTGACGAAACAGATAAGACCACCCTCACAATAGACATCATAAGCAATGAGGCCCTTAAAACCTCAGAAATTGAAGGAGAATATTTAAATCGCAAAAGTGTGCAATCCTCTATTCGGCAACAATTCGGACTTCAAACAAATCACCTGAAATCCTCCCCTGCAGAGCAAGGAATTGCTGAAATGATGGTTGATTTATATCAAACTTTTCAGGAACCTCTTACCCACCTAAAGCTCTTTTCCTGGCATGAAATGGTGATGAGCGGCAGGCGCGACCTTGCTGATATGGGACGCTACCGGACCCACAAAGAATCCATGCAGGTTATCTCAGGTGATATTCATCATCCTAAGATCCATTTCGAAGCTCCACCCTCTTCAAGAATGACAACTGAAATGGAAAAATTTGTGAATTGGTTTAATGAAACATCACCCTCAGGAGAAGTGTCTTTATCCGTTTTAGGTCGGGCAGGCATTGCTCATTTATACTTTGAATCCATTCACCCGTTTGAAGATGGTAATGGTCGTATCGGACGAGCTATTGGTGAAAAGGCGCTCGCCCAATCCTTTGGAAAGCCAACCCTCATTGCCCTTTCGTATATAATCGAAAAGCATAAGAAGAGATATTATGAGGCCCTTGAGAAAGCCAACAAGTCGAACGAAGTAACAGATTGGCTCGTATATTTTTCTCGAACGATTCTCGAAGCGCAACAGCATACGCGAGCATATATTGAATTTCTGATCGAAAAAACCAAGTTTTATGACAGGCTCCGGGGAAAGCTGAATGAACGCCAACAAAAGGTTTTGGCTCGGATGTTTCGGGAAGGACCAGAGGGATTCAAAGGCGGCTTAAGCGCAGAGAACTACATTAGCCTGACCAAAACATCACGAGCAACAGCGACACGTGATCTTCAGCAGCTTGTCGCATTAGGAGCGCTTACAAGATCGGGAAAGGGGAGATACACACGGTATAACTTGAGTTTTCTCCCTTGAATATCAAAATATCTACTGTAGTATTTCTCTCGCAATAGATTTTCCCCTGCGCTATGGCGTAGAGCTTTGCTCCAATTCTTTTTATAACTCAAAAAATGGGCTATCAGGAGTTATAAAAAGGAATCCTATAACTCATGACCGCTCCTCAAAATAATAAAATCCTAATGAATTAAGAATTTATTAATAATTTTTATGTTAATTGTGGATAGTTTACACAGATATTTTAAAATTAAAAAACTATAAGAAAGGGGAACAATATCATGCTAAAAAAAACAATTTTTCCAATTTTAGCCATAGGAACCTTTTTTATTCACGATACTTTTGCTGTGACTTATCGTTGTATAGAAAAAAGTTCTAACGCAGAATATAATAAGGCACTGTGTGAGGCAGAATGTGATAATCAAGGCCTAAAGCTTCGAAACTTGGGATGTGGACCTAACTCTGATAGCTGGTGCCACACCAATGTACCAAAATTTAAAGGCATTAATACTTGCAGATGCTGGTGCATCCCAAAATAACCAATATTTTTAATCTACTCCAACCGCTTCTTAAACATCCACCCTGCTAGGGGAAGGGTAAAAAGGGCAATCAAAGCGATGGGCCAAGTGTGCATAAACACTTCAGAAGCTGGCATATTTTTTAAAAAGATCCCCTTGATAATAATAAAAAAATGCTTGATGGGGATGAGGTTGGTAAAGGGTTGAAGCCACGTTGGCATGTTCTCAATGGGCGTTGCATAGCCGGAAAGAAGCATCGTAGGCGTTATAAATACGAAGGTACCCAAGATGGATTGTTGTTGAGTGAGAGAAATTGAAGAAATGAAAAGACCAATTCCCACGATTGAAAATAAAAAGACAATCATGCTCGCATAAAGAAGCAAAAGCGATCCTACAAAAGGAATTTCAAAGAAAAAGATGGCAAGAGTCATCAGCAGAGTACTCTCCCCAATGCTGATGATCATGGCTGGAATCATTTTTCCAATAAGGATTTGCCAAGGCTGCAGAGGTGAAACAAGCAATTGGTCAAAGGTGCCATTTTCTCTCTCGCGAGAAACGGACAAGCCCGTTACCGTAAGGGCCAAAAGCATACTCAGAATGGCCACAAGGGAAGGGACCGTAAAGTAGATATAGTCAATATTTGGATTGAAGAAAGAGCGATATTGAATATCTATAGGATCAGACAGGTCAACGCCCTGATAGGTAAGGATTTCTGTATTAAAGTTTTGAACAACCTGGGTGAGATACCCTAAAACGATTTGCGAGGCGTTGGACTTTCTCCCATCTAAAATAATTTGAAGAGAGGCCGACTGGCCCCCTGCAACAAGGCGAGAAAAATCATCCTGAAATTGAATCGCTACGATCACTTCCTGTGTGTCGATACCGTGTTGAACCTCCTTAGGATTTCTGAATTCATAAACGTTTGTAAAGTATGGAGAGCCCTTAATCCGTTGAATCAGTTCATGACTATACCACCCGCTATCTTGGTTATGGACCCCCAAAGAAATATTTTTAACTTCTAAGGTTGCTGCATGGGAGAGAATAATAAGCTGAATGAGAGGAGGGGCAACAAGCATGATTCGACTTTTTTTATCCCGCCAAACCGCAAGAACTTCCTTGATAATAAGAGCTTTTATACGAACCCAGTCCTCCCACAATTTCCACGTTAAACGCATCTGAGTTAACCACACAAACAGTGTCATCCTTGCCCCCGCTTATCCTTATAGGAAAAATTGTTTCTAATTACATAAGCGGGGGTTTGTTTTCCGAAGGAAAACATTAGCAATTTCTTGGCCGAGGATCTATTTACGAACAAATCGTTTTCCATAGATCTTTCCAATTAGGATTAAACTCTTCTATTAATCGTATTTTCCAGTCTCTCTTCCAGTGTTTTAGCGTTTTTTCTCTTTGCAAAGCGTTGTGAACATAATCATAGATTTCAAAGTGGACAAGCATCTTGATTTTGTATTTTCTTGCAAACCCATCCGTGAACCCGTTTTTATGTTCATAGACGCGTCGAATTAAATTATTTGTGATACCAATGTAAAGGGTTCCTCTCGGTTTATTTGTCAGAATGTAAACAAGATATTCCATCTACAGTGTCTCAATAGATCCTCGGCCAAGAAATGCAAATTGCTTTCCCTTGGAAAACAAGCATTTCTTGCCAAGGATGACACCACACTGAGGTTTGTCAATAGAGTAAACGGCTTTTGTAAGCACAATTTGATAATATCCGTTTCTGCAATTTAGAAATGCCCATCTTTTAATCCAGCCTTTTAACTGTTTTCAGGAGAGCTATTCCAAGAAAAAAAGAGGCAATGATCAGCATCATACCTATATTTAAGAAAATAAGCTCCCAAATGATGCCACTCAAAAAATTACTTTGGAGAAGCGTTACAAAATAGCGGGGGGGCAGTATATATGTAATGACCTGAATGGCATAAGGCATCGTATTAATCTCAAAGATGAACCCAGAAAGAATGAAGGCAGGGAGAAATCCCGTCATAATAGAGACCTGACTCGCAACGAATTGGTTTCGGGCCAAAGTAGAAATCAGGAGACCTAAACCGAGAGCGGCAAGTAAAAAAGCGGACGTTGAAAAGAGCATGATGAGATAAGATCCCCGGAACGGAACATCGAATAGAGTAACCGTAAGAAAAACACAAACCGTCATAGAGCCCAGCCCAAGGAGGAAGTAGGGAACAAGCTTGGCCAATAGCATTTCCGGAATACGAATGGGGGTCGATAGCATGGTTTCCATTGTTCCTCGTTCCCATTCGCGTGCGACGACAAGGGCTGTGAGAAGGGTCCCAATGATTGACATGATAATGGCAATCGACCCTGGAAGAAGGACATAGCGGCTATTCAGACCTTCATTGAACCATACCCGTGGTTCGGGCACAATTGGGGTTACAAGAGAGGAATTTCTTTCAATAACCTGTTGAACGCCCCAATTACTGACAACCCCTTGAGCATAATTGAGAACGAATTCAGCCGTATTTGGCTCACTTCCATCAAGCAGAAATTGCAAGGGAGCAGGCACGCCGCGCAGATAGTTTTGAGAAAAATTCACAGGAATCGTCACAATCCCGCGAAGGGATCCACCGGTCAGTTCATTCTCAAGAGTAGTACGATCATAGCTTGTTTTAACCTTAAAATAATGGGTTCCAAAAAAAGCATTCTCGAGGCTGCGGGCCGTGGGGGAAGTGTCTTCGAGCAAAAGTCCAAGAGGAACTCTATCAGCATCCAAGGAAACGCCGTACCCAAAAATAAAGATCATCAGAAGAGGCAAAACAAAAGCGATGAGGAAGGTACTGGGGTCTCGTGTGATTTGTTTTCCTTCTTTTTGCAAGTAAGCAAAAAAACGACGAAAGGAAAAAGTCATGATCCTGTCCTTTCGTTCGCTTTTCTCGCATCAATTTGTTCAATGAGAGTAATAAAGGCGTCTTCGAGAGTCGGGTTTGGCATTTCCTTTGTTTTGACACTATCCTTCAGATCATCCGGTGTTCCACTCGCAATACTCATTCCTTGATAAATCAGAGAAATGCGATCACAATATTCCGCTTCTTCTAAAAAATGCGTACTCACCATAATGGTAACGCCCTTTTCAGCCATTCCATTAATGTGAGACCAAAATTCACGACGCGTGATGGGGTCAACGCCTGAAGTTGGTTCATCTAAAAATAAAACATCGGGCTCATGCATGAGAGCGCAAGCCAGGGCTAAACGTTGCTTATACCCCAAAGGAAGGAGTCCAGCATTATCATCAAGAAAGGAAGAGAGGTCAAAGATCGTGATCATTTCCTCTATTTTGTTTTTTCTCTTATTTCCGATAAGACCATATACGCCTGAAAAAAAATCCAGGTTTTCCTTAACACTTAGATCACTATATAAGGAAAATTTTTGGGCCATATAGCCAATACGAGAACGGGCTTCAGAAGAAGCCGTCTTAAGATCAAGTCCCGAGACCAACGCTTTTCCCATCGTCGGCTGCAACAGCCCACAAAGCATTTTAAAAGTAGTGGATTTTCCAGCCCCATTGGGACCCAGGAGACCAAAGACTTCTCCTCGCTTGATGGTAAAAGAAATGTCATTAACAGCTGTAAAATTTCCAAAGCGTTTCGTTAGGTGCTCGGCTTGAATGGGAGGAATATGATTTTCCTTCTTTGTTGGTATTTTATCCGCCAAGAGGGAGGCCCCTCCCGGCCCTCCCCCCAGGACATCGACAAAGGCATCTTCAAATCGGGGTTGAGTCGGTTGCCATTGAGATTCTTTTGGCCCTCGATGAAAGGAAGGAGAGCAAACAAGGCGTATCGTATTGCCTTGGAGGAGGCCATCGGTGACGTCATGGCGAGATAAGAGCTCTTTAAGATCCCTTCGACGCGTTTTAAGGGGAACATTTACCAGAAAGACACGCCCTTCAACGCGCTTGGTTAGCTCCTTTGGAGGGCCATTAAAAAGGAGCTTTCCTTCATTGAGTAATAAAACGTCTTGGCATTTATCGGCCTCATCAAGATAGGAGGTTGACCATACTACCGATATTCCTTCGTGCACCAACCCAGTCACCATTTTCCACAATTCACGGCGAGAGAGAGGATCCACCCCAACCGTAGGCTCATCGAGAAGTAAAACTTTAGGACGCCCCAGAAGGGCACATGCGAGACCCAGTTTTTGCTTCATACCACCTGACAAATTTCCTGCGAGACGATAAATAAAGGGTTTTAGGGAAGTAAACTTGAGCATGTCTTCGAAAGCCGCTTTTCTCTCCGCACCTTTTAGATCCTGCAAGTCGGCAAAAAGATTAAGGTTTTCAATGACGGTCAAATCTTCATAAAGCCCAAATTTTTGGGGCATGTAGCCGATGATTTCGTGAAGGCGATCAGCATCTTTTATGGTATTAAGACCCATGACCTGGATGTCGCCTGCTGAGGGGATGAGCAGACCTGCCATGAGGCGAATGAGGGTTGTCTTTCCAGCAGCATCGGGACCAACGAGCCCTGTGATGATTCCTTGCCGAATTGTGGCTGTGATATTATCCAACGCCGGTTTTTCCATGCCTGGAAAAGTCTTGGTGAGGTTGGTTATTTCAATGGCGGTTTTTATGATCTGCCCCCTGGTTGCGGGTACAGCCTAATGATTTTTTACCCAATTTTCAATGACAAGACCATCCACTCTTTTAAATTCGGAAATATTGTCTGAAACAAAAATAAGATTACGACTTCTTGACATTCCTGCGAGAAGAATATCATAAGGACCTATAGGTCTGCCTTCTTTTTTTAAAACACTTCGAATTTGAGCTGCATCTAAAGCATCATTTTCAGAAAAGTGAAGAATTTCAACCTGATCTTTAAATGACAACCAAAGAGGTTGAATTCGAGGCCGAAGAGCAGGATTTAAGTGCAAACCATATTCAATTTCCATAACGGTAATCGTTGATATTTTTATATCTTCAGGAGTTAATGTTTGTAATCTCTCGATGAGATTATTTTCCTTGCGAAAAAAAGCAGACACAACGCATGTATCTAAAAGGTAGGGCATGGTCAAAAAATGTCTTCTTTAGGAGGAGAAAGTTCATGACGATAACAAGAAAAATCAGGCGCCTCTTTGATAGCCTCAAAATCAAAAAAATGGGGAGGCCAACTTGAAGGAGGATAATGCTGAGTTAGCCAATCTTCCAACGCTTCCCTTACAATTGCATTTTTTGACATGTGGTGTTGTTGGGCAACAAGAGAAAGTTTGCTAACCAATTTTTGTGGCAAGTAAATGCTCAAATTCATAGGCTTTTCCTTTATTCATCACTGGATCTAATATGTTATAATATATTAGATTTTGTAAATTTGCAAAGTTTTTTATAAAAAAATGATGTACCCTTCGTTGATCCCAGTTGGGATACCATCTTGGTAAGAAATTCTTATTTAGTGCCTTAGTAGTTTGAAAATATGAAAAAATTTAATTCTTTTTTAATTTATATTATCTAAACTATAAAAAATAAATGTAGACAATTTTTTATGACAAAGGAGAATTAAAAATGAAAAATATTCTTATGTCCGCCTCTCTACTCACAGTCTTTTTCGTAAGTCAAGACTCTGCAAACGCAGCAGAAGAAGTGTTTAATCCTACAGTAACCGTCGGTCAGACGCTCAAACATCTTGCTACCGATAACCAGCTTCATGAAGTCTATTGTACAGTTCTATCTAGTTCAACTGCTAGTGCCTCAGCAGGGCGTGATCAAGCTCTATATACTAGCCCAATATATATTTATTTTAAAGGGTTGCAAGCAGGGTCAACGAGTTATGCTTGTCACCTAGACAGTGTTTCTGGGCCAATTTTAATTAAGGGTGAGATAACGGTCAAGCAACAACCTTAAGAAGCCACACCTCTTTAGAATAGCCTTATCTTATTGAGCTTTCTGCTCAGGAATCTTTATCTTAATCGTCACAGGCATCCCCTGGCGGAGTTGGCCTTCAGGGTCATCTGCAAGAATACGCAACCGATAGACAAGATCTGTGCGGAGTTCTGTTGTTTCAACCGTCTTGGGGGTGAACTCAGCTTGGGGAGAAATAAAGCCAATTTGCCCTTTAAAAGGTTTGTCTGGATGGGCATCGTTGAAAACGAGGACTTCAAAACCTGGCTTAAGGCGCCCTAAATTTGTTTCAGAGACATAGGCGCGAATCCACACCGGTTTATGGAGCGTAATCGTATAAACGATGGATTGGGGAGCAACGATGGCTCCGGGTTCTCGAACGCGGGTAAGTACAATTCCGTCGGAAGGAGCATGGATTTCGGTATCTTGCAGGTTGACCTTTGCGGTTTCAAGTTGGCCTTTTGCTGTTTCCACAGCAGCGCGACCGGCATCAATATCTTCAATACGAAATCCTTCCACTTCAAGGCTTAAAGCTTCCTGGGCATTTTTGAGTGAGGCTGCTGCTTCGGTTTGCTGAGCAAGTGCATTATCGTAGTCTTGTTGTGAGGATGATCCAGCTTTGAACTGTTGGCTCGTACGTTTGAAGGTAATTTCCGCGATATCAAGGGCCGCTTGGCGTTCATTGACTGTTGCGCGCGCTTCTTCAATTTCTTGATAGCGATTACCATGTCTTAATTTAGCATAGTTAGCTTCTGCTTGAGCAAGTTGGCCTTGAGCCGTAGCCAGATCAGCGAGATAGGGAGCTTTATCAAGAACAGCCACCAGATCCCCTGTTTTAACCTGGTCCCCTTCCTCAAAAACCATTTTTTCAAGGCGTCCACGTACACGAAACCCAAGGTCAACTTGGCGAATGTCAACATTGCCATAGAGCACCAAAAGATTATGATTTCGCTTATTTTGCCAGTAAGTTATGGCAAAATAAAGGCAGCCCATCAGGGTAAGAATGATCAGAATTATAATAAAGATACGGGTTTTTGTTAATGCCAGTGTATGTCTCCCTGTTCACACGATTATGAGCCAATAAGCTTTATAAACCATTTTAAGCTATAAGCCAAAAGGAGAGTGCAAGATAAACTCCCTATCCATAACACCATAAACCAAAGCCATGGCTTTATCTTTTCACGTGCCATGGATTAATACCATTCTTGATGGTTTGCTTTTCCCCGGAAAACGTAATATGCATAAACGGTATAGCCTAAGACAAAGGGTAAGAAAAGAGAGACCCCAACCAGCATAAGGGACAAAGACCTAGAGTCTGCAGCAGCCTCCCACAGAGAAACTTTATAAGGAACAATCCAGGGCCACAAGCTGATCCCAAGGCCCATGTACCCAAGAGAAAAGAGAGAGATGGATAATATAAAGGGTGCAACTTCTCTCTTTTTTAAGAGACTTATATAAAGACCCGCAAAAGCACAAGCCGTTAATAAGGGGATAGGAGAAAGATAAACAAGGTTTGGAAGACTGAACCAGCGTTTAAATAATTGATCGTTTAAAAAGGGAACCCATAAACTGACAAGGCCCATAAAGAGAGCGACATAAATGAGGACGTAGAACGTGACTTTGCGCGCCCATTCTTGGGTTTTATGATCCGTTTTCATAATGGTCCAGGTCGACCCCAGTAAGGCATATCCAAAAAGGAGAGCAACCCCTGTCATGATTGAAAAGGGACTGAGCCAATCAAAAGAACCTCCTGCAAAAGACCTCCCGCCAACGGTTACGCCTTCAACATAAGATCCAAGAATAATACCTTGAAACAAGGTAGCTGTAAGTGACCCAAAATGAAAGGAATAGTCCCACACTATTCGTGTTTCTTTTTTTGCTTTAAATCGAAATTCAAAAGCGACACCTCGAAAAATAAGACCTAAAAGCATGAGGATAATAGGAATATAAAAAGCCGGAAGAAGAATGGCATAAGCTAAAGGAAAAGCAGCCAAAAGACCCCCTCCTCCAAGGACAAGCCATGTTTCGTTTCCATCCCAAAAAGGAGCAACCGAATTCATCATCTTATGGCGACAATCGTCACTGGGAGCAAAAGGAAAGAGAATACCAACCCCTAAATCAAAGCCATCCAGAAGGACATAAAGAAAAATAGCGGTAGCAATGATTCCTCCCCACATCAGAGGAAGGTCTAAGAAAGAGGAAAAATCAAACATATCTTCACCTTTTAAGTGGTTTAGAGGAGAGGCTTTTTAAGACCATGGGATCCATAGACTTCTTCTTCTTTGAGGATAGGAAGAGGTCCCTTACGAATTAATTTGGCGATATAATAGATGCCTGCTCCAAAAACCAATGCATAGACGATAATAAACGCCAGGAGCGAAAGGAAAATATGTTGTCCCAGTACGGGAGAGGTAGCTTCAGATGTGCGCATAAGTCCATAAACCACATACGGCTGGCGGCCAATTTCGGTGACAAACCATCCCGCTAAGATAGCGATAAAGCCCGTTGGGGTCATGGCCAAACACCAAAACTGAAACCACTTTGTGGTAAAGAGGGCTTTTCGAAAATAAAGAATAATTGCCATAAGGCCCGTTAAAGCCATGAGAAGTCCAATGCCAACCATCACCCGAAAGGACCAGAATACAGGAAGAATTGAGGGTCTTTCGTCCTTCGGCCATGCCTTCAAGCCTTTAACTTCACCGTTCGGGTCATGGGTTAGAATCAAGCTTGCGAGCTTGGGGATTTCGACAGCATATTCTGTCGTTTCGGTTGTGGAGTCGGGCCATCCCAAAAGAACAAGGGCTGCGCCTTTTTTCGTTTCCCAAATGCCTTCAATCGCCGAAACTTTTACCGGTTGATGTTTTAAAGTGTTTATCCCATGTAGATCCCCAAGAAAAATTTGGACAGGGGTGACAAAAACCGCCATCAGCATGGCCATTCCCAACATAATTCGGGCATGAGCGAGATGGCGCTTTTTCAAAAGATACCAAGCGCCGATCCCACCTACAAAAAAAGCCGTTGTGAGATAGGCCGCTGTTACCATATGCATAAATCGATAGGGGAAAGAAGGATTGAAAATAATCTCAAGCCAATTGACAGGATGGAAAATATTCCCTGACTGTATTTCAAACCCGGCGGGCGTTTGCATCCAACTATTCGCCGCAAGTATCCAGAAAGCTGAAATGACAGTCCCCAGAGCAACAATGATTGTTGATATGAAATGCATACTTCGAGTGACGCGCTCCCACCCAAAAAGCATAATGCCCAAGAAAGATGATTCAAGAAAAAAGGCGGTTAGAACTTCAAAGGCAAGGAGGGGACCTAGAACATTTCCCGTCCGGTCAGAAAACACGGACCAGTTTGTCCCAAATTGATAAGACATGACGACACCCGATACGACACCCATACCAAAAGTTACAGCAAAAATTTTAACCCATAGTTTATAAATTTCTTGGTAAATATCGTCTCCAGTTTTAAGCCAAAGACCTTCAACGACGGCGAGCCAGCTAGCCAGTCCAATAGTGAGGGAAGGAAAAATAATGTGAAAACTGATCGTGAAAGCAAACTGGATTCGAGAAAGAAGAGTTGGATCAAATTCCATTACTTATGCCCAATTTGTGCTAAATTGTAACTATAATATACTCTTCGAGAGACTTTTCAGCAATACGATTAAGAGCACCTACCATTCTTTGGGTGGAGAAGTCATTAATTTAAATTTCTGGATCGCCACGCCCACTTTGTGGGCTGACCTCCTTTTGAATAAAAACTCCCTAACTCATCTTATGACCCAGGAAATGGGTAAACCCTTTGCGCAGGCTCAAGCTGAAATCGAAAAGTGCGCTTGGTTGTGTGACTATTTTGCTGAAAATGCAGAAAATTTCCTGAAATCTGAAATCGTCAAAACAGATGCGGAGAAGAGCTATATTGCTTACGAACCACAAGGTGTCATTCTCGCCATAATGCCGTGGAACTTTCCTTTTTGGCAAGCCTTTCGAGCTGCCGTTCCTGCCCTCATGGCTGGAAATGCTATGGTCTTAAAGCATGCCTCAAATGTCCCAGGGTGTGCGTTAGCCATCGAAACTATCTTTAAAGAGGCAGGTTTTCCTGACGGACTATTTAGAACCCTCTTAATCACAAGCACGACTGCACTTTCTCTTATCGAATCCCCTCATATTTCGGGAGTCACTCTTACAGGAAGTACCACCGCTGGACGAAGTGTGGGGGCCAAAGCAGGTCAATTTCTTAAGAAGTGTGTTCTGGAGCTGGGAGGAAGCGACCCCTATGTCATTTTAGATGATGCCAATTTTGAAGAGGCTGCCACGATTTGCGCAAATAGTCGACTCATAAATTCAGGACAAAGTTGCATTTCAGCAAAAAGATTTATCGTTCTTAAGGGACAGCAGGAACGTTTCGAAAAACTCTTTATCGAACGTATGAAAAATGCAATTTTAGGGGATCCGCTTGAAGATACGACAACCGTAGGTCCTCTTGCGCGACTCGATTTGAGGGAAATCCTTCATCGTCAAGTCTTGAAGAGCATTGAGAAAGGGGCCACCTGCCTTCTTGGTGGAAAGATTCCAGAGGGACGAGGATTCTATTACCCCCCAACAGTTTTAACAAACGTGACAAAAGGAATGCCCGCCTACGATGAAGAATTGTTTGGCCCTGTGGCCGCTATTATTACGGCTAAAGATGAAGAAGAAGCCCTTCAGATCGCAAATGATACGATCTATGGTCTGGGCGCCGCAGTCTTTACACAAGACCTCGCTCGGGGCGAGAGAATTGCTTTAAAGGAACTTTATGCGGGAAGCTGTTTTGTGAATGCCCAAGTAAAATCCGATCCTCGCCTTCCCTTCGGTGGCGTTAAAGAGAGTGGCTTTGGTCGTGAGCTTTCCTTCGTAGGAATTAAAGAGTTTGTCAATTGTAAGACGGTGTTTATGAAGTCTTAAATCAAGTTAAATTCAACCAAAAACTGGTGAGCCGCTTCAGCTGGGGTAAGTCCCTCCACATCCACCTTATAGTTAAGGTCAGTCATCTTTTCTTCACTGATAAGGCCGAGGACTGGCGCTAAGGTTTCTTGGATTTCTGGGTGGGAGATAAGAACAGCTTCTCTTATGACGGGGGCTGCGTGATAGGGGGGATAAAAATCTTTATCATCCTTCAGGGTAACTAAATTATGTTTTTGAAGTTTTCCATCTGTTGTGAAAGCGGCAATGACATCCACCTTTTGATTTTCAATGGCCGAATACATAAGATTTGGGTCAACTTGCATCATTTTTTTGAACGTCAACCCATACACCTTGCTTAATCCAGGAAGGCCGTCTGCGCGTTTTAAAAACTCAGGCGGTGCTGCAATTCTTAAATTATTTGAGATAAGCGCAAGATCACTCAAAGTATGAGTTTGATGTTTTTGAGCAAAGTCCTTTTTTACAGCAAGGGATTGAGAATTAGAAAATCCAAAGGGTTCGAGCCATATAAGTTTAAATTTTTCTTTATAAGCGGACCTCACCTTATTAAGGACAGGCTCGTTTCCACTATTGAAGGGCTCTTTCAAAACGGTCAAGTAGGCTGTTCCCGAATACTCAGGATAGAGATCAACGTTTCCTCTTAATAGGGCTTGGTGAATAATATCTGTTGCCCCCAAATTAAATTTTCGAATAACTTTCAGAGGCGTTTTTGTTTCGATCAACTGGGCCATGAGTTCAGCTAAGATATACTGTTCTGTAAAATTTTTGCTAGCAATAACAACGGATTCTGATCTCTTGTTGATGTATTCTTTGAAAAAAGAGTTCCCCACCAAAATAAGAAGGATAAAACAAATCACCACTAAAATGGCCTCTTTCACACGGGGATGTTTAGAAAGCTTCGTCTTTCGATGGTTAAGTTGGGATTCTAGATGGGAAATCCCATAATCAAAGGAAAGAGCCAGAAGAGCTGTCGGGATAGCCCCCAATAAAATCAAAGAGGAATCATTAAGAGCGAGCCCTTGTGTTATGAAATCTCCGAGACCTCCTGCTCCAATAAAAGCAGCAATCGTCGCGATACCAATGGTCATGGCCGTGGCAACACGCATTCCGGAAATAATGACCGGAAGCGCAAGGGGAAGCTCAACCCACCTTAATTTTTGAAAATTTGAAAACCCAAGCCCATCAGCTGCTTCGATACATTCTGGAGGCACGCTTTCCAATCCTGTATAAGTGCCTCTTAAAATGGGGTAAAGAGCATAAAAGGTAAGGACGACAAGGGCCGGAGCGTCACCTAAGCCTAAAAAGGGAACCAAAAAGGCAAGCATTGCCAAACTGGGAATCGTCTGTGAGACACTTCCTGCATTTAAGACAATATTCCTGAACGAAGCAAAACGATTGATGATAATCCCAAGAGGAATCGCAATTGCGGAGGCGAAAAGAAGAGCAAGAGCGACAAGAGTGAGATGCTCAAGTGTTTTTTGTTGAAGAGAAAAAGCGTGTTCTCCTAAAAAATGAAAAAAATCACTGAAAGCTCTCTCCCTCGTTTCTAAGACCTGTCTGAACCAATTGTTTTACAAAGGCCGTTTTTGGCGTTTTATAGAGTTCTTCTTTTGTCCCAATTTGCTCGATTTTTCCGTTTGCCATCACGGCTATACGATCCCCAATTTTAAAGGCTTCAGAAATATCATGGGTCACAAAAACAATTGTTTTCTTAAGTTCGTTTTTGAGACTTAAGATTTCGTCTTGTAATTCATTTCGCGTCACAGCATCCAGTGCCCCAAAAGGCTCATCCATGAGAAGACACGTAGAATCTGTTGCCAGAGCTCTGGCAACACCAACCCGCTGCTGCTCGCCACCCGAAAGCTGATCAGGATAACGATCTAGGTAAATATCAGGGTTTAGGTGCATAAACTTTAAAAGTTCACACGCTTTTTTTTGGCGAAATTCGGGCGTTTTTTTATCTAGATAGAGAACGATTTCAATATTTTCCTTCACAGTCATATGAGGGAAGAGACCTATTTTCTGGAAAACATAACCAAAAAATGTATGCCGTAACTCTCTGAAACTATAAGCCTCTATACTTTTCCCATTAATGATGATGGATCCAGATGTTGGCTTTTGCAGGCCATTAAGCATTTTAAGTAAGGTTGTCTTCCCACTCCCTGAGGATCCAATAAGGGCGAGACTTTCACCCTCTTCGATGCCCAGAGAAACA
Organism: Alphaproteobacteria bacterium 41-28; assembly: GCA_001897795.1. GTDB lineage: Bacteria > Pseudomonadota > Alphaproteobacteria > UBA9655 > UBA9655 > UBA9655. Next base: position 164,257 of record MKUL01000013.1, on the reverse strand, counting down.
TCGCAGACACTTGGCCTATCTTCATCAGGATAGACTTTTGACACATTTTTTAACTCTATGAGGGGGTTTTTAGGCAGGAAAAAACTCCTTCAGTTCTTTTTTATTTTTTTGAAGTGTGCGCCTATAAATTGTTTGAGTCAAGATGTGTATAAAACCCCCAATTGGATAGAGAACTCGCCCTGAGATTTTATTTATTTAGCATTATTTTATCTTGAAAAAGATAAACATTCATATCAATTAGTACAATTTTAATTTTCTTTATATATTCTAATAGAGGTTCGAGATAAAGGAAAAGACCTTATGAAAAAATTACAGTTCGCCGTCGCTTTTCTATCATGCATAGGGTATGGAGGAGGCATTTATGCTTACAATTCATACACCGGCTGCAGTGATTTTTGCCATTATAGACCTTACAATCCATACCCAGGCTGCAACGATTTTTGCCGTAATAAGCCAATATTTAGAACATGTATGTCTTACGGTAAGATTTACACAAGCAACACCTGTGGTTGTTGTCCCTGCTCTTCATATTAGCTTTAAGTCCGCAAGGCTCGTGAAGCTTTTGATGTTGTTTCCCGCTTCAGTTGTTTGTCAATAAAAGCTGCGGCTTTCAGAAGGTTTTGAACATCCACGTCATTTTCGATCCCAAGGCCATCAAGGAGATAGACCACATCTTCTGTCGCAACGTTACCTGAAGCCCCTGGGGCATAGGGACACCCCCCAAGGCCAGACACCGCACTATCAACGATCGAGATACCACCTTCAAGGGCTGCATAAATATTCGCAATGCCCATACCATAGGTATCGTGAAAATGGACAGCCAGCTTTCCCAGGGGAGCTGGAATGTTCTTTAGAAGTTCCTGAACTTGCAGAGGCGTTCCCACCCCTATGGTATCCCCAAGTGAAATTTCATCGCAGCCAAGATCAAGGAGTTTTGAAACGATTTCATGAACCTTCACAGGGGCGATTGGACCCTCAAAGGGACAGGCGATAGCGCAAGAAATGTATCCCCTCACCCGCAAACCTTTGGCCTTAGCATCAGGGATAAAGCTGGCAAAAGTTTGAAGACTTTGCTCAATGGAGGAATTAATGTTTTTTTGGCAAAAGGTTTCAGAAGCCGCCGTAAAAACAGCAATGGAATGAACCTCATTTTCGAGAGCAATCCCATATCCTTTTATATTAGGAACAAGGACGGAATAATCAACGCCTGTCTTTTTTTGTATCCCTTGATATACTTTATCAGTTTCTGCAAGTTGGGGGATCCATTGTGGAGAAACAAAGCTTCCCACCTCAAGGGCTCGAAGTCCAGAGTCTGAAAGTAAGTTGATCAGTTGGATTCGTGTTTCTACGGAAAGTGTTATTGACTCTGCTTGTAGACCATCGCGGGGTCCGACTTCAACGATCTTAACGTGCTTTGGTAAAATCATCCATCTTCTCCTATATCGATGACGTCAACCCCATCTTCCACCACGTCTCCCCCTTGATAAAAAATGTGTTTTATCTTTCCGTTTCGAGGAGCCGTCATCATATGCTCCATCTTCATGGCTTCGAGTATCAAAAGGGGCTGGCTCTCTTTAACAAAATCTCCTTCTTTAACAAAGATCTGAGCTATTTTTCCCGTCATAGGGGCTTTGAGGTGAGATTCACTTTTCCCTTTGTGAGGTCTTATCAGCACGGGTGAATGAGGAGTTAGATTGTATGTTTCCCCTCTGTAAATAAGGGAAATCTTTTCCCCCAATTTCCAAAAGGGAATCCGCAGATTTGAGAACGTAAGAGTATTCTTAGAGTGCTGCGCTTGAAGAGGCCACCCATCAGGGGAATAAATTAAAGAAATCGTCCTTATATCCCTCTCACACGTCCACTCAAAGGAAAGGGGGGCATAGCCTTCAAGACGCCAGTTGTGATTCTCTTCCCACGGGGAGAGAGAATTTTCGGAGCTTGAAAGGGCTTTGATGAGGGACGCGGCTAAAAAGATTTTTTCAGGAATTTTTTTTGATGGAGCAAGCGTCTTGAGATGACGATCAATATAATCCACATCACTATGATTTTCGAGAACAGCTTTGTCTTGCAAAAGTCTTTTTAAAAAAGGAACATTTGTTTTAAGACCAAGAATTTCCAAATGCTCCAAAGCGAATTCAGCTTTTTGAAGGGCTCCCAGTCGATTTTCCCCCATTACAATAAGCTTTGCGAGAAGGGGATCATAATAGGATGTGATGGTATCAACAGGATGAAGACCCGTATCAATACGCACATCTTTAGGAACTTCTTTCATCCAAACGGGGCCTGTAACAGGTTTAAAATTCTGAGAGGGATCTTCAGCGTAAAGACGAAGCTCAAGGCTATGGCCCTGCAATGCGATCTCCTTTTGAGAGAAGGGAAGCTTTTCTTTTGAGGCAACGCGAAACTGCCATTCCACAAGATCAAGTCCAGTAATAGCTTCGGTCACAGGGTGTTCGACTTGAAGGCGGGTGTTCATTTCCATGAAGTAAAAGTGACCTTTTTCGTCGACTAAAAATTCGACCGTTCCCGCGTTTTCATAGCGAATAATTTGAGCAAGTTTGAGGGCAGCTTTGTAAAGCTTTTCTTTCAGATCAGAGGGAAGAGAGGAAGGCGCTTCTTCAATGACCTTTTGATGACGTCTTTGAAGGGAACAATCTCTTTCGAAGAGGTGAATCACATTTCCATAAGCGTCACCAAAAATTTGCACCTCTATATGGCGCGGGAAGGGAATGTATTTTTCTAAAAGAACATCATCATTTCCAAAGGACGACAACGCTTCTCGCCTGCAAGCTTCAAGAGCTTTTTGAAACTCAGCTTTTGAGTTAACCTGCCGTATTCCCTTACCACCCCCACCCATAACAGCTTTGACCATCAAAGGATAACCCACGCGATCGGCTTCCTCTGAAAGTCTGTTTTGGTCACCCTCATAGCCTGGAATAACTGGGATCTTAGCTTTTCGAGCAATAGCTTTCGCCTCGCTTTTTGCTCCCATCTTTTGAAGAGCCTCCATGGGGGGACCAATAAAAATAAACCCATTTTCGCGACAGGCTTTTGCAAAAGCCTCATTCTCTGACAGAAACCCATAACCAGGGTGGACGGCCTCTACCTTGGCTTGCTTTGCAGCATTTAAAATGTTTGGAATATTAAGGTAACTTTGAGAGGCAGGGGAAAGACCAATGGAATAGGCTTCGTCAGCCATTTGAATGGCAAGGGAATCCCTATCGACTTCGGAATAAACAGCAATGGTTCGAATTCCTAAATGGCGGGCCGTTCGGATAATTCGGCAAGCAATTTCTCCGCGGTTTGCAATGAGAACAGACTTAATCATCATCTGGCTTCTTGGGACTCCAAGGAGGAGTCGTTTTTTTCAAAAAGGCTGCAATGCCTTGCTGTCCTTCTTCAGAATTGCGAAGATTGGCAATCAATTCGATTGTGCGAAGACGTATATTTTCAGGAATATCTCCTTTCATTTGATAGAGTAGCTTTTTAACTTCTTTTTCAGCTTGAGGATCACCTTCTAAAATGTTGAGAATAAATTTTTCAACTTCTTGATCGGCATGAACTGATTCCACAGTTTCATGAATAAGTCCTATTCTTTGAGCAACTTGTGCATTAAATACTTCCCCTGTTAGGAAATACCGTTTGGTTTGGCGTAAACCTAATATCCTCAAAACATAGGGGCTAATAATCGAAGGAACAAGGCCAATTCTTGTCTCAGCAAAGCTAAAACGCGTTTGAGTGTCAGCAATCACCAAATCGGAGCAGGCAAGGATGCCAATACCCCCTCCTATAACGGCCCCATGAGCGTAAGTAATTGTGGGAATGGGAATTAAGTCAAGTGAATACAACATTTGGGAAAGCAATCGTGCCTCATCATAATTTGCGCTGTCCGTAAGTTGAGCCGACTGTTGCATCCAGACGAGATCAGCACCAGAACAAAAGCACTCTCCATTTCCTCGGATAACGAGAGCTCTTAAGTTTGGTGCTTCGTGAACACTTCTAAAGTGGGTAATAAGCGTTTGAATCATTTTTTCGTTGAGTGCATTACGAACCTGAGGACGATTTAATGTAATCCAGGCTACGTTTTGATCATCAACTGTGTAGAGGACTTCTTCTTCCATACCTTTCTCCTAAAATCTAAAAACGCCAAATTGCGTGGAGGTTAATGGGGCATTGAGGGCTACTGAAAAACTTAACGCGAGAACATAACGGGTATCTTTGGGATCAATGATTCCATCATCCCAAAGCCGTGCAGTCGCATAGTAAGGGTGGCCTTGCGTTTCATATTGCAACACAATTTTTTCTTTAAAAGCATCTACGTTTTCGCTTTCAAGATCATTTTTTCGGACTTCAGCTAAAACGTTAGAGGCTTGTTCGCCTCCCATGACTGAAATACGTGCATTAGGCCACATCCATAAAAACCGTGGACTATATGCGCGTCCGCACATTCCGTAATTTCCAGCCCCAAAACTTCCTCCAATAATAACTGTGACCTTTGGAACCGCAGCGCATGCCACAGCCATCACAAGTTTAGCTCCATCTTTTGCAATGCCTTCGTTTTCGTACTTTTTTCCAACCATGAATCCGCTGATGTTCTGTAAGAAAAGGAGAGGGATCTGTCTTTGGCAGCAGAGCTCGATGAAATGAGCGCCTTTAAGAGCAGATTCAGAAAACAAAATGCCATTGTTGGCAAGAATTCCAATGGGTATCCCCCACAGGTGGGCAAAACCACAGACAAGCGTTGAGCCATAGTATTTCTTAAATTCTTCAAAATCACTATCATCGACAAGACGTGAGATGACTTCTCTGACATCATAAGACTTGTGCTGATTCACAGGCACAACCCCATAAAGGTCTTCACTCTTTAAAAGGGGTTCCTGAGGCGTTTTAAGAGGGATGGAGGTGGGCTTTTGACGATTAAGCGTTCTCATAATCTCTCGTGTGATTCTTAAGGCATCAAGGTCATTTTCTGCCAAATGGTCGGCAACTCCTGAAATCTTTGTGTGTATTTCAGCGCCCCCCAACTCTTCAGCAGAAACGCTCTCACCTGTTGCTGCTTTGACAAGAGGAGGGCCGCCTAAGAAAATCGTTCCTTGATTGCGCACGATGACCGTTTCATCAGCCATAGCTGGAACATAGGCACCCCCAGCCGTACAAGACCCCATAACCACTGCAAGTTGGGGAATGCCTTGAGCCGACATGCGGGCTTGGTTATAGAAAATACGTCCGAAATGGTCCCTATCAGGGAAAACCTCAGCTTGATGGGGAAGATTTGCGCCTCCCGAATCAACCAGATAGATGCAAGGAAGGTGATTGGCTTCTGCAATTTCTTGGGCACGGAGGTGTTTTTTCACCGTTAAGGGGTAATAGGTTCCCCCTTTGACAGTCGCGTCATTGGCGATAATAAGACACTCTTGCTCTTTGATCCGCCCGATCCCTGTAATGAGTCCTGCAGAAGGCACTTGATTTTCATAGACATTATAAGCCGCCATGGCTCCAATCTCAAGGAAAGGCGAGCCAGGATCGAGGAGTTTTTCGATCCGTACCCGAGGGAGAAGTTTGCCGCGAGTTTGATGTTTTTCTCTTGCCTTTTCTCCTCCTCCTTTTTGAATAGCTTTAAGTTTTTCTTTAAAATCAGCTACTAAAGCTTTCATATGACGGGTGTTTTCTTGAAACTCTTTAGAGGAAGTGGAAAGGCTAGATTCTAAAGTTGCCACTTTAAACCCGCTCAATAGCGATAGCAGTAGCTTCCCCTCCGCCAATGCAAAGACTTGCAATGCCTCGCCTCAATCCCTTTCGTTCAAGAGCATTGAGAAGAGTCACTATAATCCTTGCCCCAGAAGCACCGATGGGATGCCCAAGTGCAGTGGCTCCTCCATAGACGTTCACCTTCTCAGGAGGGATATGAAGATCAGCAATGGCCACCATCACAACAACAGCAAAAGCTTCATTGATCTCAAAAAGGTCGACATCTCCGATCTTCCAACCCAATTGATCAAGAAGATCCTGAATGGCGGTAATGGGCGCTGTTGTGAACCACTCTGGTTTTTGAGCACGGGAAGTGTACCCACGAATCACAGCCCGGGGTTTAAGTTTATGGTGGTCAACGTAAGAGCGGCTCGCAAGAACAAGGGCTGCAGCTCCATCACTGATGGAACTCGAATTAGCTGCCGTAATCGTTCCCCCTTCCTTAAAGGAAGGCTTTAAGGTGGGAACACGGTCAATTTTAAGGCGAAACGGACCTTCATCTTGGGTAACATTGATCGTTGTTTTACCAAGGTCTAAGCGGACAGGGACAATTTCAGCAGCGAATGTGCCATCTTCAATAGATTTTAAAGCTTTCAGGCCAGAGGAAATAGCAAACTCATCCTGCGCTTGCCGGCTGAATTTGTATTTTTGCACCGCTTCTTCTGCAAAGCACCCCATCTGACAGTGATCATAAGCATCTTCAAGACCATCGAGAAACATGTGATCGAAGATACGACCATGGCCCATACGATAACCGCTTCGGGCTTTATCGAGGAGATAGGGAGCATTGGTCATACTTTCCATCCCTCCCGCAACAGCCACATCTATATCCTTTAGGCGAATTTCAGAAGCAGCAAACATAACGGCTTTCATTGCTGAACCACAAATTTTATTAATTGTCGTACAGGGCGTACTTGTTGGAATGCCGGCGCCTATGGCAGCTTGACGTGCAGGAGCTTGTCCAAGACCCGCGGAGAGAACACATCCCATCAGGACTTCTTCAACTTGAGAAGGAGCAAGAGAAGCATCTTGAAGAGCTCCTTGAATGGCAATGGAGCCAAGCTGGGTGGCTTTGACAGAGGAGAGCTCTCCTTGAAAAGAACCGATAGGCGTCCGTTTTGCTCCCAAAATCATTACTTCTTCAGTCATTTTTTCCCTCGCATTCTTCTTAAAAAAATATCTAACGCACGATTCTGTTGGTTTTAATTATCATGCTGCCGCCTTAAGTCGATGTTAAGTAGATATGTAAAACGTATTTCATATTTATTAAATCTTACTTAATTTTTCTAAAAAATCCATTTTGCGAAGCGTCCCTTTGAAAAAGCAAGATTAGACAGCTAATTTGTCCATTTGATATAAAAGAACGGGGTAAGATTTAAATTCAATATGAAACAATAAAATTTTTGCAAAATTTTATCTAATTTAAATATTGCAATTTATCATAACATGACTATATCTAATCTAGTTATTAATTTTTAATGTGTTGGTGACTTATGAATAAGTTTATTCTTTTTTCCTCTTTCCTTCTTACAACGTCCTGCCTTTTCAATGTTTCTAGCGCGAACGCTATTAAACTTATTGAGAGTGAAAACGATATATTAGAGGTAAGTCGATCACCTTTTCTTCAAAACGAAGCAAAGAAAAAATCAGAAAAATTTGGTCTTTCTCATCTCCCAAGCATTCGTTCCGGCCATCACTATCATACCTCTCCTCGTCGTCTCTATTACATGTTGGGAGATGGAGATTGTTTTTTTCGTGCCATTCGTACGACCCGAGAAAAATCTGTTGAAAAATGGTTGAATCATTCAGATGATCCAGAAGTTCGAAAGATTGCTGCTGGAGAAATTCTGGCCATGTTTATAGCTGATGGTCAAACGATAGATGAGCAAGATGGACTTCCTGAAGCCATGAAGGCCAAACCCCAATATATCACCTTAAAAAACGCATGGAATGAAATCATTGATGCACAAAAAACAGAAGAGAGAAGCCCTCATTTTCGCTATGATTCAGACGCTTATCAAGATATTCTCATTCGAAAAGATGAGCTGAAAAACAGAATCAGAACAGAGTATTGTGAAGCTGAAGAAACCTATCGGGATTATGTTAATCTTGTTTTAAGTGACTCCAAAAAATATATAATGTTTTCTCAAGACTACCAATTTGGAGTCGATCAGGAAACATTCTTTTGTGATGCTCTGGCTGATATTGAAGGCGCAACTTTTCGCGTTTGGATGCATAATAGGACCAGCAATTTACTGCAAATCGGTCATGAACGTCTTCACGGGGATTTAGAGTGGGAAGTGCAACATGATGGGATCAATCACTTTAATCGCGTTGTACGTGATCATTATGAGGGTGACAAAGCACAAGCAGAGCAAGATGAAAAAGAGTATCTTGCCATTTTGGAAGCGTATTTTTTAAGTACACTGGAATCAAAAATAAACGATGATTTTCAGAGCTTGAAATTAGAACGTTTTAAAGCTTTATCCAATAATGATTCTGTTTCTCAAGAACAGAAAGATAAATATAAAGCAAAAGCAGAGTCTCAAAAAGAAAAAGTAAAGGAAAAAAGTCATAAAATAAGCCGTAGAGACCAAGCTGCCTATTATCAAGCTCAGGTCACTGCGTTTTCGAATCATCTTAAAATGCTTTTTGCTGAAATTAATAAAAAATTTGAGACCGTGACTGAAGATGAAAGAACACGTGCTCACGAACAGGCTGCATTACCTGGTGAAGATGCCTTCACAGCTCCCCTTGAGAGGATTCAAAAAATTGATGCACAGGTCGCTGCGCATACACTAAAACTCCCCCACCTTCGGGCAGAATATGATGCGTATTTAAAAAAGCACGCCCGCGCTGAAACTCTCTTGAATTCTTTAAATATTACGCCTACCGAAGTAGAAATCGCTGATGCCCTTTTGCATACCTCGTTATATTATGGAAATCTTGCCGAAGTAGCGTTAACAATCAGTGAGGACCAAGGGGAAAGTCAGGAAGTCCGCGTTGAGGCTAGAAAGCGGTATGAAAATCATATAGCTCGCAAAAAGCTTTTTGGTGAAACTTTTGATGCAGTACAACAAAATATGTCTGCAGATATTGAATTTAAGGTTAAGGCAAATAAACAAAAGGCAGACAATAGGCTTAAAGAAAATTTAGCTAAGAATATAAGGCTTGGAAACGACTCTTTTACAGATAATTTTAATAGGGCCCAAACCATTGTTCAAGCGTGGTCTTTGAGACAGCGTGAAAATAATGAAAAGTATTTTAATCCTCATTATTTAAGTGCTAATCCTTTCTTAGGAAGTCATATTCCTGATATTGACGAAGCTTATCCTGGGGATATCTCTAATGATGAGTGGAAGACCCTCACGGAACAATTACAACGTCACGTTCTTTATCTCTTACTGCCTGAAGATAAGCGCGCATATTTAACAGAGGCTGATCTAGAGTTACCCTCAATATTGGAATATGGGGAAGACCTGGAAAATTTGAATGAGTTCGTTGGAATTCATTTGAGGGGGGAAACAATTCTCTTCCCCTCAGAAGAGATTATCGGCCAGCGAACTGAAGAGGGGTTACCAAGAAGTTTACTAGCAGATACTTATGTTTACATGGCAGCTCTCCATGATAAGTTATCAACGGCTTTTTTTGACAATACGATGTTTGACCAAAAAATGCTTGCCCGGAAACGCATTAAAAGGATTATTGATACCTTCACGGTACGGGCTCAAGAGAATGGGGATAATGCTGCAGAAGCTTCAAAACAAGGACATATAAAGTCGGCGCTTCTATTGCATGAAAATTCAGAACGTTGTTTGGACGGAATAATATCTGATCTTGATGCTATCGAAGGTCAACTTTTTACAGGTTCAAACTCAGATTCAATCGAAAGTGTGATAAGCGCTACCCTTTCACAATATATCTATGATTTTTATCAAAGATATAATCAGTTAGTAGATCCAGAATCTGACGAATTCGAGGATATTGAATGGAGAACCAATGTCTCTCAATTCATTAAGCAACGTTTGTTCTTTTCTCTTCCCAATACGGGATCTCCCAGAACTGCATTCGTTTTTCTTCCTGGAGGGATTAGAAATGAAGCCGAGGGTATTTTAAGTGTTGAAAACCTGATGGGAACCTTTTTGGACGGAAGACGAGTTACCTATAACGGACGACAGATTGACGTTCCTGCCTTTAATGGTCGCAAGATGGTGGACCTTGTTGAGGCTGCTTATGAGAATGGATTTCAAGCCATAAAGACTGGCCCTGCTCTTAGCCAAGACCAGGTTGAAGAATTTATTGCACGCGATCCCTATATGCAATCTCTTTATGAGGCCTATCAAGATGCCTTTTTAGAAGGAGATTTTGGAGAAACTGAATTTTTCAAGAGTGTGGAAAAAGATATCCCAGGAATAGGAATTCGTCACGACATCCGATTTAAACGAGAGCTTTTCGAATATATTTTAGAAAAACTTGGATATATTATAGACCCGCAGGATATTTGGGGCCAAAGGAGTCAAGAATTCAAAGCTCAACAGCCTAAAGAAGTACCTGCTGTATTTCAGCCTCTCCCATCCGCACCTGAGCCAGAAGCTCCTGCTCAACCTGTGATAGATCAACCTGCACCACCTCAACCCGGTGATGCTCCTGCTCAACCTGTGGTCGATCAACCTGTTGTTCAGATTGAACCAGTCGCTGCACCAACCGTAACTTCGCCTGAAGGTCCCGTATCTCGTCTGATTGTTGCAGTTAAGAAGAGGCAAACTAAATCTAAAAGAACGAGAGTTAGTCTCAGAAAGAGCTCTTTATCACGTAAACGTATCAAATCTAGGCGTTTAACAGTAAGAAAGAGTCGGGTTAGTCGAAAAAGGATAACCTCGCCACGCAAGCGGAGAGCCGGTGTACGTTCAACGCGAGCTAAAAGAAGAATAAGATAATAACTTATAGAAAAAAGAGGGGCCTATTGCCCCTCTTTTATATGGATTCTTCAACAAATAAAAATCCCATAGCCCATTTTTAATCTTCATATTGTTTCTTTAAAAATTTCACGTCCAATAAGCATGCGTCGAATTTCGGAGGTGCCCGCTCCGATTTCATATAGTTTTGCGTCTCTAAGAAGCCGCCCGGTTGGATATTCATTGATATATCCATTTCCTCCTAAGCATTGGATGGCTTCGAGCGCCATTTGAGTGGCGCGTTCGGCTACGTATAAAATCACACCCGCCGAATCTTTGCGGCTTATTTTGCCATTGTCACAAGCACGAGCCGTTTCATAGACATATGCGCGACAAGCACAAAGATTAGTATACATATCAGCAAGTTTTCCCTGTATAAATTGAAACTCCCCGATGGGTTGGTTAAACTGATGACGTTCATGAACATAGGGAACGACCACATCAAGGCAAGCCTGTAGAATACCTAAGGGACCTCCTGCCAAAATAACCCGTTCATAGTCAAGCCCATTCATAAGGATCCTAACACCTTGATTAATAGCCCCAAGGACATTGTCTTCAGGTACGAGACAATCCTCAAAAACAAGTTCACACGTTCCTGACCCCCGCATGCCTAATTTGTCTAGTTTTTGAGCTGTGGAAAAACCTTTCATTCCCTTTTCAATAAGAAAAGCCGTGATTCCCTTGGAACCTGCTTCTGGTTTCGTTTTTGCGTAAACCACGATAACATCTGCATAAGGACCATTGGTGATCCACATTTTTGTGCCATTAAGGAGATAAAAATCTCCCTCTTTGCGAGCCGTTGTGCGCATACTCAGCACATCTGAGCCAGCACCGGTCTCACTCATAGCGAGAGAGCCGATATGCTCTCCACTCATAAGTTTGGGGAGAAATCTTTTTTTTTGTGCTTTCGTTCCATGGAGGCGAATTTGATTCACACAAAGATTGGAATGGGCTGCATAACTCAGGCCGACGGAAGCAGAGGCGCGAGAGAGCTCTTCCATAGCAATGACGTGCTCAAGGTATCCCATGCCTGCTCCGCCATCTTCTTCTTCAACCGTAATACCAAGAAGACCTAAGGCCCCAAGTTTAAGCCAAAGATCTCGAGGAAATTCATCTTTGCGATCAATTTCATAGGCACGTGGTGCCACTTCCTTAAGCGCAAAATTTCGGACCGTCTCTCGGACAGCTTCTGCAACATCACCCAAAAAGAATGGTAAACTCTGCAAGTTTTCTTTCTCCCTATTCCGAGTACAATGACTGTATTATTTTGCCTAATTTCCAGTTGTATTTGCCCCATGCTCTTCAACCTTATCTGGTTAATTTAGCAATAAGAACATAGTCACCTTCCCAAGTTCATGTCAAATTTAGGGGAGATTAAATCTGTTGGGCCTTAACAACCCGCCCTAAGGTCAGAGCATGAACCTCCCTCGCCCCTGCTTTCAACAGAACTTTAGAGCAGGCATTAAGGGTTGCTCCTGTTGTAAAGACATCATCGACAAGGAGAATTGTTCTCCCTCCTAGCTGGGGACTCTTTGACTGAGGAACATGAAAGGCACGACTTACATTTTTAATCCGGTCTTTTTTTGAAAGATGGCCTTGAGAGGGCGTTCGATGCTTTCTAATTAAAAGTGAAGGGGTATAGGTCCAACCCTTAAGTTTAGAAATCTCGCGGGTTAAAAGAGCTGCCTGGTTATAGGTTCTCATAAAAAGCCGTGTCCAATGGAGAGGGACGGGAATGCAAAGGGGATTCTCAATTTCAGGAAGTGAGCGCGCCATCCATGTGGCAAAGACAGGGGCTGAATGAATGCTATCCGTATGTTTAAATTTTAAAATCAGGTCTTTGCTCTCAGAAGTATAAGAAAAAACAGACCGCGATGTTTTGTAAAGAGGAAGCTCATAACTGCAGGCACCGCATAAAGCTCCCTCTTCAATTTCAAATTCAAAGGGCAGGCCACAGCAAGCGCAATAAGGCTTCGTCAAAAAAGGGATTAAAGGCCAGCAGGAGGCACAAAGGCCTTCTTTATTTTCTAAAATAGAGCCACATTTCACGCATCTTAGGGGAATCAAAAGATCTATAAACTTATTCAAGAGGGAAGGGTTGATCTGCATATCGAAAGGCTGCCTCTAAGGTATTGCGTAAAAGAGAAGCGATGGTCATCGGTCCTACACCTCCTGGAACAGGCGTAATAGCCCCCGCCCTTGTCTGGGCAGAAGAAAAATCCACATCACCGACGATTTCACCCGAAGGAAGACGGTTGATACCCACATCAATAACGGTTGCTCCCCTTTGGATCCAGTCTCCTTTAATAAAACGTGGACTCCCGATGGCGACAATAAGAATATCAGCCGTTTCGCAAAGTAAGGGCAGATTAAGAGTTTTTGAATGAGCCAACCACACAGTGCAATCTTGCTGGAGCATCAAAAGAGCCATAGGCCGTCCAACAAGGAGGGAACAACCAACAACACCTACGGTGAGCCCTTCAAGGTAGGAATGAATGGTTCGTATGAGAGCGAGACAACCGAGAGGGGTAGAGGCAATAAATCCCCCCTTTAAACCTTGGAAAAGTTTTCCGGCATTTAAGGGATGCAGTCCATCCACATCTTTAGCAGGATCAATAAGGGAGAGAAAATGAAATTTATCCAACTGTTCAGGAAGCGGAAGCTGAAGGATAATCCCATGGATATGAGAAGACTGATTGAGCTCTACGATCTTAGCCTCCAGTACCTCGGCGGGAGTCCAGGCAGGGAAAACGTGCTCTTCAAAATGGTATCCAAGCTCACTCGCTTGAGAACCTTTTAATTGAACGTAGAGTTGGCTTGCAGGATTGTCTCCTACCCTCAAAGCAGCAAAGCCGGGTTTAATACCCGTTTTCTTTTCGAGATCTTGGGCTAATGCATGTAATTTTTTTTTTAGCTCTTCCGCAACTTTACGGCCATCAATGATCTTAGACACCACTCACCATCACCATTTTGAACATAAGCCGCTCGATGACAGCTTGTAAAAACCATAAAAACAGAATGAGGACGAGAGGAGAAAGGTCAAAACCTCCTACGATGGGGAGAAACCGGCGAATTCGTTTGAAAACAGGTTCGGTGACGCGATAGAGAAAATCAATAATCATAATCACAAAATTATTTGATGAATTGATGACCTGGAAATTAACAAGCCAGCTTACAACAACACTCGCAATGACAACCCATGCATAAATTCCAATGACTGCGCTTAGCACAGCTAGAAAAGGAATAAGAATGACGTCCATGATCGTGTGTCCTTTCCTCTTTTTTTCCTAATATACAGACCTTAAAGGTTAGATGCTATGGTTTAATTTAGAGCTATTGATCAAAACTGATTCTTTCCGCTTTCACAGCGGTCTTCCTCAATAGTTAAAATTTTAGACTTGTGTTCCGTGTTTTTTGCATCTTTTCTCGATAAAGGCACGTGTTGCATTTTTTGAGAATCTTACGAAAAGTCCAGAACATTCTTATACTTCCCCCTCAAAAAATAGAAGAAACTTATATAATATTGCCATCTGAGAAGAAAAAAAAGGAAATGAGTTCTCGCAGCGTAAACTTTGAGAAGGAAGAAGAATCAAAGAAAGGAAAAGAAAAAGTTCCTCATCACAAGAGCCTGCAAAAAGAGGATTTTAGCAAGATTATTTAAGAAGAAGCCATAAGATAAAAAATGAATCGAGCAAGGAAGCCTAGAAAATGGGCTTCCTTGTCATTTAAATGAAGCTTTTCTATTTTTTCAATCCCTTATCATTGACTATTTTGGATAACATGCTGAAAAAGTCAAGACTATTTCGACATGAGCACCGAAAAAGTCAGGGTCATTTCGATCTCACAACTCGTCATTCCGGGATTTAGAACCTCTTCCGAACCCGCATAGCGGGGAGGACTAGAGGTTCTTCATACCCGGAACCTAGAGAATAATTACGAACATTCACCAGGTTCCGGGTACTAAGTCTCTCTATCATTCGCCTAAACGAGCTCATGAAGAGAGTCTAAGTCCCGGAATGACGATGATGGGTACTCTCCACTTACATCTATGGTCCTTAGGGAGCTCGCATCAAAGGAGAGGCAACATCACCACCATCAACGGGGACATCAGCTCCTGTAATATAGCCCGATACTTTTTCGTCTGCCAGAAACAGAACGACAGGGGCAATTTCTTCGGGTTGGGCTACACGTTCCATCGGCACGCCCACTGAAGCTTTAGCCCTAAATTCAGCATCGCTTCCCGGAAATGCTGCTCGTTCTAAAGGGGTATCAACGGGACCTGGTGCAATTGCATTGATTCGAATAGGTACGCGTTTTTCTTTGATAGAGCGCTGAGCGACTTGATTAGACAAAGATTTCGTTATGGAAATGATAAAGGCTTTAGCTCCCGCATAGAGAGGTCTATGGGGATCTGGGATAATGCCATTGCGACTGGACGTATTAATAATTGCCATAGGCAAATTTTTAGGCTGCTTTTCAAAAGCGTAGGCTATCTCCCACTTTAAGCTATAAAATATTCCAATGATACTGGTTGCGAGTGGACTTTCACAAAAAGGAGAAACCTTTGTGGTCTGGGATGGATCACAGGTTTTGCAGGGCTCGTTTTCGAGGTGCGGAGAGGTAGGTTGAGGAGGAGGTAAACGAAATAATATCGATCCATCTTCACCAATCAATGATTCAAACTGTAATTTTGTAATATCTCCCCCAGCAGAAACCTCTCCGGGTTGCACGCCTGCATTATTAAAGCAAATATCTAATCGACCGAATTTTGTGAACATATGCTCAATCATCTCTTTGACTTGCGATTCCACACGAACATCACAAGGTATGTATTCTATTTTTTTGATCTGTTCTTCTGTTAAATGACGTTTGATATAGTCTTGGGCCGTAGTCCATTTAGATTTATTTCTTCCACAAACGACGACATGACCTGCTCCTTCTTCTGCAAACTTAACAGCCGTTGCAAGACCAATTCCACTTGTTCCCCCCGTTATTAAGACAACTTTATCTTGAAAACGGTTTGAAAAACTTCGGCTAGGGGAAGCGTTAGGAATCTTTGTACTATCTTTCATTGGTGTCAGTTCTCCCCTGTTAATCGCATGTTATATGCTTGTTCCGTTCTTTCAGTAGAAACTTCACCTGAGACTCATCAAGATTAAAACCAATATAGATCGTAACCTCTTTATTCACGGGGACCTTTTCTTCAAGACGGACAAAACTCACTTTTGTTGTTTGCTTTTCTTCGAAGGCGACCTCAAGGTCATGATTCGACCGAGACAGCACATTCCCAGTATTATCTACCACAGCCACAAAGTATGAAGGTTTAATGGTCATTGCATTATGAAAGTTGGGGAGTGGCCTAAAACTTGTGACACGAAGGCGCAAATCTACAAATGTTTGATTGCCACCGCCACTGCACTCCGAAATAACGCTGTCCAAATCTGAACGTATGAGGATTCCATCCTGAGAATCAAAGCTTTTCGAAAATTCTGCGAGAATCGACGTCTTTGGACAACGGACTCTTTCAGAAGTTATCGCGCCGCATCCCGCAAGAGAGAGGCTGACGAATAGCCACCACATTAAAGGTGAAGAATTTGTTGATGAGCTTGAGTTTCTGGATCGCCACGCCCACTTTGTGGGCTCGCGAAGACGATCGTGGTAAGCGTCATCCACTCGTCTTTGCGAGCAGAGCGAAGCAATCCAATTTTTTTTTCTTAAGTGCATTAGGAGATATAAGAGCTGTTTCATGGTTCAATCTTGAGGTGGCTGCTATCACAGAAGGGAGGGTTTTTGGATTGTTTACATCCACAAAGCCACATTTTCCCAGTGACTTCTGCCGTAAAATACTGTGATTTAAGACCTGATCCCTTGTGAGCTCCATCGCAAAAAGGTTGTTTTTGGCTAAGGCCGCAGGTACACCAAAAATACGTCTTTCCTTCTTCAACATTGACCTCATAGGGGGTCTTTTGAGGGCAGAGGGATTGGGTCATAAAAAATTCTCCTTCAGTTTTCTCAAACTTATCGAAGGAAGAGTCTCTCGACAAGATTGATTCAACTGTGGCACTTTTCTTATCGAAAGGAACTTTCATGACGGAAAGAGTCGAGATTTATACAGATGGAGCCTGCTCGGGAAACCCTGGTCCAGGAGGGTGGGGTGTCATTTTACGTTATCAGGGTATTGAAAAAGAACTTTCAGGCTTTGAACCTGCAACAACTAATAATCGCATGGAGCTCCGTGCAGCAATTGAGGGAATCAAGGCCTTGAAAAGGTCGGCGAAAGTTGATCTTTATTCAGACAGCCAATATTTACGTGATGGAATCACGAAATGGCTTATCAAGTGGAAACAGAATAACTGGCGTCTTTCAAATAAAAAGCCCGTTAAAAATCAAGACTTGTGGGAAGAGTTAGAGGCTCAAATCCAAACCCATACGGTTAATTGGCATTGGGTAAAGGGCCATGCGGGACACCCCGAAAACGAACGCGCAGATACTCTCGCCCGTGAAGCCATTAAAGATGCCTTAAAATCTCATCGGCACAGGTAACTGTGCATTCTCTCACGCCGTTAGTCTTTTAAGAGGGATAAATGGAAGTCTATCAACGACTTTTATCATTTGGGAGCCCATTATGTGTTGGATGAAAACCTACATTTTTGAACGCTTCTTCCACGGTCCCTATCGTAAGAATTTCGGGTAAAGAGATACCTTTTGGATTTTCAGGGCCAAAAACAATATTAAAGGGAATTCCATAACGACCATGATCCTGGAGAAAACGTGTAACTCTGGGATCCTGTTTCGTCCAATCGGCTCGCATGGCAATGACATTTGGATCGGCCAGTATGCTTGTAATGCGCGGATCATTCAAAACAAGACTTTTATTCACGGCACATGTCACACACCATTCTGCTGTGGCATCCACAAAGACAGTTTTACCTTTTTTTACAAAGGCGCTAATCGCCTCAGGTTCAAAGGGTTTCCAAATTTCAAGAGTTGGAGATCCATTTGTAAGCTTAGGAACTGGGTTAACTTTTGTATTAGGAGTAACCCACGAAAGTCCCCAAGCCGCAAGAAAAAGAGGGGCAGCATAGGCCCATGCTTTTAAGGAAGGCTTTTTATGGTGCTTTATCCAAAATAGCGAGAGTGCGATGAAAGCTAAGAATGTGCTTAAAAATAAAACCCAAATGGAGAGATGAAAACTAAGGATCCAGCCAATCCACAGAGCCGTTAAAGCAAGACCTATCCCCAGGACTCCTTGTACCCATGCCATCCACGCACCGGGTTTTGGAAGGTAAATAAACCTTTGTGGAAGTAAGGATACCAAAAAGTAAGGGAATGCAAAGCCAAGTCCTAAAAAGAAAAAGACCAAAAAGATATCTCCACTTTTTCGTGCTAAGGCAAAGCTAAGAGCGGTGCCTACGAAAGGGGCTGAGCAGGGCGTTGCAAGAAGGGTTGCAAAAACACCTGAAAGGAAATCTTTGACCTTCCCCTTTCCTTCATGAGTGATGAGCCAGGTGCCAAGACCCGAGGGAAGGTCGATTTCAAAGATACCCCCAAGGCTTGCAGAAAAGGCAACAAGCACAAGAAAAATAAAGAGTAAGAAGTGAGGATTTTGAAAATGAATCCCCCACCCAAATGCGCTCCCGGATGCTTTTAAGACGACTGTTAACAAGGCAAGAAGAAAAAAAGAAGCTAAAATTCCAAGCCCTGTGATGAAAAAGCTTTGCTTAGCTTCGGCAATGTGGTTCTTTTTTGATTGCTTAATCAAAGACATAACTTTTATAGATAAAACTGGCAAGACACAGGGCATGAAATTTAAAATGAAGCCACCTAGGAGAGCAATTGTGAGAAGGGTTAAAAGAGAAAACCCTTCGCATGATTCTTCACGTTTTTTGAGGGCTTCAAAGACTTGATCCCCTTTCTCATCAGGTCGAAGAGTAATCGAGAGTGTTTCTTCAATAGGAACACACAAGGAAGAACAAGCTAGAAAAGAAACTTTTAAGTGAAGATTAATGGGGTATTTTTCCTCACCTGGGGTTAGCTCAAGAGGAATGAGGATCAGTCCTTCATAAACATAAGAGGGTTGCCCTTGGACTTCTGTTTTATGGGCAACAGGCCATAATACCTTGGCATTTTTAAGGTTTTCAGAATTTTCCCATGTAATACTTGGTTCAAAACCAGCCGCTTCTACCCCCTTTGGAGTGGGGGCATAGACGTGCCAATTTTGAGAGATTGTTAACAAAAGCCCTGCAAGAACGTGTTTACCCTGGGGACCTCCTGCTATTAATTTAAGTTCTACAGGAGCCTTATCCACGGCAGAAAGGGCAGCCGTGAAGATAAAGAGACAAAATAGTCCTCTAAAGAATCGATGACAGAGAATTTTCGTAAAATCCAGCATTTGTAATAAACTTTTAACCCATCTTATGGCATAAATATACTATGACAGAAGAAACAAAATCAAAACAAGAACTTTCGGGGTATTTGACAGGACAATTTTTGTTAGCGATGCCGCACATGCAAGATCCCAGGTATGAAAAAGCTGTCATTTATATTTGTGGCCATGATACCAATGGAGCCATGGGTCTCGTTGTAAATAAACATTTGGGAGATTTAACTCTCAAAGGATTACTAGAATACTTAAATCTTCCACAAGAGTCAATAAGAAGAGATTTGCCTATTTATTTTGGAGGACCTGTCGATACAGGTCGTGGGTTTGTGCTTCATTCTGATGATTTTACTCATCCTGGTACGGTTCCGTTAGGAAATCATATTGCCCTTACAGCTACTGTCGATGTCCTTCAAGCGATTGCAGAAGGAGGTGGGCCAAAAGAGTGCCTTCTTGCGATGGGTTATGTTGGGTGGGGACCAGGGCAGCTTGATACTGAACTTCATAGCAACCGGTGGCTCCAAGTTGAAGCTGACTCCGAGATTCTCTTCCAAATTTCCATTGAAAAAAAATGGGAAACGGCGATTGCAAAACTTGGTGTAACGCCAGAATCTCTCTCCGACGAGTTGGGGCAGGCGTAATTTAATGCTTCAAAAAAGAAGAACTGGAGTGAGTCATCACACTTTTATAAACCCTACCATCTCTTGAATTTCATTCAAATGTTGTAAAGCAAGTTCCCTCGCTTTATCTGCACCTTTCTTAAGAATGGTGTCGAGATATGTTTGATCATCCAGAAGAGAAAGAATCCGTTGCCGAATAGGCTCCATCACCATAATGGTTTGATCTGTAAGGTTTTTCTTAAAAAGAGCAAATGTTGAACCTTCAAACTGACGGCAAACCTCTTCTAAACTTTGATCAGATAAAGCTGCATAAATTCCTAAAAGGTTGAGAGCTTCTGGGCGATTTTCCATAGCCCCAGGGGTTCCTGCTATGGGGTCAGGATCAGTTTTGGCTTTACGAACTTTAAGGGCGATTGTATCTGGATCATCCATGAAATGGATACGACTATAGTCAGAAGGATCGGACTTGCTCATTTTGGAAGTTCCATCCCGGAGGCTCATCACCCGTGCTGCGGTTTTTAAAATAAGGGGCACGGGGAGCTCGAAATACTCAATCCCATACTGCCGGTTAAAAGCGCCTGCTATATCACGGGCGAGCTCAACATGTTGTTTTTGATCTTCTCCAATAGGAACGTGTGTGGCTTTGTAAATGAGGATATCTGCGGCTTGGAGAACAGGATAAGCATAAAGGCCGAGGTTAGCATTTTCTCGCTGTTTCCCTGCTTTTTCTTTAAATTGGGTCATGCGATTAAGCCATCCTAAAGGTGTAAGGCACGCAAATACCCAAGCAAGTTCACAATGAGCGGAGACTGCGCTTTGCGGAAAAATATAAGATCTTTCAGGATCAATCCCTGCTGCAATATACGCGGCGGCTATCCCCCTAATATCCAACCGAAGTTGTTTGGGATCAGGTAGGGTTGTCAGAGCATGAAGATCCACTATGCAAAAAAAACTTTCATGAAGATCTTGAAACTTAACCCAGTTGCGAATTGCGCCTAGATAATTTCCTAAGTGAAGACCACCGGTTGGTTGTATGCCTGAAAAGATCCGTCCCATTACGTCCTCGATGAAAACATGTGTTTAAGTTCATTAAATCGTAAAGCGCCCATCAGATGGGAGAGAATTAAAAAGCCCAAAAGACCAAAGCCCACAAGCCCAGCTACAGAAAGCCCCCTTATGAACTCTCCTTCGGAAAGAAGAGGGTGGAAGAGGGATTGAAGAGCTTTGAGAAGAATAATGGTTCCTCCGCAACTCAAAATCATACGAGAGGCAAATTTCTTAAGATGAGCCCCGAAGATCAAATGGCCTTGGCGCCACAAAAGGTACCCCAGCAAAACCGCATTAACCCACGCTGCAGCTGCAGTGGCAAAGGCAATTCCTATTTGATGGAATGTTCCCATCAGGATGAGGCTAAGGCCAATATCCACAACGATCCCTGCACAAGCTGTATAAACGGGCGTTAACGTGTCTTGACGAGCAAAAAAACTTGAACTGAAAACTTTGATCAGTACATAAGCGGGGAGGCCTACTGCAAAGGCTTGAAGAGTTAAAGCTGTTGCTAACGTATCTTTTTCTGTAAAGGCCCCTCGCTCAAAGACCATCATGACAAAGGGTTCGGCCAGAAAGATGAGAGCAAGAGCTGCAGGAAGGGTCAAAAACATCGAAAATTCAATAGCTTGACTCTGGGTGCTTTGCGCTTTATTCCAATCTTCCGTGCGAACTTGACGAGAAAGAATAGGTAAAAGGGCTGTGCTAACGGCAACACCAATAACGCTCAGAGGAAGTTGATTAAGCCGGTCAGCGTAATTGAGGTAGGAGATGGCGCCTGTAGGAAGCCAAGAAGCAATAAAGGTACCCACCAAAAGATTAATTTGCACCACGCCTGAGCCAAAGGCCGCGGGGGCTAAAATCTTAAAAAAGTTTTTTACATTTGCATCAAAACGTGGCCACCTAAACCTGAGGCCCATCCCCCCTTTCAGGGAAGGAATCCAAACCCAGAGCCACTGTGAAATACCGCAAGCCATAATTCCCCAAGCAAAAGCATATCCAGGGGACGTAAACTTATCATAAAGACTTAAGACAACAGCAATAATAACCATATTTCCGATCATAGGAGATGACGCAACAACGGCGAATTTACCCATAGAATTCAAGATACCGCTATAGAGAGCTGTTAAAGAAATGAAGAAAACAAAGGGGAAAGTAATGCGGCTAAATTCAATAACATAATAAAGCCGCCCTGGCGTTGATTGAAATCCTGGAACAGCAAGGGCGATAAGAAAAGGGAGGAAAAGTTCGATTCCAAGCATGAGGAGAAAAAGGACACCCGCCCAAAGTGTCAATATGTGTTCCGCAAAGGTCCGGGCTTCTTCTTTTCCTTTTGTTGCAAGAAGACCTGCGAATGACGGCACGAAAGAAGCATTAAAGGCTCCTTCGGCAAAAAGGCGACGAAACATAGAAGGGACTCTAATGGCGATCGTAAGGGCATCCGCTGTTGCTCCAGCCCCTAAGAAAGACGCTGTCAGGACTTCCCGTACAAATCCAAATAAACGGCTACCTATTGTATAGCTGCCAACTGTTGTAATAGAACGAATAAGATTCATCTTTCATTACCTACCATTCGTTTATCGTTCTTATAGAACGTTTTTTGAGGGATGCAAACCTTTCACGATAAAGACTGCGTTTTCAAAAACTTTTGAAGATCTTTAAAGTAAAAAGTTCCCACGAGACGTGCGGTCATCACATAGGCCAGAGTTCCACCCACAATCCAGAGTCCCACAATGCCTATACGCATGAGGAGAGCTTTGGGAAAAGGCGTTATCACCTGAAAACCATAACAAAGAAGTCCCATAATAAACGAGGAGGCCATAAGGCGGGGTAAAACAGCTTTCATACGCGCGTCAAACATAATCCATTCTCGAAGGAAAAGAAAAGTGCCTAGGGTGAGAGCATTAAACCAAGCAGAAAGGGCTGTCGCTAGGGCGAGTCCAACATAACTAAAGGGACCAATGAAAAGACAATTCAAGATAAAGTTTAAAGCAACAGCTGCTATAGCAACCTTCATGGGCGTCTTCGTATCCTGGTGGGCAAAAAATTGAGTGCTTAAAATTTTGACGAGTACGTAAGCAGGAAGCCCCACAGCAAACGCGGAAAGTGTATAGCCTGTCGATTGGGCATCGAGGCTTGTGAAAGCCCCCCTCTCAAAGAGAAGAGCGACAAGCGGACTTCCCAGGACAATAAGACCCACCGTTGCAGGCAAAGTGATCGCGAGAGCAAATTCAAGAGCACGATTTTGCGTGAAGTGGGCTTCTTGATGATTACCCGCCTTAACATGCTTGGAAAGCTCAGGTAAAAGAGCTGTGCTCACTGCAATCCCAATCACCCCTAGAGGAAGTTGATTGAGACGATCCGCGTAAAAAAGATAAGAGATGGCTCCCGTTGGGAGCCAGGACGCAAAAATCATATCCATGAAAAGATTCACCTGAATAACACCTGCACTGATAGCCCCTGGAATTCCTAAACGGATAAGAGATTTAGCATCAGGCGTAAGTTCTGGGAGGGAAAGTCTTATACTCATCCCGTGGAAATGACAGGAAACCCACAACCACACCAATTGGAGAATTCCCGCCAAAAAAACAGCCCATGCGAGTCCTTTTCCGGGGGAAATCCACTCAAAAAGAGCCATCATGAGAGCCACAATCATGGTTAAATTTAAGATGATGGGTGTTCCTGCAGGGGCTGCAAACTTCCCCATCGAATTCAGAATCCCACTTAAAAGGGAAGCGAGAGAGATAAAGAGGATATAAGGAAATGTAATGCGAGAGAGGGCGACTGCTAAATCAAAGCGCTCGGGAGTTGCTTCAAATCCGGGAGCAAATAAAAAGACAGCCCATGGCATGAAATTTTCGAAAAGGAATACAAATCCTGTTAAGCCAACGAGGAGCAAGGCAAAAATTTTTTCCCCATAGAGGCGAGCGGCATTTGGACCTGATGAGACAAGCATCCCAGAAAAAAGAGGCACAAAAGCTGCATTAAAAGCCCCTTCCGCAAAAAACCGTCGGAAAAAGTTGGGGAGTTTAAAAGCCACAAAAAAAGCGTCCGTTAGGCCACTTACCCCTAGAATTCCTGCAATCAAGGCGTCCCGGATAAAACCCGTCACACGGCTTAAAAAAGTAAACCCTCCAACGGTGGCGATGGATCTATAAAGATGCATACTAACCACTTACCACACGTGTCATCCTTGGGCTAGAAAAGATTTGTTTTTCGTATGAAAAACAATGACTTTTCTTGTCCCGAGGATCTTGTGGCCAAAGAGATCCTCGGCCAAGAAATGCTAATGCCCTTGCTTTCGCAAGGACAAAGCATTTCTTGCCAAGGATGACACAATAGGATGAGGGAATGCGATGCATATGGGTTCCAACATTGTTTGGAGTAAGATATAAGGCCAATAGCAAAGCGTCAATGGTGGGTTGATTCCATTTCTGGCAATGTATTAACTTGACTCACCTTATCCACCTTATCCCTTAAATCGTTTAGGGCTTGTTCGGGTGACTCATTTTTACCCAGAGGCTTGGCATATTGAATACCACAGAGATCCGCAGGGCCAGAAAAATACCGCATATAAACAATTTCGTTTCGTCCATGTTGTTCATAGGTAGCTGCCAAAGATGCCATTGTATAACTCCCTTCGTCTTTTTTGTCCTCCTTAAGAAGCTTAAAAGATGGTGTCTCTGATTCCATCCCAGATTTTATCTTATCTAAAAATGTTGAGGCGGAAACACCTGTACCAGCGAAGACATTAATGGTAATGATCTGAGAATACTTCTGTTCATCGTCTCCTTCCGGAATAAATTCCATGGACTGACTTGGAAATGTCCCCAAAGGCTTATATTTTTTTGGTATATTAACGACCAAAGAAATACGTTTTTCACTTAAATGATTGATTGGCAATAGTAAAATCCAGTCCGAATTCCCCTCTTTCGAGGATTTTTCAGCGAGTGTTGGACTATTTAAAAAACAAGACAAGAAAATAAGTGGAAAAATTAAGAATATTTTTTTCATTTAGAGATTTCCCTAAAGATTTTTTCATACAAAGAGTACATAAAAAAATAAAAAGAGGCAATCGTTCCTTCGTTAAAGGGCACAGTAATTAGGTGAAAGCCTCAATGCGAATAATGTTTACGACGAGAGTCCTCATTTTGAGTCGTGTTGAGGTATTGAAGGTATACAATTGCGGGCTTTGTCTTCTAATGTTAAAAATTACTATATTTATAAGTTTTTGTTAAATGGTGTAAATTAGACACTAATATCTCCATTAAGCCTCCTTTTTCGCTTTTCATGGAGTATATATTCTTTGTAGTTTTGAGGTTTGGGTACTTAAAAGCTTTGTTTAACGCTTACAAAAGAAAGAAATTTATGAATAAAAATAAAAAAGTCGCTGTTGTGCTTTGTGTAATAATCATGGTTATAGGTTCCCTAGCTTCCCTTTTTCTTGTTTCATTACCTTCTATCCCATTATTGCAAGTGGAAGCAAATGAAGAGGATGACACAACTGCATACAATGTAGAGAAAAAAATTAATGTTAAAAAACCTTTGTTTTATGTTGATTGTAGAGAGATAGGGTTGGAATTAGATAAGAAAAAAAGAAAGAATAATTTAAATAACCAAACATTAGAAGAAGCCCTTCAAGCCTTTTGTATAGCTCAGGAACATTATATGGAGGGAGAGCTTGAAGAAGCAATAGCACTTTATAAAAAGTCGCTCTTTTTATTTAAAAAATCAAACGAACCTTTAGGAGAAGCTTATTCATTACTTTATATAAGTGAAATAAATAAGAAACTAGATCGCTACAAAACGGCATTTGAAACCGCAGAGCAAGCTCTTCTTCTTTTTAAATCACTAAAAAGACCTAAGGAAGAAGCCTTAGCATTAGTAGAAATTGGTCATGTTCATTACCACACAAATAATTACCAGACTGCGCATAAATACTATGACCAAGCTATCCCAATTTTTAAAAAAATTAAGAAATTAAAAGAGCAGGCCTATGCTTTAAGGTATAAAGCAGACGCTGAACGTATGAGAGGCCATTTGAAGGAGGCAGAAGATTTATATTGGAATGCCCTTAAAATGTCCCGTAAAGTCTTTGATAGCCTCAACGAAGCCTACATTCTTGTAGGTTTCGGCAGATTAAGAAAATATCAAGGTGCTCCGAGGAAATCTCGGGAAGACTACAACCGAGCTTTGACCTTGTTTAAACAAGTAGGAGATCGGATAGGTGAAGCCAAAGCCTTACTGGCAATTGCAGACCTAGAAAGTAGCCTAGGCAACTACAATAAAGCACGATTCAATTACGATGAGTCCTTGAATATTTATTCTTTTGTTAAAAATCGTCGAGGACAAGCTAGGGTCTTTTTGAAGAAAGGATATTTGGAGGCAAGACTAGGAAACTACAAACAAGCACGCTATTTTTACAACTCTGCTTTAGAACTTGCTCTTAAGATCGGGGAAAAATTAATTCAAGCTCAGATTTTTCTCAATTTAGCCTCTTTAGAAGGAGAACTGACAAATTATAGCCAAGCTCAAATTTTTTTAAAGAAATCTCGAGAAATATTAGACATCATTCAAGACATAAAAAGTGACGGAAGATATTATTTAATTTCAGGACGTCTGAATTACTTAATGGAATATTTTCCCGAAGCAAGGGAATCCTACCAAAAGGCATTGGGTTATTTTTCTAAGATACAAGCTCGTAGAGGAGAATCCTATACTTATCTAGGACTTGCGGAAGTGGAATTTTTCAAAAACAATTATGATATCTGTCGCGTCTACTATGAAAAAGCATATAAACTTTTGGAGGAAGGAGAGGATCCCTATGGAAAAGCCTTCGCGCTTTCCGGATTAGGTGATCTTGAAAGATATACGAGCAATCCAAAGCAAGCCCTAAAACATTACGAAAAGTCGTTAGAAATATTTAGAAATTTAAGAAATAATTTGTGCTTAGCCAAAGTGCTCAGGCGTTTGGCTATGATTCAATATAATCTATGCAATTATGAAGCCTCCTATTCCATGTTTGATCGGTCCATTTTTTTGTTGAAACAGTTAAGAAATTTTAAAGAAGCTTCAAGAGGACTTACAATTAAAGGTTCGATTGAAAAAATCTGGGGAAGAGCTGAACATGCTCAGAACATTTATAGAGAAGCCCTGAAGCTTGCTAAGCTATCACAAGATCAATGGACAGAAGCCTTTGCTTTGGAAGAAGCCGCTGACCTTGTTTTTTCTGCTGGAAATCCCCATGAAGCACGACAAATCTATGAGAAAGCACTTAAAATGTTTAATGGTTCAGAGGAGCGCCTAGGCCAAGTGATCGTATTAAACAAATTAGCTGAACTTTATCGTCTGATAGATGATTATTCTGGTTCATTGCAATTATGCCAGAAAGCTTTAAGTATTGCTAAAAGTATTCACTATACTTTGGGAGAAGCTGAAACTCAACTCTTAATAGGGGAGGTGGAAAGGCTTGCAAATCATTATGCTAAATCCAAGTCTGCTTATGATCAGGCTCTTGCGCTCTTTAAGAAAGTTTCGAATTTGCGCGGCGAGTCTAAAGTTTTACGAGGATTAGGAGATTTAGAATATTATTTAAGTCATAATGACTTATCACGTCAATATTATGAGAAAGCATTTCTCCTCTCAAAAGAAATCGGTGAGAGACAAACTGAAGGAAGAAGCTTACTAGGATTAGCCCGCCTAGATCTTTCACAAGGGCATATTGGCCCTGCAAGAGTGAATTGCAATCAATCCCTTTTGATTTTTAGAGAAATTAATTATGCTTGGGGAAAGGTAGGGGCTTTACGCACTTTAGGAAATATTGAGGATTATAATGATCATAATGGAGAGGCAGCAAACTCATACAAACAGTCTTTATCCCTAAGCGAAAAAATAGGAGATAAAAAAGAAGCTTCTTTCTCTTTATTGGGCCTCGGATTTCTTTATTCCTACCAAGATAGTTTCGAAGAAGCAGGTTTAGCACTTAATAAGGCTTTTGAGTTGGCCAAAGAAATAAATGATATATTAGGACAAACCATTGTATTAAGATTACTGGGCCATTTAAAAAATAAGTTAGAAAATTTTAAAGAAGCTAAGGTTTTATATAAAAGTTCTTTGAACTTGGCTAGGCAGGTCGGAGATCTTTTAGGGGAAATTAAGGCTTTCAAAGCTCTTGGGAATTTAGAACGTCGTTTAGAAGAATATAAGGCCTCTATTTTATTCTTAAACAATGCCTTAAGTTTAGCTCGACAAATAAATAACCAGAATGAAGAGGCCAAAATATGGCTTTGCTTAGGAAGAACCCTAAAAAAACAAGGAAATTATAATGAAGCTCGGCAAGCTTTCTATCAATCGCTTCACCTTTTTAAACAACTCGATGATTCATGGAGTGAAGCTACAGTTTGGGGAAATATTGGAAATTTAGAACGAGACTTTGGCCATTATCCAAAAGCTTATACTGCCTATGAAAAAGCCCTCGATTTTTTTAAATATCGAGAAAACAAGTTAGACGAGAGTCATGTTATCATGAATTTGGGAATTCTTAATCAAATAACCAATCGTTTAGATGCATCTATTGCTAACTATTCTACTGCCTTGGATTACGCAAAAAAAGTTAAGAATATACGACTACAGGCAACAATTCTTTTGCATCTTGGTGATTTAGAAAAAAAGCTTGGGCATTTGGAACGCACTCAATTTTTATATAAGCAATCTTTTAGTTTATTTAAAAGAGATAAGCGAACTAAAGGTCAGGCTCAGGCCTATGGTAGATTAGCGCAATTGTGGCACTGTCGATCGCCCGACTTAGCACAAAAGTATCTCACAAAAGCCATTGCATCTTATGAGCAAATTGGGCTTATCAAGGAGCAACAAGCCCTTTCCACAATTATAAAAGGAATGTCTTGTCGATAACTAAGCCCCTTTAGATTCTTCCTCAATTTTCTTGGGAAAGGCAAATATATTATTTTCTTTTTCAGATGCCAAAGGAAAATCAGGGGGAATCTTTTCTTCTCCTTCCTTATCCTTTTTATAAGGCAAAACGAGAGTAAATTTTTTACCGTAAGGCCAAATTGATTCTAACTTACAGGTTCCGTGATGCATCTTCACAAGTTTCTCAATAGATGAAAATTCGAGGTCAATTGCGCTTCCTTTTTTAGAAGTTTTATCGGTATCAAATTTATTTGAAATTCTTTTAATATCTTCAGCATTTAATCCAAAGCCATTATCTTCAACTGTAATAGAAAGAAATTCTTTGTTTTTATTTGATTTAAGAAGTGTAGATATTTTAATAGTCCCTCCGGGAGGGGTATACTCTATTGCCAAAGCAATGAGACTAAGAAGGATTTGTTTAAACCGAAGTTCATCCGCATAAAGGGGAGGTAGTTTTTCACTCAACACGGATTTAATAATAATATCTCTTATAAGTATTGAATGGTAATGAATGTTTATACATTCTTTCACAACTTGATTAACATCAAAAAAAGTTAAGTTTAGATTAGGCGTTGTTAGAAATGACAAATGTGACGCTGCTTCATGAATTATATTCATAAATTCGATAATTCTTTCTTTACTGATCCCAACATTAATTGTACCTTTTAAATATCGCAAAACTATATCACTATAAGTTAAAATAGAAGTTACAGGATTTTGCATTTCCTGGTTAACTTGCTGCAGGAAGGTTTCTTTTGCTTTTTCAGCAGCATAGGTATCTTTCAAAATTCTTTTTCGAAAAAAATAAAGCAGCACTATGCAGAATAACCCCATTCCCCAGAGTTCTAAGAGTCGAGGTACAACGCTTAATATGAAATCTTTAGATACGACATTGTTATCAAATCCTGTCAATATAACATAAGGATAATGAGCAATTTTTTTGTAAAATAGGTATGAAATATTTTTATAAACGATGGGTTCTTCAAGGTTTGCCTTAGGAAGAACAAAAAAACTATATTTTTTTAATAAATCTCTATAATAAGAACTTTTAGGATCAATTGAATTGTCAACGGATTGAAGAACTATACGTAAATCTTCATCGAGAATGATAAAACTTATTTGATTTGAATCGAAAATCTGTTGGACCTTACTACTTATTTTAGAGATTTCAAGCCCTGTTACCAAAGTGCCTAGATATTTTCCTTTGTCATTAGTAATTCCTAACCCTATTGGGATTTCCCACAGACCACTTGGTATCCCTATGGCAGGACGAGAGACCTGAATGGTCCATGGATGTTGCGGACACTTTATAGCATAGGTACGATGTGACATATTTATCGGATTATTGCTAATGCCCGTTTGATTAACTACTAATAAATTTTTTGTATTTATCCAATCAAACATGGGCCAAGAGAGAACACCTCTATTCTTAGAAATTAACTCTGAGTTATTCGTCAAGACGTTGGCAATAAAATTTAAATTTTCTTCATCATGAGAAGCTATTTCTTTTCCAATATAGCCCATTAAATATCGCGTCTCTTCGAAGATATCCGTTAGAGTATTGTCAATGCGATCTGCGGCCAAGCTTAACTGACGTTGGCTATTTTCCTGATGGGAAGAGTAGAGAATAAACGTAAATACTATTGAAGTGATAAAAATAACAATTCCGATTATTAAAGTAAATAAGATGCTTTCTTTAGAAAAACGTAGGCTTCTAACAATAATTTTGTTTATATTCATTAAAAACTCCTTTTAGGAGAATTAAAAAGCTAAATGTTATTTTAAACCTCGTTTTATTACCCACTCCACAAAATGCTTATCTACATTATTTTTTTTACTATTCAGGGAGTAGAGATAGACTTCATCAACATAATCAAGAATTTGTCCTTTTGGGATATGAAGATTTTGGGATTTAAGGATTTTGCTAACTGTTTCAAGACTTTTTATATAGAGCTCACTTTTCCAAGGAATTTTTTCTTCTGTGTTCGAGATCCGCGGGCTCCTACCCCATTCTTCTTTTAGTAAGGAAACTGAAGGGCTCTCTCCCAACAAGTCAGAAACAGTGCAATTAAGTTCCTGAGCTATGGTTTGAATGAGAGAAACACTTGGATTTTTAGATCTTCCAGAAAGAACATTATGAACCGCACTTGGTTTTAATCCTGCCTGCTTTTCAAGTGCGTGAGCAGACAGCTTATTTTCTTCCATTTTCTTTTTGATATTGGCGCTCAAAGTAGACATTTTCCTCACCTCCAGTATCACTCTAACATCAATTTAGGTTTCTATGCAAATTATTTTTTATGGCCCTACATAAATTTATGTATATATAGAACATATCTTATCTAAAGCCAATTCCGAATCGTTATGAAAAATTTTGGTTTAAAAAAATAAATTTTTTAAACCTTTCATTGTTTGTGCAAAAAATAATAATCTATCTCATTGTTATTCATATAAAATATGGACTAAGTCTGTGAAATGATCTTGAAAAGATGTTTTGCTTGTATGCAAAAAATATATTGCTTAACCGTATAAAATTGTGTATATATACATACATGACCTGAATGAATCAGGCTAACATCTAGAAAACAAAAGGAGATTAAGATGTGTGATAAAGTTATAAAAATTCAAAAATTAAATGCAAAGCTAAAATTAGCATCTGCATACTTGACGTTAGGCTTACTTGCGTCAGTTGCAAACCTTCAGGCTGATGGAAAGCTTCCTAGAGAACTCCATGATATCGCCGAGAGTGGAAGCAGGATTAAAAAAGCAGAATATGAGGTCGTACAGGGTAAAAATTATCCTTTAAAGACCAAGACTTCAAAAGAGGATTCTGAGAAAAAGAAAAAACATAATAAAGCCAACGAATACACAATTACAAAGTTATATGAAGGAATAACGAGTATTTATTCCCGTGGTACTCCTAATATAGTTCCTATAGAGATTAATAGAGATGTGCATGAAGATGACACAGATAGCCCTATCAAACAAGAAAAGGAAACTTTTGAAGAAGAAACCACGCATAACTCCGAAGAACAGGTAAGCGACTTTAAAATTACACAGGACAATAAAGTAGATATTCATGGAGGAAATGAATATGCCGGAGCGGGAGTAACAAGTGGAGTCAAAGAGGAATATGAAAAGAAGAAGACTCGTAAAAAGGGTAAAGAGAAAAAAGAACAAGAAAGGAATAAAATAGAACATACAACGGCTGCCCGAAGTAAAAATAAAATGACCGAGGTCAAAGTAAAAGGATACGAAGATGTGCCCTCCATCAAAAGAATAAGATATGATGGTAAAGGCGAAATGAAAGTCATTTATGACAAGAAGCGTCGTATCATAGGAAGGCATCCAATTACAGTTATGACACTTTTTGAAAGGCTAGATAATTCATTAAAGAATGAGGAAACTGTTCGGAAGTATCATAATTTATATATTGATGAGGAAAATTCTTTAATGAAAGATTACTCATCTGAAATGGATAGCTTATTCGAAAAATATAAAGAAAAAGACTCTTGTCCTGAAAGTAAAAAGATCTACTTCGCAGACTTTGCTGAAATAAGGAAGGAGAAACTCAAATTTTATACAATGCTGGCAGACTTTTTCTTCCAAGAAAACAAAGGTAAAAAGAATAATAATTTTTATGTCTTGGATAGAAATGGGAGAAACATTTATCGTTTTAAAAGAGGTGGTGAGACTCCAAAAGAAGGTGAACACAACATCTACCTGAAAAACGAATAAAGCTGGCACCCAATGAGCTATCAACTGATGGGTCTTGAAAGGTGAACAACTTGCAATGCAAGTTGTTCACCTTTTTATAAAGATGACTTACAAAATCTCAAGAAAGCTTATAATTTCTGATTGGTAATAATAAAGTCCAGCCCAATTTCTTGATGGATTTTGGTGTTTCATGGCCAATTCAAAAATTTGATTTTTAAAAAAAAATCGTTTAAAATGATAAATGTAAGATGAAAGAAATATGACTTTTTTTCTTAAGCTCAGCTCAGTCGACTTAACTCAAAAGAGATCTCATGCCCCGTCCTTATATTTACGAAGAATCAAAAGGGCTTGCGATTGTTAAAGCGGGAAGCATTACCATAAAAATACCTCATAAGCCGGAAACCGCGTCTCTTTCTCCCTATCTTATTAAACGGGCTAATAACTTGGGATTTATGCTGACCCATCTCGATCCAATTGGAGAAGCTTTCATAGAGTTTTGCAGACTCAAAAAACCAGATTGTGTCGTTGATCTTGATGCATCCTTTGGAATTTCTACAGCTCACGCGTTACAAGAAAAAGTACTGCGTGTCATCGCAACCGATAGCCATGCACTCCATTTACAAATACTCACAGATTCAATTCCTGACACTTATGCTTGTAAGCTTTCAATAAGAAAGGGAAACTTTCCTGAAGACATTTCATTTGAAGAAGAATCGATTGATGCCTTCCATAGTTCGCGCATGTTCCACTTTTACGAGGGCAACAAAATCGAAAGGATTTTAAGGAGAGTTTTTAAGGCTTTGAAACGTAGAGGTAAATTTTTTGTAAGCACGGATACCCCTTACTGGGGAGTTTGGCGGGAACATGAATTTTTAAAGGAATACCAAGCTAAAAAGGAAGCAGGTGATCCTTGGCCAGGGTTCATGAAAAACGTTTCCTTATATGTACCCGAGTCTAAGGATAATATTCCCCCTTTCATGAATTTTCTAGATAAGGATACGGCGAGAGTTCATTTTGAAAAAGCGGGCTTTGAAATTGAAGATTGTTCTTATTTTGCACGAAAGACTTATCCTGATAAGCTGCAGCTGGATGGACGTGAAGGTTTGGGAATCGTTGCTGTAAAACCTTAGTAAAGATTCAGTCATTTAAGGTGCATTTTTTGTGAAGCAGCTCATGGCTCATTGTGACCACAGGACCTGCACCCAGCACCTGACGCCTGACCTTTTGATATTTCTCAAGAATTCCTTCATTCAAACGAGACCTTAAAGGAATAGCTATTATTTTAAATAATCATAAATAACCTTTCCATAAGGCAAGGTTAAATCTGTCAAAATGTGTGTTGCTGAAAGGACTTTCCGAATAGGAAGATCAGTCACTGGTGCCATAGCATGGGGAATAAGGTGTAAAGCTGCTGGACCACTCCAAGCCCCTTTGACAGTCACATCTTCTAAATAATATTCGACCAATTCACAAATGCGGGGCGACCCATCCACGTCAGGAATGATTTTAAGGAGGTAGTTGGGGGCAAGAAGGGATTTCTGTACCTCTAGAATATCTAATTCTTTGTATTTATACCCCATTGTTGCCAAAGCAACTTGGCAGTTCTCATAATGAAGTTGCCCAATGAGTGTTTCTTGTACCACTCGCAAAGTTGGGCTTGCCATTTTTTTTGGAAAGCCCCAGATCTCTCTTCCTGCAGCAATGGGTGATTCATCATTAAGATACATTGCGTGTGAATAAAGACCCTTTTTGCCCTTATAGATAACGGGAATCACTTGACCCGATTCAATATAATTTCCAAATCCAGTTGAATCTGGCATACGGATAAATTCAAATTTAACGAGAGGATCTATCACTTCCAGAGGTTCAGGAACCACTTGTTTTAATTTATCCATATCTGTTTCATAAGTAACGGTGAAAAACTCCCGATTAATAAAGCGATAAGGCCCCCTGGGATAGGAAGGCGCAGTTATGGGCATAGAAAAAGCGAATTCTTTTATGTCTGCTTTATTCATATTAAAATCTCCCGACTTACTGCATACGCCAGCCATGGCTTACAATAAGAGATTGGCCCGTCAAGGCATTTGAATCGAATGAAGCAAAAAATAAAGCGACATCAGCAACGTCTGCCGTGGTTGTAAATTCTCCATCGACCGTATCTTTAAGCATCACTTTTTTGATGACATCCTCTTCGCTTATTCCTAAATCTTTTGCCTCATTTGGAATTTGTTTTTCAACCAGAGAAGTGTGTACATATCCAGGACAAATCACGTTGGCGCGAACCTTGTGCTCGGCTCCTTCCTTTGCGACGACTTCACACAAGCCAATCAACCCGTGTTTAGCGGTCACATAGGGAGCTTTTAGTGGAGAAGCTTCTTTGGAATGAACTGAACCCATATAAATAATGCTGCCTCCTTTTCCTCTTTTATACATATTTTTTAGACAAGCACGTGTCGTGAGGAAGGCTCCATCTAGATGAGTGGCTAATAATCTTTTCCATTCATCAAAAGGTAAATCTACAATTGAAGAGATAAATTGAGTTCCCGCATCACTAACAAGAATATCAACGCCTCCATAAGCTGAAATAGCTTTTGCCACACCCGCTTCAACTTGTTCTTCCTTGGTAACATCCATTTCAACGGCCATGGCTTCATGATTGCTCTTTTGAAGAGCTTTAGCAGCGATTTCAGCTTTGTTGCCATCAAGATCTGCAATAACAACTTTTGCCCCTTCATATGCAAATTTCTCTGCAATTTCCTTTCCTATCCCGCTGGCGGCACCTGTTACAATGGCAACTTTTCCCTTGAGGCGCATATAGTTTCTCCTCTTTTGCGATCTCCGTATACGTCTTCGGTTTGAAGACGCGTTATCAAAGATTTCATTTCACCTTCGCCTGGAAACTTCTTAAATGAGTTGAGTCCTATGTTTGATGTGTTTAAGTAATAAATATGCCAGATAATGATTAAAAAAAAATTAAGGGCGGCTTAATATCTGAGGAGAAAGTTCTGGCCCCGTCATTCCGGGACTTAGACTCTCTTCATGAGCCCATCAGGGCGAGTGATAGAGAGGCTTAGTACCCGGAACCTGGAGAAACAGTATGAATACTTCGGGTCCCGGATATTAAAAAACCCTAACGCTCTCCCCCAAAAGGTGTCGCGAAGGGTTTTATAAATTCCGGGATGCCAGCCGAAGCAGCGAAGGCTGGTGGGCGCTGATGGATTCGAACCATCGACCCTCTGATTAAAAGTCAGATGCTCTACCGACTGAGCTAAGCGCCCTAAGTTGCTGCACAATAGAAGTATCTTAAAAGGAGGTCAACCCTCATCATGATTCTTGCTGCTTCGATACATTGTGTTTTGGTTCAGTGAAGACGATCATAAGTCCAGAGGCAATAATAATTCCACAGCCTATGAATAAGGACTGAGTCGGCCAATTGCCATAGAGTATAATATCCAGCATAACGCTCCACAGCATGGCCGAATAAATCATTGGGGCAAGCATACCGGCGGGAGCATGAGAATAAGCAAATGTGACACAAAGTTGTCCTAAACCACCTCCAAGACCTAAACAGATCAAAGCAATCCAACCCCAAAAATCTGGCGTGACCCAAACGAAGGGAAGAGCAAAGAGAATTAAAAGCGCAGGGATTAAGGTTCCCAAGAATGTGAGCATATAACTGTTGTGTGTCGTTGAGAGAAGACGGCCGTAAAGATTGTAAGCTGACTCCAAAAATGCGCCCATAATTACAAAAAGTGTCCCCCAATGAAAAACATCTCCGCCGGGTTTAGCAATAATCAAAACGCCAACAAAGCCTATAATAACAGACATTCCCTGAATGAGTCCGATCTTTTCCTGCAAAATAGGGTAGGATAAAATAACAAGAAAGAGGGTTGCAGAAAAATAAAGAGCCATAGAGTTAGAAAGAGGAAGCATGCCAATCCCTAAAAAAAGAATGGACAGTCCACTGGCTAAAAGGAAGGCTCTCTTAAGATGAGTTTTCCATTCAAAAGGTGAAGGAAGCATCCATCCTCCTCGAATAACAAGGAAAGAAGCCGCAGGAATTGCTGCAAAAAAACAACGAAAAAAGACGAGCTGAATGGGACTATACTGGGTTGTCGTGTCCTTAATAATCGCATTAAGAATCGAGAAAATAAGCATCGCGAGGACCATAAATAAGATTCCTCGCTTTACGGAAGAATGGGAGGCAGGTAGCATCGTGCTTCTATACCTACTCATAATCCCCGATTACTGTAATATTTCTGGTCTTTTTGATTTTTCTTCCTGGGATTGTTCTTGAGCGACTTGACGTTGGTAAAGATCCGCAAAATCTACAGGCGTTAGGAGAAGAGCTGGATAGCCACCTTCTTGGGTTGTCATAGAAACGATGTTACGGGCAAAGGGGAAGAGAATCCGAGGGCATTCGATCATGAGAATCGGGCGGAGGTATTCCTCTGGAACTTCCTCTCCGATCGTAAAAGCCCCAGCATATTCGAGGTCTAATAAAAAGACTTGGGCTTCTTTTTTCTTGGCATCAACGCGGATACGCAAGGTGACTTCAAAGGATCGATCCGCTAAATTATGCGCTTGAGCCTCAATGTGAATAGAAATCGATGGCCTTTCCTCATTTCCTGTAATATTCGTTAGGGGAGCAGGATTCTCAAAAGAAAGATCCTTCACATATTGAGCATTCACCATAAGGGGAGCTTTAACATCAGCCTCTGGTGTCGCTTCAGAGTTTGGTTTTTTAGTTGCCATTTTTTTTCCTTTCAAAAAATTCTTGTATAATACTAGGCAAAAATAAAAGGAAAAACAAGGGTTAGAAAGATTTTGTTACTTTTTTTGATAGGATCAGTCCTAGCGAATCCTTATAACCTGTGCTAAGACCATCCCACTTATAGGTTAAAAATTGATGAATAATCTGCAAATTCTTATTTTGTCTGCGGGCCATGGGACACGAATGAAGTCAGACGTGCCTAAAATTCTTCATCCCTTGGGAGGACGTCCTGTACTGCACTATGTTCTCGACTTAGTTCATCTTATGACGCCTCAAGAGGTGGTGCTGGTTGTTAGTCCTTTGTTAAAAGATATCAAAACCCCTTTTGTTCATCAAACCGTTGTTCAGCATCCAGCTCAAGGAACAGGAGATGCCGTCAAATGCGCGCTCCCTTTTTTAAAGACAACAGGTCATGTTCTCGTCCTCTATGGTGATACACCTCTTATACGACAAGAAACGCTAGACCGCATGATCTCAGCGTCTCACTCTCATCCTGAGAGGGCAGTAATTGTGTTAGGCATGCGCCCTTTGGACAAGCAAAATTACGCGCGTCTTCTCCTTAATGAAAAGGGTGAGCTTGAGGAAATCATAGAAGATAGAGATTTAACTCCTTCCCAAAAGGAAATATCTTTATGTAACTCAGGTGTTATGCTGATTCGTGGAGATCTTTTGGAATCTCTTCTCTCTGCCCTTACTCCTCAAAATGCCGCACAAGAATATTACCTTACGGACCTTGTGAAAATTGCGCGTCAGAGAGGCTATACCTGCGACTTTGTGGAAGGAGAAGCTTCGGAATTCATGGGCATTAACACACGCCAGGATCTAGCCCAAGCCGAAGCCTATCTTCAAGACAGATGGCGAAATAAAGCGATGGCAGAGGGAGTTACGCTGATGGATCCGAAAACCATCTATTTCAGCTATGATACAAAGCTAGCGTCAGATGTTACGCTTCATCCCCATGTTATATTTGGCCCTGGTGTTGAGATTGAAAAGGGTGCTGAAATCCTCTCTTTTTGTCGGCTCAGTGAGTCCCATGTAGGTCCTTATGCTCTTGTAGGTCCCTTTGCTCACCTCCGGGGCGGTGTTCATCTCCAAGAAAAGGCGGAAATTGGGAACTTTGTGGAAGTTAAAAAATCTACTTTTGGACCCAAGGCAAAAGCCAAACATCTGAGTTACATCGGAGATGCAGATATTGGATCCCAAGCTAACATTGGAGCCGGAACAATTACCTGCAACTATGATGGATTCAGTAAGTTCAAAACCCAAATTGGAGAAGGTGTTTTTATTGGCTCCAATAGCTCTCTTGTTGCACCCTTGTCGATTGGAGATTATGCGATAATAGGTGCCGGAAGTGTTGTGACTCAAGATGTCGAAAGTCGGGCTTTAGCTATCGCACGTGGCAATCAATCAACTTTTGATAAGGGTGCAGATAAGTTTCGAGAAAAGCGTAAAAAAGGAAAGGATCTTTAATTTATGTGTGGGATTATTGGGATTGTTGGGAACCATCCTGTAGGACAAAGGCTTCTTCATAGTTTAGAAAAGCTGGAATATCGCGGGTATGACTCGGCCGGCATCGGCACCATTTATAAAGGTCACATTCAAAGACTGCGTGCAGAAGGAAAATTAACGAATCTTAAAGAGAAGTTTTTAGCCCATCCCCTCCAAGGCCATAATGGTATTGGCCATACCCGTTGGGCAACGCATGGCCAACCAACCGAGATCAATTCTCATCCCCATGCAAACCCAAAAGTTGCCTTGGTCCATAATGGAATTATCGAAAACTTTGAAGAATTACGCAAGGATTTAGAATCCAAGGGGTACGTTTTCGAGAGCGAAACGGATACGGAAGTTGTGGCTCACCTTATTGCCCTTTATATGGACAAAGGACTTCCTCCTCAAGAAGCAGTGGCAAAAACGTTAAAACATCTTAAAGGCGCCTTTGCACTCGCCATTTTATTTACGGGGTATGATAATCTTCTTATTGCCGCTCGCCAGGGAGGCAGTCCCCTAGCTATTGGCTATGGAAAGGATGAGAAGTATATCGGCTCAGATGCGATAGCTCTTGTTTCTTTGACGCAAGAGGTAAGTTACCTTGAAGATGGCGATTGGGCCGTTTTATCCCCAGAAAGTGTCGCCATTTTTGACAAAGAAGGCCATTCCGTTGAAAGACCCATTGAAAAAAGCCAGGTTCTTGAAAGTGCCATAACTAAGGGAAATTATGATCATTTCATGTTGAAAGAAATTTTTGAGCAACCCCTCACCCTGGAAAGCACCATTAATGCTTATTTAAAAGAGGGAAAGCTTGAATTGCCAACCCTTCCCTGGGCATCCATTTCCCGCCTAACGATTTCCGCCTGTGGAACAGCTTATTACGCCGGCCTCGTCGCCAAATATTGGTTTGAAAAAATTGCAAAACTCCCTGTTGAAATTGATATCGCTTCTGAGTTTCGATATAGAACTCCCCCTCTTCCCGAAAACGGCTTGAGTCTTTTGATTTCTCAGTCTGGAGAAACGATAGATACTGTCGCTGTCCTTGAATACATGAAATCCCAAGGTCAAAGAATTTTGTCCATCGTTAATGTCCGTGGAAGTTCGATAGCCCGTCAGTCAGATGTTGTTCTTTTAACCCATGCGGGACCTGAGATAGGTGTGGCTTCCACGAAGGCCTTCACGGCACAACTTGTCCTTCTTTCTCTCCTTGTCCTTGAGGCAGCTCAAAAGCGAGGATTGTTAAATGAGACAACTTTTGAAGAAATGGCCTTTGGTTTACGGTTTCTCCCTGCTCTTTGTGAAAAGGTCCTTTCTCAAGAAGAGCAAATAAGAACCTGTGCCAAGACCCTTTCTAACGCCAGTGACGTGCTCTTTTTGGGGCGTGGTACCAATTTTCCCTTGGCTTTGGAAGGAGCTCTCAAAATGAAGGAACTCAGTTACATTCATGCTGAAGCTTATGCTGCTGGAGAAATGAAACATGGCCCCATCGCCCTTCTTGATAAGAACGTTCCTGTCGTGATTGTGGCTCCCTTTGATGACCTTTTTGAAAAAACAGCCTCTAATCTTCAAGAAGTCATTGCACGTGGCGCTCCCGTCATTGTTCTCACGGATAATAAAGGGGCTCAGCATTTACGGTCTCTAAAAGTGGATCTTCTGATTCTGCCTCAAACGACATCCCTAACCGCACCGATTACCTATGCGGTTGCTCTTCAGCTTTTGGCCTACCATACGGCTCTCTTCAAGGGGACAGACGTGGATCAACCGCGAAATTTGGCCAAATCGGTGACGGTTGAGTAGTGCTTTGCTTTCATACTCAAGGCTAAATAATTTTTCCTCCCCAAAGAGATTTTAAAAACTCTAAGGTGGGTAAAACGAAAATGTCTATGCCCTCACTCACTATCTTTCGAGGTCGACGTTCTTGGCAAACAAGATAAAGATTTTTTGTTTTGTGCTCTTGAGCAAAAGCTACCAACCCTTTCAAATCAGATTTCTGGATCCTATCTGATATTTTAACCTCTATAGCAACTGCAGCCTTTCCCAAAATAAAGTCAACTTCTAGACCCGTCTTTGTGCGCCAATAAGATATTTCATAGTCCAAATCATTAAGCCCCCTATAAGCAACAAGCTCGGTTAATATATAATGTTCTAAAGCTTTTCCTGCATTTATATCCTTGAGTATTTCAATTTTTCTTTTTGCTATAAAATTTGCCACACCTACATCAAAAAGGTAAAATTTAGGAATGGATAAGATGATATCTCTTTTCACCTTTTTCTGATAAGGCAATACCAAATAGCCTAAAAGAGTATCAACTAATATTTG
The DNA here is from genome assembly GCA_001897795.1 of Alphaproteobacteria bacterium 41-28. GTDB lineage: Bacteria > Pseudomonadota > Alphaproteobacteria > UBA9655 > UBA9655 > UBA9655. Next base: position 123,279 of record MKUL01000013.1, on the reverse strand, counting down.
ATAATATTCTTTAACTGTTTTGGCGTTTACTCCGCACTCTCTTGCAATGTTTGTATAATTTGTGGGTTCTCCATGAGAAAAGCCCATATTATCAAAAAACCTTGTAAAAGCGGGCAAATTTCTTACTAAACCCTCAGCTTTAATTTCTTCGTTTAGATAATCCTCTACATAGGCTTGAAGAGACTTTTTAATGTTTGTCGAATTATAATGAGAAGGGATTGTTCCATGGTTAAATACTTTTAAGAGATCAAAGTTATCTATCTCTGGAAAAACAAGTGGGTAGAAATGATATCTCCAGGCTCTTCCCCCTAAGAGGTTAACTCCGGTACTTCTTAATTTGCGTGCACTCGACCCACATAAAATAAATTGTGCATTTGCATTTTCAATAAGCCAATGGATTTCATCTAATAACATAGGAACTTTTTGGACTTCATCGACAATGATAGGATGCTTTAATTTATCTTGAGGAAGCCCAAGAACTTCCTCTCTAAACACGTGTGGCTCTTTTAGATATCGTAGAAACACCTCTGAGTTAAGGAGATCATAATAACTTGCCCCTTTAAAATGACTTTTTAGATAGGTAGATTTCCCTGTTTTTCTAGCACCCCATAAAAAAGCGCTTTGCTTTGCAGGCAAATCCATTTTGAGATATCGTTTGTAGAATTTTTCCATAAGGGAACGTACTCCTTAAAAGTTGTACTTTTAGGGAGTGTATTCCATATAAGTTAAATTTTCAACCTCCCGATTATTATCTCTCGTAGGGTTTCAAGACAGTTAAGGTGAAATGAAAACTTTACCAAATTGGGAGTTGTACTCCCTAAAAAAACAACTTTTAAGGAACGCACACCGTAAAAGTTGTACTTTTAGGGAGTATATTACGGGTTAGTTAACAGAAGTTTTGCATAATAAACGGACTTTTATACGCGAAAACAGAACGTTACCACCTTTTTTGGGGAACCCAGTGGCGATGCAATCCAGAAGCCAGTATTATAAAGAAGAAATGAAATGATCCATTACTTCCTCTGCCTATTAAAATTATCCTCTTCCATAGCCCACGTAGGATAAGAAGCTAAAGTAAGAAAGCTGCGGGCTAACGTTATTAAAATCGGCTTTGATAAATTAATATTCATACCAATATTCTTTAAGAAATCTATAGTAATATTAATGTAGTCTATATTTCAAAAAAATCAATCCCTAAAACCCCTCAAGAGGTCGCAACTTAAAGAGCTTAGCAGGACCAACGGATAAGGCTTTATTTTGTATCGTGATAGGAACGGGCAGATGTTTACCTCCCCCTTCATCTTGAACACTAAAAAGACCAAGAATAAATGAAATTCCTGCTGCATTTTTTTTCTTCACCCATCCCAATTTCACGATATCAGCTAAGGCATCTTGATACCCTATGACTTTGCTTGAAAATGCCCCTAAAGGGTACATGTTCCTGTCAAGCGTTAACGTTCCATTTGCTTCTAACATGAGGGGGGGCCAGGTAAACTTGAGGAGGCCGACTTCTAAAACCCCGCCCCCATCCCGCCACTCAGCAAGCGATTTGGGCATGGCATACTTGGATTGATATCCGGAAAGAGTGGCCTCAAGATCCACAGTAAAAGGCGCATCACGTGGGGGAAGGCCTAATGTCTTTTCAAGATTAACAACGTGGGTTGTGAGCAAAAACGAGAGATTTAAAGGGTTGATCAGATTTTTAATATTTAACGACGTATCTCCAAGAGAGACAGGCTGAGGTTGATCCCCCATAAAAGATGAAATGCTGTCAATCGTAAAGTTGACCTCTTCAAGAGTCCCCCGTGAAGTCAGGGAAAAAATTCCTTCTGCTCCCTCGAATTTTAAAACCCCTAAAGGTATAGGTGTATTTTGGGGGACAATAAGCTTTTGATCTCCCGGGAAAGTGCTTGTGAAGGTAAAGGGTTGCCAAGGCTGGATGACAATAACCATTTCCTGACCTTGCCAGTCGAAACGGCCTTTGGGATCTTTCATATGAGGGTTTTGGAAAGTCACAGTCAGTAAGAAGGGGTTCCCTGCTATTACAACTTTTGAATAAGAAACAATATACCCTTTGTGTCTTAAATTTGACGTAAACTCCTCAATGCCTTTTTCAAGCCATCTGACGCTATATTCAAAAAGAATGAACCAACTGATAATCGCCAATGAGAGAAAAATGAGAAGGCTTGCAAAAAGTTTTTTACGCTTTACTAACATTATTGAGTTCCTCGCGAACAAGATCATTGGTTTTTGATTCGATTTTATTTTCGAGTATACCCATAAATTCTTGCCGCGAAAGACCCGGTTCAATGGGATCTAAAATTTCTAAAGTGATCCGACCGGGATACTTCAGGAACCCCCGACGGGGCCAAAAAAGACCCGCATTATGCGCAATAGGAACAACAGGAATTTTTAAATGAAGATAAAGGCTTGCAACTCCAGAATGATATGTTCCCTTTTGACCAGGCTTTGACCTTGTGCCTTCGGGAAAGATAAGAATAGGTTGTCCGCGAGCTGCGGATTGTTCAGCGTTTTTTAGAAGATTTTTAAGGTCTTGGGCTCCTTTTCTCTTTGATCGTGATAAAGGAATGATACCTACCTTTTTTAAATACCACCCAAAAAAAGGGATCCATAACAATTCTTGTTTTAACACAATAGAAAAATCAGAAAGAAAATAAGGAAAGATCATCGTTTCCCATGCAGATTGATGCTTTATAGCGAAGATAACGGGTTTTATCAAAAGCTTTTCCTTACCTACAACTTTAATCTGAAGCCCTAGGATGTGTTTACAAATCCAGAAAACTCCAATAATCCAAACTTTTGCAATCCTTAAAGCAAAGGGGCGTGGTAAAATAAGTACGGGGAGAAATAAAAGAGAGCAAAAAAAAGTCCAACCATAAAAAGCACTGTTAAAGGCAATTGACCTCAACCATACCATTATGCCTTCTCCTTTACTCTCAAAAGTCCTTGGAAATCTTCAAAGGGCCTACGAATAAGAGCAAAAAGAAACTTATTATATTCTTGAATAACCAAACGTAAGGTAGACGGATCCAGCCACCATTTGGGTTGTAGAAAGCTCTTCCCTACCACCGGATGAGGGAGAATCTGAACCTCAGGTAGCAAGTGGCGCAGCTCAAGAAGACTACGTGGCATATGATAATTGGACGTAATAAGCCTTAAGGTTTTAATGTGATAATCACGCGCCCAGGCGGTTGTTTCCTCCGCGTTACCCAGCGTATCACGGGCAGCATATCCCAGTGTAATATGGGATCTCAAAGGATTATGGGCTACCATTTCAGCAAGCGTTGAATGAGGATTAACGCCTGAAATCAAAAGATATTTTCCTTTTTTTTGTTCAAAAAGGCTTAAGGCAACTTTAAGTCGTGTTTCTCCTCCTGTAAAGATGACGATACCATCTACTGGATTTGCTCCGTCCTGGGGGAAAGAAGGTATGATACGCGTAAAAAGGATAAGTCCCATAAGCCAAAGAGCTCCCCCCGTCGCGGTTAGCATGAGAAATTTTAAGCTATAGAAGAGAAAAAGCCTTAACATGTCTCCTCATCGAGTAAATGAGATACGGCTTCATAAAGATTATTGCAGATGGTTATGGGTAACACCGCAGGAGGAAGTCCCTTTTCTAATGTTTTATTCCCTTTTCCTGTACGTACGAGAATACGCGGGCATTTAATTGCACTTGCCGCTTCAAGATCGCGTAAGGCATCTCCAATTAAAATGGCTTCATGAGGCTTGACTTGAAAATGATCAAGAGCATCTAAAAGAAGACCTGGATTGGGTTTGCGATGGAAATTCTTAGAATCTGTCGATGTGCAAGCATAAATTTTATCAATAAACGCCCCTTTTTTTTTCAAAATATCTTTAAAGTAATCATGGATATCCTCTAAACCATCTCTCGTCAATTCTCCCCGCCCCACGACAGCTTGGTTCGTAACAATAGCAATCGGAATGGAAGCTTCATTTAAAAGCTTAATCGCAGGGATCACATCTGGAAGTAAAGTAAATTCATCCCTTGATTTTACTGAATCAGGGCGGTCCACATTGATCACTCCATCTCGATCTAAAAGGACAAGCTTCATAAGCGAAGAGCCCTCATAACTGCCCAACGAACTGACAGCATCATTGAAAAAGCCGTGAGAAAAGGAGCAAGCATAAAAATGCAGACGGCTTCCAAAAAGAAAGAAGTATTAATGTTAAAAGGCAAACCTATTTTTTCCAAAAGAATAACTATCCCTAAAAAGGTTAAAAAAGCTAAAAAGGATCCTAAAGTACTTGCGATAAGCCCCTGTTTAAGCGCATTGGTTTGAAACTGATTAGCAATATAAGTATTTGTGGCTCCGATGAGACTCAAAACCTCAATGATTTGACGATGGATAAGAAGACTTGTGCGAGTTGCAAAAATTGTCGTTGCAAGGGCGGCAAATAAAACGAGGAACGTGATCAATAAGGCAAGCATAACACTTGTGTGGATTAAGCTTGAAACCTGACTATGCCAAGCTCGATGATCCAAAAGTTGTATGTGAGGAGAGATATTTTTCAAATGCGCCTCGAGACTCTTTGTATCAATCATTTTTTTCCCATCGAGAGTCACATCAATGATAACCGGCATTGAAAGTAAATCTATATTAACTTCTTCTCCTAAAATGGAGTGGAAAAGGTTTGCCATATCCTTTTGAGGAACAGCCACAGCATGCCTGACTCCAGGAGTGTTGTTCAAAAGTTGGAGAACTCGAGACTGTAGCATACCTGATGGGGTTCCAGGGAATGTCGGAATTTCAATAGATAAATCACTTGAAAATTGACTTTCCCAAGAATGAGTCGAATGAATCATAAAAAGTGTGAACACAAAACAAAGAGTTCCCAAATATACCATTAAGGCTACAATTTTGGGCACAAAACGAGCAGCAATATCATTTTTTAAAGGAAGGTCTTGTCGGTTATTCATTAAATCACCTTCGTTGGAAGCTTTCGAATGGTTCCCTCTTGAATGGCAAGTTGAGGATAGGGAAACATTTTTAGAAGACGTGAGTTGTGGGTTGCTATGACGATGGCCGTTCCCATTTTGTTCAATTCTTCAAAAAGATGCAAGAGCTTCATAGCCATTTCATCATCTACGTTACCCGTTGGCTCATCTGCAAGAAGGAGTTGAGGACGCGTAATCACAGCCCGTGCGATAGCGACTCGCTGTTTTTGACCTCCTGAAAGAGACTGAGGATAAGATTCAACACAATCTCCAAGTCCCACCCAATCTAAAAGTTCTTGAGCATGCTTGTGACCTCGTTTTGCCTCTACTCCCCGTACCCTCAGAGGAAGGGAAACATTATCTACGACTTTTAAATGGTCTAAAAGTTTGAATTCCTGAAAAACGACTCCCATCTTTTGGCGGAGAAGGGGGAGAAGCGATGGCTTCATTTTCAAAGTATCTTCTCCAAAAAGGTGGATACTACCCCACGTAGGCTTTAACCCTAAATATAAAATTTTTAGAAGAGAAGATTTCCCAGAACCACTAGGGCCCGTGAGAAAATGAAATGATCCTTTTTCAATATTGAAGGTCACACCTTTAAAAATTTCAGGGGCTTCCTCGTATTGATGACCCACACCTACCAGTTGTGCAATCATTTCAGACACAATTAATTATCCTTTTTGAAAATAATCTTACAAAATGCCACGTAGCGATTCTCCTCTCCCTCTAGTGTCATCCTTGGCAAGAAATGCTAATGTTTTCCGAGGGAAAACATTAGCATTTCTTGCCAAGGATGACACAGACGGGTGAATAGTTATAATGGCACAAGATAAAAACGTCGTCTACCTTGCACCATTCTTATAAAGAGCATATAACCAAAGAAGAAGATATGTAAGAGGGATTCATTCAATGATTGTCATCTGTCCCAATTGCTCAAAACGGTACATGCTTGATGATAATTTGCTTCCTCAAGAAGGGAGGCAAGTCAGATGTATTGCTTGTCATCATGTATGGCGTCAAGTTCCTGATAGAGAACCCATTATCAGTAGCCCTTCACTGCGAGGAATAACGAACGAACCTTTTGAAGTGAACCTTTCTCCAGAAAGGAAGTCTGGGTGGGTGGTTTGGACTGTACTCTTTGCAATTGTGCTGTCTCTTATTAGTGCCATGACGTTTGGGCGAGATTTTGTTGTAAAGCATTGGCCACAAACTGAAAGATTCTATGACCTTGTTGGCTTACAGGTGAGCCTCCCAGGAGCAGGACTTTCCATTGCCAATGCGTCATCCCTGATTCATCAGGAGGGCCAAATTGATTCGATTCAGATTACCGGGGATGTCATCAATACCTCTGAACGGGTGCGTGCCATTCCGCGCCTTAAGATTAGATTAATGGGACAGGCCTCTCATCCCAAGTGCGTAGAGAAGCAAGAAGAGGGTTGTGTTTTAGATTATTGGGAATATAAGCTTTCGGAAAGTTATTTGTTACCTGGTGAGCAAATTCATTTCGAAACAGAACCCCGCCCAAAAGTTGAGGGCACCCACCATATTTCCGTTGAGTTTTAAATATGACAAGTATTTTATCGACGCCCTCTTTAGATCTTCGCAGATTTTATGAAAAAGAATGGGACGAGCATCAAAGAGTGGCAACCACTACATTTGAAACTCTTTTTCCAGCTTTTACGGAATGGGTAGAGACTGCTGCCTTTGCTCTTCAGCATGGAAAGAAACTTATATTTTTTGGAAATGGAGGAAGTGCAGCAGATTCCCAACATCTGGCAGCAGAATTGACTGTTCGCTTTAAGTCTAATCGTAAGGCTCTTCCTGCTCTTTCTCTGACAACTGATACGTCTGCACTCACAGCCATTGGTAATGATCTCGGATTTGACTACATTTTCTCTCGGCAAATTGAGGCCTTAGGCCAAGAAGGAGATGTGGCTATTGGTATTTCAACTTCTGGAAAAAGTCCAAATGTGCTACAGGCTTTTAAGGAAGCTCGGAACAAAAAGCTTGTAACTGTCGGCCTTACGGGTCGTGGGGGAGATTTTCCTGGGAAAGCTGATATTATTTTAGCTGTGCCCTGCGCCACGGTCGCTCGTATACAAGAAATGCATATCACTCTTGGGCAAATGTTTGTTGGAGCTCTCGAATATCGATTAGGTTTAAATTAATATGAACGATTCTCATCTCATCAATTCATTCTCCTCAACCCGGATTTTATGTGTGGGTGACGCGATGCTTGACCAATTCGTAAGAGGAACGGTTTCAAGAATTTCTCCAGAAGCTCCCGTTCCTGTTCTGCACATCAAAGATGAATCGACAGTGTTGGGTGGTGCCGGCAATGTTGTTCGAAATCTCGAAGCTTTAGGAAGTACGATTACGTTTATCTCTGTCGTTGGTAAGGATAGGGACGGATCTCATATTCAAGAGCTTTTAAAGAGTTCTTCAAAGGTTGACCCCTACCTCATTTTTGATGAAACCAGGACAACAACTCGAAAAACCCGCTTTATAGCGGCAAATCAACAAGTTTTAAGAACGGATTGGGAAAAAACTCTTCCTTTAAAAACCGATATTGAAGTCGAGCTTTTTAACATTTATAAGAAACATCTTCCGTCCCACCAACTTATCATTCTTTCCGATTATGCAAAGGGAATTTTCTCTCCACAGCTTCTCGGGTCCCTCATCCAAGAAGCGCGTGCCCAGGGAAAACCCATTCTCGTTGACCCCAAGGGCAATGATTACGACCGTTATAAGGGAGCGACCTTTTTAACGCCTAATCGCAATGAACTGAGCCTTGCGACACGGACAACGATCCAAACGCAAGAGGAGCTCGTGTCCGTTACCCAAGACATGATAAGGGCATGTGAACTGGATGCAATGATTGTGACACGTGGTTCAGAAGGAATGACCCTTGTGGAAGCTTCCGGGGCGATCGAGCATCTTCAAACGCAAGCTCTTGAAGTTTTCGACGTTTCTGGAGCTGGGGATACGGTCATGGCGACCCTTGCGGTGAGTCTTGCAGCAGGTGCCACACTGTCTAAAGCTATGCACTTGGCTAATGCGGCTGCTGGGCTTGTTGTTGCAAAAATCGGTACTGCCGTTGTTCATCAAGAAGAACTCCTAACGGCTCTTCATGCCCAAGATAGTCAAAATCATGAGAAGAAAATTGTTTCACGTGAAACAGCCAGGGAGCAAATTCAAAAATGGAAACGGCATGGTAACCGGGTTGTCTTTACTAATGGATGTTTTGATCTCCTTCATCCCGGTCATATCTTTCTTTTAAACGAGGCCAAAAAAGCAGGAGACCGACTTGTTTTAGGTCTCAATACAGATAGCTCCGTTCAAAGACTAAAAGGTCCTACCCGTCCAATTCAACAAGAAAGGGATCGGGCTTTTGTTCTCTCTTCCCTTCAAAGTATTGACCTTATCGTCCTTTTTGATGAGGATACGCCACTTGAGCTCATCCAAGTTTTAAAACCCGATGTGCTTGTTAAAGGATCTGATTACACAATTGACAAAGTTGTTGGGGCGCCTTTTGTCCAAAGCTATGGGGGAGAAGTTCTGCTCATTGATCTTATCGAGGGACAAAGCACGACACGCATGGTTACCAAAATGGCGGTGTGAGCTATTGCAAAGATAGCGAGTGGGCTTTACATTTTTATTCTGCGCAAATCATACTTAATTGATCATTTCCAAGAGTGCAGGAATGGGCCTTTATAAGACCGCTGTTTAAGTCAAAGCTCCCAACAAAATTAATTCCGTGATACTCGCATCGTAAAAAATATTTTTCCTCTTCTTTCAGAATACGTGCTGGTGCGTGGGAAGCAAATTCAGGAGTGCCAGTTTCCGGGGGATTCCATAAAGGGAAAGGATTTTGGAGTTTCCACCCAGGATAAGCAGCCGACCAGGATTGATTTTTCATTTCGGTAACTTGAATATTCTTGGGAAGAGGACAAGTTATCGTAGTGACTGCTTTTGCTATAAAAGGATGGGCGGATAGAGCAACCATCCCTAACAAGATTAAATGGATTTTTTTAATATTCATTTCTATTTTCTTTTCTTAAGTTATTATACGAAAGTACAACCTATATATTATAGAAAGTGACATAAAATGGTTAATAAAATACTAAGCTCAACCTAAATTTATCATTCCATTAAAAAAACAACTCGGAAACAACTCACGGTTACCAAGATAGCGGCGTGATTTCATTTGGGTGGTTTTTATATAAACTATTTGAAAGCCACTAATAACACTTAAGGATGATAATCCGTAATCTCAACATTATAAGCACCCTCGCCTGAAACCCATTCAAAACAGATGCGCCATTGGCCATTAATACGTAAGCTTGGTTGGCCCTCTCTATCCCCGTGAAGCACCTCTAGTTTTGCTCCGGGAGGAGTTAATTGCCGCAAATGGGACATGTTGCGTGCTTGAGCGAGAGCATACAAAATATCTAAGGTTTTTTTAGGATAAGATCTAACGTCTCTTGACTTCCAAATATCTTCTGTTTCACGATTCCCGAACGACCTAATGCTATTTTGAGATAGTTCGTCTTTTTCTCTGCCCTCAGATTTGGCTTCTGAACTTACCTCTTTCTCCTTTTCGCGTTCACCTTTTGTATTTTCATTACCCTTTCGGTTACGCTTTTTTTCCCTACTGGCTTCTTTCCTCGTATATACTTTTTTTAAATTACCGGAGGTACCATCAGTTATAGGGAATTCAAAAAATTCGCTTGTCCCAGACTTGCTATTCAAATCCGATCTCGCCATATTAAATGAGGCTTGCTTAAATTCTAGCTCAGCTTCATCTGAAAGAGATTTTAACCGTTCATAGCAATCTAAAATACTCTGGCAGTGAATCACAGGGTCTTTGGAATCAAAAGACCTAAGTCTTCGGTAAGTTGTCTCAATTAATTCAGCAAGATTATCTACCAACCTTAAAAAATCCCCATGGGTTTCAGGAGCTTGAGAGGCTTTGATCCATGAAAGCTTATAGTGTTCATCAAAATTTTGATAGATTTGTTTGGATTCCAGTAATCTTTGTAGAACTATTCCCTTTTTTATGAGGTTTCGTAGTTCTTCCTTGTTCTTTGTCCTGACTAGGCTGTCAACTTCCTCTCTAATCGAAGGAATCACTTCCTTAATAGCTTGTAAACAACCGCGCCGAATAGACTTAAATTCCGGTGATTTTATATTTATTACCAATTCAGCGAGGATGAGGGCATCTTCCTCGTTTGCGAAGCCTCCAGGGGCCCTCATTATGTACTCTTTAGCCTTTTTCCAGTCTTGCTTGCGGGCATAAATATGGGCCAAAATTCTATATTCCTCAGGTGATAGCTCACCGAGCGAACTTAAATAATTTTCTACTTCATCATAAAGTTTCAAGTGGTATAACGTTAGTGCTAGGTTAGTTTGCATATCACGTTTTTTTTCATTCGAAGAGTTTAGAGCGTTAGTCAACTTAAGAGATTGTTCTACATGTTTCCTAGCTCTTTCGAAATCTTGGCCAATAAAACTGAAGCTCCACATATATTCATGATGAACTGGATTGTAATCTTCTTCTCTTAAATTGAGGGCTTCTAGACCCTTTTGGTATAATTCTCTGGCTTTGTTGTAGTCGGCAGGGGGCCTGCGGGGTACATCGTCATGATCAGCAAAAAAGTAAAACTTTATAAAAGCGTCCAATTGTTTGTTTGCATCTTCTGGACGCAAGGAACATGCTCTTAAAAAAACATTTGTTGCCTTTTTATAATCCCTTAGTCCCAAAAAATATCTTAGCCCCAAAATATAATAAGCATAGTGAACACCATCTTTTTCTGGACCTTCTAGATCATAAGAAGCGAGATAACCATCTAAAAGCCAAATTTGATTATAGAACTCAAAATCAGGCTCTTCTATCTCTTCCTCTCCATCTGAAGGGAGGTCCCTTGATGAGATACGTTTCACTTTTTCATTAGTTTCGCTGGGATCTTTAGTGAGTTTTAGAATGTGGTCATGGATTTTTTTGAGAGCGGATAGATCAAGAAGGGATAAATTACTTTTAACTGAGTCCAGTAACTCCTCTTTTGTGGACGTGGGGGGGATTTTTTTTCGAAATGCCCTGTGCCGTATTAATAAAGTCTCTACAAAGTCAGAAATACCCCGTGGGTTCTTTAGGTCTATCGATCCTTTATGTGAGCGATCCTTCTTTGGTGCTTTTTTATTCTCACTTTCCTCTTCGATATGTAAGTAGTGTTCAAGAAAGACATTTAACTCCTCCTTCGTTAGCACTTTATGATTAACTTTCTTTTGTACATCTTCCCATGTTACTTGGGTTCTCTCCTTTGGGTAACTTTCTCCTTTTTTTTCTTCTTTCCGATTCGTCTTTCCTTTTCCCTCTTTCTTTCCTTTGGTAGGGATGAAGTGAGAAGGACAACCCTCGGACCCATCTTCCATTGCACAAACAGAAGAAGTTCCTAACAAAAGAATCGATAAAACGAATAAAGAGGCCCTGCTTGATTCAAGTGCATTTTTAAAAAACATCAGAGCAAGTCCCATTAAAATAATATTATACAACACGCAGCGTACATAGATTAATTAAAATATTCAATAATTATTTGTACAATGTAAAAATTCTTTGAAGTATCCCCATTTTAAAGCAAATGAGCGAGTCCTACATCAAAGAAGTAGGATAATCTATGCCGTAGAGCCTCTTGCATTTATTTATTTTCTTGATTAAGTAATACATGTAATTTGAATAAACCTCTTTCTTCAGATTGATGTTTCTAAGGAATTGTTATGGCCGTTTTAGACATTTTAAGAGCTCCCGATCCTCGGCTTCATGCGATAGGTATTCCAGTCGAAAAAGTCGACAGGGGTGTACGCAAAACCATGGACGATTTATTGGAAACTCTGTACCATAAGAATGGAATTGGTCTTGCGGCCATTCAGGCTGGTATTCAAAAAAGAGTCGTCGTCATTGATCTTGGTGAACGAAATGGTATTCCTTTAAAACCTCTGCTCATGGCAAATCCTGAACTTCAATGGGTTTCTCCAGCCACCCAAAAAACACAAGAAGGGTGTCTTTCGGTGCCAGGGTATTATGAAAATGTGGTTAGACCTTTGGAAATTCGGGTATCTTATTTAGATGAAAATAATCAAAACCAACTTTTATCAGCAAGAGATCTACTGGCTGATTGTATTCAACATGAAATTGATCACTTGAATGGTGTTTTGTTTATTGAACACATCTCCTCCCTTAAACGTCATTTAATATTAAGTAAGCTTCGCAAAGAAAAAAAACAACGAAGGTAGTTTATGAGCCCAAAAACAACGCGCCTCGCCTTTATGGGGACACCTGACTTTGCCGTTCACATCCTCAAGGCTCTTTTGAGTGCTCACTATCAGGTTGTTGCTGTCTATACCCAACCTCCTCGTCCCATGGGACGTGGGTATAAAATCACTCCAAGTCCTGTACAGGAACTTGCTGATTCACACAATCTGTCCGTTTTCACCCCAGAATCATTAAAGACTGAAGAAACCCAAAACCAATGGAGAGCCTTGAATTTAGACATAGCTGTTGTTGCAGCTTATGGCCTCATATTGCCAAAAGCAATCTTAGAGGCTCCCCACTTGGGAGCAGTGAATGTTCATACGTCACTTCTGCCCAGGTGGCGAGGAGCGGCTCCTATTCAGCGGGCGATACTCGCTGGAGATATGGAAACCGGTGTCACCATTATCAAAATGGACGAAGGCCTTGATACGGGGGATATTTTGCTCACAAAAAAAGTGCCCATCGAAAATTCAACCACCACTCCCCTTCTTTTTGATACTCTGGCCCATTTAGGAGCAGAAGCTCTTTTGAGTGCCCTTCCTCCTTATCTTTCAGGTGAGCTTCACCCCATCCCCCAACCTCAAGAAGGGGTAACTTATGCTGCAAAACTTGAAAAAGGGGAGGGTCATTTGGACTGGTGTTTGCCCGCTTCCTTGCTCGAACGTAAAGTACGCGCTTTAAATCCCTGGCCCGGAACGTGGTTTGAAGTCGGGAAAGACCGTATTAAAGTTCTTGAGGCCCAGGTCATTCCAGAAAACTTTCCCCATCCTCCCGGAACGGTTTTGGACGATCAACTCACCATTGTTTGTGGAGAAGGCGCCTTGCGGCCTTTATGGGTGCAAAAAGTGGGGGGATCTCCCCTTTCTACGGAAGCGTTTTTAAGGGGGTATAATCTCCCATCAAAGCACCTTTCTCATGCCACGCTTTAAGCTCACCCTTGAATATGATGGAACCCCTTTTTCGGGGTGGCAACGACAGACAGGGGTTGCAACAGTTCAAGAATCTTTAGAAGAGGCATTTGCAGATCTCCTTGGAGAACCTGCCACCGTTTGGGGAAGCGGGCGAACAGATGCAGGTGTTCATGCGAGAGGTCAAGTGGCTCATGTGGATATTGCAAAACCCTATAAGGCTTTTGCCATTCAAGGAGCTATCAATAAACGTCTGCGCCATGTGCCCATTAGTCTTTTGAACGTTGAAGAGGTTTCTCCTGATTTTCACGCCCGTTTTTCAGCAACTGCACGCATCTATGAATACATTATTTTAAATCGGAGAGCCCCTTCCGCTCTTGAAAGAACGCGAGCGTGGTGGGTTATTCATCCCCTCTCTATTGAGGCCATGGCCGAAGCTGCAACTCATCTTATCGGTCATCATGATTTTTCTTCTTTTCGCGATAGTCACTGTCAAGCGTCTTCCCCTCTTAAAACCCTTGATGTTCTTTCAGTGGAAAAAAGCGAAGGAGTTGTCCTTATTAAGGCCCGCGCCCGCTCGTTTCTCCATCATCAGGTGCGTAATATGGTGGGCACCCTGAAGCGCGTCGGTGAAGGGGTATGGACACCTGAAAAAGTTAAAGAAATTCTTGAAGCGAAAGACAGGCGCTGCGGCGGCCCCACCGCACCTGCGGAGGGGCTTTATTTGACAGAGATTTGTTATTGAAAAAGAAAGGGGCTTTTCACCAAGCTTACTCTTCGGAGAAAAACTGCTAGGGAAATCATAAACAACTTCATCAAAAAAATGACTTTTTGTTAAAAAAATAGTTTGTGAATTTAAATATATATCCTACCATTATCTTTAGAATTTTTTAAAAAAATATAAAGAATGATAAAGAAATTATCACCCCACGACAGATTTACACGCTCTTCCATGAGTCATCCTAAAGTTTCAGAAGAATTTTTTCAAAAACACTTGCCAGAAAAAATTAAGGATATAATGGATTTTTCTTCGATTGAACTTCAGAAAGAAAGCTATATCGATGACAAATTAAAACAGCAAATCGCACATCTACTATTTTCTGTCAAATTCAAAGGACAGCCTGATTTCCTGTATATCTTGTTTGAGCATGCCTCCAGTTCTGACCCACTTCTGCCATTCCGAATGCTTAAATACATGATTGCCATTATGGATCATCATCTTAAAATCAAGAAAACTCATAAGCTTCCACTTGTGTATCCGATGATTCTGTATACAGGAGAAAAACCATACGCTCATTCTATGGATCCTTTTGATCTTTTTCCCCTCGATGAAAAAGAACTCGCGCAAGAAACTTTAATGTCACCTTATCATCTTATTGATTTGACACAAGTATCAGACCAAGAGTTGAAGCATTATCTTTGGTTCGGCACCCTGGCTCGCGTCTTAAAACATATTCACGATCCAAATATTTTGCCTTTTTTCATGAGCATTCTTGATGACTTGGGGGAGCTTGAAAGCCATGGAGAAGAAAGTTATATTTATAGTATGATTACATACATAGTCGGTGTAGGAGAAACGTCGCGCCAAGAAGATTTGTTCCAAGCCATTAGAAAATTGGAATCGGTCAATGAGGAGAAGATTATGACACTCGCAGAATATTTAAAACCAGAGGTTTTTAAAAGAGGAATTGAAAAAGGAATCGAAAAGGGAATCGAAAAAGGTAAGCGCGATGTAGCTAAGAACCTTCTTTTGAAGGGAATGAATCTTGATGATGTAGCTGCAACAACTAACCTTCCTAAAGAAGAAATTCAGAAGCTTCTAAATTAAGATTTTTTAATTAGAGACTTATGTTGGAATCTGTCAATAAGGAGAAGCTTAATTGAGATTGAATCCTGCTCACACGAATTCGTCAGAAAGAGATTCCGGTGTTTCACCCATTTCAATCGTCTTTTCCCATTTTTTCAAGGGAAGACGATTTCCTCAAAAAATCGTGTAATAAAATACATTAGATGTATAAGCCTTTCTAGTCCTCATCCCTGATTAAATCAAAAATTGGGCATTTGATGACTTGAAATATTTCGATAACTTTGGCAAAAGGTATTCATGAAAAGAATTTTTGATATCCTTATTGCCACAATCATTTCTGTTTGTTTTCTTCCGCTTATTTTATTGATTTCGCTCGCAATCAAACTGACCACTAAAGGACCCATTATCTATTGGTCGGATCGGGTAGGAAAACATAATAAAATTTTTAAAATGCCAAAATTTCGAACAATGAAAGTTGATACCCCACCCCTTGCAACCCGACGTATGACTCAGCCGGAACAATATCTGACGCCGATCGGTCCTTTGTTAAGGAAAACGTCTCTCGATGAACTGCCTCAACTTTGGTCCATCATAAAGGGAGACATGAGTTTTGTTGGTCCCCGCCCCATTCTTACAATTGAAGAAGATCTTCTTGCTTTACGTACCCAAGAAGGCATTCATCTCCACAAGCCAGGCCTTACAGGATGGGCTCAAATTAACGGCCGTGATTCTGTCACGATTGAACGACGTGTGGCTCTTGAAAAAGAATATATGGAAAGACACTCTTTTTTCTTTGATATCTATGTCTTCCTTAAAACGATCCCAAAGGTGCTCTTTAAAAAAGATATTGTGCATTAGGGGTCTTACTTATGGTAAGACACGCCATTTTCTCATCAATCTGTACCCTTCTTCAGGATTGCGAGGAATATTATATTTTCCGTATAAATACATGTGTATTTCTCGCTTTTTTGCTTCTCGATCACCCTCTATTACCCATGTTCTATTGAGCTCAATGACTTCTTTAAGTTCCGTTTCGTGCTGATAGTGTCTTATTTTGAAAGATTCGAAATTTTTGCGAAGTTCGTCAAGTTTCTCAAAGTGACGTTCCCTCGCGGCTTGATCGCCTTCTTGGGCCCATTTCATATTACGGGCAAAGGCTTCTTTAATATTGAATAAGTAACCATTCGTATCATTATAATGGCCATCAAACTCACGTTTTCTTGCCTCGAAGTCTCCTTCATCTACCCACGCAGTATTAAGGCTAACAGCTCGTTGAGGAATACGCTTATATCCATCTTTTCCATTTAAAAGACCATAAAATTGGCGTTCTCTGGCCACTTGATCTCCTTTTTCTGCCCAATTGCTATTACGTTTAACTGCCTTATTTGGATTGAGTTTGTAAGCACCTTTGCCTTTTAAACGACCCTCAAATTCTCGCCATCTCGCAGTTTGATCTCCTTCATCAGCCAACTTACTATTGACTCTCGCGGCTTCCTTAAGATTCTGTTTACATCCATTTTTTCCTTTTAAAAAATTTTGATATTGTTTACGCTTTGAATCTTCATGCCTCGGTTTTGACTTCAGTAATGCATTCCACTCGTCCCATTCAGAGGTAAGAGTGTCCCTTACGTTTCCTACGGGAAACCACATAGCGTGGAGTTTAATTGGAATTGCCTGACTGTATTCTATGAATGAATCGTACTCAGCAAAAGAAGGATAAAAAGTCCAATCTTTAGAGGCTGACCTCACTCTGATTCCAAAAGAGATCGTTTTAGGGCCATTCTGACCTTTCATTCTCTCAATTACAACATCTACATAGGCACTCAACGCTTTTGCCGTATTTTTTAAGACCATTATTTGTGAATACCCTCGAGTGCCTTCTGTAACGGTCTTCAAAAACCATGATGTTTTATAAAAACTAAGATGATCTCTCACAGAAAGATAACCCATAATTTCATGCAAAATTTCTATAGGAAAATTTTCTAAGCTCCCTAAATTTTTGAGTTTTTCATTTGATCTTAGTTGCCTGAGTTCCTTAAAGTTTTCTATATTTTTGGGTTCCTCTCCTAATCTGAGTTCCTCTTCTAATTTTACTTGCCTAAATAGAATTCTTTGTTCTCTTTTTTCAATATAATTTTGAATGTTGCTTTCTAAAGTCGTAGACCCAAGAATAGATTTTGACTCACTAAGAGCTTTGAGTGTCTCAATTTGACCTTCCATAATTACCTTTTCTTCAGGGATTGTTGAGAAATGAGTTATCCTTTCCTGAAGCTTACCAATTTTCCGCTGAGTATCCTCGAGAGTGGCTTCAACTGGGTTAAACCTCCCAGCGTTCAAATGGGATGCTGTGGAAAGAAGAAAAAAAACAAAAAGAACACTAACTTTTTTCATAAAACACTCCATTTTTTAAATAATTCTATTTTTATATGATATTGATTTGTGATTTACAAAGAAAAAATAAAAACATTAATACTACCTAAAGTTTATATTTCCATCCAAGTATTCCTCTTGACCCTACCGGTTCATGATGAGTAGTGTAGCTTCATGAAAACTGACTTTCAAACTGTTATTTTAAACCTCCAAGAATTCTGGGCTCAGAAGGGTTGCGTTATTCTGCAGCCTTACGATGCGGAAGTGGGCGCAGGCACATTTCATCCCGCCACGACCTTAAAAGCTCTGGGGCCAAAGCCCTGGCGTGCAGCCTATGTTCAGCCTTCCCGAAGGCCGGCAGATGGACGCTACGGAGAAAATCCAAATCGGCTTTACCGTCACCACCAGTATCAAGTTCTCTTAAAGCCTTCTCCCGATAACGTTCAGGACATCTATCTCGAGAGTTTAAAATATATTGGCCTTGATCCCCTCCTTCATGACATTCGTTTTGTGGAGGATGACTGGGAAAGCCCGACCCTTGGCGCTTCAGGCCTAGGATGGGAAGTATGGGGGAATGGTCAAGAGATTACCCAATTCACCTATTTCCAACAAGTCGGGGGCTTTGCTTGTGATCCCGTTCCAGCGGAGTTAACCTATGGGCTTGAACGTCTTGTGTCCGTCCTCCAAGGTATCGAAAATGTCTATGATTTGGACTGGAATAGCCCTGAAGGAGAAGCCCACATGACCTATGGGGATGTGGCCCATCAGATGGAGAAAGAGTTTTCTGCTTTCAGTTTTGAACACGCAGATGCTCCCATGATCTTCCGCCATTTTGAAGATGCAGAAGCCATGTGCCGTCATCTTGTGGAAAATAAGCTTGTCCTACCTGCGTATGAATATTGTCTGAAAGCCAGCCATCTTTTCAACCTCTTGGATGCTCGCGGCGTTTTAAGCGTCACCGAGCGGGCGAATACCATTGGTCGAGTGCGCGCCTTGGCTCGTCAGTGTTGTGAGCTTTGGATGGAGAATTCCAATGGCTGAATGGCTCTTTGAAATTTTCTCAGAAGAAATCCCCTCTCGCATGCAGCCAGAGGCTCAAGAACAATTGAAGACCTTGACGGAAGCCCTTCTAAAAGAAAAAGAACTGCCTTTTGAAAGCATTAAAACCTTTATTACCCCCCGCAGATTAACCGTTGTCGTTGAAGGGCTGCCTCTTCAGACCCTCCCCATTCGGGAAGAAAAAAAGGGTCCCCGTGTAGATGCCTCTCCCTCAGCTATTGAAGGTTTTTTAAAAACGGCGGGTGTCGGACGCGAAGACTGTGAAGTTAAAGAAACCCCTAAAGGGTCCTTTTTGTTTGTGGTAAAAAATGAACCCGGTCGCCCTACGCAGGAAGTTCTCTCCCAGATTGCACCCTCACTTTTAGAAAAGTTTCGGTGGCCCAAATCCATGCGATGGGGAAGTCTTGCCGTTACCTGGGTTCGGCCTATCCGTGGCCTTCTCAGCATCCTCGACGGACGGGTTGTCCCGTTTTCTTATGCAGGACTTGAAGCATCGAATAAAACCAGAGGTCATCGGTTTTTAGCTCCTGAGCCTTTCACAGTCGATAACTTTCAGGATTATGAGAAAAAACTAAAGGACCATTTTGTTATTTTAGATTGGGAAGAACGTCAAGAGCTTATTCAGAAAGAAATCACACGCGTCGCCCATAACGTCCACCTAACACCTCTTGAAGATTCCGCTCTTTTGGATGAGGTTGCTGGCCTTGTGGAATGGCCTATCGCTTATGTGGGAGCAGTGGATAAGCATTTTATGAACCTTCCTCCTAAGGTTATCACAACACCGATGCGTGTTCATCAACGCTACTTTCCCCTGATGGATTCGAAACAAAAGCTTGCTCCTTTCTTTGGCGTTATTTCCAATAGTGAAGGTAGTGACCGTGGGAAAACGATTGTTATCGGAAATGAACGGGTGTTAAGAGCCCGCCTTGCGGACGCCCAATTTTTTTGGGAACAAGATCAGAAAAAACCCTTAGAACATTTTAACACGGCTTTAAAGACCCGGCTTTTCCACCAACAATTAGGGAGCCTTTTCGATAAGGTGGAACGGTTGGTGAAACTATCTTCCCGCATTGCCAAACATGTTGGCGCGAATCCAAAACTTGTGGAACGCGCAGCCCTTCTTTCTAAAGCCGACTTAGCTTCTCAAATGGTTGGTGAGTTCCCTGAACTTCAAGGTATTATGGGATGTTATTACGCTCAAAACCAAGGAGAAGCCCCCGAGGTTGCACGTGCCATTGAAGAACATTATTGGCCTAAAGTTTCGGGAGGAGAGATCCCTGATGCACTCCCAAGTTTGATTTTGGCAATTGCTGATCGCTTGGATTCGCTGATGGGCTTCTTCACCATTGGGATCACTCCCTCAGGGTCCAAAGATCCCTATGCCCTCAGACGAGCAGGCTTAAGTCTTATTGCTCTTTCTTTAAATCCCCACTTCAGTCTTTCTATGATTGAGGTTTTAGGCTGGGCTTATGATACCTATCCGTGGTCTGAACTCACGCCTTCGCTTCTCAAGACCAAAGAGCAAGCGGTTTCAGATGTCTGGCAATTCCTTTTGGAAAGATTTAAGTTTGCCTTACGAAACGGTCAGGGAAGCCCTTATGATCACGTTGATGCTGTGTTAGGCGTTGCCCATGAAAACCCCACCTTTTCAGACCTTGCCTTGAGGGTTCAAGCCCTTGACAAACTTATGGATGGGGAAGATGGGCAGAATCTTCTCTCCGCTTACAAAAGGGCTTCCAACATCCTCAAAATTGAAGAAGAAAAAGATAAGCAACTTTATGAAGGTCACGTCAAAGAAGAGGTGTTAAAAGTTTCTGAAGAAAAGGCCCTTTTTACAAATCTATCGATAAAATCTCCTAACATTCAAGATCTTGTGGCAAAGGGTAATTTTGTCAAAGCCGTTCAGGACTTGGCGACACTCAGACCCTATGTTGATCAATTTTTTGACAAGGTGGTGGTGAATACGGAAGAAGGTGACCTCCGGATAAACCGCTTACATCTTCTTGCATATTTGAGAAAAACCCTGCATCAAGTAGCAGATTTTTCGAAACTTGAGGGCTAACACATAAAGGAGAGGACATGATTGCAAAAGATTTACAAGATAAATTGATCAACATTGCTAAAGGAGCTCAAGAAAAAGCCTATACTCCCTATTCAAAATTTCCAATTGGAACGGCCCTTATGACAGAAGATGGCGATATTTACACCGGATGTAATATCGAAAATATTTCCTATCCACTCACCAACTGTAGTGAAAGAACGGCCATTTTTAAAATGATTTCAGAAAAAGGTCCAAAGGGAAAAATTAAAGCCATCGCTGTCACAACAAAGGCAGATATCCCTTGCAGCCCATGTGGAGCCTGTCGGCAAGTGATTCAAGAATTTAGCACACCTGACACAGTTGTCATTTATAAGGGACCAGGCGGACTTGTTATGGTGCCTATAAGTGAGCTTCTTCCAGGTGCTTTTACAGAGTTTGTAGCAATAGATAAGGATGGGTCTTCAAAGCGTATCCAAACGGGGGCGTAGACTTTTAAAAGTGTTCTCAAGTAATGAGAAACTCATCATCACAAATTTAGTTTGTAAGCTTCCTTCAATGGCTTAAAGGCGTCATTGAGCTGTTGAAGGGTAAAGGGATTCGTTCTGGGCATCTCTCTTAAATATCTAAGAATATCTTGAGGTTTCCTGAGATTCTTACCAACCCCACCACGTAAAAAATCCTTTAAACCGAGAAGATAAAAAGTGTAATTAGCATATTTGCGACCATCAACTTCTGTAGCTAGGAGAGGCGAGAAATTCATGACTGAAGATGGCGTCAGATCACCTGAATATCCAAAATCAACGAATACCACATGCTTGTAACAAGAAGTAATTAAAACATTACAAGACACATCATCATGCTTTACTCCTCTTTGCGAAATAAAATTCAATTGGTCTATTAGTGATTGAACAAGGGTCAATCCGGCATTTACATCATCAAATTTTAATTCATCTCCCTCACATTCTGCTTTTATCCATGGCTGTCGTTCAAGGTACCTTGACAAGCACTCCCCATCCACAAACGGTATAATAAGATAAGCGTTAGGAGTGGACGTATCATGATTGTCCGTTTTTCGCCAAATACCATAAAGTCGACCTAAGGCTTTTAAATTTTTTACTTCTTGGTGCATTTCTTCTTTATCAACAGTCATGTACCTTTTTTTAGCAACTACGAAAGCACCTGTTTGAAGATGTTTTCCTAAGTAACATCTTCCATCGTCTCCTCTCCCTAGGCACATTCTTGGATCAATCCAATAAGGTCCCAAAACAATAACTTCGTCTTCTTTCGTGGGAAATTGATAAGAAGGGTGTTCCTCACGGTGCTTTTCTAAAAAACTCTCTGATAAAGTTGTGGTAACCACTTGGTAAGGGTCATCGGGATCAGGGATAGGGTTTCTTTTATTGAAAATACAAGTGTAGAGCGTCTCTTCTGTATCTTCCATGGCTTTTAACGGGAACGAATAAAGATAGAAAAGTGAAGCACTAAAAAACAAAACTTTTAAAATAATCTTCATAAAAAACCTCTTATAAACAAGTCATTATTCCATCTTTCACTCAGGGAAAGATGGCTCGGTGGTCAGGATGGGTCTTCAAGACACATCCAAACAGGGATGTAAGGCTTTAAGAGAGCTTCCCCACATGGAAATTCTCTTCCGGATTTCATCGCTTCGACACGAAATAGCGCCAGGCCATTTGAGCCATTGTGAGAACGCATTTCCCCGACAGAATCACCATCCAAAAAAATCTCCGTTCCCGTCTCTGGAGCTTGTCCTTCAATGGTGATGGGAAAAAGTCTTTTGCGAACAAGGCCACGATATTTTGTGCGGGCCGTCAGTTCTTGCCCCATATAGCATCCCTTTGTCCAGCTAATAGCATTCAACTCATCTAACCCAGACTCAAGCAAGATCGCCCGTTCAGGAATCAAGTCTTTTCCCCCTTCGGGAATACCGAGTCTCAGGCGATGGAGATCATAGTCTTGAGGCGTTGCAGGCTGAAAGTCTTTGGTCAGAGACTCGCTCATAGTCCGCGCGCCAAGATCAACAAGACGGGGGTCGATAAAGACATCCTTCTGAGCAGCACCTGCTTCTTTGACAAGATTGAGAGAGGTTGCAACTCCATTGCCCCAGATAGCAAAAACCTTAAGATCTGGACGCGGTGTAAAGGTTACTTTTGAACGCAACTTATAAAGGCTTAGCTTTTTCAGCAAACCTTCGAGGCGGGCAGCTTCTACATCTAGGAGGAAAGCTCCATCTCTTTCCATAATAAAAAAGTCATATAAAAATCGTCCCTGTGGGGTAAGAAGGGTTGCGTAAATGGCATGTTCGGGTGTCACGAGGTGAATATCATTAGAAATCAGCCCCTGCAAAAAGGTGGCTCTATCTTCCCCTTGGATTTCGATAATCCCGCGATGGGGGAGATGGGTCATGAGTGCTGTCATTTCAATAACTTAAAATGTTAGATCTAGTATTCGGATCTAAAAATTTTGAGAACATAGCTTATTCACTTTCATCATAAGTAATATTTAAAAATCTCACATGCTCATTTTAATTGCAAGCATCTCTCACCAAAAGTCTATATCAAAGCTCTCCCGTTAATGATTTTGGGAAAGGAAAGCCCTTATAATTGACATAGGTCATCATCCCCGCTTCTTGATGATAGACAAGATGACAGTGGAGGAACCAATTTCCGGGATGGATAGCGTCAAATTTAATTTTCACCGTGGAGTGTGGTAAAACCAAAACCGTGTCGCGCATAGGACCATCTTTCAAAGACTTACCATCAATTTCTGTCACTTCAAAGGTATGGCCGTGAAAGTGCATCGGGTGGGCCATCTCTGTCTCATTATGAAAAACGATTTCGACTCTTTTATTCGGGGTAATCTCAAGGGGCGTCACATTGGGCCATTCTTGGTTATTAATCATCCAAATATACTTGGCCATATCTCCTCCAAGATTAACGCTCAATGTTTGTTCGGGTTTTTTTATCTGCAGTGGATCAAGGGCTTTGTATTGTCTTTCTTGAGCATAGTTTAGGGCACCAGCGACTTTTGTGGCTTTCTCACTTAAAACTGGAATTTGCATGTTTTGCGTTGCGAGAACGAGCCCTGTTTGCATATTTGTTCCTTCCCCTTGTGCCAAGATGGGATAAACCCCTTCTCCCTTAGGGATGTTCACGAGCACATCGAGTCTTTGTGCCGCAGCCACTTGGAACTCCGTGCCTTGCAATGGGGTAACGGATTGGCCATCCGTTGCAATAACCTCACCCTTTAATTTCCCTGTGCTCACAAAAAAATTAGTGGCAGCGGCTCCATTAATGATTCGTAGCCGAACCGATTGACCCGGGGTTACGCGGATAATTTCTGGGTCCTCTAAGGTTCGATAATTGGTCAAGTAAGCATCGTACTTCACATCGTTTAAATCCCGAGCGGCAGGCATTTTCATGGAAGTGCCCTTCATTCCTTTTTTGAGGTCTTTCAGAATTCTTTCTGGATTTTTATAGCTAAAGTCCACCAAAAACATGGTGACGTCTTGGGGGTTGTTTTTCGTTTCTTCCCCATCACTGATGATAAATGGGGCTGATAAATGTTGCTGAATCTGTAAGCCATAGTGGGAATGCATCCAATAGGTCCCAGATTGTTCTAGCTTAAAGTGATAATGATATTCCTCCCCAGGCATAATAAGAGGTTGGGTGATGGGAGTACCATCTTGGTTATTGGGAAGAATGAGCCCATGCCAATGGACAACGGTGGGCTCGTCCGTTTGATTTTTGACGATTGCATCAAACTCTTCCCCCTTAGCCCCATGATAACCCCAAGTCCCATCTGGCTGTTCAATACGAAAGAGTTCTGTTTTTTTCCCATTCACAACGAGGGGTATTTTTTTAACGATTAAAATCGTGGGTTGTTTTGAAGAGGAAGCGTCGGCTACCCCTGTGCTCAAGGAAATCCAAATAAGCGCTGCAGCCCATAAACCTATTTTCATAGGAAGTCTTTCTCAGTGATTTTTACAAATCCTATCACATTTTCAGTAAATACTCACCCTCGATTCATGACCCTGGTGAGAAAAGAGAAACCTTATTTGGCTACATTCGCTTTTATTACCTGAAGTATTCTGGAAATTTTTCTTTCAATACGTCTTCCATGTCTTTGGGATAAATTCCATGTTTCAAAAAAGTGATAGCAAGAGCCTTTTTGGCCTTGGGATGCAAGTATTCATGGCCGGAAAGAATGAGCATATCTTCTTCTATTTTCTTATGCATTGAATCTTTTTTATTTACGGTTGCTTTTTTATGAGAGCCCTTTCCTTTGCGTTTACTATAATCTTGCCCGAGCTGTCTAAAAAGAGTTTCTATTTCTCCAAATGAAATTTCTGAAGACTTCATCTTTGTAGCACCGGTGGAAGCTTCAAAAAGTTTGACGAGGGTACTATACGCATTGCTTGATAATAGATCCTCAGCAACCATAATTTCTTCAGGCTCTGCTTCCTTTTCCCCTTTTTTTATAGTTGGTTTTTTTTCTTTATCCTTTGTTGAAATTGACGGGACCTTATGTGTTTTATTTTTTTCTTTCCCCTTTTCTTTCCTATACTCCCTCTTGTGATTGTTTACGGCAGTTGGATCACTCGAAGGGAAAGTATCCTCAGAAGAAGAAACCGGTGTAGCATTAGGTTTTTGCTGCGTTTTTTTGGGTTGTAAAGAGGGTAGACTCTTTACATTCACTGCCGCCTTTTTGATAGCAACAACGATAGCTTCTCTTCCTTTTTTATTCTTCTCTCTACGGTGAATGATGGCATTTTCCTGGACTCTTGCCATAACATTCATGGATTCTTTCTTTTTTCCTTGTTTTTTAAGATGATGCGCTATGTTGAGCTGAATTTTTTGCTTAAGCGAAAAACTATTTGTGCATACTTGAAGCCGTTCCAGTGCTTCTATAGCTTTCGTCCAATCTTCTTGGTCTTTATAGACAGACGCTAAGGTTATCCACCCATAGAACGAATAAGGATTTTCTTCGGTTTCTTGTTTTGCAAAGCGAAATTGTTTGTCAACATCCTCTGTTTGAGAAAGGCAATATAAGTAAAAATCATGTAAGCCTTCATCAAATCCAAGTTTTTCATCTTGTAATATTTTTTCTGCCAAAGAAATGGCTAGTTTTAAATGATGAAAATCTCCTGCTTTGATACGAGGCCAAATAGAATCGCTGAGATAATCATCCGCTAAAGCAGGGAGTTGATATTGATTATACATGTCTTTTACGAAAGCGGAAAGCTTTGGACGAGGAAAGGGAGAATTTTTCGCAAGCGCATAAGTATAGCTGGAAATCGATCCACATACCTCTGGATATTCCTCATGAAGCAGAGACAATAGAGGATCTAACCTTGAAATTAATAAAGGCACATTAGTTTTGGAAAGCGCAGTTTTAAATTTTACAAGTTTTTCAGTACCTTGTTGTTTTTGTTCCATAACTGTTTGGAGTAAGTTTAAAAGTTTGTCAACGTCTCGTGCTCCTCCGGGTGCGTTTAATAATAAATTATAAGTCCTTAGGCTTTCTTCGTGTTCGCCGCTTGTTGTAAGTTGGTGAACATAATTTTCTCCTAGTTCAAGAATGTCATCCGGCTCAAACCGTAATAAATTTTTAAAAGCCTCTTTTTTTTCTTGTGGAGAACTTGCATGAAGGAAAACATAGCGTGCTCCTTTCAGTGATTCATCACCTTCTTCCGGTGTATGCTTTGAAAACCCCGGCGCGGAAATGGAAGAGCTCGTCATAATATAGAAAGAAAACAATAAGGCAAAAATATTCTTTAACATATAAAAAATCCAAAAATTGAGTAAAATAAAGCAAATTTTACTCATCTTTATTAAACTGTCAAGTTATTTTTTATATATATGACACTCGGTATTTAATAACCATATGTAATCCAAAAGAACAAGGGATAGTCAGGGCGGAGGTAAGGTTAAGGCCCGGTGAGAGCGCGCCAGAGCCCATAATACGGGGCGTTTAAGTCCTCTTTTTTGCTGTTTTATAAACAAGGTCATCCTTTCTAATTCCAACTGCAATAATAAACACCTCGATTTCTTTTTTGTTCATCCGATAAACAATCCGTGTATTGCCAACACGTATGCGCCTGCACCCTGCTAAATCTCCAGTCAGAGCTTTTCCTATTTTATGAGGTTCACCCTTTATTATTCTTTCATCGATGACTTTTAGAATCCGCCTGGCTTCTGCATAACCAAGGATTTTTAAATCATATTCAACTTCTTGATGATAAATGACCTTCCACATTTTTACTGAGGGGGTAACTCAAATTTTTTAACCATAACTTCATGTGAAATTGATTTTGTCTTATCAAAATCTTGGAGTCTTTGGCGGGCAACCGCTTCAATCCTAAGATCTTCTAATTCGTCAAGAATAGCCTCATAAGATTGAATATTTAGAAGAACAGCCGCAGGGGAATTATTTTTCATAATGACGTAATGATCCTGCTTTCCAGAAGTCAATTTATTTATGATATCCTTCGTGGATCTGATCATATCGGTTATAGAAATTGCCTCATTTGCTCTTTCAATTAAGGCTGTCATTCGTGCTTCTCCATACATATTATTATCGTACAATAATACGCTTATAATTTGTTTTTGTAAAGTTTTTTATATATCTATATTGATTTGTTGGGCATATAGAGCCATTGTGAAAGTTAACTTATATAAGATGTTTTGAGATGGAATGGCAAGACGAAGGGATTATCCTTCATACACAAAGCTTAGGCGAGCGCAAGCAGGTCGTCAGCCTTTTTACAGCTGCCCATGGCAGGTGCGCTGGTGTGCTGCATGTAAGCCAAAAGAATAAAGGATGGGTCCAGTGTGGTGGAAAGGTTAAGGCCCGGTGGGGGGCCCGCCTTGAAAATCACATGGGATCTTGGACGCTTGAGCCTTTACATGCCCATACAGCCTATTTGCTCGATGCGCCAGGCCCCCTTGCTGCCCTTTTAAGTGCCGCTTCCCTTTGTCAGATTGCCCTTCCCGAACGACATGCTTACCCACAGCTGTATGAAAGATTTGAGGCTTTGATCAAAGACCTTGCCAGTCCCCTGTGGGCGCGGTCCTATGTCTTTTTTGAGCTCTCTCTTCTCGAAGAACTCGGATATGGCCTCGATTTGAAAACGTGCGCTGTCACAGGTTCAACAATGAATCTTAATGCTGTTTCCCCTCGAACGGGGCGTGCTGTATGCGATGAAGTCGCAAAACCGTATAAGGAAAAGCTTCTTCCTCTTCCTACTTTTGTGTGCCAAGAAAACCAGGAGACAACACTAGAAGATAAAGAAATCCTCGGCGCGCTTACTCTCTCAGGCTATTTTCTCGAGAGATATCTTTTAGGTCGTACCCAACCTGCTGCAAGACTGCGGTTGGTGCAACGTTTCAGGGTAAAGTAAGGAAATGCGCATGACTGTTCTTCGGGCTCACTTGCCCTCTTGTTCATAATAAATCTATACACCAAAATGAGTCGGCCCTTCATATCCATTCCTAAAACATTTCAGGCAACCGATGATCGCGATACTTCCCCTTGTGAAAATAGGGTACTATAAAAAATCTAGTAGACATGAAAACGTCTATTGACAATAGAATTATATAACCTACAATTCTACTAAATTAATAATATAAAAGGGGGGCGATTATGAAAACTTACCTCAAATCTAGCGTGAGTGTATTTGTACTTCTATTCACTTTTTCAACCTTTACACCTTCTCTGGGGATGGAAGAACGAAAAGAAGAAATGCCAGATAAAAAAGCTGCAAAAAAACTTGGGGAGCGTGATGATCAAACTTCCAAAAGTAGATTAAACTTAGCCTTGGCTGACCTTGAGAGCAAAAATCCACGACGCGTCAGTGGGGCTGAAGTATATTTAAAGAACATTCTCGCGCTTAACCCCGAAGGTAATGAAAACTCTGTAGATAAAGCATTGAAGAGATTAAAAGCTCTAGGAGTATTAGTTGGGTTTTACATTCGAAATAATAAAGAAGACGATTTTCGGGCACTATTACCCTTAGTAAACAGTGAAGAGTTAGAGAAATTTATCCCTTTCACTCTTCAAGAACTACCTAATTCTTATTATCCTTTTACGGTATTAATTTTAGAAGAAGTAAACAAACGACTTGAGGGTGATCGTACCCGCTTTAAACCAAGAGTAAGATTGGATACAGCTTCTTGTATTGTTTCAGCCAAAGATAAGGAAAGGTTTACTCAAGCCGAGGCGTATCTTCAAGAAGTACTTGATAACCCTCCCGAAAATGATGGAGATGCTTTCTATTCTAACCATTCTACTTATTTAAACTCAGAAAGACCTAGAGCTTTATCAACATTATTTAGATTATACGTTGAAATGGGTGACAATGAAGCTATTAATAAATTGCTCTCTGCTCTTAACCAAACTGATTTAGTAAACCTTATCACACCATCTGTTTTCAAGAATGATTACGGCAGAGATAGTTTACCCGAGGCCTTGATTTCTGCTCATTATTTTCTTCCCGCATTATCAATTTTAACAGAAGCTAATGGACGGTTAAGCCTTTTAGGGGAGAACCACCCCCTTCTTCTTAGAATCGGATTAAATATTACAGAATGTATTCTTGGAATTCATGATCAAGGACGATTCTTAGAGGCTGAGAGCTATATCCGTAAAGTAATTGATCCTCAGGGTGAATTATCTTCCACTCCTGGAGAAAACACTACTTGTGTTATGTCAAATCAGAATGTTGCTCGTCATTTACAAGCAGCTCTTCAAGTCGCTCGAGGTCAATTTGAAGAGGCCTCTGGATATCTAAAAACCTTATCTGAGGATAATGAGTTCGCTTGGTTGAAGGATACTGTTCTTATAGCGCTCCAAGGGCAGGCCAACAATCCTGCTTTATCTAACGAATTCATAGCATTAGTTGGAGCTACAAATTTCCCGAATTTTTTTCCATCTCCTGAGGAACTAAAAGGTGAGTTAAAAAAAGGAAGAGCTTCTTTAAAAGTTAAAGAAATCATTCTACAGTACATCACCTCTAACAAGTGGTTCTTTGAGATTGCCATTAAAAGAGGTCTTTTAGATTCTGCTGTATTCGAGCAAGGGTTACACGAGCTTTCTCAACAAATGTCTTTAGATACTTCTGCAATGCTCAGCATTCTTTAAGGAAGGGCAAGGCCGCTCGGGCTTCGTATAAAGTGATTTTTTGACGGAATGAGGGAGGGGGAAAATCCCCTCCTCTCTTTAAGGGGTTTTTATTCTATACGCTTCGCACTTGAATATACCTTATTTCTGGATCACCACGCTCCCTTTGGGGCTCGCGAAGCCTGTCCTCGCGAAGACGAGGAACGAATAAACGTCCCCCTCTCATTCCCCGTTTTCACGGGGACATGCTTTGCGGGGAGCTTTGCTCCGAAGCAATCCAGGCATCTTCAAGTTTGTTAGGTATAGTTTATTGCATGAGTTTTTCAAGTTCGGAGAAGGTGAATGCCTCCACACTGTGAAACCCAACCAATTGCTCAGAGCCATCTTCGAAAACTACATTATAACAATTGGCCAGTGGACCTGCGAGTCCTCTTGTTTGTTGTAGTATAACACTCTTTACAGGTGTGGGCTTAGGGAGAGAACTTGGATAATACCCCCTCCAAGTCATGTCTCCTATCTTTAGAGAGACGTGCTCGTTTTTTTCATGAGACTCTTGAAGGAGTTTTCCATTCAATGAAATATTTTCCATATTGTTGAGTTGTACACAAGTAGAAGACAACACCATTTGGTCGATTGACTGCAACAAAATCACCCCCATTAAGTTCCGGGGGCTTAATCCCTGCTAGAGAAGATTCAATTTTCGGATCTTCCTTTTCTTTCTCTAAAGTGACGGCTAACTTTACAAGGTTCAAGGTTGAAGGATCAAATTCATCGGGTGTTTGAGGGGATACGTGCGGAGGTAACTGACGAACAGTTTTGCTTGCTGTGAACGATTGATCTTTGTCTTCCATTGCAAATGCTACTGTTGTTCCCATCAGGTTAACTAAGATAGCCGCTACGGATATTGTCTTAGAATCTATCATAATATGCTCCCTTTAATTATTAAGGCTTCTTATTCCTCTTATCGTATTTTTAATATGATAGGAATAAGAGTCATTTAAACCCTATCGTATTAAAAATTTTTACTCAATACTCATTCGCTTAATTCAACCTAATTCCCCAATCTAAAGAAATCCTAGACGCGCTCACGCTCTCAGGGTATTTTCTAGAGTTTTCTAAGATAGGAACAAGCTATGACAGTTCGTGATGTTAAGTTAGAAGAAGCTCTAGGAGAGCGGTATTTATCCTATGCGCTTTCGACAATTATGCAACGTTCTCTTCCTGATGTTCGGGATGGGTTGAAGCCTGTTCACCGAAGACTTCTTTATGCGATGCGAGAACTCAAGCTGGATCCCAAGTCAGGCTATAAAAAATGTGCTCGTGTTGTCGGAGATGTGATCGGTAAATTCCACCCTCATGGGGAAGGGGCGATTTATGATGCAATGGTTCGGCTTGCCCAAGACTTTGCCGTACGTTTACCTCTTGTCGATGGGCAGGGAAACTTTGGGAACATTGATGGTGATACTGCCGCTGCCATGCGATACACGGAAGCACGTTTAACTGCAGCTGCAGAAGCCCTGATGGAAGGGATCGATCAAAACGCCGTTGATTTTAAGACAACCTATGATGGGGAAAATAACGAACCCGTTGTCATGCCCGCTGCCATCCCCAACCTCTTGGTCAATGGAGCAACGGGAATCGCTGTGGGGATGGCAACCAGTATCCCTCCCCACAATTTGAGTGAAGTGTGTGATGGGCTCATTGCCCTTATTCGCAATCCTCAAATTGAGATTAAAGCCCTTGTCAAGCTTATCCCTGGCCCTGATTTTCCAACGGGGGGCCTTCTGGTCGAAAGCCGAGAGAATATTCTGAACGCCTATGAAACCGGACGTGGGAGCTTTCGTCTACGGGCCAAATGGGAAGTGGAAAAGCTTGAGTTTGGACAATACCAAATTGTCGTTACAGAAATCCCTTATTTTGTTCAAAAATCAAAATTGGTCGAGAAAATTGCAGGACTTTTGGCCGATAAAAAGCTGCCCCTTCTGGGGGATATGCGGGAAGAATCAACCGATAAGATTCGCCTGATTTTTGAACCAAAATCTCGTACGGCCGATCCAGCTGTTTTAATGGAATCCCTTTTCCGTCACACGGACTTGGATAGTCGAATTTCCTTAAATATGAATGTGGTAGATGGGAACGGAATCCCAGGTGTTAAAAACCTTAAACAAGTCCTCGAAGCGTTTTATCAGCATCGTCTTGACGTTTTAGAGCGTACCACCCGATTTCGCCTTGAGAGAATTGACCATCGCTTGGCCGTTCTTGAGGGATATCTTATTGCTTACCTTAATCTCGATGAAGTCATTCGATTGATTCGCGAAGAGGACGACCCCAGTCCGATCATGCAACAGCGGTGGGGCCTCAGTGAGATGCAAGCAGAAGCTATTTTAAATATGCGTCTTCGGAGTTTACGGAAACTTGAGGAAATTGAAATCAGGCGGGAACATGAAACCCTTTCCCAAGAAAAATCAGGATTGATGGCTCTTTTAGACACACCCTCCCTCCAGCGAGAAAAAATTATTCAAGGTCTTGAGGCCATTAAAGCCCAGTTCCCCAAAAAATCAGATCTGGGGCGCAGGCGGACTCTTCTTTCCGATCCTCCGGAAGACATCATTGTGCCCATTGAAGCCATTGTTGAACGGGAGCCGGTAACGGTTGTTTGCTCTCAAAAGGGATGGGTGCGGGCGCTTAAAGGCCATACGGTTGGAGCAGATGACATTAAATATAAGGATGGGGATGGAGAGCAGTTCCTTCTAAAGGCAGAGACAACAGATAAACTCCTAATCTTCACGACACTCGGGCGATTTTATACTCTCTCTGTTGATAAGCTTCCAGGGGGCCGTGGCCACGGGGATCCCTTGCGACTAATCATCGACCTTACGCCTGAGGAAGATCTTGTGGATCTTATAATCCATTCTCCTCAAACTGAGGATGTGAAAATCCTTGTCGCATCCTATGATGGGAGGGGATTCATTACCTCTCGCGCAAGCCTTGTGGCTCAAACGCGGGGGGGCAAGCAAATCCTGAATGTGGAAGGGACGAAAGCCGCCCTCTGCAGAGAAGTCAGCGGTGATCACATCGCCATTATGGGTCAAAATCGCAAGCTTTTGATCTACAAAACCGAGGAAATCCCTGAGATGGTGCGCGGTAAAGGAGTCATTCTGCAACGTTACAAGGATGGTGGATTGTCCGATGCAAAGTTCTTTACCTTATCGACAGGTCTTTCTTGGAAAATCGGAGAAAAGACACGAAATGAGACAAATCTCCTCCCTTGGCTTGGCAAGCGAGGGCAAGGGGGAAAACTCCCCCCAACGGGCTTTCCGAGAACGAATCGGTTTTGAGGGGTGGATATTTTTGTATACGCAAAATATGAGGGGCTTGTGTTGTAACATCAAGCCCCCTAATCTTTATTCTTTTTTAGAAAAGCATATAATGCTTTATTGTTTTTTTCCGCATACGCCTACAGGAATGGCATCACAATTTCCACACGGTCTCCAAACTTGGGTTCTATTAAATGCACAGCAAAGTTCTTGGCACTGATAATAGGGACATTGTCCTTCTTTTATTTTCCCGCCACACTTTTCATCACATATTAAACCTATTGAAACTTTAAAACCGTCACATCCGAAGGGTTCTAATGATTTAGCTGTTTTATTGATACAATTAGCAATTCCTCCCTTCTGTTGGCATTCCGAGAGAGTGCAGTTTTTAGATATGTTATAGACTGAAAGCTTATCAAAAATCTCCTCACACATTTTATTCTGAGCTCCACTGGTACTAGTCTCATTCCCCGCATAAACAGCCGTAGATAGAGCAAAAGCAAAAATCCCAAGGGATATCCATCGCCATAATAATTTCATCTTCATTTCCTCCTTAATTTTTATTATGTCGTGTAAGCGTAGCATTAATATCTTAAAAAAGACTTAATTTTTATCTAACCCCCATTCACCGAATTTCGAGGCCTTTTTTGCCAGCCGTTACATGGACCTTTTCACCATCATGGATTTTTCCTTCTAAAATCATCACGGCGAGGGGGTTTTGGAGCTCTCTTTGAATAACACGTTTCAAGGGGCGAGCGCCGTAGGTGGGATCATAACCTTGATCCCCAAGCCAGGTGAGGGCGAGATCACCCACATCAAGCGTAATCTTACGCTCCTTTAAAAGATTCTGCAGACGTTGCAATTGGATTTCCACGATATGCGTCATATCCTCGCGAGACAGACGACGGAAAAGCAAAATTTCATCAATGCGATTAAGGAACTCGGGACGGAAAGCACTGCGGACAATATCCATCACTTGGTTACGCACTTTTTCTGAAGGCTCTCCTGGGTGTTCCGCGAGAATAGAGCTTCCCAGATTCGAGGTCATGATAATGAGAGTATTGCGGAAATCGACGGTTCGGCCTTGTCCATCTGTGAGACGCCCATCATCCAACACTTGGAGGAGAACGTTAAACACATCAGGATGAGCTTTTTCAATCTCATCAAACAAAATGACTTGATAGGGCCTTCTGCGGACGGCTTCCGTTAAGGCGCCCCCTTCCTCGTAGCCAACATAACCAGGTGGGGCTCCAATGAGGCGGGCAACGGAATGCTTTTCCATATATTCAGACATATCGATGCGTGTTAAGGCTGTTTCATCATCAAAAAGAAATTCCGCGAGGGCCTTGCTCAGTTCCGTTTTTCCGACACCCGTGGGGCCTAAAAAGAGAAAGGATCCAATGGGTCGGTTGATATCCTGGAGGCCTGCACGAGCGCGCCTTACGGCCTGACTGATCGCAGAAACAGCTTCCCTTTGTCCTACAACCCGCTTTTGAAGATTTTCTTCCATTTTAAGAAGTTTGTCCCGTTCTCCCTCCATCATTCGGTCGACAGGAATGCCTGTCCAACGAGAAACAATGGCCGCAATATCATCGGCCGTAACCTCTTCCTTGATCATGAGTTCATGAGAATGGCTTTCAGCCTCCTTTAATTTTTTCTCAAGATCAGGAATGACGCTATACATAAGCTCCCCGGCACGGGTGAGGTTGCCCTCTCGTTGCGCGATTTCAAGTTCATTCCGTGCTTGATCAAGGCTTTCCTTTAGCTTCTGAGATCCGGCCAGCTTTTCTTTTTCAGCCTTCCAAGCTGCCGTTAATACATTCGATTGGGATTCAAGGTCAGCTAGTTCTTTCTCAAGCTTTTCCAACCGTTCTTTTGACGCTGTGTCCTTTTCTTTCTTAAGGGCCTCTCGCTCAATTTTCAGCTGGATAATGCGGCGATCGAACTCATCAATTTCTTCTGGTTTAGAATCCACCTCAATGCGGAGACGACTTGCGGCCTCATCCATAAGGTCAATGGCTTTATCAGGTAAGAACCGATCAGTTATATATCTGTTGGAAAGGGTGGCAGCGGCAACGATAGCCCCATCCGTAATTCGGATTCCATGGTGAAGCTCATATTTTTCCTTCAATCCTCTTAAGATTGAGATCGTGTCTTCAACCGTTGGTTCTCCTATAAAAACAGGCTGGAAGCGTCGGGCAAGGGCTGCGTCCTTCTCAATATGCTTACGGTATTCATCAAGGGTCGTTGCACCCACACAATGAAGTTCCCCTCGCGCTAAAGCAGGCTTGAGCATGTTTGATGCATCCATGGCCCCCTCTGCTTTACCTGCACCAACTAGCGTATGGAGCTCATCTATAAAAAGGACAATCTCGCCTTCTGCATGGGTAATTTCTGAAAGGACAGCTTTAAGGCGCTCTTCAAACTCCCCACGATATTTAGCCCCTGCAATCAAAGCTCCTAGATCAAGGGCCATCAGACGAATATTCTTGAGGGTCTCGGGGACATCTCCCTTCACGATTCGATGAGCTAAGCCTTCGATAATAGCTGTTTTGCCCACACCTGGTTCGCCAATCAAGACTGGATTATTTTTTGTCCGTCGCGACAGAACTTGAATGGTTCGCCTGATTTCTTCATCGCGACCAATGACAGGATCTAACTTTCCTTCACGTGCGAGAGCTGTTAGGTCAGTAGCATATTTTTTAAGAGCATCATATTGGGATTCAGCCGTTGTAGAATCGGCACGTTTCCCTTTTCGCATGGTTTCAATAGCAATTTTGAGTTTTTCCGGGGTTACACCAGACGAACTCAGAATTTTTCCCGCATCTGTATCTTTCGAAAGGGCGAGAGCTAACAGAAGAAACTCAACGGTGACAAAGCTGTCGCCCATTTTTTTAGCTTCTTTTTCGGCGAGTTCAAAAACTTTGCTGATTTCGGGGGCTAGGAAGGCTTGTCCAGCACCGCCTCCTCCAATGATTGGCAGACGGTTAAGTTCTTGAGTTGTGAGTTCGAGGGCGCGTTCTGGATTCCCTCCTGCGTTGCGGATGAGGCTTGCGCAAAGGCCCTCTTCATCCTCCAGGAGGACTTTCAGAAGGTGCATGGGTAAAATCCGTTGATGCCCTTCCCGTTGGGCGAGCGTTTGGGCTGATTGAATAAAACCTTGGGAACGTTCTGTATACTGATTAAAATTCATTTTTTTCTCTTTGCTATCGTGAATTGGATTAGGGCTAAGGGGAGACTCCTCTTTTGGGCCCTTATTTTTATATAGTAACTCAAAAAAGATGAAAAAAGGGTTAGGGAATGAAAAAAGGTGATACAAGACTCATTCACGCTCAGACTTAATATTATTTTAATAATTTTATGTCATTACTTTAATGGTATAAAAAAGGAGAAAATTATGAAAAAGAACATATTAATAGCTCCCGTATTTTTTCTCGGCATCGGCGCAATAATAATGACAGTAACACCAGCTTTTGCTGATCTGGCGACGTGCACTGATAGCATGCACCAATGCATGAACGCCCTTAATAGTGGTACGAGTACTCGCGACGAATGTCGTGCTGCCTGTCAAGCTTGTATAAACGAGTGTGCCGGCTTCAATGTAGGTGGAGGTTGTCGAGGTGCTCATCAACGATGTGATCGATAAATTACATGCTTCTATGACATGAATTTCCCGTCACGAGCGGCGAGACGCCTAAGGGACAGGAGTCATCCTAACCTTAGAGTGTTTTTTTAAATTCTCATCTGAAGCTCCATAATTATTTGTTTTCATAAATTAAAAGTTCGTCTAAAATCCACCTCATGAATATGAACATACGTAATCTTCAGAGGCTGAGTCAAAAAGCCCTTGCCCCTTTTATGGTCCTCTCTGTGATGGGGTACTTTATTTATCACTCCATTCAGGGGGATAGAGGTATCCTTGCTTGGATGAAGCTCCAAGATCGTCTACTTCATATACAAAGTGAGTTAAAAGAAATTACGCAGGCTCGGCAGGAGCTAGAGGAAAAGGTCCATGACCTGCGTCCCGAAAGTATTAATCGTGACCTTCTTGACCAGCAGGTGCGTCTTCAATTGGGGTATACGCGCCCGGATGAAATTGTCATTTTAAGGCTCGATAAACCAGAGAGTGACTAGGCGTTTCTTCACCTGATTTTAGAAATTACTTCTCCGCCCCTTGCATTATCAACACCACAGAGATCCCGGACTGAGACAAGACCACGAAGTTTCATGTGATGATCGAGCACGGGAAGTCTGCATACCTGTTCAGCTGCCATTCTTCTGGCAATCTCCTCCATTGAATCATCTTCAATGCAATGAATAACCGGAGAAGACATGGCTTCTCGAACTTTTGTTGTTTTCGGATCTCCTCCCTTTGCAAGGCAGCGAACAACAATATCCCGGTCGGTGATAATGCCAACGATTTTGTCTCCTTCTGCCACCATAACAACACCTGCAGCATGTTCTTTCATTTTTGCAGCTGCATGGGTTAGTGAATCCGAGGGTGAAAGGACATAGTTTTCGTGTCGCATGATATCTTTAACTTGTGTCATGTGAGCCTCCCTTTTGAATTGAGCTATTAACTTGATCCTCCCCGGAGGTGTCATCCTTGGGCTAGAAATGCTAATGTTTCCCTTGGAAAACAAAGCATTTCTTGCCCAAGGATGACACCGGTGGGTGAGTTATAGGAATTTTACGCCCAAGCCATTAAGAATTTATTAAAAGTGGAAAATTTGTAACCCCTCACCCGCCCTTTGGGCGACCTCTCCCCTTGTGGGAGAGGTCGCCCAAAGGGCGGGTGAGGGGGAAAATATACTATGATATCCCCAACCGACCCATGGCCAAAAACTTGGCTCGCCTTCGTTCACGGACAGCCTTTCTATCCAATAAAAGGAGGGGTTTAAGGGCCTTCTCAATCGCGTCACCAACAACTTGAACCGTAGCTTGTGGACTTCGCTGTGCCCCACCGAGAGGTTCGGGGATGATAGTATCGATGACACCAAGTTGCTTAAGATCTTGAGCTGTAAGTTTTTGGGCAGCAGCAGCTTCTTCTTTCTTATCCCGTGTTCGCCATAAAATGGAAGCACATCCTTCAGGTGAGATCACTGAATAAATGGCATGCTCTAGCATCATGACAACGTTGGCAAAGGCAAGAGCGACAGCTCCCCCCGATCCGCCCTCTCCAATCACTGTTGTTATAATAGGCACTTGTACGGCAGAACTGACTTCAAGGCTCCGCGCTATGGCCTCAGATTGTCCCCTTTCTTCTGCTTCAATTGCCGGATGGGCGCCGGCCGTATCGACAAAAGTAAGGATAGGAAGCTTAAATCGGTCAGCAAGCTGCATTAAACGCACAGCTTTCCGGTAACCTTCAGGTCTTGGCATTCCAAAATTATGTTTGAGGCGAAGCTCCGTATCTTTTCCTTTTTC
This sequence comes from Alphaproteobacteria bacterium 41-28, assembly GCA_001897795.1. Classification (GTDB taxonomy): domain Bacteria; phylum Pseudomonadota; class Alphaproteobacteria; order UBA9655; family UBA9655; genus UBA9655. The sequence goes on along the minus strand of MKUL01000013.1, from coordinate 84,925 downwards.
ATGACCCATCACAACGACGGGATGACCGCGAAATCGTCCAAGACCTCCAATAATGGCCGCATCCTCCCCAAAGTTCCGATCCCCGGCAAGAGGGATAAAATCGGTGATTAACCCCTCAATATAATCACTGGTATGGGGGCGTTCAGGATGGCGGGCCACCAGTACCTTTTGCCAGGGAGTAAGATTTTGGTAAGATTTTTTGAGGAGCTTTTCCGCTTTCTCTTGAAGGCGCTTAACTTCACTTACAATATTGACTTCCCCATTTGAAGAAAGATGGCGAAGCTCAGCAAGCTTGCTTTCAAGCTCAGCAATAGGCTTTTCAAAATCAAGTGTGACGGGCATCGATTCTCTATCCTAAAAAACTTAGTGATTCTGGGTCTGAATCTAAACACCTCCGGCTTTAGGTTCAAGTAAAACCTTACTTATATAAGTACAGTATTTATAGGGAGTCTTGAGAAAATTTGATTTTAAAATTCTGATGAAAATATAAATTTTACTTCTTCTATTTTTTTGTTTAAATAATTAATAGCTTTTGTCTTATAGGCTTCAACTTGGTGTATTTTAGTTTTATTCTCATTATCTGCTGCCTTACTAGATTTTAAATTTTCTAGTTCTTTAAGAACCATTTTACTTTCAGGATGATTATTTTTTTGAAATATGACAAAAGCCTTACGCAAGAAAGCTTCACCCATTTCTTTATAGCCTTCCGAAAAATAAGTTTGTCCTAAGCTGTTTAAAACTTTAGCAACTTCGATGTGGTGACTTCCATAATATTCTTCATAAATCAGTAAGCTTTTTTCAAGAAAACTTTTTGCATTTTTATAGTCACCTAGGTCTCTGTAAAGGTTGCCTAAATGAAGACGTGCCCAAGCCGTACTGATATGATTTTCACCAAACTTTTTTAGATTAATCCTGAATCCGTGTTCGAGAAGTTCTTTTGCTTTTGAATAATTTCCTAAAACTCTATAGGCGCTTCCTAAATGGATAGAAGACCAAGCCGTCTCAATATGATTTGTGCCAAAATGTGCACTATAAATTTCATTTCCTTCCTTAAGAAGAGCTAAAGCTTTTTCGTAATTTCCTAATTTTTTATATGCGTTTCCTATGCATATATAAACTAAAGCCGCTTGTTGATTCTTATAGCCATAATATTCATTAACAACTTCAAGTGACTGATGAAGAGCTTGAAGTGCTTTTTTCTGATCTCCCAAAATCCTATAAACATCACCTAATCCAACGAGAACCCAAGATGTATAAATGTCAATAGAACTATAACGTATTTTATATATAGCTATTGCTCGTTCAAAAGTATTTACGGCTTCATGATAATACCCCATCCTTTTATAAAGAACTCCAAGTTGAGCCAAGACCCATGCCACTTTGATATGACTCTTTCCATATTTTTTTTCGAAGAAAGCCACTCCCTCTTCAAGAAGACTTTTGGCGTTTCTATAATGACACATCGCTCTATATAGGATTCCCAAAGAAAAAGTGGTCTCAACTGTCTCTTCATTTTTATCACCATAATGTCTACGATAAATTGTAAGACTATTTTCAAGAAAAGTTATACCTGCATCAAGTTCTCCCATACTTTTGTATGCCAAGCCTAAAGCTCGCATAATCCATGCTGTTTTAACATGTTTATTGCCGTAACATTCTATGCAAATTGAGAGACTATTTTTCAATATTTTTATTGACTGTAAAAACCTCCCTAAATATAAATAAATGAATCCTAATTTCCCCTCTAAGATACATCTTTCACTAGCGCTGATAAATTCAGAATGTTTCAAAAATGTTTCAATATGACTCACAACGCCTTTTATCCTAGGGATATCGTCATTAAGAATAAGTTTATCCAAATATTGAATTAGAAAAGAGGCAAGAACATCTAATTTTTTCTGCTCCTGTTCCTTCCTCTTTAAATTATTGAGGTAAATAGAACAAACCTGTTGGATGCTGCGATGAATAGAAAATTCTGAAATTGATTCATTTTCCTTAGATGATTTTTCGAGAATTAAAGAATGCCTTTTTAAATTATAGATAAAATTATCCGTGATAATTTTACCTTTAAACTCCTCCAAGAGCTCCCTTGGAATATTTTGAGAATCTAAGTGACTTATAAGCAATAAAAGACCTGCAAAATCTGGATGTGTTTCTATAAGACGCTGTAAGGAGAGAGCAATAATTTTATATCGTGTTTTCGTATAGAGGTTTGATCCTTTTAATACCGTCTCTAAGACATCATTAAATTCATTGCTGTAATTATTTAAATTGTTGATGTAGATAGGAAGAGAAATATTTGCCGTTTGTATATAGTCTGCCGCTAAAGTGACATCTAAGGGAAAGGGAGGGATTTCTTTTAAGGCTGCCTTTATTTCTTCAACTTGAATAGGTACTAAAGGCTTTTTATCATTATGCTTCATAATCCGCATAAAAAGATTTAGCATTTGATCTGGATCTAATCGACCCACTTCCATTGAGTCAGTAATGTAACTATTATTTTGAATATTACTGTCTCTTGTCGTTATGATGATTTTGCCTTTTCCCCATGTTTCTACATCATAGGGAAAGTACTTTTGTATATCGAGGAAGCTCTCCACATTATCAAAAACTAAAAACCACGGTGACCGGGATTTTAAGCGTTCTTTTACAAATTGAATATGCTTCTCTTCTCTTGCAATAGGATCTTTAATCTCTATGAGTCCTTTGAGAATTATTTGATCTTCCTTGGTTATTGAAAGGACTTCCGCAAGTTTTTCGAATGATGCAATTAGACTCGCTTTCGTTTCTGCGTTAATCTCCCAAATCGTATTCATTTTTTGTTGGCGAGCAAACTGACGGGCCAAAGTTGTCTTTCCAGCTCCTCCTATTCCTACTAAAGCAACCGTTTGGATGCCTTCCCTCTCCTTAAATTTATTTTCTAGCTGAGCGAGTTGCTCGGTACGATTCAGGAGTGTCCTATCACTTGGAAGGATAAGATCTGACCGAATCAAATGACTGTCTTGGCCAGTCTCACGATCAGGACTTAGAAACTTAAAAATTATAAAAGTTATTAAAAAAAGAGAAAGAACAATTGAACCGATTTGCAAAAATCTACGTTTTTTCTTTTGACCCGAGAGAGAAGGTTGAGAAAAAGGTTTTTCTGGTTCATCTTTATCTTCGCCTTTTGCAAGAAGGTACCGCTGGTCAGCAATCTTATTGTTTTCAAAGGATTGATTAAATGTTAGAATGGTTTCATCAAGTTCAACAGATGGTAATAGTTTTTTTAAAAGCTCCAAAAACAAAAGATAATAATTTCCTTGCTCATAAAGATCGACATATTCTTTTTGAGAATCATCTTTTTTAAAGAAATCTGTATTGAAAAAAAGAAAAATGGGCAAAGATTGAGGCTGTTTAGGTTGCTTGATAAGATAGGGAATCTGCTTACCCTCTTTTCCTTCTTTTTCATCAAGTAAAACCATAATGCCTACGATGCTTAAATGTGTTTTTAATAAAGGAATAAAAAAATAACTCTCTTCTTGATCCTTCCAAAAAACGAGAGAATAGGTGGGAGTTTCAAAGTCAATGAGTTTAGATATTTGTTCTAAAACGCATTCGAAATCTATGAAAAGCAACAAATTGTTATAGTACATCTGGAAGGTATTAATTTTATTTGATTTCTCAATAAAATCAATGATTGCTTCTCTTGAGTTAACCTCCAATTTTAACATGATATTTCGAAGATGAGTTGCCACAGTTTTAGGGGAGATTGATAAAATACGTGCAATTTTTTTTGTTGACCGTCCTTTAAAGAGGCAGGCTATCACATCGATTTCTCGACGTGAAAATCGAACGTTATCTATTGTTTCGAGGTCATTAAAATAAATTTCATCGGGTAAATAAATAGCATTTTCTTGCATAAAATTTTCTTTTTTCCCCAATGCCTTCGTTTTCCTACATAAGGGTTTATGCGGCTAAGAATTTTTACCTAAGTCTAAGTCTTAGGTCAACTTTGCCGATGGGTAAACTTCAAATTCTCCACAAAACTCCAAGGTGCGCTGGTGTGCAATTAAAGGGCAACGAAGCGTTCCAAGAGAAATACCTCTCTTGTAAAAATTTAACAAAATGGAGACCAAAAATGGAAAAATATAATGCAAACATAAAAAATGGATTAAAGACCTCTCGCAAACGTGGATTAAAGTTAACAAGCTTATTATTGGTTTCAAGTTGTTTATTCCTGAGTCAACCTCTGTATGCGATGGAGGAAGGGGATGATAAACCTCTAATGTCGCCAGTCCGGCCTTCAAGGCCAGTGAGTGATGTTAATTTAACTGTTAACGCAAAAGCACCCATTAATATGAGAAAGTTTATTGGGGGAGGGATAGAAGTGGTTAGCTATGGACAACTCATTTTCTGTATAGGTTCTCTAGGCTTAAGAGAATTTGACTGCCAACAGCAAGCAGACAATTTAGAAAAGTATAAATTTGTACCACAAGTAATTGCTGCAGCAGGAAAAATAGGTTTGGGAGCCTGGGATGTTTATCAAACAAGAGACACAAAACAGATAGGCGGTGTGTTTAGAGGTACTGCAGAGTTACTATCTTTTTTTATAGATCTGCAATCTTCCAGTTACTTTTCAAAAATGGCAGATGAGGAGCAAGACAAAATAAAGAAAGAAAGTGAATTAAGCTATCACACAAAATACTATTACAATGAGATGAAGGAACATTTAAATGAGCAATTAGAAGAAATAGATAAAGATATAGGAGACGCAAAAGAACTTTTAGAAATTGAGAATGAAACAGCACAAAAAAAAGGTCATGAAAGGCTTAGAGCAGCAGAGAAGAAAAAAATTAAAATTGAAAATAAGTTAGATTCCATAGATAAAGAATCTAAAAAACTAAAAGAAGAAGTCCATGACGCTAGCCAAAAAATATCTTTGACTAAACAAAAAATAAATAATCATGAGAAAGGAGCTCACCTCATTCAAGTCCTTGGAATATTAGCAGAAGAGTATATTCAGAAGGATGAAGACGCATTTAAGGGAAATTATGGCAAGGTTGCAGGCGATTCTGTCAGTCTAATTGGTTCGACAATGACAGCTGCCTTTAAGGCTGATCCTTTAAGAACCATTAAGTATGGAGAACCAATACTGAAGTTTTTGCGGCCCATATACGATAAAATCGTTAATATTATGGAAGCGAATAAGAAAGTTTCAGAAGTAGAAAACCATGAGGAAAAAAAGGAAAAGGAAAAAGCATGATGAATTTAAATGAAAAACTAATGTAAAGAAATTTGAATCTTACATTATCCCCAATGGGCTTTTCCATTGGGGATGGGTTCCCTATTCCATTGGGGCCACTTTCACATCATCTATTACAAAAAATAACCTTATCTTAAAACCGTGAGAGGTCTTTTTCCGTAAGGCATTGCTCTTTCACTTTCTGGCCAAAGCTCTTTAATTCATCCATCGTAAGAGAGGTTTTTCCAGAAACAAAGGTCTCTTTAATCATTTTGTTGAAACATTTTTGAGCAGGACTATTAGCGTTATCTTCTAAAGTACTTATCGCATCTTCATCATACTCGAACTTTACGATATCTGAACCCTTGTAACTTACTGTTCCAACACAACAGACAGCACAATCAGAAAAATCAATATTCGTATCAGATTTCCCTTGTGTGATCGAATACAACGCCCAAGGCGTTACGTTCTTCTTATAGGTCAAGACTCCATTTGTGAAGGCTACATCAGAAAGGCCTCCGTTACACCGATCGCCTGCGTCTATTTCCGTCATAAGGACTATCGAGTCTGGATTTTTTTTAAAAGCATCAATCGCATTAAAGTGTCCTGTTCCCCCTCCAGACCATTCGGTATAAATCAAATGAAAGACGGGCGGTTCATGACCGGGGAGATGCATCGGGCCTAAGTACTTATAATAAATATAAGAACCATCTGGAAAAGAATAACCAAGAAACCCTTCTTTAAGTTTATCAGAATTAAACTTTTTTTCAGTTTTTTGACAAGAATCTGTTTCAAGGAAAACAGGCTCAAGGCGAACCTCGCCTCCTACAAACTTCTGAATGCAATCGGGTTGGATTGGCTTTCCTTTATAATCAAAACCCTGAGGGAGGGGGAGCTTCGATTCTGCTTCAATGGGTCTTGAAGCTAAAAGCAGGATGCTGATTCCTGCCAACACATATTTCATTCGTCTCATCTTTCTATATACTTTCCAAACTTAAAAATATCTTATTTCTGGATCGCCACGCCCCCTTTGGGGGCTCGCGAAGACGAAGATGGGAAACGTCCCCCGCTCGTCTTTGCGAGGAGCTCTGCTCCGAAGCAATCCAGAAAACCTAAATTTTATTCATGAAGAGTATATTTATTTCTTATTCACCGTTCCGCCTTTGACTTCCCCTAGAATCTTTACTGCTTCCCCCTGTTCTACAATTCCTTTTCCAGAGTCAAAAGTGATGTTCCCATTTACGACAGTTTTTCCCTTCAACTGAAGAACTTGTTCATTAGCTTTGCTCCCTTTGACAATAATATCGTTAACCTGAACGTCATCTAAGGAAATTTCATCAGCCTTGATTATCAAGTTTTGAAACTGGCTTTTTTTGGCATCAAGGGAGCCTGTAATGTCGGTCTTTCCCTTCACCGTGAGATTAACGACTTCAACAGAGCCCTTCACCTTCAAGTCCTGTAACTCACCTTTTTTAACTTCAAGGGGTCCCGTAATATCTGCGCTCTCGCTGACCGTAAGGTTCGTCACTTCAACAGGACCTTTGACCTTAAATTTCGTACAGGTTATATCCGTAGCATCGAAAGGCCCTGTGACTTTAAGACTCCCAAATTCGCCCTTTTTACTCCCTGATATGGGACCTGTAATTTTTGTATCACCCTCGACTTTAAGCTTGTTAAATTCGAGCGGACCCTGAACGACGAGGGATTTTGCTTCCACTTCGTTAAGATTCGTTGGGCCGTTAAAAGTGGCATCATTGAGCTTTTCTTTTTTCATATTCGCAACCCCAGCGAAATCTTGAGCTGGAGCCACGTGAGGAATACCCATACTGCAGATAAGTAAAATTAAAAACTTTTTCATCGTTCTCTCCTTTTGAATTAGATTTAAGCTAACCTGCCGCCTCTCCTTTAGCAAGGGGATGAAAGGCTTCAACGAGTTCGGTTAGCTCGTCTTGGGCAACGTGTGTATAGATTTGGGTCGTCGATATATCGCTATGTCCTAAGAGCTTTTGAACGACGATAAGATCCGCCCCATGACGCAAAAGATGGGTTGCAAAAGCATGTCTCACCGTGTGGGGAGAAAGATGGGTTGGATTAAGGCCAACTTTGAGGGCAAGTTCTTTTAAAAGTTGCCCAAATCGTTGACGTGTTAAATGTCCTTGTTGACCTGAAGAAGGGAATAACCAGGGAGACTCTTTTCCTTTTGCCAAAAACCCGGATCTTACTTTTAAATACTCTTTTAAGGCATCAAGAGCAGCAGGCGTTAAGGGAACCATCCGATCTTTATTTCCCTTCCCGCGAATGATGAGAAAGGGTTTATCACTTTTTAGAATTTCTATGGCAGTCACAAAAGGAAGAGAAACCAGCTCACTAACCCGGAATCCACTTGCATAGAGAATTTCCAAGAGGGCAGAAAGTCGGGTTCCTTCACTTCCTCCCCAAGCTTTTGTACCTTCTAAAAGGCGATCCACATCCTTTTCACTCAAAATGGACGGCAACTTGCGTCGGTAACGTGGTGCCTCTATCAAAGATGTGGGATCTTCCTTAACATCACCCTCACTCATCAAAAATTTGTAAAATTGCCGCAGGCAGGAAAGTCTTCGGGCTACCGATGCAGCCGCGAGATGTTTTTGCGTTATAATGTAATCTTGAATATCCTTAGAGGCCACAGATTGAGGCTCTTTATTCTTAAGAAATCCAAAAAAATCTCTTAAGTCTGTTTCATAGGCACTTAAGGTAGATCTCGCGGTTCCTTTTTCTGCAGCCATCATCTCTAAAAAACGATCGAGGGTTGGCATTTAATCTCCTAAAAGAAGGAACTATTTTTTCGGAGCAAGCTTTTTCTCAAGAGCGAAGTTAATAGTCTCAATTCCTCCACCCCCTTTTTGAATGACAGAGGCATATTCTGAACGTTGAGTAATGCCCATACTAATGCCTGCTAATATCACATCATAAATGCGAATCTCGTTGTTTTTTTCAAAAATTTTCCAATCAATGGTGATGGGTGAGGCGTTCGGCCTTATGATTTGAGTGAATACTGTAATCCCCCCATCAGGTTCTGGGCGAGAACCAAGAATTTCAAACCTTTCAGACGTATACTCTTTAAAGCGCGTTGCATAACTGGCAACAGTTGTTTCTTTGAAAAGGTTTAAAAACCTTTCCCTCTCCTCCGGACTAGCTTGTTTCCAATACCGCCCCAATACAAACTTACCAATGGCTTTGACATTAAATTTTGTTTCTAAAATGTCCCGAAACTGATCCGCACGTTCATGATCTGAAATTGACTTGTCCGTTAACAGATCAATAACTTTTTTTCCAATGTCGCTCATGAATGTTTCTGCTTCGGCGCAACCGAACTCAGCATTAACTCCTTGGGTCCAGATAAAAAGAGACATGAACAGTATCATAAATTTTTTCATAAATATGGCCTTTCCTATACCTTATTCATCATCAAGCAGCTGGGGTAGCGGCAGCATTTTCAACGACATCGTCATCGCCATCATCTGGACAAGGAGACTCAAGAGTCTGCCTATATCCATTAGCGAGAAAATTACGTCTTTCCGTATACCATGCGCGAAAAGTAGCATAAGGATCGATGCTTTTCTTTAGATCCGAAATAATATCATCATCTGATTTGGCATCTATGATTTGAGCACTTGTTCGAGAATTACTATAAAAAACGCTATCCCCAAAATAAGCCACCCAGTTAATGGGATCACCAACAAAATCCGTGATTCGCCCACAGGCATCGCGCACATTAGAAGGTCCAAGGATGGGAATGACAATATAAGGACCCGTATCAAAACCCCAGCTAGCGAGGGTTAAACCAAAGTCTTCCTTCTTATAAGGAATGTCCAAACTCCCAGAGACATCAAAGATACCTGCAAGGCCTACGGTAGAATTGATCAAAAAGCGCCTGAGTGTATCCTCAGCATCCTGCGCTTCTCCCTGTAGAATATTATTTGCAAAAACAACAGGTTCGGTCAGATTCCGCAAAACAAATCCTATGCGATCACGAATATCTTTAGGAAAAATTGTTGTATAGATTATCTTAAGAGGATCGAAAAGAATGGTATCAAGGTCATTATTTAATCCAAAAATAGCACGGTTAACAGGTTCAAACGGATCATTCGCTTCAAGAGATGAGCAAGGTTGGCAGACCTCTTGCTTTTCGACGGAGGAGGAAAATTGAAAAATCCCTCGTGGTTCCTGGGACTCTGCATAAAGTATTTCGCCGGAATCCTCACAACTCCCACCTGCTTCTTCAGCATATGAGGGTGAGAACATCAAACTAAAGAGAGAAAGAACAGTAAAAAAAATCTTCATGGGACTTTCATATCGTTGTTTACGTAAGAGGAGTGTATGCTTCTTATTGTAAACTGTAAAGATTCTCATTCAGTTCTCACGGTAAACGCATCTAAATTAATCCTCGCAAGGTGTCATCCTTGGCAAGAAATTGCTAATGTTTTCCAAAGGAAAACATTAGCAATTTCTTGCCAAGGATGACACTACAACTCGGGCAAATTCTTTTAGTTTTCATTGATTTTAGATGCGTTTACCGTGTTCAATTCTAATCATAAATGAGCTTTTTAAGCGCCTCCATCACCCGTTCTACGGTTGCTTCATGGGCATCATCATTACTTTCCACTGTAAGATCTGCTTTTGCATATATTGGATAGCGACGCTCGACCATTTCTTCGAGGATCTGTTTGGCATCTCCATCAAAAAGGAGAGGACGTGTATCCCTTCGGATAACGCGTTCGTACAAGACCTCAGGATCCGCTCTTAACCATATAGAGATAGCGTTTTCTTTTATCAGCGCTCGGCTTTCCTCATCCACAAATGCACCGTCCCCGGTAGAAATAACCTGAGTTTGACCACTCAATAAGCGTTTAATGACACGCCGTTCCGCATCTCTAAAGGCCTTTTCACCCCACGTTTCGAAGATATCGGCCACAGAACATCCCGCTGCACGCTCTACTTCTTGATCCGTATCATAAAATGGGACCCCCATTTTCCGAGCAAGGCGCCAGCCGATACTACTTTTCCCAGCTCCCATCATACCAACAAGAACTAAAGTTTTTGGTAAAACAAGACTTGCCGAATATCGTTTCGGTTTTGCTTTCATTCCTTTGTAATCTCTCTTAATTTACTTTAACATATCGAATTAGAACGCAAGAGGAAACACCTTTCATCATGGAATACAATGCAACTTCACACGCCTAGAATAGCGATATTCTCTCAAAAAGAAATGGTTATCTTTAAACCTCAAGGTTTTTGGGTGGCAAGAACTGCGAGAGAGACGGAATTTCTTTGTGCAACCCTTCTCCAAAAAGTCCTTCCGAACAATCTTGTTTTTGACCTCACTGATCTTCAAAAATTTGATACGACAGGCATTTGGCTTTTGTATAAGACCTTTCAATCCCTCAAACAAAAAGGCCATCATGTTGAGCTTCAAAATGAGAGTGAGGCTTTTCTGGCACTTTCTTCGCGACTTGCTACGTATCAACCTTCCCCAGAAAAGATTCATAAACCACCTTCAATTATAGAACAAAAGCTCGTTGAGTTAGGCAAAGCAAGTATAATTGTTGCGCAATTGACCAGAGACCTTATCACTTTTTTAGGTGAGGTCACAGTCACGCTATTTTTTATTCTTTTTCACCCTAAACACTTCCGTTTTACTTCTATCCTGGCCCACATCGAACGGTTTGGTGTAAATGCCGTCCCTATTATTTCAGTCATGTCCATTGCCCTCGGACTGGTCCTTGCCTACCAAGGAGAGGAACAGTTACGGCGTTTTGGGGCTGAGATTTACACAATTAATCTCGTTAGTATTTCTGTTCTGAGGGAGGTTGGAATTCTTATTACGGCCATTCTGATAGCTGGACGTACGGGAAGCTCTATCACGGCCCAAATTGGAATTATGAAAATCAATCAAGAAATTGATGCGCTCAACACCTTAGGACTCAATCCAATGGAGGTTCTTATTATTCCCCGTATCCTAGCTCTCATCTTTGTTATGCCCCTATTAGCTTTTATTTCTGACATCGCGGGACTGATTGGGGGCGGGATTATGGTCGTTTTATCTTTAAATGTCTCTACTGAGCTTTATATTCATCGAATTGGGGAGGCGGTTACAATGGGTAGCTTTTGGGTTGGGATATTGAAAGCTCCTTTTTTTGGAGCCATTATCGGCGTCGTTAGCTGTTTTGAAGGATTGCGTGTGGAAGGAACGGCCGAAAGCGTTGGCATATGTACGACCCGTTCCGTTGTTGAGGGGATATTTTTGGTTACCTTAGCTGATGCTCTTTTGTCCGTCTTCTTTTCAAGAATAGGAATTTAAATGGACAATCCGGATTCCATCATTTCTATCCACGGTCTTGTCACTCAATTTGGAGAGCAAATTGTTCATGACCATTTAGATTTGGATATATCTCGAGGTGAAATCTTTGGGATAGTGGGGGGCTCTGGTTCCGGTAAATCCGTCCTCATGGGAGCGATTTTAGGACTCGTGCCCATCAAACATGGTATCATTACTGTTCTAGGCAAACGGGCAGGCACCCTTGAGAGAATCATGAAGAACCACTTGCAATCTCACTGGGGAGTTTTGTTCCAGGGAGGAGCCCTCTTCAGCTCTCTCACTGTTGGAGAAAACATTCAAATTCCCATGAGGGATATGGAAGATATGCCGAAGGATTTAGCCCTCGAAATGGCTTTTATCAAGTTGAAAATGGTGGGGCTTGAGGAAGGAGATTTCTTTAAGTATCCTTCTGAACTTTCGGGTGGTATGGTGAAAAGAGTTGCCCTGGCACGTGCTCTTGCTGTGGATCCAGAGATCTTATTTCTTGATGAGCCCACAGCTGGCCTTGACCCTATTTCGGCTGCTGCTTTTGATGACCTTATCTTGACCTTAAGAGATAACCTAAACTTAACTGTTGTTATGATCACCCATGATTTGGATAGCATCAAACATCTTTGCGATCGCATTGCAGTCTTAGTTGACAAACAGGCAATTGTAGGGACATTACATTCTTTATTGAATAACAGTCACCCATGGATTCGCGAGTATTTTCACGGAATTCGTGGACAAGCCACTCTTGCGGAGTTAATGGAGTAAGCATGGAAACACGGGCTGGATATATGATTGTCGGTATTTTTGTCCTACTGTCTCTAGCAGGCATCTTAGGGTTTTTCTTATGGATTGCAAAAACAGACTTTGACGAAAAGGTAAATTATTACACCATCTATTTTCCAGGGTCTGTAACAGGACTTACCATGGGAGGAGCTGTAAATTATCTTGGAGTCCCTGTCGGAACCGTCAAAAAAATTAAGCTTGATACTGGCAACCTTGAGCGCGTGAATATTACGGTTGCGATTAAGGACAATATTCCTATCAAAGAAGATGCCTATGCCTCTCTCGAGCTGCAAGGACTGACAGGGTATAAATTTGTACAAATTTATGGGGGGAGCAAAAACAGTCCTCTCTTAAAAGCCAAGCCTGGGCAAAAATATCCCGTCATTCCCTCTCGGTATTCAGGTGTAGAAGAGATAATGACAACGTTGCCTCGGCTTGCGAATAAGCTTACAAACCTTGTCGATCGTATCAATGCCACCTTTAATGAGGAAAATAGGCATCGATTTTCTAATACCTTAAAAAATATAGACCGGCTTTCTCACCATCTGGTGGAATGTTCTGATCCCCTAAAAAACTTACTCAATAATTCAAACGCCGCCATGATAACATTTGATAAAGAACTCAAAAATCTGGGTCTTTCTACCCAAAAAACGTTAATTAAAATAGATTCCGCTGCAGATGATTTCGGGAATTTTATAAAAGACAACCGAGCAGCACTCGATGCATTGACGCAAACTGGTTCTTATGAAATTCTCCAAACTTTAAGTGATACGCGGGAAATGATTACAACGGCGACACGATTCTTTGAAAAACTTGATGAAAATCCAAGAAGCTTGCTGTTTGACTCTCAACGAAAAGGAGTTTCAGTTCCGCAGAGATAAAAGGAGATAATAATGATGCGGTATATTTTAGGGTTATTATGTTTATTAATGGTTCAAGATCTTATGGCTCAAAATTGTTATCAACAGCCTCCTATCCAGTCGCAATCGTGGCCGTGCTGGTGGAACAAAGGATGGGCAACGACGATCTTTAGTGGCCCTTTGACCTCACAAACCTCAAGCAAAATTATTCGTAGGCATGATTTTGGAAAATCGGGAATCATTGCGCTCGCTATTTCTAAAGAGATAGCAACTTACTTGAATAATCGTCTCGGTTTTGAACTTGAATCAGTAGCTGTACAGCATTTCGGACATCAAAAACATTTTGAGGGAGCTCCCATTGCCATTATTGCCCGTTGGAAATGTTTCCCATGGTACAAAACCCTTCCCACAACTCTTGCGATCGGAGATGGAATAAGTATTGCTACGCGCAAGCCTAAACTTGAAGTTAAGAGACGCGGAAAGCATGATTCGGACAAAACATTAAATTACGTCATGGCAGAGGCAACGTTCTCTCTTCCCTGTTATCCTCAATGGGCTTTTGTTTTACGTTATCACCACCGCTCGGGAATGTTTGGAACATTCCATGGAATTCATGATGCTTCAACCGTCCTTGCGGCAGGGGTTAAGTACTGGTTTTAGGGATATTGCATATGCGGTATGGAGGGAGTTATGAGCACCATTAGTTACGCATTTCTGATCGACTTAACAAACGACTTGATCATCTTTCCCACGAATTAGACTGAAACAAAAGCTATTTTATACGCCAGGCTGTTGAAGAATTTCTTGAAGAAAGAGAAGAATCACTTAAAACCCCTCACCCGCCCTTCGGGCGGGTGAGGGGTCTTTCTAAACAGTTACAGCACTAGGTTGTGCCAACAATCTCATACCATTTTGATTTCAAACAATGAGCAGGAAGACGAGGCGAGGGGCGCGGAGCGTATTCAAATACGTAAGCACCCCGAGTCCGAAGTCTGATGCACTCATTGGAAGAAAGCGAATTGGTATCAGACGCGCATAAGCGACGGCCCATGTGCCTTAAGCCATTTTTGACAGGACTTGTACCCTGGACATAACTCTCCCACGACTTTCCAAAATGCCCGGCTATGATTCATATGAAGGAGATGGGCAGCCTCGTGAATGCACACATAGTGAGCAACCTCTGGTGGAGCAAGAATGAGTCTCCAACTCAGGGAAATTGTTTTACTTGTGGAACAGCTCCCCCAACGGGATTTTGTATCTCGGATAGTTACTTTTTCAATCCGTTGTCCCAAGGCTATGGCTGCTTTTTCCACATAAGGCGTAAGAATCTTGATCGCCATTTTCTTAAAGACATCATACAGATCTTTTTGCCCACATCGTGGTGGTAAATGAAGGGTATGGGTTGCTTGACAAAGAGATGGCTTTCGACGCAAAGGATCCACCCTGCACTCGAACATCGTTCCATGAAGGGAGACTTTTTCCCCTGGCTTGATGGAAATTGTTTTTGCAACCTTTCTCAGTTGATTTTCTACCCACGGCGTACACCGTTTAAGAAATGCGGTGATTTGAGAAGAGCTCACACGGGGAGGAACCGTTAATACGAGAGAGACATCTTTTGGAGATAGCCGCAAAGAGAGCCGCTTTGCTCTTTGGCTAGGCTTATATTTAAGGGGGATATCTTGTCCCTGACATGTAAAAACTGTAACCATTTCTTTCCTCATTACTTACCTTGAGCGTCATTCCGGGACTTAGCCCCGGATTTAATCCGGGGTTAGTACCCGGAACCTAGTAAGGATTGTCTGGTTTTTCAAGGTTCCGTGTATTAAAAAAATCTAAGACCCTTTGGGTTTAAGATTTTTTAAATCCCGGAATACCGTAAAGTGTGACCTGCACCACTACCCCGACGTTAACGTATGAATAACCTCCTCCTGCCCAAAAAGATAGAGAAGAAGCCGCGCTCCTTGACCTTGCGGTGACTGGAGATGGGGATCTTCTTTCAGTAACCCTTGCGCTGCAAGATATGCTTTCTCAAGGAGAGGGCCACATGTCAAGGGATCTGCAAGTTTATAGGACGGTAACCCGCTTTGTTTTGTCCCAAGCACATCTCCCCCTCCCCGCAAAGCTAAATCTTCCTCCGCAATCCGAAAACCGTCCTCAGTCTCACGCATCACCTGAAGACGCCTTTTCGCAATCTCAGAGAGGGGATATCCATAAAGCAAAAGACAGTGAGCCTCAATATCCCCTCTTCCGACTCGTCCCCGTAGCTGGTGGAGTTGGGCCAGGCCAAAGCGCTCTGCATGCTCGACAACCATAAGATTCGCTACCTTTATGTCAATGCCAACTTCAATAACGGTCGTCGCCACAAGAACTTGACACGCTCCGTCCTTAAAAGCAGCCATAACGGCTTCCTTCTCTTCGCTCTTTTGTTTGCCGTAAACAAGTCCCACTTTCTCTGCTCCAAGAAGGGCTTTAAGATGCTCATAGCGATCTTTTGCAGCCGCTAAGTCCAGAACTTCCGACTCCTCAACAAGGGGACACACCCAATAGATTTTATGTCCATCAGCCATAAAGCGCTTAAGACCTTCGCACACCTCATCAAGGCGATTCAGGCCCAAAACACGGGTTTGAATGGATTTGCGTCCTTGAGGCTTATCTGGAATACGAGAAACCTCCAAATCACCGTAGGTTGTGAGACGTAATGTGCGTGGGATAGGAGTCGCCGTCATCACCAAAACATCCACGGCTTCCCCTTTTGCTGTTAAGTTTAAACGTTGTTCCACACCAAACCGATGTTGCTCATCAATAACAACAAAACCCAAGTTTGAAAACTGAACGGCCTCTTGCAAAAGGGCATGGGTTCCGACAACAAGATGGATCTTTCCATCGGCAAGGTCCTCATAAAGAGAAGCCTTCTTCTTCTTTCGACTGGTGAGAAGGGCTACTTCAATTCCGACTTGCCCCCCGAGAGCTGCCAAGGTTTGAGCATGCTGGTTGGCGAGAATTTCCGTTGGAGCAAGAAAGGCGGCTTGGTAGCCCGCCTCAATAGCATCTGCAATCGCCAAAAAAGCCACTAAAGTTTTTCCCGATCCGACATCTCCTTGAAGTAGGCGAATCATGCGAGAGGTTGACGCCAAGTCAGCTTCAATTTCTTGTAAGGCCTGAGTTTGACCTGGGGTTAAGGGGTGACCAAAGGCTTCCAAGATCTTATTCTTTAAAACCCCTTGGAAAACAATAGACTTTCCCGACCGCTGGGCTCTTCGCACAAGACCCAAGGCCAACTGATCAGCAAAAAGTTCATCAAAGGCCAGCCTCTCCCGGGCAGGGTGATGAGGCTGGAGATCTCCCTCATTCTGAGGGGTATGGGCCTTCTCAAGAGCTTTCCGCCAGGAGGGCCATGGGCCTTGATGGGAGGGAGGAATCCACTCTGGTAACTCTGGCGCTCGTTTAAGAGCCATTTGAACGAATTTTTGAGCCTGACCTTGGAAGAGACCTGCCGTTAAGGGATAAAGAGGACTTTTCTCTTGCCAATAGGGGGCAACCTCAGCCGGAACAATCCGTTCAGGATGGGGCATTTGCCACATTCCTAAAAACCGATCGAGTGTCCCACAGATCAGTCGCTTTTGACCAACAGGCAGTCGCATTTCAATCGTTTTCGGATAGGCCTTAAAAAAGGTAAGGTCTATGTAATCTCCTCCGACCTCACACACGACCTTAAAAGGTTTTCGACTCCCCTGAAAGGGTGCTTCATACTCAAGGATACGCACAACCAATGCCACCGGCTCTCCTTCCCTGCACTCTTTGAGTGAGCTTTTTAAAGGAAAGTGAGCGACTCCCACGGGCAAATGCCAAATCATGTCAACAACACGCAGGATACCTAGTCTTTTGAGAGTCTTTGCAAGGGCCGGGCCGACACCTTTCAAATTCTCAAGAGGGGTATAAAGAGGGAAGAGAATTTCTGGACGCATGAGACGAAAGCAATCTCCAGTTTACATTTATGATTTTATACAATTCCCACAAAAAATCAAATTTGGAATTGGTCATTCAGCACCCAGCATTTTTTCCAAAAACGTCATTGCGAGGACCCCTGTGAAAACGGGGGGACGAAGCAATCTCGTGCAGCACTGTATGATTTTGTCTAATTTTAATTGTACTTAGTCACTTAAAACCCCCTCACCCACTGCTTCGCAGTGACCTCTCCCACGAAGGGGAGAGGTGATTAAGTGCTAGCTGCATTCACTACTTCCCCTCTGCAAGTTTTTCCATGACCTCATCAGACATTTCGAAATTCGCAAAAACAGCCTGGACATCATCATTGTCTTCTAAAACATCGATGAGCTTTAGAAGAGAAGAGGCCTTTTCTTCATCCACAGGGGCTGTTGTCTGTGGTTTCCAAATAAGTTCAGCTCCTTCAGGATCCCCAAATTTGATGATGAGGGCATCACGGACCTTAGAAAAGTCTTCAAGACTGCATTCAACCTCATAGGTCTTATCTGCTTCTTCAATGTTTTGGGCTCCCGCTTCAAGAGCCGTTTCAAAAAAGGTGTCAAAGTCAATGTTATCTTTAGGGTAGCGAATGATACCTGTATGGTCGAACATAAAGCTAACGCTATTGGTTTCACCTAAGTTTCCCCCAAATTTTGTAAAGGCAGCTCGGACTTCACCTGCGGTACGATTTCGATTATCGGTGAGGGCTTCGACAATCACAGCCACCCCCGCTGGACCATAGCCTTCGTAACGGACTTCGACATAATCCGTCGTGTCTTCTCCGCCTGCCCCTCGCTTAATCGCCCGCTCCATGGTGTCTTTGGGCATGTTGGCGGCTCGGGCTGCAATAATGGCTTGACGCAGGCGAGGATTGGCATCCGGATCCGGACTCATACGGGCAGAGGTTGTTAGTTCTCGGATAATTTTCGTAAAAACCTTGGCGCGTTTTTTATCCTGTGCCCCTTTCCGATACATAATGTTTTTAAATTGGGAATGGCCGGCCATGATGTCCTCTTAAAATGTTTCACGTGAAACAAAATATGTTGGTTTTTGAGGAGAAGAGCAAGTCTTTCTCGTATGGCGAGGGTCTAAAGACATCGTCATTCATTTAGGATTGGGCATTGCCTTGGTTGGTCCTTTTGGTTTTTGTACCCACTGTTGTGTTTTTGGCTTCTTTTTTGGGGTTTTACCTTTATCTTTTTTAGGAGTTGTAGGTGGAGGTAAAGACGCTCGCGGCGAAGATTTGACAGGTTTTTTTAAATTTGCACCTGACTTGCTTTTAGTCGTTTTGGATGGAGACCTGAAAGTTTCCCTTTGTATCCGTTCTTTTTCTTGTTTTTCAAAGAGTTGATTAAAAACCTCTTGGTAAGCTTTTTCTCTTGCACTCTCTAATGAGCCTATTCCCTGGCCACTAACATCCTCTCCAACTTTTACACAAATTTTATAGGTATTCTCGGGCTGTACCTCGCCATCTTGGGTTAATTTAACATCAGGAATTAATTTTTTATCGCTTAACTCTTTTAATATCGATCTATGTTGTTTCTGAGGATCGATAGTATCCTGACCAACAGTTCCATTTTGAACAAAATGATTACACACTTCACGGGCTGCATTTTCAGCGGCTGCTTTTTTCGTGGATCCAGAACCTCGACCAATAATCTCATCGGCGATTTTAGCTTCAAAGGTAAAAAGAGGGGAGGATCGATGGATAACTTCTGGAGTGAATGAGAACTGAAGATTTTTTGATAAGCAATATTCATTTATAAATTTTGTATAATTCTGTTGTTGAGTATCAAGTTCTTTTGGGGGAATAAGAGTTTCTTGTGCAAGAAAATTAATGGCAGCTCGGGCTGCATCTTGTTTTGCTTCTTCAACTGTCAAGCCTAACCCTTTTATAACACTTCCAATTTGTGCCCCAGAAACGGTCGCTACAAAAATCGGCACGTCCGTTTCATGTATTCCGAGTGAAAAATCATATGATGGAGTATCATTCCATGCCCTCGTTAGAATTTCTCCAAGTAAAGATTTTGTGTTGATCGAGCCTATATCTTTCTTTTGACATATATCTTGGATGATTTCTTTAAGATGAGGCAAGATATTAATGCCACTAACTAAAGGTGATCGAAGTTCTTCTTTTTCGCTCTCTCCAGATTTGCTTCCATTCTTTTCTGCGACTTCCTTTAATTTCTCCAGTAAGACATTATCATCTAATATTTTCATAATAAATTTTTTTGAGTTATTGAATCCTTTCTTGCTATCATCTCGATAAATAGCACCTATGAGCGCTTCAACGACGTTGCAATATTTACACGATGAACGCTCTGGAAAAGGTAAATACTGTTCAATATTTAGATTACGAAGATAAACGTCTGCCAATGTTCTATTTTTAACAAGAGAAACACATAAGTCATGATGGGTTCCTGTGTTTTCTGTAGGAAATAAATCCTGGAGGCGTACTGTTATTATAAGTTCGAGTACAGCGTCACCTAATTTTTCTAAAAGTTGGAACCGTTGTTTTGGGAACTGTAACCTTTTAGGAAGTAGGGGACGTAAAGCTTCTCTTAGAAGATTTTCATTTTTAAACGTATAATGGATATCCTCATATATCCCTTTAAAATCAATAACTTGTTCTCTGGAAAATTTCTTTTCATCGAGCGGAAAACTTTCCTTATTCATTGCTTCAACATTGTCTACAGAAAAATTCCATAAATTCAAAATAAGTAAGCAATAAAAAAGTTTTTTAATAAGATGAGATGTGGGATATGTCTTTTGTTTCTGGATCATTGAACCTCTCTCATATTTTATTTGTTCATTATTTTATAGAACAAAATATGTGGGTTTTTGAGGGAAAGGGCAAGTCCTTCTCTTATGGCGAAGTCTATAAAGTAAATTAGTTTAATCAAAATTACTCAATGTTGATAAAAAAATGAAAATATGTTTTGCATCTTAAATTAAGTTTGATACGATAAGACGCAGTGCAAGGATGCAACAACCACCCCTGCACTGCTAAACATAACAATCCCAAGAAGGAGGACTATCATGCCTAACTCGAATATATACACACATGACATTTTCATCAAACGCTTAGAATATCACCTTAAGAAATTATCTGAAACGCTTCAACAAATAGACATCTTGCTCTATAGTGCAGGGCAATCCTGTCGCGAACTTAGCCGAATTTGTAAAGATGAGTGTGACTAAATAATACCGTTTGTATGAAACAAGTGGTAATTTAGGATGATGAGGTTTTCCTGATTGCTACGCCCACTATGTGGGCTCGCAATGACGAGCTGGAAGAACCGTCATTGCGAGGGCGATAGCCCGAAGCAATCTCATTCTTATTCCAAAAAATTGCTTCGTCGTTACACTCCTCGCAATGACGGGTCTCGTAGGATTTTTATTCGTAGACTACCGCCTTGACGTCAAGGGAGGACTCCAAAAAATAAATTGACCTCACTTTAATCCGCCTGCCATTGCAGCTCTTAAATCCATAATCCCTCTTCCAAAGGAGGAAGGATGATCTGTTGGTGCAGCCGTACTCAAAAGTTTCTCCATTGCTTGAGGAACCGTAAGAGTGGCATCTTGTTGAAGAATTAATGAAAGGGCGGACGTTACAAGAGCGGTCGCAGGAGAGGTTCCAGTGCTTTTTTCATAGGTTTGTTCGAAGAAACTTTTGCAAGTCTCCATATCAAAGCTTTTTTTAAAGGAAGCACTTTGAATATCTTTTCCGATTGTCGTAATGAACCTCTCTTGCAAGAATCCCGCCCTATTACTTCCGGAAGCTGTGTATCTCTTTGTTCCAAAGCAAGTGTCCTCCATAAAGGTTTCCTCTCCACAATTTTCCCCCACAGATAGAGAAAAATCCAATTTCAAACGCTTGGTTTCCTTTGTTGCCTCATTATGAGAGTAAACTTGCGATTTTGCCATTGAATAAAGGACTTTTGCAATGACTTTAGGCTTTACCCCTTCTAAAAATAGGTCTTTTATAATAGCTTGACACCTCTCGTTTCTTTCGATCAGCTCCTTCATTTTCTGCTTAAATAAAGTTCCAAAGTTCTCTCGAAAGAAAATCAGTCTTTTTTTATTGAAATCTGTTCGTAATCTCTCTTTCCATTCTTTTTCTTCTTGAGCATTTAGAAAGCTTCCGCCCGTTTTTATTTTTTCTCTATACAACGTTTCAAATTCTTCCTCGGGAAACGCCTCGAGTGCCCTTAATGTCATGTCTTCTGCTAATTGATCTTTTAAGGAAATAAAGTCAATAAAATTAAGCCCATTTTCCTTTAAAAACTCTGTCAGTAATGACATTAACTCTTCAGCATTTTTTTTCCTAATTTTACCTTGACTGCCTTCGTGTAAATCTCTAGCCATTTTATCTTTTTCATTTAATACCTGAATGTCTTCTTCTGATTTATCTTCTGAAAGTGCGAAATCATAAAATTCCAGTTCGCTTTCCTCTCTAGACGCAGCTACTAGTGAAACCGTTTCCTCTACACTTTTTTCTGTCGTTTTACTTTCACTATCTATTGTCGTTTCTTTAGCCATTTTACCTACTTCATCTTTATCCGTTTCACGTAGATTTGAAGCATTCCCTACAATAATAAGTCTTTCTCGAATTTTAGGACGATCAAAAAGTCTCTTAAAATTGATAGAAGCCATTATAGCCGCTTTTCTTTTGCCTCTTACGGGTGAATATTCCTCTTCGATAGCTCCCCGAAAAGAAGAATAATCAGCAAGTATTTCTGCATCATTGCCTGCGGCAATAACAATTCCACAATCTTTTTTTACAAGGATATCTTCGAATCTCTCTAATTGAGCGTCATCAAAAGAGAGAGGGGTTAAAGACATAGAAATGAGGCGAGCATTGTCCAGGTTTTCAATATGATCTAGGATTTCCTCATTGGTCTTTGATGTAGAAACTGGCATGTGAACAGGATATCCTATTGTCTTGAGGGTTACATCAAAGGCCGCTCCTTGATCTCTATTCTCAGGTGAGGAGTTTGCTTTAATAATACTCGCCATTTGTGTTCCATGAGTTCCCAGCTCTAAACGAGAATAAATAAGATCTGATCGGTATACTTCTTCAGCTTCCCCCCCAAAGGCCTTATGTTCAGTTAAAACGGGTGAATCTATCACAACAACCGTTACACTTCCTGTGATTCCCTTCTCATGAGCTTCTGTAAACCCCAGCTCTTCAAGAAGCTCCAGTTGAACAGCTGAGAGATTAAATGATGCAAGGCTCATTGATCCTGCTAAAAGAATTTTTTTGAGATTTTTGTTAAAAATCTGTTGTGTCGTACCCATTTGTGATCACCCTAAATATAAACTACATAATAATAAAAATAATTTTTTATTTATAATATATATAGTAATAGTTTATACTATTACAAGTATCTCTATAAAAAATAACAATACTATTATAATTTCTTTCACAAAACCTATTGCACCACAAAAAAGTTGACATCTCCCGAAGTCTTCCTCATATATTAAAATATGAAAATGAAAAATGTATCTCTCATTTCCCATCAAATTATTATTAGCAGCTTGCGCTGCTAGTTCCCCTTTCACTCATCCCCATATTTTATTAAGTTACTTTTAATTCTTTCACTAAAGAGGAAGCGATGTCTCATTTTCATCCTTGGGTTATGTGGTTTTTTGCCGTTTTATTTTTTTCCTACCAATTCATTATGCGTGTGTTTTTGGGCCTTTGTGGCACAGAAATTATGCACAAATTTCAAATTGATGCGACGGACTTTGGGTTACTCGCCTCGATGTATTATTATGGTTATGCAGGGATGCAAATTCCAATTGCCGTTCTCCTGGATCGGTTTGGCCCCCGTATGGTCATTTCCCTCTGTTGTTTGGTCTGCTCTGGGTCCATCTTCTTATTTTACTGGACAGACAACTGGACTCTCGCCCTTTTAGCTCGATTTTTGATTGGGGCGGGATCGGCTGCGGGCTTTTTAGGAACCTCTAAGATTGTTACTTTATGGTTTCCTTTCCATCACTATTCTCGGATGATTGGACTCTCTTTTTCCATCGGATTATTAGGGGCCATTTATGGAGGAATGCCCGTCGGACACCTTATTACGCTTTATGGATGGGAAAATGTGCTCCTGATCATAGGGGTAGCAGGACTTGTGCTAACAGGACTTCTTATCCTAACGATTAAGCCTTACAAAATGTCTTTTCTTCATGAACCCCCCATTTTCCTCAAAGATTTCAAATCTCTCTTGACGATGCCCTCCCTTCTTCTCCTTGCTCTCGCCAACTTTTTGATGGTTGGATCTTTAGAAGGATTCGCGGATGTCTGGGGCGTCCCTTATTTAATGACGGTGTATGCATTCATCAAAGAAGATGCGGCGTTTATTACCTCTTCTATCTTTACAGGAATGCTTTTTGGAGGGCCTATTTTAGCGTATTTTGCTGAAAAATTTAAGAAATCCTATCAAATAACAGCTCTGTGTGGCCTGCTCATGGCTGGAATTTTCGCGTTGATGCTGCTTTCAAAGGGCAGCCTTAGCCATACATCATTAGCGATTCTGATGTTCATCGTAGGGGTTCTTTGTTGCTATCAAGTTCTTGTCTTTTCCATAGGAACGTCCCTTGTATCAGCCAACTTAAGAAATATCACCGTTGCTTTCTTAAATTGCATTAACATGTTGGGAGGATCCTTCTTTCATACTACCATTGGTTATCTGATGGACTTCTTTTGGCTGGGACAGATCCTAGAAGGCCAGCGTGTTTATGAGGCCCATGCCTTCGGATATGCTTTATGGATCATCCCTTTAACCGCATTCATTGGAGGGGCTATGGTTTGGCTTTTGCGGCCTGTTGGAAAGGGGAGCAAGCGCAAACAGAAAGTCGCAGAAGCAAGTCAGCTTGTCAGACAAAAAAGTATGAAAATCAACGCGGAGTTCGAGGCTATCGAAAATGACCCAGAAAGGTAGTCGTGTAATTCTTGGTTGATCCGCTTATTTCGTAATCCCTAGATCGTCATTCCCGTCCTCGCGAAGGCGGGGAACACGGGAACCCAGGAAAAATGTTTAAAAACAAAAAATTATGTAAAATGATTTGTGACTTTAATCGCACTTAAACAATCCCTGGGTTCCCGCTTTTGCGGGAATGACGACGGAAGGTGGTAAAACATGGTGGGTATGCTCTTATAACTCCAACTTACAGAGTACTGGGGCATGATCCGAAGCCTTTTCAACATCACGCATTTGTTTATCTACAGAGACTTCCTTTAGAAGATCCGCCGCTTGGGGAGAAAGGAGAAAATGATCAATTCGGAGGCCAAAATTATTCTGCCAAGACCCTCTTTGATAATCCCACCAGGTATAAAGTTCCTTTTCATTAGGATGCAAAGCTCGAAGCGCATCGGTTAATCCTAAATAGAGAAGAGATCGGAACGCTTCTCTCTCAGCGGTGCTGCATAAAATTTTCTCGTGCCACTCTTCGGGATCATAAACATCTAAATCGCTTGGTGCGATATTAAAGTCCCCTCCCATCACAAAAGCTTCATCATAGGTCAAAAGTGTTTGGGTATGGAGGTAAAGATGTTTTAAAAAATCAAGCTTATAGGCGTACTTATCGCTCCCCACTGCCATGCCATTCGGCACATAAACAGAGGCTACTCGCATGCCCTTAATAACGGCCTCGAGATACCGTGCTTGGTCGTCCTCAAATCCAGGAATCCCTTGAGTCACGTCCTCAATGGGGAATTTTGACAGGATGGCAACACCATTATAGGATTTTTGACCATACATAGCGATATTGTAACCTAAGTTTTCAATCTCTTCACTGGGGAATTGATCATCAATAACTTTGGTCTCCTGCAATAACACAATATCCGGTGTCCTTTCTTTTAGCCAAGAAAGCAAAAGAGGAAGTCTTGTCCTAATCGAATTAATATTCCAGGCTGCAAGTGTAAACATAGATAAACTCATACCTTCTTAAAAAAAATGGTCAAGAGAAAAAATTTTTAATTAAATATTAAATGTGTTATGGTTAGAATTAAATTAGAAAGAACTATATTCCCACAGGGGGAGGAAACAATGACCATAGAAATTATGAAAATTTTTAAAGAAAGCTTTAGAGATGCGCGAGAGCACAAGCTTGAATGGGCAAGAGTTGCTTGTGCACCCGTGGTTATATGGCTTATAGGCATCATCTTTATGTCTCTTGTCTATTGGTCTGTAGGCCTCTGGTCCTTTGATGCTCTTGTGAGCCAAATGAAAGGAGAATCATCCTCTTTCGAACAGCCCTTTATCGCGACCTTTGCACATGTGGTCTATTATATTACCTACTTCATTGCCATCTTTAATCTGTACATCAATGGATTCCGCTACGGCGTTCTTGGAGAAGGTGGGGACCGCTGGTGGGCTCTTCATTTGGATTGGCGTTTTGTAAAAATGATTTTATATTCGATCTTAATCGGTATCTTAGCGACCATATATATTCTGATTACCGGAGGTATTGCTTTAGGAGCTCACTTTCTTGTGGGGAGCACAGCCTTAACTGTGGTTTTAGGAATTCTGTTCGTTATTTATGGTATTTATTTGGCGCTCCGTCTTTCGTTGACCTATCTTCTCATTGCCATTGATCAAGAAAAGCCTATAAGAGTCAGTTGGCGTCTTTTGAAAGGCAACGTCTTGCGCGTGTTGGGACTTCTCATTTTGATTGGGATTGTTATCTCTCTCATCGGTCTTGCAGGTATCATCGTGCTCGGTATTCTGGGATGGATTCTTTCCTTAATAAGTGTTTGGTTGATCGCAATCCCAATAGTCCTCTTCGCCTTGTTTAGTATCATTCTGTGGTTTGTCAGCTGGATTGTTGGCACCAAGGCCTTGTCCCTTGTCTATAAGACTTTTACATCAGGTACAG
Organism: Alphaproteobacteria bacterium 41-28; assembly: GCA_001897795.1. Taxonomy (GTDB): domain Bacteria; phylum Pseudomonadota; class Alphaproteobacteria; order UBA9655; family UBA9655; genus UBA9655. Next base: position 58,845 of record MKUL01000013.1, on the reverse strand, counting down.
CTTTCTAAAGCCCCCTTCCTTCGATCCCTCCTCCAAAGTCCACTCGTTAAAGAGTCCGGGCGGGGGAGGCTTCGAAAAAGAAGCAATCCAGAAACTTAACACAAAAAAGAAGCCCTCTTTCATAAATTGTTTCACGTGAAACATTTTGTGTGCTGAAAATGATTGCGTTGTCGCTTTCGGCCCTCCTAAGGCTCTTGCGCCACTTGAAGAGCTATTTCATCACGACTCATAGATTTTTTATATTCACTCACATTGACTATGGTCGTTTGAGTCCCAAATCATATAAATCTACACGCAAGTCTTGAAAATTATCTTGACATCAAATTTAATAATGATTACTTTGTTTAAAGTAAGAAGAATAATTAAGAGGAAAAAATGCGGAAGCGCTTTTTATTTTTAGGTTTTATTTGTTTTTCTGTGCCGGCTTTAGGCGGATATGACTATGTTGACTTTTGCGATTTGAATTTTTCTCACAGTCCTCAACAAAAAATAAGAGTTATAAAAGAAGAATCAGAGAAAAAGTTATCCAATATTATTGCTTTTGGCTTCAGTAATAACAACATAACTTCTGTAAACTTTGCGACCCTTACAAACGAACTTAAGCCAGAACAGTTTACTAAAATTCAATTGCTTGATCTGTCGGATAATCAAGTTGATGAATCTTCTGCAGAGTCTCTTGCTCGTTGGTTGCGTCTTGATTCCCAGCCATATATCAAACTTACCGGAACACCCGTAGCAGTTAAGAACGTTGCTAAACTTTCTAATAAGTTTAAGGAACTTTATCCTGATGAGGCCTCCTCTTTTATGGAAAGAATTATTTTTATGTCTCGAAACTATGTGGCAAAAGCAAGTCAAAGCGTTCAAGTTTATCAGAAACTAACCTCTCAAAATGTTCTCCCTCACAATTGGACTCAAATTCATAAAGAATTTTATGATTCTGAAGTATTTGCCCATCTTTTAAAAGAAAGAGAGTCACAGCGGTATAACTTGGTTATGAGAAATATGCAGCATCTCTCAACCTCCGCCAGACGTTCTCCCACACCTATCAATCCTCAAGAAGAAGGAATCGGAGAAGAGGATCTCCTGAATTTTCATGATGCTCTTACGGTGGTTACTCATTAATATTTAATTTAATTATATATGGTTTATGTTATGAAGTTTAAAAGATTATTTTTTCTCCTGTTGTTTTTTATTCCTTTCCAAGCTCTTGTTTATTCAACAAGTGGAGTTTGTGGTTTTGGAGAAGAGGATGATGATTCTGTATACTTAGGATTTAGACAATTTGGAAAGTTTGGTTCAAACCGGCATGATTTAGATGCTATTCATGATGCTTTAGCAAAAGAAGAAAGTTTGATTACGCAAGAAGTTCGAAAAAAAGACCCAAAAAACAAAAACAATATTGTTTTGGGGTGCCTTGCAGTTATTGTAGAAAATGAGGATGGGCGAATAATTATTATAAAGAAAAAAATAAAGATTTTTAAAGAAGGAAAAGAAAAATTAAGAGCATTTGAAAGTGCTGGTAAGCTTATTCTGAAAGATAACAAGGCTTTAAAGAAATATTCTTTTGAGGATGAACTTGCTAAAGTTCCTGAACTTGTTGAGCATGTAAGTAAAATATGGGGTAGAATAAAGGAAGGCGACTCCTCTCAAAAATGGATAAAAAGAGAAGATTTTTCTCCAAGGGAAAAAGATATTTGGAAAAAGTTTAAAGACTTACAAGCGGGACTTTGGGAAAAGAAAGAGCAGCTGAAAAGTTTAATTGTTGAAACAGCTTTAACAAATTATACACAAGGGATTTCATCCTTAGCATTAGACGTTGCTTCTTCTGAAAGAAGAGAAGCTCATCACCAAACAGAAACATTAAGAGATCGTATTCTTGTTAACAAAACGAAAAGCCCTAGTGAACTCCTTAAAATCGCTGAGAAAGAAATTAATAATAAACGTAAAGAGTTTGAACAAGTTGAAAAAGAGTTTGAAGCATACGCCACAATGATTTATAGGTGGTTTTGGCATAGTGAACAACGTCTTATTCATTTTTTTTCCAGCCCTATTAGTGAATCATTCTGGGAATCTCTTCTAGATAAAGTACAAGGAAAAGTTAAAGGGGCTTTTTTGCATCTTCATTCTCACTATAATCTCTGCCCCACATGTCGCCGGGCTGTTGCACGAGCTTCTGTTCCGGGAGGAATGCTATGGAAAAGAATGCAAGCCAAACTAGCACCACAAGAAGAAACTTTCTTTTTTAAGGTCCTTGCTTCGTTCCGTGTCCAATACGGCCCTCAAGACCCACGGACAAATGAAAAAGATTGGGTTCCTCATAAAGTATTTGCTTCTGCGGGAAGTGCCGAGCTCGTTTCTTCTCATACAGCACCCCCCCTTTATTTAAAAAAGGTATGGCTGGGAGAGGAGGAAGAACAAGAAGAAGGTAACGACTATATGGCTGCTTGGAGAGCTCACCTAACGTTACAAAGAAAAATAAAAAAAGATAATGTACAATATCAGAGAGAGTTGCATTCTTTTCTAGAGGCATATGTAAATGACTTTAAGGAGAGGATTGATCTTATTAAAAAGCGTCGACACCAACCTCTTGTTCAGGATGCATCTTTATTAGTACCTTCTTCCTCATTGTTGCCCCAAACAAAAATACCCGCAAAAAAAGAAAGATCTAAAGGAAAAGAAAAAAGAAAAGGGGAAGGAAAAGGAGAAGCAAAAAGAAAAGGAGAAGAGAAGGGGGTAGGGAAAAACGATTAGGTTGAAAAAATTTGAGCACAAAAATTTTGTGAGATTCACGAACATCGTTTCAATTTTTTGATGGTATAGTCTGCAGATAGTTGTGAAAAATCGCTTGTTCTTTCGACTGGGATCGTTACCTCTCTCATAGGTCTTGCAGACATCATCGTATTCGGTATTCTGGTTAAGACCTTTACGTCAGGTAAGGCTTTCTGAAGTCGTCTTTCCGGGATTTAAAAATCTTAGACCCTTTGGGTCTAAGATTTTTTTTAATACCCGGAACTTTGGAAAACGATGAACACAGCCTAAGTCCCGGAATGACGCTTGTTAGGAGAGGAAAGGATTAAGCTTCAATACACTTTACAAAACCTATGACTCTATTTTAAGATTTTTCTGCATCCTACGTCTCATCCATAGGCCTTAGGATATCACCTTTTATAATAACCGATCCCTTGAGAAAACCAAAAAGTTTAGTTGGTTTCTCTTCATAGGGTACAAGCTTTGCTATGGGAATGCCACGCTTTGTAATAACAACCGTTACATGCTTTTGTTCAGCAAAATCTATCAATTTGAGGCACTTGGCTTTAAATTCTCCTGCACTAATTTGAATCATGGAAATATCCTTGGTTACATGACCATAGTCATTTAAAATATAGCATATTTGTAATGTAACCCCAGTTTTGGATAAGGAGTCACGCAAACCTACCTATCGATTTCAGAAATGGTGTCATCCTTGGCAAGAAATGCTTTGTTTTCCAAAGGAAAACATTAGAAATTTCTTGGCCGAGGATCTATTTTTTAAAAGAAAATCTCGAACCAATTTTTCACTGGATATCTTAACACAAGATCCTCGGCTAAGAAAAGGTAAGCCCTCGCCTAGGCAAGGGCAACCTTTTCTTGCCAAGGATGACACCGAGAAGGGGGAAAATGATTTTTTTCTCAATGAGTTACATAAAAACAACGGATTTCCTTATCCAAAACTTGGGTTAATGTAAAAACAAGAGATGAAGGTTCGATGCCTTACTACCGGACATATTTCCCAAAATCGTCATTGCGATCACGCCGTCGCGCGAAGCGCTAAGGCGGAGAAGAAATTATGTGCAAATAATTTATTTGTGGCCTCTGGATTGCTCTCACCACGAGGTCTATGGAACTTAGCAAATATAATAAACGAACTGTAACAAAACGTTATGTTTTTTGTAGTTGAATGCCTGGTCTCGAGTGTTTAGATCAGGTATCTTAAATAATACACTCGATTCGATTGACTCTTTAAACAAGAAGTTGAAAAAACAATTTAGGAAAGCATGCGGAAATTTTTTGGAACAGATGGGATTCGCGGACAAGCAAATTCTGAACCTTTAACACCTCACACTCTGACCCGCTTGGGACAAGCAATTGGTCTTCATTTTATGCGGGGAGATCACCGGCACCGAGTGGTGATCGGAAAAGATACACGCCTTTCAGGCTATATGGTTGAATCAGCTCTTGCAGCGGGTTTTGTTTCCGTGGGAATGGATGTAGCGACGGTTGGCCCCCTACCAACGCCGGCGGTGTCGATGATCACCCGGTCCATGCGAGCCGATTTGGGGGTCATGATTTCTGCCTCTCATAACCTTTACGAGGATAATGGGATTAAGCTTTTTGATCCAGATGGACTTAAACTCTCCGATGAAGTGGAAAAGGAAATTGAAGCTCGACTAGAGTCTTCCTCTTTTTTGGTGAGTCCGCCTTACCTAGGGCGGATGATCCATTTGGATGATGCTATTGGTCGGTATGTTGAATTTGTGAAGGGGAGCCTTCCCCGTCACACCCATTTTGAAGGGCTGCGCGTTGTTGTTGATTGCGCCCACGGTGCGGCATATAAAGTTGCGCCTCTCGTTTTAAGAGAGCTCGGAGCGACCGTCATTCCAATCTGTATTACCCCAAACGGCCAAAATATCAATGAGGCATGCGGAGCAACCTCTCCTCAGTTAATGTGTGACAGAGTTAAGGAGGAGAAAGCTCACGTGGGGATTGCTTTTGATGGGGATGCAGATCGCGTCGTTTTTGCGGATGAACTTGGGGGTCTTATTGACGGTGATCAAATTATGGCTCTCATTGCAACGGATTGGGATGACCGTGGGCTTTTAAAGAGAAAAGGACTTGTCACAACACACATGTCCAACTTAGGCTTTGAACGGTATTTAGAGAATCGTGGGTTATCTCTTGTGCGCACCGCCGTGGGAGATCGTTATGTCGCTGAAAAAATGAGGGATGAAGGATATAACGTAGGGGGTGAACCCTCCGGGCATATTATTCTTTCTGATTACGCAACCTCAGGTGATGGGCTTTTGATGGCCCTTCAAGTGCTAACCGCTCTGATTCATAAGAAAAAGCCAGCAAGTCAAGTGATGAGGCTCTTTACCCCTCTCCCTCAAATTCACAAAAATGTAAAATTACTGCCATCGCTTCTGCAACTTCCAGAAGCAGAAGTCATTTTTGAAAAAGCGCGCAAGAAACTCGGAAAAAATAGTCGCCTTGTGGTCCGCCCTTCCGGGACCGAACCTTTAATTCGAATCATGGCGGAAGGTGAGAACGAGGGGCCCGTAAAAGCAATCGTTGAGTCCATTGTTAAGGACCTTACAGCTCTTTCACAACAGGCTGTAGCTTAACCTGACTTGGAGAATTCTGACTTTCTTACCTCAAACTGCAGGTCGTTAAACGTACAATTTCCCTACTAACCCTCTGACATATTTCCTAAAATCGTCATTGCGAGCCTCTGTAGGAGGCGAAGCAATCTAAGAGAAATAGTTATACAGTCTCTAGATTGCTTCGGACGTTTCACGTCCTCGCAATGACGATAATGTATTGAATTTTCTTCATTAATTAAATCTGTCATGTTAAAATTTCCCCATAATCTCCATGACATAGCAAACCTGGATATGTTATATCCATGATCTCTTTTGGTGTTTTTAAGTGGTTGGATGTGATGATCTATGGTTGCAATTAAGAAGTCATTTAAGAAAAACGCCGAAAATATCCTCCTCATTGATGATCCTTCTCTTGCTCTGATTTATAAGAATAACTGGGAGAGTAGAGTCACTGAGGCGAGGAAAATGCCCCTTTAATTTCCTCCACCATCTAATCAAGCCTAATATAGTAAATTTTAATAAAACTTTAATAAAATTAAAAACGATATTTGTTGACTTCTTTAAAGAAAATCCATAGAAACCTTTTAATGTTATTTGTTTAGTAATGGTAGGTTACATGTTACATTTTAGATCTCTTATTCTTTTATCCGCGTTAACTCTTCTAGGAACTCACCTTTCTGCTATGGATGATGAGATAACAGACTTTCCTTCTTCTCCTTCGTCTTCTCCTATTGAAGAGATTGAAGAGTATACGCCTCCTCCTTCTCCTTCCGTTGAGGATATTGACGAATATAATGAAGAGCTCATTCCAACCCCCTCAAAAAGAAAGAGAACTTTACAAAGAAGCGGCGTGAAAGATTCTTCGAGAATATTAAGGGAACTTTCTAGATCTCAGCGAAGGCCATCACGTCCTTCACGTCAAGGGGATGAATCTTCTCCAGAGATTTCTGTCGAGGGTGAGAAAGAAAATGTGTCACCACCTTTACGGAACAGAGTTATCCTTCCCGGAATTTCCCAACCCGTCAAAGGTGAAGCTAAGAAAAGAAGAATAGATAATTAAAGTTCCTATTCTTTCTCTTACTGTAACTACTCCTCTTCCTCACACATGGTGTCATCCTTGGTAAGAAATGCTAAGCTCTCGCTTTCGCAAGAGCAAGCTTTTCTTGCCAAGGATGACACGGGGGGGGGGGGGGGGTCGTTACAGTAAGATAAAAGATGAATAAAATATTTAGGAACGTAAGGTATCACTCTCCCAAGGAAAAACGATCCACGTGTCTTGGCTCACTTCCATCATAAAGCTGTCTACATGGTCTTTTCCGTAAGGTTTCGCATAGATAGCGGCTATGTGGGCTTGAGGGAGCATATCTCGGACAATTTTTGCTGTTGCACCCGTGTCAACTAAATCATCTACCACCAACCATCCCTTTCCATGATCTTCGATTTGACAGGATTTAATGATGATAGGATCAATTTGTTCATCATTTTCATTATAACTCTCGATGCTGATCGTATCGACCTTTCGAATTCCCAACTCTCGAGCAACAATGGCTGCGGGTACCAAGCCTCCTCGAGTGATGGCAACTATACCATTCCAAGTTTGGCCTTCATTCAGGCGCCAGGCGAGGGCACGAGCGTTGCGATAAAACTCTTCCCAATTCACTGGATATCGATGGGCCATTCATAACTTCCTTCTCTATGGATTAAGCTCGTCTTTTACGCCACCTAAAAATGAGATATCCAATTCCGCCTCCGATCAGAATAAGACCGAGAATAATTTTAGGTAAAAGTTCCAGTTTGTCCATAATAAGATGGGCAAAGTAGTAGGCTATAACACAGCTTCCAATTGACCAAATGAGGGCTGCAATGAAATTTAAAACCATAAAGCGCTTAACACCTATACCACTGCTCCCAATAATGACGGGGCTAATGATGCGAATTCCATAGATAAAACGGAAGCTCAGGATAAAGAAAGTGTCATAGCGATGTAAGAGTTGAAAGGCTTTATCAGCTCGGGGTTTGAATGAAGGAAACTTGTCAATGACATGGTTTCCATAATGTCGACCAACGTGATAAAGGGCTTGATCAGCCATAAGTGTACCCAGAAAAGAAACAATAATAATCTTAGGAAGGGATAGGTATCCTTCGTGAGCAAGAAATCCTGCTACAAAAATAATAGATTCCCCTTCTACCATGGATCCTAAAAAAACGGCAATGTAACCCCAGGTTTCAATAAACTCTTGCAAAGGAGAACTCTCATTATGTGATGACTGCGAACCTTAAAATAACCTATACGTTAGATGGTGAAAAAAATCAAAAGAATACAGTCCGATGAAATGATCGACAGGATTGAATCTTTTAACATAATGGTTTATCGATAGGGATTAGTGCGACGACTGTTTAGTTTGGTCTATTCCAAGTCCCCCTCACCCGCCACTTGCTTCGCGCGTGGCGACCTCTCCCACAAGGGGAGAGGTAATGCAGCGAACACTTAAATCACCTCTCCCCTCGTGGGAGAGGTCGGCCGAAGGGCGGGTGAGGGGGGGGGTAAGTGAGTGGGTATAACTGGAAATTAGGTTAGGCAAGATAATATGGTCACTGTGCTAAAAATTTAGCGTTTAATATCGGATGAAAAACTTTCATGATCCCCTCCTCTCTCCTCAACCGTCCTTTCCTTCCCATAGCCACAGATAGGCTAACCTTACGCCCTTTGGAAGAAAAGGATGCGGAAGCTCTGGCCGCTCTTGCAAATGATGCACGTATTGCAGAAAGGTTGGCGCGCCTCCCCCATCCCTATGCTCTAGCAGATGCCCATCAGTTTATTGCCTATGCTCGGATGGGAATACAAAAAGGAACCCACGTGAGTTTGGCCGTTATTCGAAGGGCAGATCAAACTTTTATCGGCGTTGTAGGGCTAGAGGAGGAAGTTGGATTTTGGCTTGGGGTTGAGTTTTGGGGGCAAGGATATGGGAAAGAGGCCGTAAAAGCCCTCATCCATTTTGCCTTTTTTACCTTACAGCAAGAAGAACTTAAAGGATGTGCTCTTGAAAATAATTTAGGCTCTCGCCGCATTTTTGAAGACCTTGGTTTTACTCAAACGGGAACAAAGGAATCAACCTCCGTTGCTTATGCAGGAACAAAACCTGCCGTTACTTACGCCCTCTCTCGCAAAGACTTTATAAAGCGCTATAATGCCATTAAACGACCGCTTGTGGGGGTTGTGGCGGCGGCCCTCATCAATGATAAAGGAGAGCTTCTTGTCACAGAACGCCCTGAGGAGAAATCCCTACCCGGTATTTGGGAACTCCCAGGAGGAAAGATGGAGACCGGTGAGACGCCCGAATATGCTCTCATACGAGAGCTAAAAGAAGAGCTTCACATCAATGTGAGTGAAGAAGACCTTCATCCCTTAAGTTTTGTTTCCTATCGTTACGACACATTTCATATGATCATGCCCATTTATTTGTGTAAGCGCTGGGAAGGAATTCCTCATGGCGCAGAGGGGCAAAAGCTGGCTTGGGTAACGTATTCCGATTTAGCCCGTTTTCCTCTTCCACCAGCCGATATTCTCCCCGCCCATCACCTTGCGGATACGTTGAAAGAGCAAGGGGTGTGGAGCTAAGATAGTTCAAGATGGATTAAATAGTTAATCTTCCTTTACATCCATACTCCGTAGCAAATGATCCTTTTCATGTCTTTTTATTCGTATTTGTTGAGAGCAGTAATTAGCCTCTCCATCAGCCCCCATACGTACAAATTGGTCAATCCTGGACTGAAGATTACCAATTTCTTCATCAATCTCAACGAGTTTTAATTCCTTCTTTTTTCTTTCTAGTAGTTGGTAACAGTCGTTAACATCCCCATCAGCCCCCATATTTACAAATTGGTGAATTTTGGACCAAAGATTTTCTATTTCTGCATTAATCTTAGCGCGCTTCTCTTGATATTCATTTCCTTCAGTTACCAGTCTGCGTGAGGCGCTTTTTTTATCTGCATCATCCCTTAAATCAGGACAATCTTCTCCTTTTTTTGATGCTTCTACAGTAGTAGCGACTGTAAGCATCATATTCATGATCATCAAAAATTTTATATATGTCTTCATCCTTTCAATCTCCTCATAAAATAACTCTTAATTTTCCTTCTCGGTTGTATCCTTCCCCGTTTGGAACGCGAGATACCCAAGACTTGTATTTTCTGGAGACTCGCTTAGCATTTTAGGTATCCATAAATCAACAAAATTGTTAATCTCCAAGAGAGTAAAGGAGAATTTTATAAAAAATTAATATATTCCTACAGAAACAGTCAATAAATTTTACTCATGCACGTTCACTCATATTCATGTGAATGAAGTAGAGTCGGGGAGAAGAGAATTCGAGTTTTTGTAAAATCCCCGTTTCAAACTTGAATTTTACATGAATATATGTAACTCTATGAAAATAAATGTCTTTAGGGATATAAAATGTTTCAGCGTGCTCTAACACCGACGCTTTTAAAAGCCGCATCATCATTCCCTGTCATATTTTTGACAGGACCGCGGCAGTCTGGGAAAACAACGCTTCTAAAAAACACTTTCCCTGACTACACCTATGTCTCTCTCGAAAGACCTGATGTTTTAGAAAGGCTTCAAGCTGATCCAATAGGATTTCTTCAGAACCATGCTCAAAAATGGATTCTGGATGAAGCGCAAAGGTTTCCTCCCTTATTCTCTTATCTTCAAGATCGAGTTGATCAAGATCCCCAAAAAGGACATTTTGTTCTCTCAGGATCTCAAAACTTCTTATTGTCCCATCATATTAATCAAACTCTTGCAGGGCGTGTAAGTGTTCTGGAACTCTTACCTTTGAGCTATCAAGAATATCGAACCCATTCCGATCTTAAGGACCTGGATATATGGTCTTTTTTATTTTACGGAGGATATCCTCGCCCCTATCAAGAAAACATTGATCATCACTTATGGATCGGAAGCTATATCCGCACATATGTTGAAAGGGATGTCCGAGATCTTTTGAATATTAAAGATCTCTCAAAATTTACCACTTTCCTTAAATTGTGTGCAGGACGTCATGGGCAACTCTTAAATTTAAGTGCTCTCGCCGTTGATGCAGGCATATCTCAAACCACAGCAAATGAGTGGCTCAGTATTCTTGAGGCCTCGTATATCCTATTTCGACTAAAGCCTTACTACAAAAATTTCAACAAGCGTATGGTTAAGACTCCGAAACTCTATTTCTATGATTCCGGCCTCCTCTGCTATTTACTCGGAATTGAAACCCCTCAACATTTAGCTCTTCACTCACAACGGGGAGCCATTTTTAAAGGCTTTGTAATTACAGAACTTTTAAAGTACCAATTTGCAAAAGGTCACCCTTTCGACTTTTACTTTTGGAGAGACCACCAAGGGTTCGAGGTTGATCTTTTAAAAGAAAAAGGAGAGGAACAGGTTACTTTTGAGATAAAGTCTTCTAAAACTTTTCGACCAGAATACGTACAGAATTTGATGAAATGGTCACAGATTTCTTCGAACACGAGAGAAAACTCACACCTTGTCTATGCTGGGGACCAAAACTTGACCTTCCAAAACTTTCCCGTTTGGGGATGGAAGTCACTTGCACAATGTGCCCAAAAAGCACTTGAGCCGTCCCCTCAATGATGCTCCTCGACACTGCGTGTGCGCGTCAACAATGTATACACGACGGGAATAACAAAGAGGGTAAAGAGGGTTCCCACAGTCATTCCCCCCACGATGACAAGACCAATTTGCTCACGAGTTTCGGCACCTGCTCCACTTGAAAAAGCAAGAGGAAGAGCTCCGAAAACCATGGCAAAAGTCGTCATCAGAATAGGCCGTAGGCGCAAGCGAGAGGCTTCGATCACAGCCTCAAAAGGGGATCTCCCTTGTTCTTGGAGCTTATTCGCAAAATCCACAATAAGAATACCGTGCTTTGTGATCAACCCAATCAGCGTAACAAGACCTATTTGGCTATAAATATTTAAGGTTCCAGTTGGCGTAATCCATAAAGTAAAAATAGCTCCCGCTAAGGAAAGGGGAACGCTCAGGATGATAATAAAGGGATCTATAAAACTTTCAAATTGAGCCGCCATAACCAAGAAAATAAAGGCAATAGCAAGTCCAAAGATCAGGTAAATCGTATAGCTTTCCTTAAGGAAGTCACGGGTTTCACCGGAAACGGTTGTTGTATATCCTGAGGGCAGGATTTTATTTGCGACGCCCTTGATATCATTTAGAACCTGGCCTAAACCATACCCTTCTTTTGTTGCAGCATCTAACGTTACAGACCGCATTCCATCAAAGTGACGAATTTCTGGCGTTGTGGTTACGGAAACTATTTTTACGAGATCAGAAAGGGGGACGATCGTTTCCTTGTTATCTCTTGAGCCTCTTACGGTCATATCTAATACATGTTGAGGGGATCTGCGAAACTGTTCGCCGACCCAGACTCTTACCGGATACTGCTTACTTTCTCGCTCAAAGGTCGTGGTCTTGCGTCCCCCAATCAACGTCTCCAGCGTCTGTGCGATGACCTCAGGCTCAATCCCTAAAGTAATGGCCTTCTCGCGATCGATTTCTACCTTATAATCTTGCCCCGGCTGTCCTAAATCAGGATCTATCTGGCCAATGCCTGGATGCTGAGCCATAGCTGCCCAAACCTTTTGCATTTGATGCTCAAGCTCTTCGTAAGAGTGACTTGTTTGAATCACAAAGGAAAGATCAAAAGCACTTCCTCCTCCTATGACGGAACGATTTTCACACCGGGGTTTAACTCTAAGCCCAATAATTTTACTCATTTCAGCGGTTATCGCATCCTTAATGTCATTACAACTTCGGGTTCTTTCTTCCCACGGGACCATGGTATTTTTAGAATAAGTATAATCTCCGACCTGAACGACTGTCATTCGCTTGACGAGTTCCGGTACAGAGGCCAGAATTTGGTCCATTTGAAGAGCATATTTTTCAATATATTTAAGGGTAGCACCATAGGGCGGAAAAGCACTAGTCAATAAAACACCTTGATCTTCCGCGGGTGTAAGCTCTCGCCTTAACTGAAAGACAGCAAGATATAAACCGATCCCTGCCACGAAAAGACCTATGAGCACGACCCAAAGCCTTTTATTTAAAACACGCGATAAGAGGCTCCCATACCCTTGATCTAATTTGTCGAGCCAAATGCCCATCTTCTCATCGAAAGCTTGATAAGCTCGCGCAAACCTATTTCCATTGGGCTCTTCGTGGTGATGGGCGATAAGGAGACGAGCGCACATCATTGGCGTTAAGGTTAGGGCCACAAACCCTGAAATAATAACGGCTCCTGCAAGGGTAAGGGCAAACTCAGTAAACAGCTTTCCCGTAATTCCACTTGATAGGGCAATAGGCGCATAAACGGCCGCCAAGGTCAGGGTCATCGCAATAACGGCAAAACTTATTTCCCCCGCACCTTTAATTGAGGCCGCCATGGGTTTCATGCCGTCTTCGATATAACGATAGATATTTTCCAAAACAACGATCGCGTCATCCACCACAAGTCCGATAGCCAAGACGAGGGCCAGGAGGGTTAAGATATTGATCGTAAATCCAAAGAGGTACATTAATGCAAAAGACCCTATCAATGAGACGGGGATGGTCACAAGTGGGATCAACGAGGCTCGGATTGATCTTAAAAAGATAAAAATGACCAGAATCACAAGAATGGTAGCTTCCCAAATCGTACGGAACACATGATCGATTGATTTTTCAATGAACACGGTTTTATCGGAGGAAATTTCAAGTTCGGTTCCTGAAGGGAGTCTTTCGCGAATTTTAAGAACTTTTTCTTCAACTCCCCTTTTTAATTCAAGAGGATTGGCGACTGACTTTTTAACAATCCCAATACTAACCGCATTTTTTCCATTATAGCGCGAGGAAAATCGTTTATCTTCCGAGTTAAGCTCGGCATATCCCACATCCTTTAACCGAATAATTCGCCCATTTTTTTCCGCAAGAATCAGATTATTAAATTGGTTGGGGGTTGTAAGAGGTGAGATTGTTGTCAGGGTGAATTCCCGCTCTTCACCAGTAATTCGTCCAGCTGGTTTTGTGAGGTTTTGTCGCTTCAAAGCTGCAGCCACCTCTGGTGCTGTGATCCCAAAAGCATTCAGTCGAATCGGGTCCAAGACAAGGTGCATTTCTAAGTCACCACCCCCATAGGGATCAACGCTTGCAACACCTTTAACTGTTTCGAGCTCACTTACCAAATACCTCTTCGCATAATCGGCCAATTCACTGACGGTTTTCTTATCACTAAAGAGAGACAGATAAATGAGAGCTTGTGCATCAGCATCAGCTTTCTTGATGACAGGATCGTCTGCATCATCAGGAAGCTTGCTTCGAGCTTTTTGAAGGCGATCGCGCACGTCAGCTGCAGCAAGGTCAATGTCTCGATCGACCCTAAAAGTTAATTTAATAATGCTGGTTCCTGCTTCACTTCTTGAACTTGAATAATCAAGCCCCTCGACGCCTCCAAGAGCTTCTTCTAAAGGGCGGGTTACGGTCTGTTCAACAATTTGAGGGCTCGATCCCTCAAGGCCAGTTGTCACACTAATGACGGGTTTATCAACTTCAGGAAATTGCCGCAAAGAAAGGCGTGTGTAAGAAACAGCGCCCACCATTAAAATAATAATGGTCATAACGCTCGACAGGACAGGACGCCGGATAAGGAGTTCTATAAATTTCATCTGCTTATCTTATTTTGCTTTCTCTTGATTAACAACCGTCACTTCATCGCCATCATGAACGTTAAATTGGCCGGCACTGATAACAAGATCACCGTCTTTAACGCCATTGGTGATTTCAACCTCATTCCCATCTCGCATTCCAGAGCTCACATTTTTTTTGACAGCAACATTATCCACGACAAGATAGACATATTCCTCTTCCCCTTCCCGTTCGATAGACGCTTCTGGGATAAGAACGGCATCTTCTATTTTTCCTGCAAGAACGAGGACACGTGCGAACTCGTTCGGACGATAAGCCAACTCGGTATTTGGCATTTCCGCCCGAATTGTCACGGTTCGTGTGGCCGCATCAATTTCAGGAGCAATAGCCTTAATAGTCGCTTCTACAGGAAGAATATCAAAGTCTTCTATCGTAACATCAACAATGTCACCCACATGAACATAAGGTAAATAAGACTCAGGTATGTTAAAGTCCACATAAATGGGGTTTAAATCGACAACGGGCGCAAGTTCCGTGGATTCTGTGACATAAGATCCCACACTATACTCAGTTAGCCCCATCACACCATCAAAAGGCGCTTTTATGACCGTATTATCGAGACTAATTTTTGCTTCATCTAAAGCGGCTTCAGCCATTTGCATTTCCGCAAGGGTCTTATCACGCATGGCAATCGTTCCAAAGTTTTTTTCTAAAAGTTTGATAGCCCGCGTATACTCTTCCTTTTTAAACGCAAGGTCTCCTTCGGCTTTCTTAACAGCTGCCTTGTAGATGGCGTCTTCTATCTTAAACAGAGGTTCTCCTTTTTTAACGTTCTGACCTTCTTCAAAATAAATTTTTGCAATCTTTCCTCTTACTTCCGGCATAAGGACGACAGATTGAATGGCAGCAAGATTCCCGACGGTGCTCACACGCCTGAGAATAGACCCACTTTTAGCTTTTACGGCTTCAACAGGCGTGGGTTCTTGCACAGGTACTTCAGGGGCTTCCTTTCCTTTTCTAAGCCAGAGTATAGCTCCAAGGCCAATGGCACATATAATTACTGCTATTATAACCTTTTGATATGTTTTCATTTTATATGTCTCTGCCTAAAATAAACTTAAAATTTTAATAGATATGCTACTATCTTGATACCCTATCAGATAAGTTCTTAACAAGATGCTAAAATTTACGTAAGGAATATTAACATGACACAACACCATTCTCTCCGTCTTGCTGAACTTCTAACGTCTCGACTTTGCCACGACCTCGTCACGCCGATTGGAGCGATTAATACAGGGCTTGAGCTCTTTCAAGAGACTTCTCCTGACCATCTTACTGAAACTCAGGAAATTTTAAACTTAATTCTTCATAGCGCCCAAACAGCATCCGCACGGGTTAGTTTTTTTAGAGTGGCTTTTGGATATAGTGGAGGAAGAGTTTCCCTCGGAGAAGCCCGACAACTCCTGGAGAATTATTTTATGCGGAGCAAATTAGAATTTCATTGGAAAGAGCCTTTTCAAAAGGATCTCACACTTGATGGTTGGGGTCGCCTCCTCCTCAATGCCGTTTTGTGGATAAGCGAATGTGCCCCTCGAGGAGGATCCTTATCTATTTCTTCTCCAAGTGAAGAAAAATCTGCCCTTTCTCTATGCCTTAAAGCAGACTCTATTATCCTTCACCAAGGTACAGTGGAAGCGCTTGAAGGGAAATCTTCACCTCAAGACCTTACCCCCCGAACTGTTCCTTGTTACTTAATCCATTGTCTTGTTAAGGAAAATAATTGGAAAATTATCTTTCATAAATCCTCTTCCCCCGCCGAACTCATTTTAAAGATTGAGGGAGGGGAGTAAGAAATGCAGTCATCAAAAAAAAGGGAGAACCCGGGCTACACTGTTCTTGAGAAAACTTTAATTTTCTTGGGTGCCCAGTGTTTTCTTTTGCCATTCGTTGTAAACTTCACGAACTTCAAAAATTTTTCCCTTATCGTTCACACATAAGCCCACCATGGTTGTATGTGGTCCCATGTTTTCGCCCTCCCATTTAAAATGGATGGTACATATATTTTGTACCGTATCAGCGGCACTCCATAAAGTCTCTAATGTCCATTTTCCTACAGCTTCACGTGCATTATTCATTTGAGCAGGAAGCATACTGGATTGGGTAAAAAGGGTTGTGCCATTTTCAATCTTCTTACATTCTGGAGCAAAGAGTCGAGAAACTCTTTTTTGCGTGACTGGCGCACCTGATTCCCCTATTTCCTTTAAAAAATCGACATAACTTGCACCGATGGCCATTAAATTTTTATAATTCATATGGGAGAAACTCCTAACAGTTTCGCCACGAAAGTCATCTGCATCATTCTCCATAGCAATAGCATTGCTAACAGACATAAGACTCAGCAAAACAAGGGCAGACGTTAAATTTTTTTTAAAGTTAACCATGGGATTCCTCTAAGGATAATAAATCTTACTCCACATTTGGATAAGGAATATTCCTTCTTTTTTCAAGTTTTTTCCTCGCTAGTCGTCACTTTTTTTGAAGATAATGTTTTGAGCCTTCTCTAAGGAAGTTAAGGACGGTTTAAATAGCATAAGATCTGTATCCACTCCCTAGAGCGGTTTCTTTTAGTTCTTTAACAATTTTGACTTCAAAAGTGAAAACCGGATAATCTAGATTCATATCCAGTATTCCGGTGAAGTCATGAGAAATTCTTTTAGAGGAATTCCTTGCCCTCCAATTAAGAGTTTCTTTTGAGGGTGAAATCTTTGAGAAAAGGCTTCCATTCCCGGGAGACTCGTCCTTCTTTGACTACTTTTAACCTCAAGTGCTACCAGATTTTCTCCTTTGCGCAGGATAAAATCGACTTCTTTATTGCCTTCTCTCCAGTAAGAAACCTCGATCTTGGTTCCAAGTGTCGAATTGATTAAATGTGCTCCTATAGTTGACTCTACAAGTCTCCCCCACGCTTCTCTGTCCTCTTGGGCTTCCTTAAATGAAAGAGAACCCTGTGCAGTTATCAGTGCAGTATTGAGTACCTGAAGCTTTGGGCTTGAGGCTTTTTGCCGCACGCGTTCAAAATAGAATTTTGGTAACCCCATCACGAGTCCTGCTCCTGAAAGAAGTTCAAGATAATGAGCCAAAGTTGTAGCATTTCCTGCATCTTGAAGTTGCCCTAACATTTTTTGATAAGACAGAATTTGTCCTGAATAATGACATCCAAGTTCAAAAACGCGCCTTAAAAGAGCAGGTTTATGAACACGCGCCATAAGCATGATATCTCTCGAAATGCTTGTTTCTATGAGTGAATCAATAACATAACGGGACCATCTTTCTTCATCTTCAATTAATACTGCTGCTCCTGGATAACCACCAAAATAAATATATTGTTCTAAAGTCCAACCAAAGGCTTCATGACATTCTTTAAAGGACCAATGGGTGATATGCGTTAGTTCAAAACGCCCCGCGAGGCTTTCTGTTAGTCCCTTTTGAACAAGAAGAGCGGAGGACCCTAGAATCATAACTTTTAAATTTAAATCACGAGACGTATCCTCATCCCAAAGCCTTTTTATAGCCTCTGACCAATGTGGAATTTTTTGAACCTCGTCTAAAATAAGTAAAGCTCCGGAAGATTTTCCTCCTTCCATCGTTCGTAATCGACCTATTTCCCATTGTTGTTCTATCCACGAAGAATCCTGCAAAGTAGGCTCATCAGCCGAAGCATAGTGGGAGGGGAAAGAAATTGCCTCTTTGAGTTGGAAGGAAAGAGTTGTTTTTCCGACTTGACGTGGACCTGATAATACCTGGATAAAACCCCTTGGTTCTTCTAGTCTTTTAAGGATCTTGTTAAAAATAGGACGTTTGTACATAGCATCCCTCTCTTTTGTTCATTATATTGAACAAATTTGTTCAATATTGCAAGGAAAAATTCATTGAATTTTGGGTGTATAAAAAAAGCTTGCAAAACGTGAAGACATAGTTAAGAATATAAGGGAAAGAGAATATCTTTCAATCTAACTCTGATATTCCCCTTAATGGGATGAGAGTGTAACAATCAATATAGAAGATAGTTCATGAAACAAGCTGGTTATTCCAAGCGGCCTCAAAGCCGTTCTTCTGATCGTCATAGACCTCATCAGAAACAAACAAATGGTGATTTCGGTGAAGGTAAAATGCGAGGCAATCCGCAGCAATCTGTTGAAAAATACCTAACTCTTGCCCGAGATGCAGCGTCATCGGGGGATCCTGTAAGTGCCGAAAATTACTATCAATATGCCGATCACTATTATCGTCTGTCTTTGGCGAATCGCATATCCCGTTACTCTCCACCTCCTGAAAAGCGCTCAGAGCGCGGAGAAACACAATCCCCTCCTTCAGAAACCCCTTCCGAAGGGGCTACTCCATAAAGCGGACTTATACCAAATAAATAAAGTAGAAAATCCTTCTAAATTAACTTTTTTGTAATATTTCTTCTGTATGATTTATTTTACATTGAATAATACTGTTCAATGATTAAATATTAGAGGAGATACCTATGAAAAACACATGTAAATATCTATTTGTAATAATGCTTCCGTTTCTTTCCAATGGAATAGCAAAGGCGGAGGCTAATACGTGTAGCGAATCATGTCAGAAGGGATACGACGCATGCTTCGATTATTGTAAACAAAGATTTGGCTCTGATGCCCAAGCCTGTAACATTGGATGTTATAAAGCTCGTGTAGAATGTTCGAAATAATAGCCAATCGTTAGAAGAGGGGAAGACAAGTGCTTTTGGAAAGACAAAGTTGAAGTATAAAAATGTACCTTTTCTCCTCTCAGTTCGTCTTTGTGATCTCACTGTAGCGAGAAGTGCTGAGGCTGAGAAGCAAGTCAACCTTCTCAAATTGTTTCACGTGAAACAATGGCTAGTACCATTGGGGTGAAAGGTGAGTTATTACAAAAACTTACAACGTCCCAAAAAGACGATCACCAGCATCCCCAAGGCCTGGGATAATATAGGCTTTTTCATTTAGTTTTTCATCTAGGGCTGCCGTGTAAATGGGTATATGGGGATATTTTTCGTTAAAGACGCTGACACCCTCAGGAGCCGCAACAAGTGCCATGAATTTTATATTTGAGGCTTTGGCGCCATGCTTAATAAGTGTGTCGACCGCAGCTACAGCAGAATTTCCCGTTGCTAGCATAGGATCCACGAGAAAAAAGATACGACCATTTGCATTCGGAAGCTTAACCAAATATTCAACAGGTTTTTTTGTTATTGGATCTCGATACATCCCAATATGCCCCTCATCCGCTTCTGGGATCAGTTCTAAGAGCCCATCAGCCATGCCAAGTCCTGCGCGTAAGATGGGAATGATAGCAGGATTGGGACCCGCAATAACGGGAGCTTCCATAGACGTAAGGGGAGTCGTAATCGTTTCCTTTGTAAGGGCTAAATCACGGGTGATTTCATACCCCATGAGAAGAGCAATCTCTCGAAGGAGCTGACGAAAGGCATGCTTTGGTGTATTGACTTTCCTCATTTGTGTTAACTTATGTTGAATGAGAGGATGGTCAATAATGTGCAGATTGGAAAATGTTGAATGGATCATCGTCGACAATTTAACCTATATTTGAGCTCATCCTTACGGGATTTCTCTCTGCACATCAAGTCTAAAATCAACCTGACCCTTTCATTTCTTCGATTTCCTTTTAAGAAACTTATGCTCTTCTGTTCTTAAACTTACTTCAAAGATTTTTCTGGAAATTGTTCTTTCTAGAAGTTGCCTTTAATGAAAATATTTTTTCCAATCCGCAAATCTTTAAGGATGTTTCGTGCTAAGTTCCATCCTGTTTTATAAAAGAAACCGAATCTGTCGGGTTTGTCGGTTCTTGTTCAGATATTTATAACGAGGGGCTTGCCGAGGTGCTATAAGAGATACCCATTTAAAAGAGTTCTTGTTTGCAAGGCTCAAAAATGAAATAGCTATTTTCATCTATATATTCCTCATATTTAACATCCCTACTATTGTCCTTCAACAAAGTGTTTGCGACATGCAAATAATCATGCCACTTTTCATTTTTTATTACGTTTCCCTGATCTTTTTTTAGAATCTTAAAGTAGCTTCCTGACATAATTGACTCATAAGAATCCACAATCCTCCCTCTCTCTCTGTGGGGGCCAGCAACATATAAATAATGTTTACGTGCAGGATTCATTATTAAGATTCCTTCCTCATTCTTTTCAAAGATAAAAACACTCGCTGAAGAAACACTTTCATAAACTTTAATAATACCTTTTTCATCTCCTTCTTTGTAAGAAACAGACATATATAAATTAAAACGCTTTGACTTTATATAATATCTTCCTTTCAATAAATCATCGTTTGGATCATGCTCCATTGCTAACAGAGATCCTGAAAAAAATAATGACAAAATAACTAAACAAAGACTCTTTTTTATTTGATACATTAATTTCTCCATACTTAGTGCATAAAATTTTAGATGCCATATCCCAAATCTATCTACTTTATATACTATAAAGTTGCAATCTCACAAGAAATCCTTTTGTTCTTCGATTTCCTTGAGAGTAGATTGAAAAACATCGAGGGCAAAATCGATTTCTTCCCGTGTAATAATAAGGGGAGGTGCAAACCGAACAACCGTATGATGGGTGTCTTTCGAAAGAACTCCTTTTAAGCTCATTTTCTCACACACTTCTCTTGCGCTGACGAGATGCTTGTGAAAATCAACACCAATCCAAAGACCCATCCCACGGACTTCTTTAATCAAAGGGGAATCGATTTGTTGAAGACGCATCATCAGATATGTTCCTAACTCAGCCGCGCGCTCAGCAAGGTGGTCTTCCTGAAGTATCGTAAGGGCCTCATGGGCTACAGCGCAGGCCAGAGGGTTGCCACCAAAGGTCGAACCATGACTGCCCGGTGTCATCAGGGAAAGGATTTCACGGTGGCTTAAAAAAAGAGAAATGGGTAAAATTCCCCCTCCCAAAGCTTTCCCAAGAATGATCCCATCCGGTTTGATATTTTCATGCTGAAAAGCAAACATTTTCCCTGTTCGTCCCAATCCGGACTGGACCTCATCGAGGATCAACAACACATTTTTTTCTTTGCAGATACGGTGGACGTCCTTGAGCCACCCTTTGGGTGGAACGATGATTCCAGCTTCTCCTTGAATGGGTTCGACCAAAAAAGCACAGGTGTTTGGGGTGATAGCTTCTTCTAAAGCTTTGGCATCTCCAAAAGGGATAATTTTAAATCCAGGGGTAAGGGGGCCAAAATCTTTTTGATAGAGAGGTTCTGATGAAAAGCTAATAATCGTCGTGGTTCGGCCATGAAAGTTATTATTAGCGGTAATAATTTCCGCTTTGTTTTCAGGAATTCCTTTAACTTCGTACCCCCATCTGCGAGCCACTTTTATAGCCGTTTCCACAGCTTCGGCTCCTGTGTTCATGGGAATTCCCATCTCAAACCCAGAGAGTTCACAAACTTTTTCCAAAAAGGGACCCAGCTGATCCGTATAAAATGCACGAGACGTCATTGCAAGCATTTGAGCTTGTTGGTTTAAGACTTTTAACAGGCGAGGATGAGCATGACCAAAACTGACTGCAGAATACGCCGTCATCATATCAAGATATTTTTTCCCTTCGATATCCCATAGCCAAACCCCCTTTCCTTTACACAAAACAATGGGAAGAGGATTATAGGTGGGAGGGCATCTTAAAGCTTCTAATGCAATATAATCTCGCGTATTCATACTGACCTCCCTTTTTTTGGTGTAAGATTTAAAAGTAAGTCTCTCATAAGCAGAAGTGTTTTACTATCCTTATCCCGATCCGGATTATATTCCACGATCTCGAGCGTTTTAAATGAGGGGTCATCTTGAATCCTTGAGAGAGTAGGCAAAACTTCTTTTGCTTTCAAACCCAAAGGGGTAGGGGTTCCAACACCAGGTGCTTCTTGAGGATCAAAAGCATCCAAATCGATGGAGAGTCCAAATCCCTTCGTGCCCTTTTTTACAAGATGAAGGGCTTCTTGAAAAACAGTATCAAAACCTCGGTCTTCAACTTCTTGCATAAAATAAATACGTACACCTAAGCGTTTAAGAAGGGCTGCTTCTCCTTCTTCATAACTTCTGACGCCGATGAGACAAATGTGGTGAGGGTTCAGAATAGGTCCTTTTTCTAAGATATTGACGATCGAAGGCTCCCCAAATCCGAGTAAAGCCGCAACCGGCATGCCATGATAAGCTTCAGAAGGAGTTGTTTTCATGGTGTGAGCATCCATATGAGCGTCAATCCATATCAGACCAAATTCCTGTTTTGCTCGAAGATGATGGACAACTCCAGCCCAAGTCCCCACAGCAACTACGTGATCTCCACCGATTACAACTGGAAATTGATGGTCACCAAGAGCTTGTTCCACTGAAAGAGAGACACGCCGACACAGATCCTCAATATACGGTAATGTTAAGAGGCCCGGGGGAAGATCACTCGCGAGAGCGCTTTTGACAGGGAAAAGTGTCTCTTTCCAAACCCAAGGGGATTTAAGGGAGGATAAAACGCCTGAGCTTAGGAAGGTTTCAGGCCCCTTTTCTGTTCCCCGAATTTGAGCACCCCATCCAGATGCAGATCCAATAAAGGCTATAGTCTTCATAATATTTACCACATGATTCACAATGAATCTCTAATATTAATTATATAGATTAAAAGTTAAGGAAGTTTTTCAATGTTATAAATTCATTGAAGAGGAGTCGGAAAGATAAAGCCGACCTTAAGAGTTGCGAGGTCGCTTATAAAGGAAACAAGGATTCTGTGTGTGTATGCTCAATGTCATTCTTTCTGTTTAAGAAAGCTAAATGAAAAAGTCAAGAGGATCAAATTTTATCATCCAAGACTCTTAAGCTGGGTTTCAATTATGCGTATGTGAGGAGAGTCGGTTGGAAAATTATTTTTTACGACTTCTAAGGCTTGTTTTAAATGAGCTTGAGCCTCCATCTTGTAACTCTCGGCATGTTGATGATCTCCGTTATCATCAGCTTGCATTGATTTTTTTAAGGAAAGTTCGGAGAGATTTTTATAAACCGTATAAATCTCTGGGTGTTCGCTTTTCTGGAATGCTTCTAGGGCTTTTTGGGTAAGTTCTTCTCCCTTAGTTATATCACCCTCCAAATAACTAACACGACCAAGATCTCTCATCACTCGCGCCGTTTCAATATGATCCTGCCCGTAGTGTTTCACATATGTTATATAACTTTTGTTTAAACAATCCTTCGCTGCTGAGTACTGACCAAGGTCTTTAAAAACTCTTCCTAAATAAGTTAGAGAATGAGCTATTTCTATGTGATTATTAACTAAGTTGTTTTCGTAAATTTGCAAACTTTCTTCAATTAATGATTTTGCTTTTTCAAAATCACCAAGTTCACGATAAACGTTTCCTAAATGTTTTAAAATAAAGCAAATTCTAACGTTGTTTTCTCCAAATATTCTTTTATGAAACTCGAGACCTTGTTCAAGTAAGTTTTTCGCCTTTTCAAAATGACCTAATGCTTGATAAATTCTGCCTAAGTATATATTTGCACGGACAACTTCAATATGATTCTTAGGAAAATGCTGTTTATAAATTTGAAGGCTTTGTTCAATAATATTTTTAGCTTTCGCAAGATGTCCAAGTTCTCGATAAACATTACCTAAATTAGCTAAAGCAAGAGCGCCATTAATTGGGGTTTTAGAAAGATGCCTTTCAGAAATGACAAGAGCTTCTTCAAGAACCTCCTTTGCTTTTTCATAGTTTCCTAAGCTTCGATACACGTTGCCTAAATATCGAAAAACCTGAGTCATTCCAGCATAATGATCTGGGAGATTCTCTTTATAGATTTTTAAGCTTTGCTCAAGGGTTTCCTTTGCCTTTTCATACTGTCCTAAGTCTTTATAAACATTACCTAATTGAGCCAAACTAAAAGCAATCGAAACATAATTCTTTTCTGGAGATTTATATAAATTTTTAAGACTTTCTACGAGGAATTTCTCAGATTTAACCGGGCTTCCCATATAATAAAAAATGAACCCTATTTTACTCCCGATTGCTCCTTTTATCTCATCGGTAATAAGGTGGCTGTGTCCAATCATTTTTTCACAATGATTTAACATCAAACTCATCAGTAGAAAATCTTCCTTATCAATGACTTTAGCAGTATACTTTTCAACCGCCTTTCCACACGCATAAAGAGGTAATTTGTTTTCTGTTAAGTTTAAGGCTTTTGTCAAATAATCAAGGATAATGTCTCGTGTGCTCACATGAAGTGAAAAAGTAGCAATTGTCTTGTCTAAGTCATACAAGGTAAAAATAGTTAGAGAATACTTCTTCAGATGATGTATAAAACTATCAACGGCCAAATTGTTTTTATATTCATACAGTAAATCGAGAGGGATATTCTTAGAACCTAACAAACTTATTAATAACAAGAGATCGCTAAAATCTACATGGGCATTGATTATCTGCTTTAGGGATAGAGTAATAATACTGTACCGGGTTTTTTCATAATTGCTTACTTCTTTTAAAACATTTTCTTGTAGTTTATCAAACTCATTATTGTGAGTACTCATATATTCTATGTACTTTTCATAAGGAATTTTTGTTTCCTTCAAATAGTAAGCAGCAACAGAGACATCCAGAGGAAAAGGAGGGATTTGATTTAAAAATTGCTTGGCTTCTTTGATTTTAGAAGCAGTCAATTGAGTCGGAGATCCTTTGTTCAGAATTTTAGTAAAAAGATCTAATCGTTGTTGTTCATCTAATTCTCCGAGTATAACAATGTGGTTAATATGACTATTGTTTTGGATATTGCTATCTCTTGTTGTTATAATAACTTTTCCTTTTCCCCACCCGACCTCTTGTGGAAAATATTTCTGAATGCTCCCAAAATTTGCAACATTGTAATAGATGAGGAGCCAATTTGGATATGACCTCAATTTTTCTCTCACATAGAAGACAATTTTTTCCTCTCGTTCCTGAGGATTTTTAATATCCTGAAGGGCCTTATATATTCTTTTGTCCTCTTCCGATTTGGAAAGAACATAACCAAGGATTGCAAATGAATGAAGAAGGGTTTCTTGCGTTTCTGCATTCATCTCCCAAACCACAGGTGCCTTTTGTTGACGGGCATATTGCCGTGCCAGAACTTTTTTACCCGATCCACCAATTCCTACGAGAGCAATGGTTTGGATGTCCTGCCGCTCCTTTAGTTTCTCATCAATCTCAGATATTAATTCAGGCCGATCAAGTAAGACAAATTTTGCAGGAATGATAAGATCAGAGCTTACAAGAGTTTCCGATGAATTTTGATTTTCTTGTCCATTTTTACCTTCTTTAAAGGAGATAAACCCTGCACTTAAACAAATAATCAAAAAGACCATAATCGCTATAGGAATCTTCCATTCTTTTATTTTTAGGAAAACTTTTACTTGGAAGGTGGAAAAATCATTTGCTTCCTTAAAGTCTGGCACCATGGGGTTTGTCGATGAAGGCGACCCATTACCATCAACAAGTCCTTTAAGCTGACTTCTTAACTTCGCAAAGATGTCTTCCAAATTTAAGGAGGGAAAGAGGCTCTTGAGAATTCCAAAAAAAGAACAATAGTAGTTGATAAGTTCTTCCGAATCTTTCGGAGCCTTACCAGGAAAACTTTTAATATTCTCCTTTTTTTCCTTCGTTTCACAGATTAAAAAAATGACTGTGTTTGCGCTCTTGATTTCCTTCTGTGGGATCTGACAAAAGTCTTTATTTGATTGAATTTCCTTCTTCACATTTTTAGGCAGGGCATACATCAGAAAATCTGAAGAACGATTTTCCCTATCCTTGGTGAGAGAATCTAAATTTTTAAGCCCATTCTTTACTTCAATCGTGACGTTAAGCCCCGCGCTTTTCAAATCATGTTCGAGCTGGAAAATAGAAGCAGCATATTTTTTTTCTTCAGGTCCATAAATGAGGACACAGGTAGAATTTTTCTTTTTAATCCGTGAGGATGCCTCTTTTAAACTTTGTTCAAAGGCAGCATGACAGATGAGTTGGGTGTACCGTTGCTTGAGAAGAGAAACCTCTTCAGAACTTTCAATAAAATCGATGATACTTTCTCGGGAATTACACTCGAGTTTTTGCATAATGTTACGAATATGGTTTTCGACTGTTTTGGGAGAAATGGAAAGAAACAAAGCTATTTTTTTGGCCGTTCTTCTCCCAAGCAGACAAACAATAATGTCTATTTCTCTTTGAGTAAATTTTATGCTGCTGATTGTTTCTATGGGTAAAAAATAAGGTCTTTCTCGGAAATTATCATTTTGAGTCGTCATAAAGTAATCATTTCTTCCTTTGTTTTTATTTGAGCACTCCGACTTGTGAATTAATTATTAAAGGAGGTTTCTCTTGGACCTCAATACTCTAATAGAGGAAAATTTTTGTCAAGATCGGATAGGTATCTCTTACCTAGGCATCACTTTTGGGTATTTATTCCCGATAGGTGCTGTTCTCTATTTCAAATAACCTGTCATGTACTTGCTGTTATTTTTATTCACATTAACGCCAAGTAAATCAACATTAAACATGAAAGGAACATAAAATGAAAAGCAAACATCTAATACTATTAAGTATCCTTCTCTCTCAAGCCGCGCCTGTGTGGGCGATGGATGATGATGGCAGTCAAAACAGCACCGTGACCGCTCGCCAAAATCTACCCGTACGAGGACCAGCAGCTGTTGCTCTTCTAAGAGACGCGATCAATCATATGGAAGCTTCAGTTGATCAAACTTTGACAACTGCACGAAACCAAGCTCCTCGGTTTTATGATAAGAAAGTCTTTGTTGTCGGTGAAACAGGCCATGGCAAAACAACTTTTCTCCATGCAGTAGCAGGCATTCCATTTGATGTAATACCATCTCGGAATGGACGGGGCTTCTACCTTGATGTACCTCTTCAGAAAAGATTGGCTGGGACGAATATAGGTCATACGAGAACGGTAGGTACGGTGGCACCTGCCACTGTGATTGATCAGGGACGTCAAGCTGTTTTTATAGATTGCTTAGGGTTTGGTGATCCAAGAGGTCCTATAGAAGATGTGGCAAATGCTTTAGGAGTTAAGAAGCTCTTTGAACAAGGAACCCAAGCTAAGGTTCTATTGGTTATTGAAGAAGAGACACTAGCGACTGTAAGGGGTAACTTTGTGCCAGACTTACTCAACCGCCTTGCCGAGACCTTCCCAGATGATAACATGCTTCGAGATAGTGTGCGCCTTGTCATCACAAAAGCAACTCAAGGCTATAGCCCACAAGTTGATTTAGGAGATTGGAGGAATCACGCACAAACGGGGAACCGTGCTAAAATTCTCATTGACTCTTTCTTACAACGCGACAGAATCTTCAAATTCTTGGCGCCTATTTCTCAAGGGCGTTATGATGGCTTTAATAACAACGACTTTGCCAGAGTATTAGGAGTTGATGGATATACTCTTAATCCAAGAGTTATGCCTGTGCTCAATCCTGCTGCCAAACTGTTGATAGGAGATACAGTAGATGAACTCCGGAAAGAAGGCCGCAGGTATTTAGAAGAAGACGCTTCGGATCACATCCAAACCATTTGTGAAAGCAAGATTAATGATCGCACAAATCCTAACCGCGCCATTGGAGCCTTACGGACAGATTTGCGAGCTTTAAGGAGCGATATCCTTGCTTTAACGACAATGGATGATTTTAAAGACCCCTTACATCAGATTATTGGGGATAATGATGTATCCGGTCAGAGACAAATGGGTCAGCCTCAACTTATGGGGGGGCTTGCTCAAAGTGTTGAGTTCCTCCAAGAGCTTGATCCAACAGTCCATACACCAGAAGATTCATGGAGATCCGCTTTAGCGCCCATTGCGGGAAGCATTGAAGTTCTTGCTGATGATCCTGTTGTAACTGAAAATCAGGGAATTCTCTCTCTACAAGGGAGGCTTCTGTCCATTGAGGATCTGGTCATTGGCAAACAACGTTATCCTCATAGTACATTAGCTAAAATGTTCGCCTCAAATACCACGTTTGCTAACACTCCGATTCGATATGAGAATATGTCTATTGCCATATTTTCTCCTAAATTGAATTCTCTGAAACCCACGTCAATTGATCTTAGTGGAGGAGTTGGAACGCATAAAACATATCCTCAGCAGGCAGGACAAAATGGCGGACACGGCACACCTGGAGCCCATTTCCTTGCTAACATTGCTGCAGAAGATGGTCTAACAAACCTTACCGTTCTTGCTAAAGGTGGGAATGGAGGAGATGGTGCGAGGGGAACAGACGGCGCCCATGGAGCTGATGGAAACTTGGATCATGCTGCACATCATCAAATAAGTACCGGACTTCTTCCTTACGGATGGGGTTGCCATCATGGCGGTGGACATAGCGCTGAAGGTCATCACATTCGATCAGATGATCTTAGACACCAACTCGATCTGAGGTATACTCAAGTGCTTTATCATGCTCAAGGATCAGCCGGATCTGCAGGTACTGATGGTGGTCATGGCGGGCAAGGTGCTCCCGGAGGAACGGCTAAAATTGCAGGAGTTGCATGGAATCCCGTTCCCGCAAACCTGGCTAACGGCAGTTCTGGTAGCCATGGAGCTGGGGGAAATCCTGGTTCAAATGGACGCAATTGCGCAGGGGAGGAACACATAGGTCGCCACCTTGCTTACCAAGCACTCGTTGGGAAAAGCGGTTTTCTAGGGACTGGGCCTGGCATATATGCAGATCGACATATTGATCTTTCTAATAAAACAATCACTGCAAAAAGCCATGTAGGCAACAGGGTAGCTACTGCTGGTGGCAGCAAGCCAACGGCTCCTCATGGAAAGGTTCCTGCAGCCATTTCTGCGATTGATGAGAATGCTTTAGAGGCAGAGTATAGGCTCTTCCGTACAGCAGAACTCGCCGATCCTGATGCAAAGCGTTTTGTTCGGGACCACTAAATAAAGACCAGCCCTCTTCGAGCTTTTAAAAAAGAAAAGACGAGTATTAACTCGTCTTTTCTTGCATTCAAGCGCAGTGCACATTGGCTTTTCGATGTCTACAAAACCAAAATTTCTTTTTCTCTGTTGCGTCCCAGGGCTATTCCCCTTATTTTAAAGGACAAAACTTTAGGAAAGGTTCCATGACTCAACAAAAAGAAAAACATAAAGATACCCTTTGGGAAAATGTAAAAGCCCTTATTTATGCTATCATCCTCGCGGTTCTTATCCGTACCTTTTGGCTTCAACCTTTCCATATCCCTTCAGGTTCTATGATTCCGACGCTATTGATCGGAGATAACTTGTTCGTTTCAAAAACTGCTTATGGGTATAGCCGTTTTTCCATTCCTTTTGGCGGAGAGATCAATTATTTTTCTGGGCGCATTTGGGCAGGAGAGCCAAAACTTGGAGAGATTGTCGTTTTCCGTTCCGTGGTAGAGCCCAATACGGATTATATTAAGCGTGTGGTTGGGTTGCCTGGTGATCGGATCCAAATGAAAGAAGGTATTTTGTATATTAATGATGTTCGTTGTCCTCTTGAACCCCACGGTGAGTTCAAAACGGTTAATGATGATGGAACGGTTTTAGTAGCGTCTCAATTTGTTGAAACGCTCCCCAATGGGTTAAAACATCTTATCATTAAGCAAGTTCCTTTTGGGGAAGGAACCTACGACAATACGCCCGTCTATCATGTACCACCAGGGCATTACTTTATGATGGGGGATAATCGAGATGGATCAAATGATAGCCGCGCACAAGGCGTTGTTGGCTACATCCCATTTGAGTATTTAGTAGGCCGTGCGAGCTTTATTTTCTTCTCAACGGGCGGTCACGTCGCTCTTTGGGAGATTTGGAAATGGCCTTTCACAGCTCATTACAGCAGAATCTTCAATGGCATTCATTGATGAAAGGTTTGGAAGAGAATTTAGGTTACACATTTAAAGACCTTTCTTTTCTTGAAAAAGCCTTAACCCATCCCAGCGCGCTTCCACCAGGACAAGGGGTTGATTTTGAGCGGCTTGAGTTTTTAGGCGATCGCGTGCTTGGGCTCATCGTGGCAACTTGGCTTTTCAAGGAATTCCCTCGCGAGAAAGAAGGGGATTTAGCAAGGCGCTTTGCGGGCCTTGTTCGAAAAGAAACGTTGGTTGAGGTTGCTCAATCGATTCACCTTGACCAGGCGATGATCATGAAGAGGGAGAAAAGCTCATCCCAGCAAAAGCGCATGGACACCTTATTATCTGATGGGTGTGAAGCGCTTATTGGTGCTCTCTATTTAGAAGGAGGGCTTGCGGCCGCCCAATCTTTTATTTATCGACATTGGGACCATTACTTCAAAGGAAATCATGAACCTCCCCGCGATCCTAAATCCATCCTTCAAGAGTGGGTACAAGGGCACCGGAAAACCCACCCCAAGTATGTGGTGATTGAATCCTCAGGTCCAGCTCATGCACCTCAATTTATCGTTGAAGTCCGTGTGGAAGGCCTTGACCCTACCCGGGGAGAAGGCTCTTCCAAAAGACGAGCAGAGCAAGAAGCAGCCCAACGCATGTTAAATGTTATTGTTGCTCATGACTAAGTGCGGTTTTATAGCAGTTGTAGGGGCTCCTAATGTAGGTAAATCGACCTTAATTAATGCCCTTGTCGGTAGCAAAGTTACGATTGTTTCGCCAAAGGTTCAAACCACTCGTAATCGAATTCTGGGCGTTGCCCTTGAAAGAGATACCCAGCTTATTCTCGTCGACACTCCCGGAATTTTTGATACACCAAAACGACGTCTCGAAAAAGCGATGGTACGCAGCGCTTGGGATAGCCTAAGGGATGCGGATGGCATCATGGTGATGATGGATGTCAGCCAAAAACACTTTGAAGATACGGAAATGATCCTGAGTCGTCTCGAAAATTATAAGAAGAAAGCCGTCCTCGTACTCAATAAAATTGATTTAATCCCAAGGGATAACCTTTTGGCTTTAGCAGAAAGATTCTCTCACCCGTTGATCGATCAGATTTTCATGATCTCAGCCCTTAAGGGAGATGGGGTTCAAGATATAAAGCAATATTGGTCGCGTCAGGTTCCGATCGGTCCTTGGCTGTTCCCTGAAGATCAACTTAGCGATCTTCCCTTACGATTTTTGGCGGCTGAGATTACGCGGGAAGAAATCTTTAATCGTCTTCATGAAGAACTTCCCTACTCCATTTGGATTGAAACCGAATCTTGGGAAGAATTTGAAGACGGCAGCGTAAAGATTAGCCAACTCATTTATGTCCAGAGGGAAAGCCAAAAGCCCATTGTTTTAGGCAAGGGAGGCCAACAAATCAAAGCCATAGGAGCAGCTGCCCGAAAGCAGCTCATCGAAATTCTGGAACGACCCGTTCACCTTTTCCTACAAGTCAAAGTCAAAGCCGGCTGGATTGAAGATCCTCGTCTTTATAAGAGTATTGGGTTGGAGTTTAAGAGTGGGGGGTAATGCATATTTAAGATATGAAAAATAAATGAATATTTTTTGATAAAAATATTTAAAAAAAGATTGCATTATAAAAGAACGCTGGTACGCTTATAAGCGTGGCGAGCAGGTCCAACCACCTGCTCGTCACTGAACATAACAATCCCAACAGGAGGATCATCATGTCTGACGATAGTATTACCATATCTACCCTTTATCTTAAAAGGATTAAGCACAGGACAAAGCAACTTTCAGAGATTGCTGACCAAATGATGGTAGCTTCTTTTTCCTTTAAGCAAATCTGTGAGGAACTCAAGGAAGATTATAAAAAATTAAGCGGGTGGGAGTAGTAATTTAAATAACGAAGCACTTTGTACTTAAACCCCTCACCCGCCCTTTGGGCGACCTCTCCCACAAGGAGAGAGGTAATTTAAGTGCTCGCTGCACGACCTCTCCCCTTGTGGGAGAGGTCGCCACGCGCGAAGCAAGTGGCGGGTGAGGAGGGCTTGCAAAATATGGGACATTATTTAAGAATTGAAGTACTACCTAAATAAAAAAATGGGTGATCCCTTTAACACTCGTATCCTGAGGCTCATACCCAACCTATAGAAGGGAGCACCAAAGGAATGTTAAAGGACTTACTCACCCACTTTAAATATAAACTTTGTAAGAAAATTTGTCCAGCGACCTGCTCATCTTTTTCTCCAAGTAAAAGTCAAAGCCGGCTGGATTGAAGATCCTCGCCTATATAAGAGATTGCTAAAGCCAAAAAATATATACAAGATTTTAGGAGATAAAAGATGGAAAAGTTAATTGAATACAAAGACTACCTAAGTCAATCCCTTAAAGATCCTGAAGAAGCAGCTGAATATTTAAACGCTGCGTTGGAAGAGGGAGACTTATCTTTATTTACGTTAGCTTTAAAAGATGTTGTCGATGCTCTGGGTGGAGGTGTAGGTGCGACTGCAAAGAAAAACCACCTCAATCGGGAGAGCCTTTATAGAATGCTTTCTAAAAATGGAAATCCTCGATTGACGAGTTTAACATCCGTCATGTCTTCACTTGGGCTGGAAGTTCACATTGTTTCAAAAAAACGAAGCCCTCTCCGTCATATCTCTGCTTAATGAACTGCAAAAGGTATCACCTTGCCTCCTCCTCCAAAGCCCTATAATTCACTTTTCCCGAGCCTAGGAGGGGGAGACTCTGAAGAATACGAATAATCCTAGGCAAAGAAAGTTCCGACAATCCTTGGGCTTTCCAGAAGGCAATAAGCATCGATCTTTCAGCTGAAGCATAATTCGTGAAAAGAACCAGTTGTTCCCCTTTTTTAGGATCGGGACGTGCAATAACAGCATGAATATATCCTGGCCAAAGGCGGAGAAGTGCTTCTTCCACAGCTCCAAGTGAAACCGTTTCTCCACCCACTTTAGCAAAGCGTTTGGCCCGCCCCAAAAGACGCACGTACCCTTCTGGATCAATATCAACAATATCTCCCGTATCATACCATCCCTTGGGGGGTGGAATAAGTTTTCCAGGGGATGCGGCTAAAAGATATCCTACCATAACATTTGGACCCTTCACCCAAAGACGTCCCCCTTCAGGGATGTCTTCAACAGATTCAAGACGGTGGGGAATTCCAGGTAAAAAACGCCCCACCGTGCCTGCCTTATAATGCATAGGGGTATTAACACACAAAACTGGTCCTGTTTCCGTTGTTCCATACCCTTCAAAAATCCGAAGCCCAAACTTATCAAACCACAGATGTTGCGTTTCTTCTCTAAGCTTTTCTGCCCCCGCAAAGACATAGCGAAGAGAATGAAAATCATAGACATGGGCGACCCGCCCATACCCATTTAAAAAAGTGTCTGTTCCAAACAAAATCGTGGACCCCATATCGTAGACAAGCTCTGCCACAACTCTGTAATGCAGCGGAGAAACATAATGAAAAGTCCGAATCCCAGAAAAGAGAGGGAGAAGCATCCCCGCTGTCAAACCAAAGGCGTGAAAGAGGGGAAGAACATTTAAAACCCTATCCTTTTCATTGAAATCAACGACAGAAGCGAGTTGAGCACAATTCGCTTGAATATTGTGGTGGCTTAAAACAACACCCTTAGGCATGCCCTCAGAACCTGAGGTAAATAAGATCACGGCCCGATCGGAAGAACAAACCAGATTTTTATAAACCCTTTTTGGGAAAAGCATTCCATAAAGACCTTTCAGTTTATCCGTAAGGCGAATTTTTTTTGCCTCATCCTCAAGATAATGAATATGAATTTTATGGTGTTTTAAATGCGCTACTGCGTCCAGAAGGTGTGCTTTTTCAACAAATTGTCGAGAAGTAAACACTGAAGCAATCTTTGCCGCCTGACAAGCTGCTAAAAGAGCAGACGGGCCGCTTGTGTAATTCAAAAGTGCAGGCGTCCTCCCAGTGGCCTGAAGGGCCCAAAAACTTACAACAAGACCGTGGGTATTGGGCAACATAAGGCCAACCACTTCGTCAATCGTCGTCTTGCGAGCGATCACACGAGAGAACGTAAATACCTTCAATAAAAGTCCCCTGTATGTTAATGTTTTACGACTCACGTCTTCCAAAATAGGCATGGAGGATCCATGCAACTTGCAGCTTTCGAGCAAGGCCGCGAAAAGTGTCTTTTCGAGGAGACTTGTTACAAACATCATCCCAACCATCACATCATAAAGCTTCTCGCTCAAAGCCCTACGGCGTGCCTTCCCCACAAGGGTTGGATCAACTTTAAGGGTCTGCGAAGGAAGAATGGTGATTGTTATTTTAGGGAAAAGCTTACGAGGAACTTCCCCTTTGAGATGGGAGAAAAAGGTGTATTGAGCTCCATCAATACGAATGGGGAGAAGGGACGCATTAGCTTTTTCTGCAACCATCCCAGGTCCTTCATAAATTTTCATCAACCCTCCCGTGAGCGTCAGACGTCCTTCGGGAAAGATAATGACCTTATGACCCTTTTTAGCTTCTTCGATCACCTCGCGTAAGGCATAGGGATAAAGAGGATCAACGGGAAAGATTTTTGCTAAAACAAGGAAAGGTTTGATCCACCATTTTTGCGCCGTAAAAAGATTAATCGCAAAAATGGGTTTTTCAGGTAACACCGCTGCAATTAAAAGAGCATCGATGTAAGAGGTATGATTGGCAATAAGGATAACTCTCTTCCCTGCTTTCTCATAATTTTCGAGTCCCCAAACCTCCAGGCGAAACACAAAACGGAGGATTCCATAAAGGAAATTTCTGAGCACGGGATCGGGAAGAATTCTAATCATATAAAGGACCACAACTCCTTGGCCCAAGGTTGTTATGAAAAGAAGCATTGGAATCGACACAGTGAGACTTAAAAGGCAAAAGGAGGCTGCACTTGCAAAAACCATGAACCCTGCATTAATAACATTATTAAAAGCAATGACTTGTGAACGATGGCTAGGGAGCACATGGGTTTGGACAAAAGCGTAAAGAGGAACAATAAAAAGGCCACCTACAAAAGAAAGGGCAAAGATATCAGCCATAAGCCTGAGTCCTTGAAAGGACATTAAAAAGGAAAAAAGGGACGTAGCGGTTTCGGCTAAAGGAGATCCAAAGCTCGAAATATCGTACAAAAAGGGAACCATAAGAAGAGCTAATAAAGGGACATGCTTTGTTGTAATTTCCGCCTTAAAAAGCCAGTTACAAAGAATGGACCCCATCCCAATCCCAACGGTGAAGAGAAGAAGAAGAAAAATAAAAACGCTTTCTTCAACATTAATGACATCTTTGGCAAAAGCAGGAAGTTGAGACAAGAGAATCGTCCCCACAAGCCAAAACCAAGAAATGCCAATGATCGCTCTATAGACACGCTCTTCCTTTCGGGCGTAGCGGAAAAGCCGCCTGATCTCAAAGGTCCAGGATGTTCGAATTTTAAGATGGGGGGATCGTTTCGGAATCGAAGGAATCAGCCAACTGAACCCAAGACCAAGGATGGCTACGAAAAGCAATTGTAAGCTTAAGAGAGTCGAGGAAATGCGGAGGTGAATCATTAAAGCCCCACAAAAGGTTCCGAGCAAAATGGCGAGAAAGGTCCCCGCTTCAATATAACCATTACCACTCAAAAGCTTCTCTGGAGGAAGAATATCGGGCAAAATGCTGTATTTAACCGGACTAAAAAAAGCTGAATGGGTTCCCATAAAGAACAGCGCCGCTAAAAGAAAATATGGATTTTTATAAATAAATCCATAGGCGCTTAAGCTAACGATCAGGACTTCAGAGATCTTAACCCACCTTATAATAACGGATTTGTCGTATCGGTCCGCGAGTTGACCGGCAATTGGCGAGAACAAAAACGCAGGTAACATAAAAAGTCCAAAAGCAGCTGTCACAAAAAGAGAAACGGCTGTCTCGGACGTGGAGGCCAAATGATAGGTAATTAGCGTAACAAAAGCGGTCCGAAAGAAATTATCATTAAAGGCGCCTAAGAATTGCGTTCCAAAAAGAGACCAGAAGGATTTGTTTTGTATGAGAAGTTTCATCGTAACTCCTCACCTCCTCGTGCTCTCGGACAATTAGATCCTCGGGCAAGAAATGCTAAAGTTTTCCCTCGCCTTCGCAAGGGCAAGCCTTTGGAAAACAAAGCATTTCTTACCAAGAGCTTGTCCTCGCGAAGGCGAGGAATGACACCGTGTGTGAGGATGGGTGAGTGGCTATGTTTCATCAAAAGATACTTAAAGATTTTTCCTTATTTTAAGGATATCCTCTTAAATGGAAAAGGGAAAAATGACGACACCCCTGCCGTCATTGCGAGGCCACGGAGTGGCCGAAGCAATCTATCTAACGCAAGAATGAGATTGCCCGGGTATCTCTCCCCCTTAATCTTTAGGAGATTAGAAGACCACCGACCTCTTGTTAAGTATTTTCATAATTTATGATCTAGTAATTTTTCTAATATTCTCTATATAATAAATATCTAAATTTATTTTTTGGGAATTTAAATATGATCGTTAAAAGTTATTTATCACAAATGTTGAATCCAGTTGCTGTTTTCTCAGCAGCCCTTGTTTTATCTTTATCTGGACTTGCTTTCACAATGCCAAGTTGGGGAATGGAAGAACAAGACGAGGAAAAAAGAACTTGTTCTTCCCTTCCAAAATTACCCAACGGTCCTGAGGTGATGAAAATTGAAGAGAAACTTCGGAATTTTATAGCCTTTTTAAACGACCAAGATGCGCTAGAAAAAGCTGCACGCAACGAAGATTGGAGTCAAGATACGGTTTTATCCGCAATACTTGTTTTAAGGCTTGCTTCAGCTTCGAAGGAACAGGCAACTACTCTTTTAGATTTACCCGATGAGGCTCTACTCAACATCATAAACCGACCAGGCATACCAAAAAAAATGGCCCTTGTGTGCAAACGTTTTTATGAGCTTTCATGGGATCCAATGGTGACAAGAGGGATACTTTTAGACACGAAAGAGAAGCTTGAGAATTTTATAGCATTTATAGATGATGAAACGAAGTTTCAGAGTATTGTAGACATTTTATACAAGAGAGAGAAGCCTCTCCCGGGTCTGGATAAAGTACTGGCACATGTAATGCAGGATGATGCAGGTATCGAAAAACTTATAAGCGCCACTATTTTT
This sequence comes from Alphaproteobacteria bacterium 41-28, assembly GCA_001897795.1. Classification (GTDB taxonomy): domain Bacteria; phylum Pseudomonadota; class Alphaproteobacteria; order UBA9655; family UBA9655; genus UBA9655. Next base: position 21,671 of record MKUL01000013.1, on the reverse strand, counting down.
TCATTCTCGATTATGTCCTGGAAGCATGCGCACGCTCACAACATTTTTTTTGCCAAAGAAGATAATAAAGACAAAGAAGGGAAAGCTTCTCCTGATTTTGAAGCATATTTTGAGAATAATGTATGGGGACCTTTTGTAAAGTTCTGGAGGAGGTTCTCCGTTATAAAGATAACAGATGAAGTTTCTTTTTTAATGGCACAGAAATTATTAAGTCTACCGGTAAAGAACGACTGATTAGACTCAAAAATATTTATTTAAGAACATCTTCCTAAAGGGAAAAGAGTGGAATGTTATTTTTTTCTGTACTATTTTTCCATTGACATTTGAGAAAAATATAGCTACATTGTAATTACAGGAGAAGAAAATGATAACTCATATTATATCTATCGGAAATTCAAAAGGTGTTAGGATACCAAAGGCCATTCTTGAACAGTGTGGATTCAAAGATGATGTGAGTATGACTGTCAAAGATCATACTCTTATCTTAGCTTCTTATAAGGAAAATCCAAGGAAGGGCTGGGAAAAGAAATTTCAGCAAATGGCTCAGAGAGGAGATGATGATTTATTAGATCCTCCAATTCTTGACCATTCATGGGATAAAGAAGAATGGGAGTGGTAAAACCTGAAAGATTTGATGTTTTTTTAATCTCTTTAGATCCTACCCAAGGGGCTGAGATTCAAAAAACAAGACCCTGTGTTATTATTTCTCCTGATGAAATGAACCGCCCTCTAAAAACAATCATCGTTGCTCCTATGACATCGCAGTTAAAAGACTACCCAACACGAGTATATGTCAAATTCCAGGGGAAAGAAGGAGAGATAGTTCTGGATCAAATCCGGACTGTTGATAAGTCGAGAATTATAAAAAAATTAGGAAGAATTAATGAAAAAACTTCAAGCGAACTCATCAAAGTTCTCTCTCAAATCTTTAGCTAACCCCATCTCTCAATTAAAATATTCGTTGAATCAAGTTCGGACTTTTGATGGCAAAAAGACGAGGGTCCAAAGGAATGTTGAGCTCTGTTTCTGAGAGAACAACGCGTGTTTCCGCACCTTGAGCGTCAACAACCCTCCATTCTGTAAGAACCACAGGATCTTCTTGAAAAACGAGGGTGATTTGGCCCGCCTCTGGCTCCTCTTTACGAACGAGGGAAACTTCTGTTGCATCATCTTTGGGAACAATGTTCGTAACGATTACATCACGATCAAAGTTAATGTTGGGCCTCAAAATAAAAGCCGCAGGCGTTTTGTCTAAGGAGACGTAATCGACCTGGTCTGCTGCCCTATCTGCTGTAATGAGCCATTTTCCATCTGCCACAATAAGAAGACTTGACGGGGGGTTGTATGTAAGACGCATCTTACCGGGTCGAGAGATTTGGATCGTACCCGTGACGGTCTGGCCATTATTGTTGATCTGCGTGAAATTTCCCGAAAGGGTTTTAAGCTCATTAAGATACTTTTCAAACCTTTGTGTGGCTTCAAAAGCACTCGCCATTTTTATAGAAAAGAAAAAGACTGTAAAAATATAGAGTAAAAATAACCTCCTAGATTGCTTCGGTTCCTGCGGAACCTCGCAATGACGGTTCCCCCTATTCGTCATTGCGAGCCCCATAGGGGCGAAGCAATCTAGTTTTTTTAAATTTTTCATCTTCATATTTAATTCTCCTGGGATCCTCTTCCAAGGACTTCCCGTTTGCCAACATGGTTAGGGCTGCTGACGATACCTTCTTCTTCCATTTTTTCAATAAGGCGAGCCGCACGATTATACCCGATTTTTAAGTGTCGTTGTATAAAACTTGTGGAAGCTTTCCCTTCTCGATAAACAAGGGCCAAGGCTTGTTGATATAGGGCATCTTCTTCATCACCCTCTTCACTTCCAAAATTGAGTTCAGGGGCAGAGGGATCAATGGTGATATCCTCGACATAGGAAGGCTCGCTCTGAGATTTCAAGAACTGAACGACTTTTTCCACATCGGCGTCTCCCACATATGGGCCATGGACACGCGAAATTCGCCCCCCCGATGCCATGTAAAGCATATCCCCCTGGCCAAGGAGTTGTTCAGCGCCTTGTTCATTCAAAATCGTACGACTGTCTATTTTCGAGCTGACTTGGAAGCTAATGCGGGTTGGGAAGTTAGCCTTAATGGTACCTGTGATGACATCTACAGAAGGACGCTGGGTTGCCATGATGAGGTGAATACCTGCCGCACGGGCCATTTGAGCAAGACGTTGCACAGCAGATTCGATTTCCTTGCCAGCGACCAGCATCAAATCGGCCATTTCATCAACGACAACCACTATAAAAGGGAGAGGCTCCATAGCGAGGGGTTGATCTTCGAAAATGGGTTTCCCCGTCTCAGGATCAAAGCCTGTTTGAATACGACGGGAGATAATCTCTCCTCGAGCCTTAGCTTCCAGAATCCGTTGATTATATCCTTCAATATTCCGTACAGAAAGTTTAGACATCGCTTGATAGCGGCTCTCCATCTCCCGCACAACCCAACGAAGTGCTACCACAGCTTTTTTGGGGTCTGTCACCACGGGGGCCAAAAGATGGGGGATTCCATCATAAATGGAGAGCTCCAGCATTTTAGGATCAATCATAATGAACTTACACCGTTCAGGGGGAAGGCGATAAATCAATGAGAGGATCATTGCATTTACGGCCACCGACTTTCCCGATCCAGTTGTCCCTGCAACAAGGAGGTGGGGCATCCGTGCTAAATCAGCAATAATAGGAGCTCCACCAATATCCTTTCCTAAAATAAGGGTAAGATGGGCTTTGGATTTTTCATAGTCATCGTGAGAGAGGAGATCTCGTAAATGAACAGTTTCTCTCGTTTTATTGGGAAGCTCAATGCCAATAACGTTCTTACCCGGAACAACAGCCACGCGTGCAGAAATGGCGCTCATCGAGCGAGCAATATCATCGGCTAGGGCAATAACACGGGAAGATTTTACACCCGCAGCAGGCTCTAGTTCGTAAAGAGTAACGACAGGACCAGGCTTGATGCCAACAATTTCTCCCCTGATACCATAATCATTGAGAACAGACTCAAGGGCTTCCGCATTTTCTTGAAGAGAATCTTCATCATAGTCTAACTTTTGTGTAAAATTTTTAGGTAGATATAAGAGCTCGAGGGGGGGGAGTTGATAGGGCTCCCCTCCGTAGAACGGTTTAAGAGAGGCCGGTTGACTAGGAGCTGCCTTTCGCGGCTCTGACCTTACATACTCCTTTAATCGGAGCCCCGTATCCTTGGGAACTTCTTTGACTTCCATCCCATCGTCTTCAAACAGGTGTGAAGAAGGGGCCTTTTTCACGGGTTTAGATTTTTGAGGTCTTTGCTGAATGAATGAAAAAAAGAATTTCAAATGAGAAAGCTTAAGCCCACTTGTAACAAAAAGAAGCGGAAGGCTTAAAACAAAAAGGGAAAGAGAAAGAATCAAAGGAGATAAAGGAATTTCACTTAGGCTTTTAAACAGAATATACCCCAAAGCACCCCCTTTTCCCCAAAAAGAAAGACTCGAGAGAAGAAGGAAAAACCCACATAGGAAAAGGACACTCCGAAGAAGAAGGGACAACCCTTTTGGATGGGTAAAAAGAAAAAGCCCCAAGATAAGGAAAAAGAATGTCAACACATAGCTTAAGGACCCAAAGAATTGCAAAAAAAGGTCGCTTGTAATGGCTCCAAAAGATCCCAAAAGGTTCTGGATCTCGCTATCGGCTGCGAGACTCCAGGAAGGATCTGTAGGGACATGGGTTAAAAAGGACACACTTAAGGCGAGAGCGAAGATCAAAAAGCCGAGACCCGTAAGCTCATAAAGCCGATTACGAAGAAAAGAAGTTGCTAAATTTTTTGATCTCGAGAAAACCATAAGTGAGGAAGTACACGAGTTCTTTTAAGGGGTCAAGAAAAAGGGAAATGGCAAGCATTTCCCTTTTGCATAACGTTCAACAAAAATGTTGATGCGCTTATTTTGCTTTTTCTTCAGAAACTGGAGCATCAGCTGGATGCTTAGCTTCATCTTTAGAAGAATCAGTAGTAACTGCTTCTTCAGCGTAGATTGTTGTCTCTTCTTTAGGTTTGTCAGCTGCTTGAGCAACAGTCAATGCACCCAAAAGAACGAGTAATGTATAAGCTAATGACTTCATAGTGTTTTTCTCCATAAATAAAAATACCTCTAAATGAGGCGATCTGAATATGAGAGGAAAAAATGGGTTTGGCAAGCGAATTTTTTAACTTACACTCATTTATATTATAATGAGGGTTTATAAGACCTTTCGTCATCTGGCATGAAGCCTGTTTGGTCCAAAGTTTCCTTTAAAGCTTTCGCCAATTCAAAGGCAAGTCCCCTTCCCATATAATGGACAACCGTGATTCTTGAGTCTTCCCCCATCTTATGTTGGCGAAGAGAAATAATAAAAATGTTATGCTTAAGAAGCGTTTTGAGGACATTTTGAACGTCCTCTTCTTTCATCGCAATCTCTCCCAACATGGCAGCTTGCTTATCTGTTCCTACAAAGGCTGCACAAGCCTCTACACCGTCATGGTGATGCATTTTTGTTTTTCTTTCCCAGGTAAGTTTATAGACACCGTCCTTTAAGGTTCCCCTCTTTTCAAAGAGGTCTTCAATATCTTTTACTTTAAGAGTGGATTTATCAGAATTAATGATAACAGGGGGCCGAGCCCAGATTGTTCCTTTGCTGGATTTTTTTAATATTTCGAATGTTTTTCCAACGGCCGTTGCGAGCTCTTTAATCGGCCCCTTTCCTTCAATATGCATTAACATGATTCGAGGGTTGTCCCAGAGATAATGGTTATGAAGAGCAGTAATACGGAGCCCATTATCCAAGGCTTCTTTCATGACAAAATTGATTTGATCTTCAAATAAGACCATCTCTCCCCTTACTTCGCCTGTCCCACTGAAAGCAGCCCAAGATGTAAGCCCTAAGGAAGGTGTTAATTTAACACCAGCAGCGCTTCCTTTAAGATCACTGTGCGGAACGGAAACTTTAAAAACATTTAACTCCGTGTCCAACTCTCCCTTCGCTCCCGTTAAAGTTTCGATTTGTTGGGTGTTGAAAAGGGAAGCATCACCTTTTTCAGCAGAAACAGGTGAGAAGGTAAAAAAAGGGAGGATTAAAAGGATGATTCTTTTTTTCATTTTTCATTCTTTCGTGATAGATCTTGAGTTATATCATACCATTTCGCTTTCCAACAATGAGCAGGAAGACGAGGCGAGGGGCGCGGAGCGTATTTAAATACGTGAGCACCCAGAGTCCGAAGTCTGACGCACTCATTGGAAGAAAGCGAATTGGTATCACGAAATTTGATGGGCTGTTAATCCTATATGATGATTTCCCCCCTCACCCACCCTTCGGGCGACCTCTCCCACGGAGGGGAGAGGTGGTTTGAGTACTGGCTGTTATTACCTCTCCCCTTGTGGGAAAGGTCGCCCGAAGGGTGGGTGAGGGGAACTATGTCCTCATCTCTTCTCAGTAAGGATTAATGATCACGATCTAATTCTTTCTCTTTCAACAATTCATCATAGGTCACTGAAATATTTCTTAACGTATCCCGGGCAAGAGTAAGTTCGACCCATGCCTTGGATGTCAGATGCTTAACAGTGTCTAATTCTTGAGAGAGTTGTTGAGAAAGATACTCGAGTTGAGCTATGGTCATTTTAGACATGATAGATCTCCTGTTGATCTGTTGTGTTAGCGGCGTAATTGTGTTGATCCACGATTACGTCGCGCTATCTCAAATGAGATAACTTTTTCAAGTTAATTCTTTCTTTCATGTGAATCAAGATAAAAATTTCATTAAATTTTACATAATATGGGTGATCATTTATCCTAGCTCTGTGGTAATATTTATTTTCATGCAAGCGTGCCTTTTTAATGATTGATCCCTGGCTCAGGGACAACAGATAAATCAACCCTTAGGTGATCAAAAGTCACGGAAGGGCGAATTTCACCGCTTTTCTTGCGATTTAATTTTACTAAACCATAGTGTTCCATCGTCTTAAGAGTGCGCGAAAGATTGCTCTTTTGCCGTCCCGAAAGTTGAGCAAGCTCAGTCATAGACTGAGGTTTTGATTGGGCGATAATTTCAAGAAGCAATTTATTCCGCGTCGAGAAAATCTGTGCCAATGATTCTATCGAAGAAAACCAAATCTTAGGATCGCTGGGTAAGGGTTTATACTCTCCTCGCGCAATGGCTAAGGTTTTTTCTTTAATTTTTTCATATGGAGCAATCCCTACTCTCAGAATATGAACATGACTCATCTTATTTTTTCCTTTCTAAAATACGATCTACATCTTTCCAAAAATCCCTCAAAAGCTTTGCCGCATCTGTATAGACATAATGTACAATCTTGCTTCCCTTATGCATGTGATCATGGGCTGTAATTGAAGGTTTAGATGGAGTACCATGAGCATTATCATATCCTAACACTCTTTCTCCGCTGAGTGCGTGAAGAGTTAGAGAATACTTAATACCATGTGGTTTTGTTTGGTCTTTCTCAACTCTTTTTGCTTCTATTTTCACCCAATATCCTTCACCTATCTCAGCTATAAAGCCATCTAAATCAACAAACGTTTCAAGAAAATAATCTTGCTTTTGATCCATATATTATCCTATCACAATTATCATCAGATGATAACTGTTTTTTTAAATTCTTAAAGAAAGGTGAACGTCCATTTTTTGGTGATTTCTTCCTTGTGATAAACTGCGTAAACCATAAGTTGAGTTATCTATATAATTTTATCAAAATTATCATTTATTTTACTTTTATCAAGAAAAACTTCACTAAATTTTATACAACGTGGTCATTTTTAGCTAAGTGTAACGACTCACTAAACCATAGTGTTCCATCGTTTTAAGAGTGCGTGAAAGATTTCGTTTAAAGGATATCTCACGAAAGGCTTATTGAAGCTAAGAAACGCCCCCTCACCTCTCACTTATGGGAGGTAAATTGAGTCATCTTACATTTTCCTCTTGAAAACAAGTTCATCCTGGCTATGATGACCCCATTAGTTAAAATGCGGGCGTAGCTCAGGGGTAGAGCACAACCTTGCCAAGGTTGGGGTCGAGGGTTCAAATCCCTTCGCCCGCTCCAGCCTTCGCTGCTTTGCAGCTACGGCTGGCAAGCTAGCAAGAAAAACGAAGCGACGAAGGCTGCGGGGTCGGACTTTATTTAATTTCAGCATAACTGTGTTGCAGATAAATTCTTAACACATGAGCACTTTAGCTCCTCCTCACCATCTGTTACACTGCTATACTGTAACACTGAAAGAGGGGTTCATGACTGGAAAAGATCGCAAGCGGGAAGAACACAAGCTTGAAATTCTAGATCAAATTGCCAAGGGAATAAAACTGAAAGTGCCCCTCAAGCTCAGGAAGGCTGCGAAAACTTTTGCCGAAATATTTTATACCAATGTATCTATTGACGACTTAGAAGAAGTTTCTGTCGAATCTTTAATCACATCTGTTGATGAGATGTGGAATTTTAGCCTTGTCCGAGCGCCAGAACAAGTTAAGATCCGCGCTTTTGTAGAAAAAAGAGAAATTAAAAGCAATATCCTTCCCAAAACCATTGTAGAAATTGTTAATGAAAATATGCCCTTTCTTGTTGACTCGGTAACTGGGGCTATCAATAGCTTAGGATACTCGATCCATCTTGTGATTCACCCCGTGATGCAAGTTGAACGAGACAAAGACCATATGCTCAAAGCTATTGCGGAGCGCACTGCAGAAAAAGAAAAGGGAAAATATGAGTCCTTTATTCATTGTGAAATTCTAGAGCTTTCTTCCCCTGCAAAGCTTAAGGTCCTTGAGCAAGAAGTTGCAAAAGCTCTTGAGGATACAAGGGTAGCTGTTGAAGATTGGACAAAAATGCGAAAGCGCCTTCAAACGGTGATAAAAAGTTTGAAGAAACACCCTCCCCATATTTCTAAGAGTCAATTAGAAGAAACTCTTTATTTCCTTGAGTGGATTGAGGATAACCATTTTACTTTCTTAGGATTTTGCGAGTATTCCCTTGTCCCAGGGCAAACAACAATTAAGCGCACCCTTATTCCCAAAGAGGGGCTGGGTATTTTAAGAGATCCTCGCAAACAGGAAATTACCCATATTTTTGAGGGAGTTGAGCTTAGCTCTACTAACCGTCGCTATATTATCGAGCCTGATCCTCTTCTTATTACGAAGACAACGCAAGTTTCCCTTGTTCACAGGCGAGATCCCATGGATTCCATCACCGTTAAGCGATTTGATGACCAAGGTAATGTCGTAGGACTCTATCAGTTTATAGGTCTTTTCACATCAGTTGCTTATAGTCGAAGCGCTCGTGATATCCCTCTTTTACGACGAAAAGTCTCCCGTATTCTCGCACGGTCTGGTTTTTCTGAGGATTGGCATGATGGAAAGACACTGGTACATATTCTAGAATCTTTCCCTAGAGATGAACTTTTTCAGGCTTCTGAGGACTGGCTTTTTGACACGTCAATGGCGGTTCTCCAACTTCAAAATCGTCAACGTCTGACCCTTTTTATTCGTCCCGATAAGTTCGAACGGTTTGTATCCTGTCTCGTCTATGTGCCTCGGGAACGATATGATAGTGAGCTTAGGCAAAAAATTGGAGAAATCCTTGAAAGAAATTTAAAAGGTAAAATCACGAATTGGCAAACCCAGTTAGGTGAACTCGCCTTTGCTCGGATTCATCTTACGCTCAAGCTATCCCAAAAAGGAAGTTTATCTTATGACCTCCCGTCCATTGAGAACGAGCTTGTCGAAGCCTCCCTAACTTGGCGCGATCATTTACATAAAGCCCTTTTGATGAGTTCAGGAGAAGAGAGGTGCCAGCAACTCTTCGAGCGTTATGGAGCAGGCTTTAGTAAAGGCTATCAAGAACGATTTACAGCAGATGAAGCCATTATAGATATTTCTGAAATCGAACAAGCTATTGCGAAATCGCGCTTGAGATCTTACTTAAGCCGGACAAAGGAAGAAGATGAAAGCAAGCTACGATTTAAAATTTACGCGTTAGAAAAACCCGTATCCTTATCCGATGTTTTGCCTGTTTTGGAAAATATGAACCTTAAGGTTCTGACCGAAATTCCTTTTTTAGTTAAACTTAGCGACAATCGAAAAGTTTGGATTCATGATTTTGAGATGCAAACGCAAGAAGGTGATCCTGTCGACTTAGATCATATTCGTGATCATTTTTTGGAAGGGTTTAGCCGTATTTGGCGTGAGGAAGTCGAGAACGACGGTTTTAACCGTCTTATCATTCGAACCAATTTTGGATGGAGAGAATGTCAACTTTTTAGAGCCTATGCAAAATACATTCGCCAGCTTCAAGTGACCTTCAGTCAAGCTTACATGGAAGAAGTTCTTTCCAAATATCCTCACATTTGTCACTTCATGCTTCAACTCTTCTTTTGCCAATTTTCCCCTGAATGTAAGGAAAATCGAGAGAGTGCCAGAGAAGAAATCGTGAAGAGAATAAAGACACTTATGGAAGGTGTGGACAATTTGGATGAGGACCGCATCCTCTCTAAATTTGTGAACGTCATTAGTTCAACACTCCGGACCAATTATTATCAATTTAAAGACGGAATCCCAAAGCCTTATGTGTCATTTAAAATTGACTGTTCAGCGATCGATGAAATGCCTTTGCCTCGGCCGATGTATGAAATTTTCGTTTATTCTACCCGCGTAGAGGCTGTGCACTTACGCGGAGGTAAAGTGGCACGTGGGGGAATTCGCTGGTCTGATCGAAGAGAGGATTTTCGAACAGAGGTGCTGGGGCTTATGAAAGCCCAGACAGTAAAAAATGCAGTCATCGTGCCTGTAGGCTCGAAAGGGGGGTTTGTTGTTAAGCACCTGCCTGCTCGAGAAGACAGAGAGGCTATGTGGAAAGAAGTTATTGCCTGCTATCAGACCATGATTCGCGGGCTCTTAGATATTACAGATAATATGCAGGGGCAGACCATTGTTCCTCCTCGCGGAGTTGTACGACGCGACGAAGATGATCCGTATTTAGTTGTCGCTGCGGATAAAGGAACATCCACCTTTTCGGATTACGCCAATGATATTTCAGCCGAATATAAATTTTGGTTAGGAGATGCCTTCGCCTCTGGCGGATCAACGGGTTATGACCACAAAAAAATGGGAATTACAGCAAAAGGAGCCTGGGAGTCTGTAAAATGCCATTTTCGAGAAATGGGCATGGATGCCAATAGAGAGAAGATTACGGTTGTTGGAATTGGAGACATGTCAGGAGATGTCTTTGGGAACGGGATGCTCCTTTCACGTCATTTAAAGCTCTTAGCTGCCTTCAACCACATGAGCATTTTCATTGATCCCAATCCTGATCCTGATAAAAGTTATCAAGAGCGAAAGCGTCTTTTTGATCTGCCTCAATCTACCTGGGAAGACTATAACCCTGCCTTAATTTCACAAGGAGGAGGTGTTTTTGATCGTAAAATCAAATCCATTACAATAACTCCAGAAATGAAGGCTCTTTTTGGAATTCGGTATGAGCAGCTGACACCCTCTGAATTGATTCGTTATATTTTAAAAGCTCCTGTTGAGCTCATATGGTTTGGAGGAATTGGAACTTTTATCAAAGCAACCCAAGAAACCAATATCGAAGTGGGTGATCGAGCTAATGATGACCTTCGGATCAACGGAATAGATGTGCGAGCCAAGGTCATTGCAGAAGGAGCCAATCTAGGAGTGACACAACTCGGCCGTATAGAGTACGCCAAAAATGGAGGTCGTCTGAATACGGATGCGATAGACAACTCAGCGGGTGTTGACTGTTCAGATCACGAGGTCAACATTAAAATTCTTCTTCACCAAGCGATACTAAAAAATGGATTAACATTAAACAAACGCAATGCTCTCCTTGAACATATGACAGATGATGTATCACGTCTCGTTTTGAAGGATAATTTTTGGCAAAATCAAGTGATTAGCTTCGCTAGAAGCCAAGGCATTAACCTTTTAGATGAGCAAGCACGATTAATGCGAGATTTAGAAAGTGAAGGGCAGTTAAATCGTGCTCTCGAAGCCCTTCCTGATGAGACGGAAATCGTGCGGAGGATAGCAGATAAGCAAGGACTAACACGTCCCGAGCTCGCCGTTTTATTGGCATATTCTAAACTTTCTTTAAAGCATCAACTTATTCAGTCTGAGCTACCTGATCTCGACATTTTACATCCGAGACTACTGAATTATTTCCCTGAAAGGCTTCAACATGCCTATAGGGAGGAGATCATAGACCATCCTTTAAGGCGTGAGATTACATCGACGCTTTTCACCAATAGTATCGTTAACCGTATGGGCATTACCTTTGTCCATGAAATGAAACGTCAAGCAGGGGTTGAAGGCGCAGATGTAGCACGAGCCTACTTGGTCGTGAGGAATCTTTTAGAACTTGTGTCACTTTGGCGGGATTTGGATATGATGGAGTCTCTCACCCTAACGCTCCAAACCGAGCTTACGCTCAATATTTATGAGAGCGTTAAACGGTTCACAGATTGGTTTTTAAGATATATGATCGAACATAAAGATATTGGAGAAACGATTAATACCTTCAAACCAGGATTTGAGATCCTACGTGAAGAATTAACGTCTTTTTTCACGCTACAGCAACGCCAAGCTCATGATGAAAAGTGCCGGAATAATGAACATTTAGGGGTTTCTCCTTCCTTAAGTGAGAGACTTATCGCCCTAGACCCCCTTGTTTCTGCACCGGATATGATCATCTTGAGTCAAGAAACAAAAATCGAAATTCACCTTGTGGCCCGCGTTTATTTTGCCTTAGGCCAACAATTAGGATTTGATTGGCTTCGTAAAACAGCCCTATCTCTTTCAGGAGAAACTCACTGGCAGCAAGGGGCTTCAAATGCCCTTATAGAAGAATTATACATGACTCAAAGAAACCTCACCTATCAGATACTGATGAGTGGCACGCCTTTCGAAAACCTTTTTACGAAAGAAGGAATACTCTCGAAGAATGTCATCCAAGTCTCTGACGTTGAATCGATTCTCTCTGATTTGATGAATGCCTCAACGGTTGATTTTGCGATGATGACAGTGATGAATCGAAGACTCCGAATGTTGGCTCATGCGGCTTGATTCAAATTGCTGGAAGGGTTCTGGTTTCTCAAAACCTTACAAAATTTGTTTCACGTGAAACAATTTGTGAGCGATGGCTCTGAGTCACAAGATTGCTTCGGGCTAACGCCCTCGCAATGACGCCGAAAGGTAAGTTCCGCCCCCTCCCTCCAACTCGTCATTGCGAGGTTCCCTGGGTACCAAAGCAATCCAGAAAAACATACTTTTATCCCCTTGACGCCCCCCTTATCAAAGCGCATACCATAAAAAAATTTACCCGCCTACGCGATTTATGCGTAAGTTTAGGGCTGGAAGTGGGCGGGTATCCGTCGTAGCCTTGGCGAAGACGGATAATGCTTCGGCGGGTGAAATCACGAAAGACTTCATGGGTACAAGCCCATGAAGTTTATAAATGAAAGGTGAAGTAGGATGTTAAGGTTTTTTTCGGTTTTATTTTTAGCATTGACTCTTTTTGGATGTGCTTCTGACTATGCACAAGAAGAACTTGCTCCGAGTCATCCAGACGACATTCAAAACAAGGGTTTGGGGAAATTCTTAGGAGAGGAAACTCTACATTTTGGCGGACCGAAAAAACGTGAAACAGAAGATACGGGCCTGGGTGTTAACAGCCATTTGTGGCGTGCAACCCTTGATACGATTTCATTCATGCCCATTGCTTCAGCTGATCCTTTCGGAGGAGTCATCATTACGGATTGGTATTCTCCTCCTCAAAGTCCTCAGGAACGACTCAAAATGAATATCTTTATTCTCGATCGACAACTCCGTTCGGATGGAATTAAAGTCAGTATCTTCCGTCAAGAACGGGATAATGCTGGTCAATGGGTTGATAAGTCTGTTGACCCCCAAACAATCCTGGATCTAGAGAATACGATCTTGGCTAGGGCTCGTCATTTCCGTACCAAAACAACAAAACGATAGAGAGCCTCATGAGCACAAGGTATAATTTTCGCGAATATGAAGCCAAATGGCAAAAGGCGTGGGCTGAAGCCCTCGTTTACCAAACAAAAGAAAAAACGCCTAAATATTACGTGCTTGAGATGCTTCCCTATCCCTCTGGCCGTCTCCACATGGGTCACGTGCGTAATTATACTTTTGGAGATGTAATTGCAAGATACAAACGTGCCTCAGGATATTCCATTCTCCACCCTATGGGATGGGATGCTTTTGGATTACCTGCTGAAAATGCCGCGATCCAACACGGCGTTCATCCTAAAGTATGGACTCTTGAGAATGTTCGTTTTATGAAAGAAGAAATCCAATCTTTAGGAATTTCCTATGATTGGAGTCGAGAAATTTTAACCTGTTCACCTGATTATTATAGGCATGAACAAAAAATCTTTTTAGATTTTTTAAAGCAAGGGATTGCCTATCGAAAAGAATCCTTTGTGAATTGGGATCCCGTCGAAGGAACGGTTTTAGCAAATGAACAAGTTATCGATGGAAAAGGCTGGCGTTCAGGTGCCCCCGTTGAACGTCGTAAACTTTCCCAATGGTTTTTAAAAATTACAGATTTTGCTCAAGAGCTTCTTGATGATCTCACCCATTTGGATCATTGGCCAGAACAAGTAAAAACCATGCAAGCGAATTGGATTGGTCGCTCAAAAGGAGCTCTCATCCACTTTCCCCTCATTGAAAAAGAAGAGGTTCTAGAGGTTTTTACAACCCGTCCTGACACGATTTTTGGGGCTTCTTTCATTGGCATTTCTCCGGACCACCCTTTTGTTGAAGAGCTTGCAAAAACAGCTCCTGCCCTTCATACCTTTATCACAGAATGCCGCGCCTTAGGCACAAGTCAGAAAGACGTTGAGACCGCAGAAAAGAAAGGCTTTAACACGGGCTTGACCGTTAGACATCCCTTTCTGAAAAATCACACGCTTCCCCTTTATGTTGCCAACTTTGTCCTCATAGATTATGGAACAGGTGTGATTTTCGGATGCCCCGCCCATGATGAACGCGATTACGAATTTGCCGTCAAATATAAGCTTCCCATTCTTCCTGTTATTAAGGACCCTCAGGAAGGACCTCTTCCTTATGGTGGTGAGGGCCTTCTCATCAATTCAGAATTTCTCAATGGCCTCACTGTTGAGGAGGCAAAAAAGGAAGTTATACATCGTCTTGTGACAAAAAAACTTGGAACAGCACAAATCAGCTACAAACTAAGAGATTGGGGAGTTTCACGTCAACGCTATTGGGGGGCCCCCATCCCTATCATCCATTGTACCCATTGTGGAATTGTGCCTGTTCCTGAGGATCAACTCCCTGTCACATTGCCTGAAGACGTCACCTTTGATCAACCTGGCAATCCTTTAGATTCACACCCGACATGGAAGTACGTTGATTGCCCTGTTTGCGGGCATCCTTCCGAGCGTGAAACGGATACATTCGATACATTTATGGATTCTTCATGGTATTTCGCTCGTTATTGCTCCCCACATTCTGCTCAACCTTTTGAGAGGAAAGAAGCCGAGTTCTGGCTGCCAGTGGATCAATATATTGGGGGTATTGAACATGCGATTCTTCATCTTTTGTACGCCCGCTTTTTTACGAAAGCTTTAAGGGAGTGTGGCTATTGGAACATTTCTGAGCCTTTTAAAAATCTTCTTACCCAAGGAATGGTCTGCCATGAAACCTATCGCGATCAGGCAGGCTCTTGGCTTTATCCCAATCAGGTAGAAAGGCGCGATGGTCAACTCGTAAAAATCGCAGATGGAACCCCAGTCAAGGTTGGGCGTTCAGAAAAAATGAGCAAATCCAAGTGCAATGTCGTGCCAGCCGCTAAAATTGTGGAAGAGTATGGAGCTGATACGATACGCCTCTTCATGTTGTCAGATAGCCCACCCGAGAGAGATTTTGAATGGACCGAAGCAGGCATTGAAGGAAGCTGGCGTTATATCAATAAAGTGTGGCGTCTTGTGACATCTCATTTATCCGATTTAAGAACCGTAAAAGCAGATGATGTGCCCCTCACTTTTACAGACAACGCCCTCGAAATTCGTAAACTCACCCACAAGACAATTTCCCTTGTCACGCAAGATATTGAGCGATTCCATTATAACCGCTATGTGGCCCATTTAAGGGAGTTTACGAATGCTCTTGAAGAATTTATTCCAAACGACGCCTCCGAATTTTGGACTCTTCATGAGGCTTTCCACACCCTTGTTCTTTTGATCTCCCCTGCTCTTCCCCATCTCGCTGAAACCTTATGGGCAGAATTGGGCCATCCCCCTTTTGTTGTGAATCAACCTTGGCCACAAGCAGATCCTGCATTTCTAAGAGAGGAAGAGGTGACTCTTGCGATTCAAGTCAATGGGAAGCTACGGGGAACACTTGTCATTTCTCCTGATTTAAGTGTAGATGAAGCCAAAGCCCTTATTTTGGACTTGCCCTTCGTTACGGCTCAGGTTCAAGATAGCCCAGTAAAGAAATTTATCTACATCCCAGGAAAGATTGCAAATGTGGTTTTATAAGCTTTTAATAAACTTAAGTAAGAAAGACTGGATTGCTTCGAAGCAAAGCTCCTCGCAAAGACGAGTTGAGGATATTTCCCGATTTCGTCTTCGCGAGCCCGTCCCCGCGAAAGCGGGGAACAGGGCGTGGCGATCCAGAAAATTAAGTTCATTGATGACTTCAGCACCTTTTTGTGTTGCGTCGCTCATAACGTCCCTAAGTCTCTGTTTTCTCCTCACAGCCTGTGGGTTTCGTCCCCTCTATACGCCCCATCAGGGATGCTCAACTATAGCGTACCCCATTAAAATTGCGACAATTTCAAATCGTGATGGACAAATTTTAAGAAATTATCTTGTCGATCTTTTAACGCCAGAAGGAACACCAGCCCACCCACAATACCTTCTTGAAATTATTCTAACCGATGTCATTCGGAGTATTGGGGTGAACAAGGATGAAACCACAAGTCGAAGTGAAGCCATCTTAACCGCCGCCTTTATTTTGAAGGATGCAAAAACAAATGCTATTGTTTATAAGCATTCGGCAAAAGCCATTAACTCTTTTTCGATCTTAAATCAGAATTATTATGCCGATCTGGTTGCCGAGGAGTATGCAAAGAAAGAAGCAACACGTCTTTTAGCTGAAAAAATCATGCTCCTTATAACAACTTATATAGATACCCATGAATGAAAATTAACTATTTACTCACCTGTGTCATCCTTGGCAAGAAAAGGTTGATTTTTCTTCGAAAAATCTTACCTTTTCTTGGCCGAGGATCTTATTGCCACAGAGATCCTCGGACAAGAAATGCTAATGTTTTCCTTTGGAAAACAAAGCATTTTTTGCCAAGGATGACACCGGGTAAGTGGACGGATGTGTGGTTACATGAAAATTAACTTTCCTTCGCTTTTTCAAACCCCTCTACACAAATATAATGTATTTTTTATATTTGGTAATGATCCGATTGTCTTTGAAAGAACCATTTCCTTTCTTCGAAAAAAACTTGTCTCTTCTCTCCACATCAAAACAGAAGAAGATTTAATAACAAATTCCTCCTCTCAACCCTCTCTTTTCGAGGATCAGACGCATACGCCCTCTTTGACCCTGGTTTCTCAAGTGACGGATAAAATTTTAAAGACTATGGATCAGATGAAGAATGGCCTTTACATTTTGACCTCTGAAAAAGCACGTGCCCAATCAAAGCTTGTAGCAACTTTTAGTCAATCCTCTATCTCTCTCGCCATTGCGGCTTACGCTTCTCCACTAACGACCTCAGAATTTGAGTTTTTAGTGGGGGAAATGAATCTTCCGGTATCCTTTAAAGGGATTCTCTTCAAAGCTTACCAAAACGATTATATGGGCCTTTTAAGCGTCCTGGAAAAAATTAAGCTGTATGGTGATGTTCCCGAAACCCAGTATGGATTCTTCTTGGAAGCCTCCTCATCTTCCGAGGAGCTCACCCCTCTCATTCATGCTTTTCTTTTAAAGGATAGGGAAAAGGCAGCACTTTTCTTTTCAAGTGTAACTTCCTTCGATTCTATCCCGTTCCTTAGAAATTTAAGTCGTTCATTTCAAACCGTTTTTGAGCTCATGCCTTTTAAAGGAACCTCAAAACCCATTTCTTGGCAAACCCTCACCTTTCCTGTTTTTTTTAAAGATCAACCGCTTTATCAAACAGCCCTTTCGCTTTGGCACCCGGGAGAGGTTCGCGTTTTTTTAGAAACGTTGCTTGATCTTGAACGACAGGTGAAGTTTTTGGGGTTAACCTATTCTCAAATGCAGAATAAGTTGTTAGCGTTTTTGCACCGTCCCCCGGATCATCCAGGTCCCCGATTTAATCGGGGAGATCGGGGACCGGGCTAAAGATTGCGAGGATCCCCGTGAAAACGGGGGGATGAAGCAACCTCTTGCCGATACACAAATTGTTTCACGTGAAACAATTTGTAAAGGATGGTTCTGTGTCACGAGATTGCTTCTCCGCCTTAGCGCTTCGCGCGACGGCGTGATCGCAATGACTGTTAGTCGGGGTTCGTCATTGCGAGCCCCGAAGGGCGAAGCAATCTCCTTCCGATATAAAAATTGTTTCACGTGAAACATTTTTGGGTGGATCTCCCTCGATCCGTCATTGCGAGGTTCCCTAGGAACCGAAGCAATCTTTTTCTTACGTTAAGTAGATTGCTTCGGGCTTCCGCCCTCGCAATGACAATTTTGGGTTAGTAGGTATTCACTCAAACCGTCATTGCGAGCCCCAAAGGGGCGATGCAATCTCCTTCCGACATAAAAATTGTTTCACGTGAAACAATTTGTAAGGGGTATTTCTGTGTCACGAGATTGCTTCGGCTCTTATAGAGCCTCGCAATGACGGAGTGGGGAAACTATGGTTTGCTAACCCCCAACCGTCATTGCGAGGAGTGGAACGACAAAGCAATCTAGTCCTTCTTAAAGAACTCTCTTTAATACCCTATCACTGAAGATTCGGGATGGCGAAGAGCAACATCATACTGATCAATCATATAGACAGGGATGGGGCTGGAAATTCCGTCAAACATCGGAAAGGAAACTCCTCCCATCATGACCCCACTATAAAAGGGAAATTCACTATACATTGGAAATCCACTAAACATCGGATAACCATTGTAGACTGAATATCCGCTGTACATTGGATAACCGCCATACATTGCATCGCCACAGTATAATGAGTTCATTTGGAAAAAACATGCATTTGCTTGTGAAAAGCTCCCCAGGGCTCCTATAATAAGTGCCATGTATAAAAACCGTGACATTTCTCGTACTCCTTTTATATTGACAATAAATACTCCACCATTACGTCTATTATCTCATAATATAATTAAAGACATATTAATAATAAATAAAATATTTATAAATAAATTTTGCGTCATTGCGAGGACCCCCGTGGAACCGGGGGGACGAAGCAATCTCGTTTAGGACTGACTTCCGGATTTCCATAAGACTTTTGACGTTTCAAACGACGACTTTTAGGTACAAATTGGCTCATATAAATCAATCCATTCAGGATTAATCGATTCAATGAGTCTTACTTTTTGTTTTCGAGGCCCGCCTTTCAGTTTCTTTTCGCGCAAAATAGCATTTTCCATATCATCAAAAAACTCATAGTAAACAAGTTTTTTACAGTTATAGCGATCTGTAAATCCTGGAGTAATTCCGTTTTTATGTTGAAATACGCGTTGGATCAAATGAGAAGTCACTCCTATGTATAGAGTTCCATTTGGCTTATTTGTCATCATATAGATTGCTGGTCGTTTCATTTGTCGTTCCTTGAATGGTGTGCCGTTTCCCAATTATCGGCGAAG
>MKUL01000013.1:0-2699 GCA_001897795.1 Alphaproteobacteria bacterium 41-28 | reverse complement strand
GCAATCTCGTTGAACAAAAAAGAGATTGCTTCGGGCTACCGACCTCGCAATGACGAATGTGTGATAAACTCTTTCTAAGCCCCAACCCGTCATTGCGAGGCTCTGTAAGAGCCGAAGCAATCTCTTTCCTACCAAAAATTGTTTCACGTGAAACAATTTAGATTATAACCACCATCAATTCATACACTTAGTATATTTTAAACTCCGGATATTTTGCAGGTAGGAGTTGTGTTAGGACATTGAATTTCTTTATAATTTCATCCAGTTCAGTAGGGTTTTTAAAGGGGATCACAATCTTTCCCCCCATCCCTTTAAGGTCCAAATCAACGGCTACACCTAACAGATCTGAAAGATGTTTCTTTAAAACTTCCTTTTCCGGGTCCGATTCTCCCTGTGCGTGAACCTGATCCCCTCTCCTCAGCTTTTTTTTCGAAAGGATTTCTGTTTGACGAACGTTAAGATTCCTTTCAATGATCATTTCCGCTAAGAATTCTGGATCTTCAGTCCCTACCAGCGCTCGTCCGTGTCCAGCTGAAAGTTTTCCCTCATTTAAGCAATCTTTTACTTTCTTTGGCAACGTTAAGAGTCTGAGGGAATTTGCTATATGACTGCGGCTTTTCCCCAAAATACGTGATAGAGATTCTTGAGTATGGTTGAATTCCTCGGCTAACCGACGATACCCTTCCGCTTCCTCAATGGGGTTTAAGTCTTGACGTTGAATGTTTTCTAAAAGCCCAACCTCTAGAGCTTCAACGTCTGAAAATTCTTTAATAAGGGCAGGAATGTGGTCCAGCTCGGCTTTTTTCGCAGCCCTCCATCGCCGCTCACCAGCAACAATTTCATATTTTCCCCTATCTTCAGGATGCACACGAACTAAAATCGGTTGTAAAACCCCTTTTTCTCGAATGGAAGTTGCTAAAGAGAGAAGCTCCTCTTCTGAAAAATGATGGCGAGGTTGGAATCGACCCGGAAGAATCGATTCCATAGGAAGGATTGAAAGAGGAGACGAGCCCCTTTCTGTATCTCCTCCATCAGAAGGGTCGAAAAGGGCTGAAAGCCCTCGGCCTAAAGCTTGTTTTCTATTTTCAATCATGCAGCTAGCTTTCCTTCCCGATCTAAAATTTCTTTTGCTAATTGGAGATAGGCTTGAGATCCGAGACATTTAAAATCATAGACAACAGCAGGTTTTCCAAAAGAAGGAGCTTCTGCAAGTCGAACATTTCGAGGAATCTGAGTCTCGTAGACCTTATCTTTTAAATGGGTTCGTACGTCATTTGCAACTTGCATACATAAATTGCTACGAATATCAAACATGGTTAAAATAATCCCTTGAAGGTCAAGGCGCGGATTCAGGTTTTTACGAACTTGTGCGATTGTAAAGAGAATTTGGCTCAAACCTTCCAGAGCATAAAATTCACATTGGAGAGGAATGAGAACTTCATCAGCCGCAACAAGAGCATTCAAAGTTAAAAGTCCCAATGAGGGGGGACAATCGATAAAGATAAAATCGAAAGTTCTTATCCCTTCAAGGGCTTTGGCCAGAAGTTTTTCCCTGTCCTTCAACCCAACAAGTTCAATTTCTGCTCCAGAAAGATGAAGACTGGCAGGCATTAAAAAAAGATTCGGTATGGACGTTTTTTGATATCCTTCGTCGAATCGGATTTCCCCAATCAACGTTTCGTAACTTCCTATAATTTTCTTTTTGTCTGTAATCCCAAGTCCCGTTGTTGCATTTCCTTGAGGATCAAAATCAATCACAAGTATTTTTTTCCCGATTGTTGAGAAAGCCGTGGCTAAGTTTAATGTTGTAGTTGTTTTTCCAACACCGCCCTTTTGATTTACAACCGCTATAATTTTAGGCATTGGGGTGAATCCTCTTCGGATGTTTGATTTTTAATATTCTGCCCTTAGAATCAGTCAAACTCGGAAAAATTTCAAGGTCAAATTCCCACTTTTTTTGGGCATCAAGAATTTCCTTTTCAACTTCTTTTCCCTTTAAAAAAAGACAGATCGCGTTTGTTCTCATGAGGGGAACAGAATATTCCAAAAGAACAGGAAGAGGAGCAAGCCCACGTGCCGTGATGACATCTGCTTTTACGCCCTCGCTTAGAGATTCAATCCGCTCTCTTATTATGGTCACATGAGCAATTGTTTCACGTGAAACATTTTCCAAAAAGAGGCACTTTTTTAAATCAGATTCGACAAGCGTCACCGTCAAGTTTTGTGGACCAGCTATCGCTAGGACTAGACCTGGAAACCCAGCACCACTTCCCAAATCGAGAAGAGAGGCATTTTGTTTGGGGAGATAAGAAAGTAATTGAAGAGAATCTTTAAAATGGCGATCCCATAGGTGAGGAAGAGTCGATGATGACACGAGGTTGACTTTTTGTTGCCATTCCTCGAGAAGACGTTGAAAGGTCTTCAAACGCTCCATTGTTTCACGTGAAACATTCATGAGGGCTTTCCCAAAATCGTCCCCCGGCTCAAGGCCGGGGCTAAAGATTGGGAGGAGTGTAACGACGAAGCAATCTATTGCCAATACATAAATTGTTTCACGTGAAACAATTTATGAAGGATAATTCCTTTTCAATACGTAGTCTTAGATTGCTTCGACTCTTTTAGAGCCTCGCAAGGCATTGTTGAGTGGATGCTAAAGCTGGAAAGGCGAGTTTTAAAAAGCGATCAAATTTAATTTTAAG
>MKUL01000012.1 GCA_001897795.1 Alphaproteobacteria bacterium 41-28 | reverse complement strand
CCCTCTCATTTATTGATCCCGCGAGTATATCATCTCCAACATTCTTCGTCAGAGGTTTTTAGAGGCGCCCAACTTTTGGCCAGGATGACGCCTCAAGCTAATCTATAGACATAATAATACAAGCCACAAAGATATTCATAGAAATTCAAACCCTTACACAGAAATTGGTCTTTTCTTTCCCATAAAATTCAGTGATTAGGTCTGTGAGGAGAAAAGTGAGGGGGGTATAAAATAGCACCTACAGAAAGTTCAAAAGCATGAAAACACAAAATAGGTAAAAATATAAATTTTTGATAGATCCTATACCTAACAACGGTAAGGACAGAAAACATAACACAAAGGATCACATAGATAGATTTCTCCCTTGTCATGGTTCATCCTCAATTTCCGTAGCTAAAAAAATATTACTTTCTATCAGATCATCAAATTTATTAGTCTATACTTTAATGGTACCTTTTTCCGTTAAAATTTTATACTCTATGTTTTCAAAGGCAAGATCCTTCCTTCATGATCATATAAAGTCCCATGCATAATAACGAGGTTGTAGAAAAGGACTTTAAATAGCGGCCTTGCATATCCAAGGATAGCCTCAAAATAATGAGGAAACTCCGTCTTTTCATTTATTTTAATGCCGTTTTTGACCCTATTAATATCACCCAACATCTCAAATAGAGCGAAGTAACCACTCAGGCATCTCTTCCCAGACGTCTTTAAAAGAGCTTCTTTACATGTCCAGTATTTGAAGAAATTATTTACCTTATCTTTTGGATTAGCACTTTTCCAGCCACTTAACTCTTGGGAGAAAACACAATAAGCGCTTGTAGCTTATATACTCCGAATCTATTCCTACTTCATAATTCTGCATCATAGTATATAAGACATACTCTTTTGAGTGAGAAATGTTGAAATACAGGTTTTTTCTGTATGGATCTGTGATTTTCCCCAAAGGCCATATACCTTCCATGATTAATTAATCCGGCCATAGTGTTCGCAACGGATTAGGCATCATCACGAAAAATATTAAGCATTGCTTTGCTTTCTTAGATACCTATATGATTGAGCGTCTAGACGTTATGATGGAGTGCAGCAAGAGCTTTTCACGATCTTTTTCTCATGCTTCAACGGAATAAGATTTTAGGGCAGTTTCACTTATTTGGGGATGCTTACCTAATTTGTGTGGATGTTGGCCTGAAATTTTTTCCTCTCATATTTACATTATGGCAATTGCTGTATGGAGAAGCATCCTGATAGAAGGTGTGACATATCATTGTCAGATTGTGACTCTGCTAATCACCATTCAGAAAACTTTCCAACAGGAATTTCTGAATTTAATTACTAGTCAATTGAAACTAAATATGATAGGTGTGTTACTGAAATTGTTAACATATTAAGAGAATAGAAATATGGATCATTTAGTGGAGAGGCTATCAGTCAACCAGCCTGTAGAGTTCGAATCACGAACTAATACTTTAGAAGAGCTCAAGGAAAGGTTACTAGACATGAAATTTGTTTTTATTACTTTTCCTGAAACGAAGGGTGGTACAGAATTAGGTATTAACGTTGATACAGATTCAACTGATCTCAAGAAGGCTGATTTTACTAAGGGAACTGGCAACATTTATGTGGTTGGAACGTGTGAATTAAATTACCATAAAGTACGCTGCATTGCTGAAATTGATCTGTCTACAAAGAAAGGGATGGGATGCTTAGAGCTTTTAAAATAAACTATTTGTCATTCCATCTACTTATTAACTTAACTATATGAAGGAATAATATGTCTCAATATGAATCACAAGTAACAGGTGAACCCCAAGAAATGTACTTAGTTCTTGTAAATCACGAAGAACAATATTCTTTATGGCCAAGTTACAAACCAGTCCCCCTTGGTTGGAAGACAGTAGGCAAAGAACGCACAAAAGAAGAGTGTCTTGCATATATAGAAGAAGTTTGGACGGATATGAGACCTCTCAGCTTAAGAAAGCAAATGGCTGAACTTAATAAATAAATGCTATCCATTTTTAGTCTACTGTTTGTCCAAGGTGTAAGATAAAGTATGCCGAAGCAAAAATAAAAAATCAGCTATGAATACATGGAAAAAGAAAATGAAGAATCATAAAATCTATTATTTAAGTTTTTTGAATATAGCACAGGAACTTTTATGTTAGCTAGAATATTAGAACCAGAAGTAATGGATACAGAAGAAGATGCAATCGAATACAATTCGATTCCAAACAATGATGTAAATATAGCTTTTGTAGAAGAAGTGCTTAACTTATCACCAATTAGTGCAATTAGGCTAGTTGATCTTGGCTCTGGGCCTGCTCATATTCCTATATTATTTGCATTAAAAAGACCACAACTTAGAATAACCGCTGTAGAGTTAGCCGAAAATATGATTGCGATAGCACAGGAACATATTAAAAATGCAAATGTAGTAGATAGAATTATAATAAAGAAAAAAGATATTAAGCATACAATGTTAGAACAAGAAAGTTTTGATATTGTTATATCAAATAGTTGTGTTCATCATATTCATAATCCTATTGAGTTATTTGTTGAAGCTAAACGATTAGTAAGCAAGGGAGGAGTTATTTACTTTAAGGATCTCCTCAGACCAAAAAGCTTGCCCGAGCTTGAGCACTTAGTCACCAAATATGCCCATGATGTTAGTGATTATCAAAGAATATTATTTCGAAACTCTCTTCACGCCGCTTTAACGTTGGATGAAGTAAAAGGAAATGTGGAAACTGCAAAACTTTCAAATGCTGAAATCAAGCAAACCTCAGACCGTCATTGGTCACTTACATATAAAAATATATAATAAAACAGTTAATCTATTATGAATGTTGATTCTCAATCGCAACAAAACCTTCGAAAACTTTTAAGTTCTGTAATAGATAAACGTCTAAGGAGGCTTGTTTGAAAAATATCACTATAATTGGGGCGGGATTAACTGGGACATTGCTTGGCATTCTTTTGGGTAGACAAGGTTATTCAGTTCAAATATACGAAAGAAACAAAGATCCCAGACGAACTTTTGTGAAGCATGGAAAATCAATTAACTTAACTCTCTGTAAGAGAGGAGTCAGTGCTCTTGAAAAAGCAGGACTTGGGGATGAAGTTCAAAAATTATGGGTTCCAGTGTATGGTCGTTGCCTTCATTTAAGTGAATCTCAAATCGAAATCCAACCGTATGGTAATTACGGAGAAGCGCTTTACTCTATATCAAGGCAAGAATTAAACACACTTTTGCTTTCTGTAGCTCAAAAAACCTCAGGAGTATCAATTGAATTTGGGCTGAAATGTGTAGGGTACGATTTATCACGATCATGTATTTCTTTTATTGATGAAAATCAAAAGCAGAATGAGCGGCCATTCACAACGTTGATAGCTGCAGATGGTGTTTACTCGGCAATTCGGAGTCAAATGCAGCGCAACTTTGGATTTAACTATTCCCAGTATTATTCTAAGCACGTTAATAAGGAACTTACTATTCCAGCTAAGCAAGCAAAAGAGTACAAACTCGAGAAAAACCATCTTCATATATGGCCGCGCAATGAATTTATGATTATTGCATTTCCGAATCGTGACGGTAGCTTAACTTGTACATTACAACTACCGTTTGATGGCAATAATGTTTCTTTTAGAAAGCTAAATTCGGAACCAGAGGTGCTATATCACTTTAGAAAACTCTTTTCTGATACTATACCATTGCTTCCAAATCTTGTTGATGAGTTTTTCCACAATCCCGAAATTCCTATGATGACTGTTCGATGTTCTCCTTGGCATATTGAAGATAAGATACTTCTAATAGGGGATGCAGCACATGGTATATGGCCTTCTTATGGACAAGGTGCTAATGCTGGATTTGAAGACTGTGAAATTCTGTGCAAGTGTATGGAGGAGAACCCAGATAATTTGTTAACTTCATTTACTGAGTTTCAAGAAAAGAGATTAAAAAATCTTAATGCTATTGCTGATCTTTCTGAAAACCATTTTAATGAAATCAGACATCTGGTAACTGACTCGAATTTTCTATTGAGAAAAAAAATTGAAAGAAAAATGAATCTATTGTTTCCGTCAGAATATTTTTCTCTTTATTCGCGTGTTGCATTTACAACAATTCCATATAAACAAGCAGTAGAGCTTGAACAAATTTACAGTAGAGTCGTTGATGAACTGTTAAATTCTCAAGAAATAATTTTAGATCCAGATAGTCATGAGTCTGAAAAACTCATTTATAAAACTTATAGGAGATATTTAAGGTAAATGAGGAACTGATAAGGACGAGTCGACTGTGTTGCACTATGGTTCACAATATAACCAAGAGTGCATTTCTTAGCTAATCCATATCAATAGGCCAGGCTGTATCATACGTTATCCAAAGTTAGATTTGGAAAATTTTATCATGCTTCCTTTTTGCGAGGTGTCTGCGCTTTTTTAACGGGGACCTACATCGAATATTTTCATTGTGAAGCTTTAACGTATCCTTTCTATTTGTTAAATTGTTTATTGCCCTCACTTTTAGGAGAGTGGGTTGAGAAGTCAGAAGAAAGGGCTTAAATTTTAGATGACTTTATTTCAAAAGAAGAGAGCCAAAATGAAAAATCTAAATCCTTTTACTCAAAATTGGACAATAACTTGATCGGTGTGAACATGACAAGAGCGAACACTCAAAATTTTGATAACACAAGAAATTACCCAGATTATGTTAAAATGCTTATTCCGTATTTGATTGGAGATGATTTTTCTACCAAACTCAAATGGGGAGTTGCATTTTTTTCCATTGTAGCCTCTATATGTTTAGGACTTGGGGTCCCCTTAATACTAAAGTGGCTTATTAATGTTCTCTCTAATGCTGAGGCTCAGAGTTATCAAATAATGTTTTTCCTTGTTCTTATCTATGGTGCAGGATGGTTTCTAAATCAAGTTATGGTTAACCTTCGAGGCATTTTAATGTGGCCAATTGGGGAAAGAGCGGTAAAAAATCTTTGTTTAGATATCTTTTCTCATCTTCTCCGCTTATCAGCGAACTTTCACCTTAACCGTAAAACTGGTATGATTACAAGCGCCATTGAAAAAGTTCAAAATAATCTTATTGATACTTTTTTTGGGCTACTTTTTTTAATCATACCAACTATTATTGAGCTTTTACTTGCTACTTTTATTCTTTGGAAACTCTATGGCTTTTGGTATGGCTTTATCCTTTTAACAATGTTCATAGCATTTACAGTTATTAGTATCAAAGGGAATCAATGGTCTCTCGTTGCCCGAGCTAAAAGCAATAAGGTACACGCGCAATCCAGCTCAACTATTTTAGACATCCTCTTAAATAATACTACTGTAAAGTATTTTAACAATGAGGAGTATGAATATAACCGCTGCAATAAGATACTTGGCACACGAGAAAAATTAATTTCAAAGGCCTTTATTCATTCCGAATTAGTAAGAGTTTTACAACTCCTTACCATTGGTATTGGTCTAACAATTGTTATGTTTTTAGCAGGTTATGAAGGACTCCATGGCAATATCGATGTGAGCGATTTTGTCTTAATTAACGCATACATTATTCAATTCATAACACCTTTAAATTTATTTGGATTAATTTTTCGGAACAGCTGGCAAGCATTTGTTAATATTGAAAGTGCTTTATCCATATTAGAAATTGACGATATTATGCATGATGATTCTAACGCTATTTCATTACAGAGGGGACCAAGAGAAATTACATTTGAGAATGTTTCTTTTTCCTATTCAACGCAAAGGCCCATTTTACGTAATGTTAGCTTTACCCTTCTTGCAAAAGAAAGAACAGCTATTGTAGGACTTTCAGGGTCTGGTAAATCAACGATAGCCAGTTTACTCTTCCAACTTTATGATCCAACTAAAGGAAAGATTCTGATTGATTCTCAGGACGTTAAATACCTTAAACGAAAAGAGATTCAAAGAATTATTGGTGTTATACCACAAGATATCGTTCTTTTTAATACAACTTTATATGAGAATATTCTTTACGGTAACCCTAATGCATCAAAAATTGAAGTTGATAGAGTTTGTGAAATTTGTCATTTAACTTCTCTTATTAAGCAATTACCATCTGGCTATGAAACAATGGTTGGTGAACGTGGACTTAAAATTTCAGGTGGCGAAAAACAAAGAATTGGAATTGCTAGGGCCCTATTAAAAAAACCTGAAATATTTATATTAGATGAAGCAACTTCCTCCTTAGACTCAAAAACAGAAAAACTTATCCAGCAAGATATTGAAGCCGCTACGAAAGGTGTTACGACGCTCATTATTGCGCATCGCCTGCAATCTATCGTCAATTCCAAGAAGATTATTGTCCTTGAAGCTGGACAGATTGCAGAGCAAGGATCCCACGAAGAACTTATTGAAAAAAAAGGAATCTATGCCACTATGTGGGAAAGGCAAAAAAGCGAAAAATAAATTAGTTTTTTGTGAATAAGTTCATACCTCATTTTGCCAGCTATGAATAGCTCTTGCATGAATTTATTTCTTGAGGAGCCTTTCTAAGCGGTTTTCAGATTATTTTTTACTTGTAGTTTATGATGGCGCTCCTTGCCATAGTGAAGGAGCTTTGGCTTTACCTGAAAATGTTAGGGTTATTTCATTGCCTCCTTATAGTCCTGAGCTTAATCCCTGTGAGAATAGCTGGGAAGATATGCGAGAAAAGTTCTTTAAAAATATTGTTTTTGATTCTTTACAAACAGTTGAAGATCAGCTGGTCGTTGCTTGTAATTTCTATGAAGCTAATCCTCGCATTTTAAAATCAATTACTGGATGGGAATGGATTTTAAACTCATCTATCGATCGCTAATTAGTATTAGAATTCCAAACATAATGTGAAGGAAATACATTTTTAGACCCTTTCACAAATAAAGCTGCAGCATATCCAGATAAAGGTTCAATTATATAAGGATTCATCTTATGAGTTAATAAATCTCCTCTTTGTTCTTTCTGCAGGCGTTCTATGGTCTGAATTGGGAGGTGATATTTCTTATCAAGCCATCCCTTTCCACATGCTTTTAAATAGGCTTCTTTACACACCCAAAGTTTAAAAAAAGAATTTATTTTTTCTTTTTCCTTAATCATTTGCCAATAGGTAAATTCTTGTGGAGAAGATAGGATAGTGGGAATTATACAATCTATATCAATAGTCGGATCTATATATTCTATATCAATTCCTACTTCATATTTTGATGACAAAGCATAAATTACATAGTCTTTTGAGTGCGAGACATTAAAATACAAATGAAAGTCTTGAAGCAAGTGAGGCTTCCCCCATGGGCTATAAAGTATGTTAATATCTTGTGGTTTTTGTCCTAAATACCTTGATAATAAACATCTTAAAATTCCTCTAGATAAGATATAGCGTCTTTGATCTTTAGAAAATTTATAATTGCTTGCTCTTGCCAGCTCTTTTTGAGAGAGCACTGATTGATAAAGAAGAATATCCCTTTCGTTTTCAATCAAAGAAGCTAACCAAATATGTACTCCTTTGGGGTCAATTGTTTGATTCTCTACTAGTTTTACTTTGCAAGTTTTCGTCATAAAAATATTAACTTTATCCATATCTGTTTATTATAATGTCAATCCTGTATGAAGCTGATGAATAAGTTGGTACTGAGGTTTCTCTCTTTACGGAAAAAGTATTTTTCCATAAAAACTATGAAAATCTTGACCTATATTGTCATCTCTTTCTTATTATTTCTTTGATTCAACTTTTCCCAGCTTCATTAATGATCTACTTAACCCTGAGCTTTTTTCTTCAGTCTTTAGGGAATATCCCTTCCTATCCACGCAGTTAAAGTTATTTTAGATCTGTTTAACCCTCAAGTGTTTTATTCAAGTTATTGATCCTTCAAAGGTTTTTATGCCTTTAGCTTGAAGTCGGCATATTTTTGATAGAAAGGCAAGGTTTTCTATCCGCTCCGGATTCTTTAAGGTTTTGGATTGCTTTTTGAGCAGTGAAATTAATGTACTCTTTTACATAGTTCTGAATGCTTTTAACACCCTCTTTCTTCAGAATCATTAAAAACATCACCTGGATGGATGGGTTTAATGATAATAACAGAGTGATCGTTAGATTCAAGCGCTTCCTAGACTTTTCGAGGATCTCCTGTGTTTGAGAATTTACCTTATGTTCCCCATTATCAGCACAGAAGATGAGATTCTTCTCGGAAGCCTGATAGTTGGAAATATTATGCACTCTCATAGAAGCCACAATCTTACCTTTTACTCCTGCTTTAATAGAGAAGGCTGTTTCAACACCTTCGGCAACAAAGACGGGATCAGTTTCTTTACCCCGTTGAATGAGAGTCTATACTGAATCTTGCTGAGATTTTCCGGCAAGCTTGGTTGTTGTCAGCCGGAAATCATGCTTGACGTTTGATATTTAATCACCGATTTTAATAATTAGGAAAAAAGATAGAGAAAGATAATATGAAGCCTACTATTGGGATTATCGGGGGCTCTGGACCATTAGCTACATTAGATATAGAAAAGAAAATTCTATCTGCGACACAGAAGCTTGCAAGCCCATTAACTGATCAAGATTACTTTAATCTTGTTGTGTTTAATTATTCCGAAACATACGATAGAAGTGATTCAGTTTTTTTTGGTCGGCCTGACCCTTTAACTCAATATGTTAAATATATTACTTCTATTTCAGCTTTGAGCGTTGATCTTATACTGCTCGCCTGTAATACAGCGCATATGCATTTGCCAATTCTAAGAGAAAAAACGGAAATTCCAATTATAAGCATTATCGAAAAGACAGCTGAATACCTCCGTACTACCTTTCCAAACTGTTGCAAAGTAGGCCTTATTTCCACAAAAGCAACCTTAGAAAAAAAATTATATCATAATTTATTGGCTAGGTACGGAATTGAGACGGTGACTCTTGGGGGGCCTACACAAAATTTGGTTATGGAAGCCATATACCTTATCAAAGCTGGAACAGATTTGCATCGCCAAAAGCTGCATTTAGAAAACACAAATCATATTTCGAAGATTAATTTAGAACAAATTAATATATTAAAAAACCATCCTCATAAGTGCATTCTCCTAGAGGAAAATATTCCAAATCCAAGCCTTATTGTAAGAGAGGCTATA
This sequence comes from Alphaproteobacteria bacterium 41-28, assembly GCA_001897795.1. Lineage (GTDB taxonomy): Bacteria > Pseudomonadota > Alphaproteobacteria > UBA9655 > UBA9655 > UBA9655. The sequence continues at coordinate 13,635 of MKUL01000012.1, read as the reverse complement.
AAAGAATTAAAAAATAAAGGATGTGCTCAGATTATTTTTGGATGTACAGAATTACCCTTGGTTCTTCCCTATCTCGAAAAAGAACCTGATCTTCAATTTATTGATCCGAATACTATTATTGCTGAAGCAATTGTAAGAGCTTTACAAGATATAGAGATTCAGCAATGGTCAAATTTGAGAGCTTTAGCCTAACAAAAGAAAGTATATAAAATATGTGTGGAATTGCAGGAATACTAGGAAATACTCCCAATGAAAGTGAGTTAAGGCAATTATTAGATCCTATCGCCCATAGAGGGGAAGAAAAGTATAGATATGAAATGCTTATTACCCATGAAACTGCCCTAGGGATGCATCGATTAGGAATTGTTGATGAGGCGTCTGGAAAACAACCTTTCCAAAGCCAGGATAAAAAAGTGGCCACCATATTTAATGGAGAAATTTACAATCACCATGAATTAAGGCAGAAATTATCTCCTGACTTTATCTTTCATTCTGCTTGTGACAGTGAGGTAATTTTAAATGCATACTTAAAGTGGGGTAAGAGCTTTGTTGGCTATTTGGATGGTAAGTTTGCTATTGCTATTTACGATAGTCGAAAAAAAGAATTACTCTTAGTAAGAGATCCTATGGGTGTTAAGCCTTTATATTATTCTTATCACGAGGGTAAGGTCTTTTTTTCTTCTGAAGTGAAATCTCTTGCTAAAAAAGTAAATAATAAAATTATAGAACTCTCACCTGGAAGTATATGGATTAATTCAAAAGAAGAAAAATATATTAACTTAGGAAACTTCAATTCAGAAAGTGAGATTAACAGAAAAGAGCCAAGTTATCTCCACATCTTAAAAAGCACTCTAAAGAGTGCTGTGGAAAAGCGCATAAACAAAGATGACTCTAAAATTGCTTGTTTATTAAGTGGTGGTGTAGATAGCTCTATTGTTACCTATTTAGCTAGTCGAATTCATCCAAATGTTATCGCATACACTCTTTCTGAACCAAATAAAAATTCAGCAGATTTACAAGCAGCAACTAAGTTATGTGAGTTTCTCAACATAAAACATGTCATTGTCTCACCTTCAGTAGAGGAAATGGGAGAGTTTTATTTAAAACAGGGAGTATATATGACTGAATCCTTTGAACCTGTTTTAGTTCGTAATGCTGTAGCTTATCATTATGTGTGCCGACAAGTTGCTGCAGATGGATTTAAATATTGTTTAAATGGTGAAGGTGCTGATGAGTTGTTTGGAGGATATGACTTTGTTAAGGAAGCTCCGAAAGGAAAACAAGATGAATTAATTAGATATTCTTTATCGATCATTCACAACTCTTATTTAAAGATGGCTGATCGAGCATCTATGTATACGACTCTAGAAGCAAGAGTACCATACATGGATAAAGAGCTGGTTGAGCTGGCGCTCAAACTGCCTCCTGAAGCTCGTATTCAAGGCGATACAAATAAGGTTGCCCTGCGTGCTTTATTCCAAGGTGAACTGCCATTAGAAATTACTCATAGGAAAAAAGTAGGTATGAATGAGGGGGCTGGCTTTGGAATTAATAGACCTGATCAATCTATATATTTTCAGGCTGTAAAATCTTACTACGAGAAAATGCCACATCAATATGAAGAAGATTTAGCTTTATGCTCTCGAGAAAATGATCAAAATCATATTGATCTTAATCAAATTGAAGAAGTTTATAATTTTGCGCGTTTCATAGAATATGGTTTTAAAAAACTTAGGAATAGTACGGAAAGATTACAATTAAATACTTCTCTTAAACAAGATTTAGCTACATGATGAATGGAAGAGACTTTAAAAATCCGAGACAATTAAATAAAGAACGCTGGTATTGTCCTTCCCCCCAATAAGTGGTCCAAAAGAAATTTCGTAAATATGGAATAAGAGATCGGCACGGATAGAGATAACTGTACTTAAGTCCAGTAGACATTTGGGATATGTGATAATAACCCACCCCTTTCACCCTTTGAGAGGGGTACGTTTAAAGGTTTTATCATCTAAGACATTTAATAATCGTGATCGCTTCGTTCTGCTATCTCTTGTAAGCTACGCCCTTCAAGTAATAATTCAACCCGAGTTGCGTTTAAGCGAGTAATTAACAGATTGAAAGGATTGAGGTATTCTCTGTATTGCAAAAAATAAGGAGATACCTCAATGAAAATAGATTACGATACTTTATTCTGTCTTGTTGATGACTTTTTAGAGGATTTGAGCCTTGGTATAAAAGGCAACTCATTTCGGATGGAACCGCCAAGAGAAATCGAGATTGTCATCTCAACTTAGCAGAAACTCTAACCATCCTCATAGCTTACCATCAGTCAAGAATGGCTTGCTTTAAGTACTTTTATCTCGATTTTTTTAATTCTCATAAAAAACTGTTTCCAAACCTTGTTCATTATGCTCGTTTTATAAAGTTGATTAAAAGAGCGTTTCCAGCTCTTGTTTGTTTATTGAAAAGCCTTGAAGGAGAAATCACGGAATACCTTTTTATTGATTCAACTCCTATGACCGTATGCCATAACTTGCGAGAAAGAAAGCATAAAACTTTTAAGGAATTAGCTGCAAAAGGAAAGACCTCTACAGGATGGTTCTTCGGGTTCAAACTTCATATGATCTTTAATACAAAAGGGGAAATTGTTCGTCTGACAATTACGCCCGGCAATGTCAATGATAGAAAACCTGTACCTCAGATGGTCCAGGGACTTACAGGGAAATTGATAGGGGATAAAGGCTATCTCTCGAAGAATCTCTTCAAACACCTGTTTGATCAAGGAGTGACATTGATTACCAAAATCAGAAAAAATATGAAAAATTGTCTTATGGAAATGGCCGATAAGTTAATGCTCATGCGCCGTTCTTTCGTTGAAACTATTTTTTCCTCCATGAAATCATTAGATACCTTAATTCACCATCGACATCGTTGTCCTATTAATGCCTTTACGCATTTATTCGCTGGACTTGTTAACTACCAAATCAGACTGGATAAGCCTTCACTTTATTCCATTTCCAATCTTATTCCTTAAACGCAACTCGGGTTAATTCATATATTCTTAGGCACTCCCCGGCACTTTGCCTAATGTCTCAATATGGTGTCTTTCTTTTTACAATTTACGCAGGGCCACCTCATGAAAAAAGATAGATAAGATATGTAAAAAATGAGATTTTACCTCAAAAAAGCAGGAGGTAGAAATGGGGCCCACACTAGAAGCTAGCTTTTTAGATTCTTTTAAAGATTTAGAAGATCCGAGGTCAGAGCGTAATCGAGACTATACAATGTCAGAAATCCTCCTTGTCACCCTATGTGCCGCGATATGTGGAGCAGAAGGGTGGCAGGATGTTGAAGATTTTGAGAAAGCAAAGATCGATTACCTTCGTCAATTCTTACCTTACAAGAACGGAATTCCCAGCGATGATACTTATCGGAGATTTTTTAGAGCTATAGATCCCGAGAAATTTCAAGAGTTGTTTCGAAGCTGGGTCAAAAGCCTTCAATCTCAGATAGAAAGGAAGCTTATTGCTATCGATGGGAAATCATCTCGACATAGCTTTGATGGGGAAACAGATATGTTACATATGGTCAGTGCCTATGCGACGGAAGCCAGATTGGTTTTAGCGCAGGAAAAAGTCTCAGAAAAAAGCAATGAAATCACAGCGATTCCTAAACTTTTGGAATGGCTAGATCTGAGGGGGACTACAGTAACCATTGATGCGATGGGATGCCAATATGCCATTGCCGATCAAATTATTCAGAAAGAGGGAAACTATATATTTTCTTTAAAGGGAAATCAGGGAACTCTTTGTGAAGATGTAACAACCTATTTGAATGATAACGAATTGAAAACACTTAACAATATCGGTTCTTTTAAGGACTATGATAAAGGTCATGGGCGTCTTGAGACAAGGCAATGTTGGGTAACGCATGATGTGGCCTGGTTACGAGAACGGCATCCTCATTGGCGTTCAATTAACAGCCTCATTCGTATTGATTCTACACGAGAAACCAAAGATAAAGCCACGTTCGAAACACGATATTATATCTCTTCTCTTCAGGAAACTCCTCAGAAGATTCTTGCTACTATTCGAAGTCACTGGGCGATCGAAAACAATCTTCATTGGGTTTTAGATATGTCTTTTGGAGAAGATCAATCTCGCATTCGAAAAGAAAATGCTCCTCAAGTTATGGCTATTATTCGACATATGGCTTTAAACCTTTTGCAGCTCACGAAAGATAAAATGAAGCGTCAGTCTATTAAAAGACTCAGAAAAATGGCTGGGTGGGATGATAATATCCTTTCCAACATCCTTGCTCAAAAATTTTCATGAGGTGGCCCTGACAATTTACGCTTGCACAATTGATTTTTTACGGTATTTTATATTGTAATCACAGAGGAGGTTAAGATAAAATCTTATGAAAAATATATCAATAAAATGTCGATGGTTTCTAGCAATCTTTATTATTTATATTTTTAATATTTCAATTTTAAAGGGAATGGAGGTAGAAGAAGACAATTATGAGTTTCATTCTTCAAGAACAGTATTACTTGAAGATATGTCACCGAATCTGATTGAAGACAGTTCTCATTTTGGATCACAAGGCACGTCAATTTCAAACTCTTTAGGACATACATCGAATTTACAGGAGTATCAGGATGAGAGCATAGTAGCATTACTTGAAGATATATCACCGAATCCGATTGAAGACAGTTCTCATTTTGGATCACAAGGCACATCAATTTCAAACTCTCTAGGACATACATCGAATTTACAGGAATATCAGGATGAGAATATAGACACCAATCTAACAGGTGGACTTTCAAATTCTTATGTGGCCGCATTTCAACAAGAACGAGATGAGGGAATTTCTCGGTCTGAAGCTATTAAATATTTCTTTAGTTTTGTTGGAAGCTTTGGTCCAGTCGTTCCTCAGATACCTATAGCTATGATAATGGCACGTCAGCATTTTCATTCTGATGTAGTAGGTTATATGATGATTGGAACAGGTATTGTATCTATATCAACTATAAACACTTGGATGATAAATGAGCTTATTGATGATACACATAGATTTTTTAAAGGTACAGATCGACCACGAAGTAACACGTCTATTTTTTCCTGTAACTCATTGAAGAATATAGGTTTAGGGGTTTCTTGTATTTTTCTTGGATGCCTTGGTAGTGCGCCAAGTGTGTTTTTAAATTATAAATATAATAGAAGCATACCCTATGCTTTGATCACATTCATTTATGAAGCGATACCGAAAATAGTTGGTTATTATAAGTTTTCTTCATTGTTAAGTGTAGATAGTACAAAAAGATTATTCCAATCTTCTAATCCTGATGAAAGAAAAGGAGTACAAGTTGTTGATTTATCACAGGCATTCTTTCTTAGAAAATGTAACGAAAAGGGAATCGAAAATGTTCGCATGGATTTAAGTCACTTTAGCTCCCCAAACGAAGTTTATTCATATTTATCCTCTGGTGAGATTACAATAGAAGAGTTACCTCCCGAATTTGCCAGAGGTATTCCCAAAAAAATAATAAAATATTCTTCTATAATTTTTCCTCTTATAAGTTCAGGTTTTCCATCTGCCTTAGCATATGGAGGATATAAATTAATTTTCACTGATGAGTCGGTAGCCGGACTATTTACAGCTCTATCAGTATCACCCATTTTTTTTCTAAGTTCGTATGCATTTATGCGAGTAGTAGGAAATATTTACGATAAGTTCTTTTCGTGTAGGCTTCCAATTCCATCTTCTGATTATTTAACTAATTTTCATCCAAAACTAAATGTGGCTTTTAAGTGCACAACTTTGCTGATATCTTCAGTATCTGCCATCGTATTATATTTTTTGTTCATGGATAACACAGATGACATGCTTGCAGATTCTATCCAATATCCTATCGCTATTACAACAGTGATCACAGGGTTTGTATTTGATTCTTTTACTATTAATACGAGCCTTAAACAACACGGGGAATTTATGTGTAGAATGGTTAGTAAAAGTGCTGCTTACGCCATAGGGTGCACAAAAAAACTAGGCAAGCTTGCTAGCTCTTTTATTAATTTTAGTTCTACACTGATTAAGAAGTTTGTCGACGAAGCTATTTCCGAGTATGAAAATCTTTGAGAGCAAAATAAGGAAAATTGATTTTTTACCTCCCTAAAGGAGGGAGGTTTTTTCTTTGTTTCTCTACTTAGATTCATGAATGGCTAAAGCAAGTCTTTTTACTCCAGGTTCTATATTTTCTATAGGGCAAAAAGCAAAACTTAAGCGCAGGCAATTTTGAGCTTCTCTATTATTGCCAATCAAAAATGTACTCCCTGGAAGAAAAGAAACTTTTTCTTCTTCCAAAGCAACTTTAAATACCCTATTGGTATTTATTGAGGGAGGTAGCCTTCCCCAAATAAAGAATCCGCTCTTTGGAATAGCAAAATCCATTTCAGGAATGTGTGTTTTTAAGGCAGCCACCATAGTATCTCTTTTACTCTTATATTTCTCTTTAAGCTTGGAGATATGTTCTTTTAAGCTTCTTTTTGCAAAGAAGCAACTTATGAGTTTCTGGCTTAGTGTACATGTATTAATATCAAAGCCTTCTTTGAGGATCTCTAATTTTTCTATAATTGCCTCTGAAGCTATAATCCACCCTATTCGAAGAGAAGGGGCAAAGATTTTGGAAAAAGACCCAATATAAAAAATTCCTTCTCTCCAATAAGACTTGAGCGGAGGCTCTACTTTTTCATAATTTAAAAATCCATAGGCATCATCCTCTATTATAGGAATTTGATAGCGTTGTACAAGGCTTATAAGTTCAGTACGTTGCTCCCTACTTAAGCTTGTTCCCAAAGGATTATGACCCTCTGAAATTGTATAGAGCAAGCGAGGTTTCTTATTTAGCTCTAAGATGCTCTCTAATTCTTTTATGTTGAGCCCTTGCTGAAAACAAACAGGGATAGGAATAAGACCAGCATGAAGAGCTTGAGCAACTTGGATAAATCCAGGATAAGTATATTGATCAACAATGATGCTTTCTCCCATATTTACAAATAGCTTGGATAAAAGGGTCATTGCTTGCTGAGCTCCTGTTGTTAAAAGCACCTCCCCAGGAGTACATAAAACACCTCTTTCTTTCATCAGTTCGACAATATGGACTTTTAGCTCAATAGAGGGTGGAGAATATTGCAAATTCGAAGGTAAAAAGAGCTCATCTATAACTTCTTTAAAATCTGCTAATGCTAAAAGCTGGTTATCTGGTCTTCCTAAAGAAAAAGAAATTATATCTGGTTTAGATGTCGTTTGAAGAGCTTTTTGGATGTCTGACTTTTCTAAGTTTTTCACCCAAGGAGAAAGAAAATCATCAAGCATCAATCATGACTCTCTTTTGATCTATTTCAACAGCTTCATACAAAGCTTTAATATTATTACTTCCAAACCCAGTTGAATTTTCTCTTTGGATGATTTCAATAAAAAAAGTAGGAAGATTCTGAAGTGGCCGTGTAAACATTTGCATAAGATAGCCGTGCTTTTCTAAATCAACAAGAATATTCAATTGCTTTATCATTTCTATTTTTCCTTGAAGGAGGTTTTTTAAGGAATGGGGAAGGTTTTCATAATAAGTCTCTGGGATTTCAAGAAATTTAATGCCTCGTTTTTTTAGAAAAGCTGCTGTTTTGAGAATATTGCTAGATGAGAATGCAAGATGTTGAACTCCTGAACAACCATAGTAAGAAATGTAATTCTCAACCTGCGACTTTTTCTTATTTGAAACACCTTCTACTAAAACAAATTTAATTGTTTTACTTGGATTACTCACAACAACCGATTTCATTCCACTATCATTCGTGTAAACATTCTCTGCAGAAAAAATATAAAATCCTAGAACGTCTTCATAAAACTTTTGCCACTTTCCAAGGCTTCCTGTTTCAACAGCAACTGCAACATGGTCCAAGCTTTCTAGTCCCCCACCGTTTTTGTTTGGAGGGTAATCCAACTTCTCATAAAATGGGAGTCTACAGGAGAGTGAATCTTCTCCCTCAACCAAGGAATGTACAGTATTACCAAAAGTCTGAATTGTTGCCTTCAAAAGTTTCTTCTTGCCATCTTTGAATTCTGTAGGAGGTAAAATGGGCGTAGCTCCTGCTTTCAAAGCTGCCTCATAAAGGATGGAAACATTATTTACCGCAAAAGCAATATCTTTAATACCCTCGTCATGATTGATAATATGTTGAAAAAGAGAAGATTTCCGATCTATGGCTGAGCTAATAAGTAAACGAATGTTCCCTTGGCACAGAAAGTAAGAAATTTTATCTTTCTCCCCCGTTTCTGGTCCTGCATAACCTACAATATCAAAACCAAACACTGACCTGTAAAAGCAAGCAGATTGAAAGGCATTAAAAACATAAACTTCTACATAGTCAATGCTTTTTAAAAAATCTGAGATCATAAAAGAAAAGGCCTCCTAATTAATTTTGAGGTATCATAAAGGTTGAAAACTTTAGATACAACCCCAATAGTTAATAAATTAATCTGAGTTTTGTATGAGGGATAAGAAATATGGGAGGCCAAGCTTTCTTAAAATCAGTTAAAAAAATAAGAGGGAAGCTTCGTCTATGGGATATAATATCACACTTTATTTGTTTACCTTGATGAATTTTTCAAATCTTATGAAGAGTGGGAGAAACATTGCTTAATTGATGCAGGGAAAAAGCGTTATAGGCCTTGTAAGATGAGCTTGAGTGAACTGTTGACAATTATGGTTCTTTTTCACTTAAGCCCCTGTAAGGACTTTAAGTATTTCTATACTTTTCATATACAGCAATTGCATAAACGAGATTTTCCAGGATTATTGAGCTATAATCGATTTGTTCAGCTGATGCTTCGTCTTTTTTTGCCTTTTTAATTCTCTATGTTGTTTACTGAACGTACTGCTCAGCAAGTCGATTGATATGGCTGACAATACTTTTTTGATGCTCTTTTACAAAAAAATGCCCTCCTGAAAAGGAAATATGTTTGAATTTTCCTGTGGTATAGGAGGACCATCCTTGAATCTCTTCCATATTAACAGTAGGGTCTTCATTGCCAGAAAAGACTAAAATATCACAAGGAAGTACAGTTGAATCTGTGGAGCGATAGCTTTCAGTGATACTGAAATCACTTTTTATAATTGGTAAAAATAATTCGAGCAGTTCATCACTCTCGAGAATACGCTCATCGATGCCATTATAAGCCCTTAATTCTTCTTTTAGGGGCTTATCCCCCAGTTGGCTCAACTGCTTCATTCGAAAAGGAAAATGAGGCGCCTTTGTAGCTGAAATCATCATATGAAGAGGGGTAAGAGAATAAAATTTCATAACGGATTTGATAAACTCAAAGGAAATGACTCCTCCCAAGCTATGCCCAAATGTAAAAAAAGGTTTGTCCTTATAAAGTTCAAACCCTTCCTTCAGTGTATTCACTATGTCTGTTAGGTTATTGGTGAGAGGTTCTGAGAACCTATTCTCTCTGCCAGGCATTTGAATAGCAATCATTTCAATATGAGGAGAAAGATACTCTAACCAAGGAAAGTACGCTGATGTTCCTCCACCTGAATGATGGAAGCAAAAAAGCCTCATAGCTGCATGAGGGTTTTTCTTGTATTCTAAATACCATGGATGGTCTCTCATTATGACAACTAAACTCCATTTGTTATGGGTTAACTTAAACTTAGTGCAAGGAGCAATAAAACGAGCGAGCCAAGATGCCTCTTTTGTTTTTGCCAGAAATCTTATACCTTTCAACTAATCTTAGTTTCTTATAAGGTTCTATTTATAAAGAAGGATGATTTCCTTAAAAATTAAGCAAGTAGCTATAAAAGATCAATACAAACAAATTAAGGGTCTATGCAAGAAAAATTTAAGACACTCAAACTCATACAAGAGTTTCTTCCTTTTCTTTGGGCAAAACAAGAAAAAATTCGCAATTTGTTTCTTCTTGCCTTTGGGCTAATTTTTATTTCTATTGTTCTGAATCTCTCTATTCCCCTTGTTCTAAAAGAGGCTGTCTCTAAACTTTCTGTGACTGATAAAAGTATGACCTACCAACTTGTCTTGCTTCTTGTGGCCTATGGAATTATTTGGATGTTATCTCAAACCATCCAAAATGTGAGGCAAATTATCATGGTTAGACCTTTAGAAAGATGTATCCGTCTTTTTTGTTCTAAGTTGTTTGACCACTTGCATTCTTTGCCTATGAAGTTTCACCTAGATAGAAAAACGGGAGCCATTACCAACGCCCTAGAACGTGCTCAACATGGGTTTCCCGATGTTTTTTGGGGCCTATTTTTATTTATTATTCCTACCATCATAGAATTATTTTTAGCGGCTATGATCTTATGTTACTACTATGGAGCCATTTATGGTTTTATATTATTTTTTATAGCCATTATTTTTATTACATTTACATTCTATGCTACAGAATGGGCCTCTTATTTTCAAATCTTAAGCAATGAACAACAACTAAATACAAACGCGAATATTGTCGACAGTTTACTAAATTTTTCTACAGTAAAATACTTTAATAATAAAAATTATGAATCGAGGAAGCGCGACAATCATCTCAAGGAAAGAGAAACGCTCCTTGTTAAGTCTATCTCAAGTATGGAATTAGTTCGAATTGGCCAAAGTTTTATTATAGGTATAGGGTTAATTTTACTCACATATACGGCGGGAAAACAGACTTTATCAAGCGGTGTTAATGTAAGTGATTCTGTTTTCATTAATGGGTATGTTTTACAATTTGCGGTTCCCTTACATTACATCGAGTTTATAGTAAGAGATATTAGAAAGGGAGTAAATGAACTTGCGAACGTCATGGAAATTCTTAGAACTAAGCCCATAACTTGCCTGTCATCAGAGGCTTCTCGCTCCTTAGAAAAAGTAAAAAGTATTAAGTTTCAAAATGTATCTTTTGGGTATAAGCCCTCTCGATCAGTACTCAAAGATGTTAATTTTTACCTTGAGACTGGGCATTCTTTTGGTATTGTAGGAGTAACGAGTTCTGGAAAATCTACCCTTCCCAATCTTTTATACAAATTCTATGACGTAAACTCAGGCAAAATTCTTGTTAATAATGAGGATATCCAGAACTTTACAACAGAGCAGCTTTCTTCTTTGATGGGAATTGTTCCACAGGATATCATCTTATTTAACACAACAATCTATGAAAATATCCTCTTTGCGCGCCCTAATGCCCAAAAAGAAGAGGTAGAAGAAGCAATAAAACTGGCTCATTTGGAACCTGTATTAAAGAGACTCCCCCATCATTATGAGACAATAGTAGGAGAAAGAGGATTAAAACTCTCAGGTGGTGAAAAGCAACGTATAGCAATTGCCCGGGTCCTTTTAAGACGACCCTCGTTGTATATTTTGGATGAAGCAACTTCCTCTTTAGATCTTGCAACAGAAGAAACCATTATGAAAAACATCGCCCCTATTTTAAAGGAGTCTACAACCATTATTATTGCTCATCGTTTATCTACAGTTGTAAATGCTGATGAGATTCTTGTCTTTCAGCATGGCAACATTGAAGAAAGAGGAACGCATTCCTCTCTTTTAAAACAACAGGGGCTCTATGCTTCCCTATGGAAAACCCACGAAGAAGCCCACAGAAGGTCATATGCAGCTTAAAATGACTCGATCCCTTTCAGAAGGATGTCCGCTTAAAAATATTTTTGATATCAAAGGTTTTGAACTCTATGCTCAACATAATCTTCCTACAAACGTTTCAGCATTTTTCTCTAGAGGCGCAGGAGATGAGATCTCTCTTGAGGAGAATGTCTCTGCTTTTGACCGTATAAAGCTTTTACCAAGGGTTTTAAGAAATGTGGAGGAGCGTTCTCTATCTGCGACAATTCTAGGTGAAAGAATAGGTTTTCCTCTCCTGATAGCTCCTATGGCCTTTCAGCAGCTCGCTCATCCTGAGGGGGAAGTTGCAGTAGCTAGAGCTGCGTATGAGTATAATGTACCTATGGTTGTGAGTACTCTTTCCACATCCTCTTTTGAAGAAATTAAGAAAAGCACAAATACCCTACTTTTGTTCCAACTCTATATTTATAAAGATCGCAAGATTACAAAAAACCTTGTCCAATTTGCTGAATCTTTTGGATATAAAGGAATTGTCTTAACAGTAGATGCTCCTCTTTATGGAAAGAGAACTAAAGAACTACATGACCCTCTTATGCTTCCTCCTCATCTTGAGGTTAAAAATTTACAACAAGCTGGGTTGAACTTAAAAGATATTCCTCCTGCAAAATTACCAGGTTATTTAGCTTCCCTTCTTGATCCTTCAATAACGTGGGAGGATATAGGCTGGCTTCGTTCTCTTACTTCTCTTCCTATTATTCTGAAGGGGATTATGCACCCAAAAGATATCCAAATGGCTATAGAGCAGAATATAGATGCAATTATCATCTCAAATCATGGTGGAAGGCAGCTTGATACAGCTCTTTCTTCAATTGAGACTCTAAAACATGTCAAACATTCAATTGAGGGGAAAATAGACATCATTCTAGATGGAGGAATTAGAAAAGGTGTTGATATTTTAAAAGCGATTGCTCTTGGAGCAAAAGCTGTCATGGTAGGCCGACCTATCCTCTGGGGGCTTACAGCAGGAGGAGAAGAGGGCGTAAAAAAAGTTCTAGGTATCCTAAGAGCAGAGCTAGACATGGCCATGGCTTTATGCGGTTTTTCTTCAATTACCCAAATTAATGAAGAAATTCTTCACTTCCAAACAGATAAACAAAAACAAATTTAAAAAAACTCAAGTACTTAAGGAGGCTTATATGAATTTAAGAAATAGCATTTAATATCTCTAAAAAGGTTATTTGTGCTTCTTCCATAGGAAATTTATTGGAAATGTATTCTTTCTCTCTTTTTGCGATGCTCCTCCCAGCCTTAACACCCATATTTTTCCCCTCTTCTGATCCTTTTGCTGCACTTTTATCAGCTTATCTTGTTTTTTCTGTTGGATTTCTGGCCTATCCCATTGGAGCCCTCTTTTTTGGTTATATAGGTGATGGGTATGGCAGGCGGGTGGCTTTATCCTTCTCTTTATTGGGAATGGCTCTTAGTACTTTTGGTATAGGATTTTTACCCTCATATGCTGTCTTGGGCATTTTATCTCCCTTAATACTGGCTTCTTTCCGTCTTATTCAAGGGATATGTGCCGGAGGGGAATGTATGGGAGGTGGTGTTTTTGTCGTTGAATCCATTTCAAGCTATAACCTTGGCTTCTTTGGCTCTTTGATTGCTGCGTCAGGAACTTTTGGAGCTCTTTTGGCATCTATCGTTAGTGTTTTTTTTGTCTCCTCCACTATGCCTCCTTGGGCTTGGAGGCTCCCTTTTCTTATTTCTATTTTTATAGGAATTGTAGGCTTATATCTACGAACGACGGTTGAGGAAAGTCCTTCCTTTAAGGCGTCTTTTTCTAAAGAAAAGCATAACCCCCTAAAAGAGCTCTTAGCCCATCATCTTATCCCTTTTTTATGTGCTATTGGAATAGGAGCTTTAGGAACCGTTCCTTTTTATCTTGTCATCGGATTTCTAAACAGCTACTTAGTTTTTCTAAATGTTATAACGCTGGAAA
>MKUL01000011.1:2336-25594 GCA_001897795.1 Alphaproteobacteria bacterium 41-28 | reverse complement strand
TTCTCAGGCTTAGCCTGTCGCTATGTGTGGTTTGCCTTAATTGCTCAATAGATAAGTTTACTAAAAGAATCATTGATGAGGGAACACGTTTCCCTAAAAGCTTGCCAATCCTGTACAAGCTTTGTCCACTTGAGACAAGGTGAGAAGCGTAGGTTTCTCGTAAGCCTGAGAGACGAAAACCCGTTAAGCCAGCTTGCTCACAAATTGTTATCCAAGCTTTTTTAAATTCTTGTCGTAATTTTCCCGAGGCCATTTCTGGAAATAGAAAATCTGAATCACTTATTTTCTTCATGTCTTTAAGGTTTGCAATCGCCTGACTAGATAAAGGAATAACCACATCAAGTTTTCTCTTTGTTTTATTGCTTGGTTTAATCCAAATACCTTCTTCAAGATTGAATTGATCCCATTTTGCGTTGATGATTTCAGAGTGCTTTGAACCAGTTAATAGAAGCAGGCGAATAACATTAGAGAAGTTTTGATTAGGGTATTCGTTTAACATACTCCACAATCTTTGAATTTTTTCATCATTTAAGAAACGAGGAAATCTCTGCTCTTGAGATTGTAGTGCCTTTTTTAAAGAATAAACTGGCGTAATTTTAGCTACAGTAACAGTATCTTGGGTGAAATCGGTTTTCATATATGAATCTCCATTAGAGTTTATGTTTTACATAAATTTTTTTCTTGTAACTTTGCATATTCTGCATCTCTACTTTTAAAAACTGAGGTTATCATCCCCAAAAAAGGGAATCAATTAAGAAACATAAAACCATAGTAAGCGCATCTAAATTATAGAAAAACTCATGGAAAGCCATACTTAGAAAACTCAAGAATTCCCATTGCTGCATATGCTTGTCGTAAAAAAGCTCTAGAGAGTCAGAGTTTCATCCTTTCTTAATGCCTTCAAGACTTGGCGCTCAAGCCTCGCAGAACTCACCCGCTGATTCCCACTTAGTCGTTGGTGATGGCTGCCCATCTCTTTCTGCTCCTCCATCTTAATGAATCACTCCATTAATAGTCTGTCTTATTACGCCGTCGGCCTTTTCAGATTCCACCTCACAATGGGCAACCTTGCCTTAGCTCGCGTTTCCAGCCTCCACAGCACGTAATGAGCTTTCATCGTTTAGATCTGCGCCATACCCGGTGCACACTTAATTGCGCAGACAGTGTCTGCAATTTCTAGGTCAGGATAAGTTGTTCGTGTCTAAAAGTAATTGTCCAAAATCAATGATATTAGAGAAATAGCGAGATTCAATAATTTCATCACTCACTCCATTCACGTGAACGAGAACCGGACGCCGAGAAATATGACGAGGAACTTTTAATTTTTCAATTTTTTCCTGAACTTCATTGATAATACTTGTCTTAAGAGGATGCCTCGAAAACTTTATTTCGCAGACGTATAAAGTATCAAACCGCGTTTGAACGAGATAATCGATTTGACAGCTTTCTTGACGCAAAGTCTTTTTTTGAAAAAAAGGATTATCATAGATAATTTCATCTGGTTTAACGTTTATAAGCGTAAGGAGACTTTTTCTATTATTGAGAACTAAATTTTCAAACTGTAGCCCCATTATACCTTCCCACCCTGGAAGAAAGGAAAGGGATTGCTCTGAATAGCTACTCCGCTCGACTTTTTCTTTATTAGGAGCAACGTACTTTAGATAAAACCTTAAATAATTATCACTGATTCGATAATGGCTAAATTTTGAGGGTTTACCAGTGTGCAAATGCCACGTGTAATCTCTGCGAACGAACCCAGACTTGACAAGATCGTTTAGGTATTCTCCTATAACACCACTTTTCTCGACTTTGAGTTTTTTATATATGGCTTCATAATCATATTTTCCATCTGCTAGGCACTGAACAATTTTCTTGTATGTTTCACTTCGTGAAGAAAAAATATCTCTAAAAATTTGTTCAAACTCATTAAAAAGAAACCCAGCTTTATTAAAGCATAAATTTTTAATATTTTCTTCGGCAGGCAAATGGGGTTGGATTTCTTCGAGGTATCTAGGAACTCCTCCTGTTACAGAAAGAATTTTAAACTTTTCATAGGTGGAGATATTTTCTTTTGCAGTGTGCCAAAACTTATTGCAATCAGAAAGGGGGAGCTCTTCTAAGGTCAAATTGAGAGAAATTCTTCCTAAAAATCCTGTGCTGCTTAAGATATTTTTTTCGATCCATGAAGAAACAGACCCACACAAAACAAGGATAAGTTGAGGATTCTTCTTAAATTCTAGGTCCCAAGCATTTTTAAGTTTTCCTAAAAAATGAGGATCTTTTGAGCCCATCCAGGAAATTTCATCCAGGAGAATTAAGACGCGTCCTTCTCGTGTATGGTAAGCCAATCGTAAAAAAAGATCATTCCAATCATCATCTTTAAAAGCAGGTTGTCCAAGAGCTTTTCCGAGCTGCCAACCAAATTCATAAAGCTCATTCTTATGGGTGGTCTTTTCTGTAGGAGGAATCCCAGAGAAAGTATACATCTTAAACTGTTTTCCAAATTCCTGAATTAATCGGCTTTTACCTATACGTCTCCTCCCCTTTACAACTACGAGACTAGCAGAATTCTTTTTTAATAATAAGTTGAGCTGCTTGAGCTCTTGTTTTCTGCCAATAAAAGAATTAGAAAGTGACATTAGATACCTCTTTAATTTCTTACACCAAGATCGCAATTGCCTTTTTGGTGATATAATTTATAAAATACATTTTAATCACTAAAAAAGCAATTGTTAATTTGATAATAAGAATGATTAGAGGAATGAACATCACAAAATCTAGCGAATGAAGAGATTTTTGGAAAATTGCCAAGGCTGAAAATGAAAGATTTATAGAGCACAGGAGGAGCACTCTGAGAATACTCCCCCTTTACTCCTAAGTTTTAAGTTAAAGCTCCTCTTCGGTTTCAATCTTAAAAATCTTATACGCTTGATTGACAGCTACCCAAGATCCTTGGAGATTTTTGAAAGCTATTTTTAAAAATTCCAACTGAGTGTGAACCATCCGGATATCAGCATCCAACCTTTTTAAGAGATGTTCCGAGGAAGAAAGGTTACTTTCGCTCATGGTCGATTCCTTCCTCATCCATCCACTGCCCATAATTTATTAAAAGATCATTAAGATTTGTCCGAGCCATCTCTAATTCGAGAGAGGCCTTAGAGACAAGATACTTAACGTCTTTAAATTGAGTTGTTAAATGTTGCGAAAGATATTCGACCTGCGCTAATGTAAGCTTAGCCATGTAGATACTCCGTGATCTATGTGGTTAGTGGGACGAGGACGTTAGAGCGTTCCTTGTTCCACGCTTATCTCACGACGAGATAAGTTCTTTAAGATTAAAGTTTTCTTTCAACTCAAGCAAGGAAAAAATTACCTTTCATTTTCAAAAGGTTATAATTTAACCCCTCTTTGCCATAATTTGATCCATCTTATCCCCAAACAGAGCGGTTGCTTGTCTTAGGGGCTCATCTGCCAGATGAGCATACCTTTGAGTGGTAGAGGCTTGAGTATGGCCTAAGAGTTTTCCAACAATGCTAAGGCTTAAACCACTTGAAACAAGGTGAGATGCATAAGTATGACGCAAGTCATGAATACGAACATTTTCTATGTTTGCTTCTTTTTTAATTTTTGCCCAAAATCTCTTCACATCTTCAAGCGGTTTATCCCCAGTTTGATTAGGGAAAACATAGGGAGAATTCTTTGTATTAAGTTCTTGAAGGGCGTGTAAAGCTGCAACCGTTTGCTCTGAAAGAGGTATATGGTGGAGCTTCTTTTTTTTGGTAGAATGAGAAGGCTTTGTCCATGAACCTTTCTCCAGATCAAATTGATCCCAGGTGGCTTTAAGGAGTTCATTTTTGCGAGCTCCCGTGTAAATAAGAATTCTTAAAGCAAGTGCAGGAGGACGGGTTGAATAAAGCTCTAGAGTTTCCCAAAAACGGTTGAGTTCTTCCTCCTGTAACCATCTATCTCTTTTCTCCTCATGATAGCGGCGAATACCTTTAACAGGATGATCTGAACACCATCCCCAAGCTATAGCTAAGTTAAACATTTTTGAAAGGAGCGAAAGAACCCGATTTCCTTGGGTTGATGTTTTCTCAAGGTTCAGATGTAAACTTTCTATAGACCTGCGAGAAACATGCTTTACCTGCTGATTACCCAAGGTAGGTAAAATTATTTTTTCGATCATTCTTTTGTCATCTTTATAGCTTTTTGGGCTTTTCTTCTTTGCATGTCGTTCCAAATAATCACGAGAAAGGTCTTTCATAAGAGGTAGCTCTTTGTTTTCTTTCTTTTGTGCAGCGGGATCCTCTCCATGAGCAATTCCCCCAAGGTGCTGTTTTGCAAGAACACGGGCTTCTTCCGTATTAATTTGTCCATGAACCCCAATTTTTAAATGCTTTTTAATGCGATTTGCATTAACGTATTGGACAAAATAGGTTCTGCGCCCACTCGGCAGAACAAGCACGCCAAATCCTTTAAGTTCTGAATCCCAATGTTGCAACGTTTTACCAGGTTGAGGGATAATGGACTCTACAAAGCGTTTAGTGATTTTAGGCATGATCTTTCCTCCTTATAATTTTCAAAACTATACACCATATCCTAAACAAATTTCCAGAAAAACTTTCGCTAGATTTTCGCCAAATGAATGAGATTGAGTGCGATTTAATGCGTTTGAATGCGTTCGAATGCGCAACAAAAAATGGCTTGAAATATAGATAAATGCTTGCTAAAGTGAATAAATGAAATGGATAAGAAATTTATAGAACAGCTGACTCTTAATCAGCGGGTCGTAGGTTCGATTCCTACAGCGCCCACCAGGGAAATAAAGGGTTTTTCGATATCTGAAAATTTTTACAAATGATTCCGGAAGCACATCGGAAGCAGAAGCAAAAATTTCAGATTCACAAAATTCCACATAGTTTAATGAACTAGCAATCCTACTAACAACTCCCTATTGTCTTTTAACTTTATCAAAGTATTATTATTCGATACTGGATGTATTGTTTTGGATTGTTCTTAGTCATACTACATTGGTAAGAAATCATATTTACATTGGAAGCAAAGAGATAAAAGCTACCAATTAGAAAACGATTAAGAAAGGGTTAAGGGTGGAAATCTAATGGACGGCGTGTGCCTTTTCTGCCCTACAGTGGAGAACTAGAATGGAAATTAAATTAGCTTCGGAGTAATCTTAAGGATTGGATTGATTATATTGGGATGCAATTTTAGACTCAGAGAGAAAGACGGAGGAAAGAGCAACTTTTACTTTCCTCCTCTCTCTTTAGTTTAGCCGTTCCGAATAGCTATTTTTTGTACATTTGGCTGTACAGTTGACGGTCGGGGTATTGTCAAAGTTAAGATGCCATTTTTAAAAAACGCTGTAACGTCTTTTTGCTCGGGTTGGTAAGGCAGTTTTAAAGATCGTGAAAATGATCCATATCGCCGTTCTGTCATATGATAGGTTTGGTCTTCCTTTGTTGACTCAGACTTCTTTTCTCCACTTATTGTTAAAAGACCTTCGACAAGAGTAATGTCTATATCTTCTTGAGAAAGGCCTGGGAGCTCAGCTGTGACGATAAGTCCTTCTTTATTTTCTACAACCTCAAGCTCTGGCCTAATTCCTTGCACAACATTACTTTTGTCAAAAAGACGGTCAATTTCTTCTCTCAAGAAATTAAAAGGATCGCTAACGAAGTTACGCTGAGAAATAGGTACTAAACGTGTCATCTATAATCTCCTTTTTTATATAGTTTTTAAACACTTACCTTTATTTTTGATTTAAGAATCTTTTTTTTAAAATTCAACCCCTCTGATAAGAAATTTTTTTATCTGGTTTCTATTAGATTTTCCTTTCACTAAATTGAAAGTTTTTGATTTACCATTGTAAAGTGTAGCTAAAATTTAGAAAAAACCTAGATTTCCAACCACTTCTCAATGACAGTCAGAAGGCTAACTAAATTCTGCTAATTGATTTTCTTTTCAAGGCGTGCTTAGATTTTAGAAAAGTCAGTAAGAACTCAGATATAAATCATAAAATAGGGGAGGTACGAGTTCGTTGCTTCAACCAAATGTGCGTCATGCTAGTGCTCTTAAATTAGCAATCATTCTTATCGGAGTTCTGCTTGGAACGGCCTATGTCCTCTTTTCATATTATCAATCAAATGTTGCCCTTAGCGCTAAGTCTCAGACTCTTTTCTTAAAAGAAAAAAAAGAAATTACGGAAGCAGTTGAGCAATTTTATCAATACTTAAAATTAACAGAGTCCAGATTACTTCACTCTCTTCAGAATAAGGATAGAATTTCTCGTATCCTCTCTGAGAGAGTTGAGGAAGTTATGGAAGGAAATTTTCCTATGATCACCAGGTTGGCATTTATTCCTGCCTCGGATTCTCGTACTGCTTACACACGATTAGGAAAAATCACACTTAAGGACCGAGTGTTAATAGAAAAAGAAAGAGAGGGTATTACTTACTTGGGACATGGCTCGTTTAGCCTCAAGAAAGCTCTTTATGGCAATAGTAAAAATATTCTTGGGATTCTACAATCCACTTTTTCCATAAAACATCTTTTGTATAGGGATTTTACTGAAGCTGAAATTGGTATATTTTCAGATAAAGGAACAAATCTAAAAAATAGTCAGTTTTCGTTCAAGATTCCAGGGTTTCCCCATGTTTTTGCGTATACTCCCCCCTATTTTTCATTTTGGCACTTTCTTCTCATGCATAAAATTCAAATCCTCTTGGCTTTCGTTTTTGGATTGATTTTTCTTTTGAGTGGTATAGCAGCAGGGCTCCTCTTAAGGCAAAAGATAATTATAAAACACTATTCCCTCATCCATAAATTAAAAGAAAAACTTAAAAACTTTGAAGAAAAACACAGAAAAATAATAAATCAATTAGTTGCTTCTCAGCACCTCCTGAAGCTCAATGAGCAATCTCAAAAAGAAACCCATTCACTCTTTGCAAACTTGCAAGACCACTATCGGAAAATGGCAGCTCAAGCTCAAGGGATTAATGAGATCACATCAAGAATGATTCTTGAAGAGGCTGGTAACGAGAAACTTATGCATGATATTCATAGTATCTCACAGGAAAGCCATACAATTTTAAGACGCCTGTCAACAGGCTTTCCTATGAGAGGAATTGAGGAGGAAATTAACATCATGCAGTCTCTTGAGAATGTAAAGACGATGTTTCTCCCTCAAATAACCAAACTAAATATAACCTTCGAAATTAAAGGACAAGTAAAAACGCCTCTCCGCCTGGATCGAACAATCGTTGAAACTATCTTCCACAATATTTTTCACATGATTATGGATAGGATTGCAAAAAATGGCACCTTTAAAATAGAGATAGGAGGCGATGATCCTATACAAATTCTCTTTTATGATGATGGGTATGATCTAGAGAGAAAAATCCATATTGTTGAAACTCACCCTCAACCAGAAAATATCTTTTGCTTAGATAAAAATAAATTAAGGGAGTTTATTGGGTGTTTAGGATGGGAGATCTTCTTTCATAAAAAGGATGATCTATTGAATTCGATAGAACTCGCAATTCCACGGGATTTTAAGGAGAAGGTGCTTTCGGGAAATGTCATAAACTTATTCGATTATAAGACTTATGTTAAATAAACTTCCTTTCATTATTTTATTTTTTGGTTTGCTTTTTCTAGGTATTAGAAGTGACTTTATTATTGCCATAAAGGCAGCTCCCTATCCCTTGCTTTGGAATGTCCCTCTTCGCAATGAACATTATGTGCAAAGAGGAGATATTCTTAAAAAGATAGACGCTCAGCTGAGAGGAGAGGGAAAAGTTATAACTTTTGTGGGAATAACAGGTATTGGAAAAACCCAGCTTGTCAAAGAGTATGCCCATATATCTTATAAAAAATATGATATCATTTGGTGGTTAGATGCTTCAAAGGATCTAGATTCTCAATTTAAAGAATTTTCGTTAGCTTGGAATACTAAAATAAAAAATGAACCCATCCTAACGGAAAATCTTTCTAACAAAGCCTTAGTTAACCATGTAAAAGATAAACTGAGAATTACACAAAAAAAGTGGCTCCTCATTTTTGATAACGCTTCTCATAAAGACAATGTCAAAGACTATTTTCCAGAAACTCAAGGTAAGAATTTTGCCCATATATTAATTACTTCAAAAGATCAAACCACATGGAGCCACGCCTTTCCTGTAACAAAGCTAGCACGAGCTGAATCCATAGAGTTGATACAAAAAATCGTAGGTGAAAGAGCTAAAGAAGAAAGTACCAATGATTTAGCAGAACTTCTAGGAGATTTTCCTTTGGCTTTATCTCAAGCAGCAGCTTATCTTAAATCTTGCCCTTCTCTTACGGTCCAAGGATATATTAAACTTTTTAAAGCAGCGCACAAAAGGGTTTGGGAAGATGAGACAAAACTTATTGCGCAACATGGAGAATCTCTCATGGAATACAAAGAGACCACTTCGACAGCCCTGAAGCTTGCCATCGATGAGATTCTGAAAGAATCTCAAGAAGCCTATGACCTTCTTTTGTTTGTCTCTTTTTTAGCTCCCAACCAAATTCCCTATCCTCTCCTCAAGAAATTTTTTGAAATAAATAAGACATATGGTTTACCGGATCAGGTGATTTCTGTTCTAGAAAAGCGCCTGTTTCTCGTCAGAGACGACACCAAGCAATCCAAGGAATTTTCTTATGGAATACACGAAATGATACAATTTGTCGTTAGAGATAATCTTGATAAAAAGCAAAAGCATACATTTTTAACTAAGGCTTCTAAGCCCTTTTTGATTTTACTTGACGACCGAAGAGACCAAAGAGAAAAAATAAGTTGGGAAAGTGCCTTTCAACATGTAAAAATGGTGATCAGTTTTGCACAAGAAGAACTCTGTCATTCAATTGAGCTCCTAAAGTTAAGAACCTTATTTTTAAACTACATTCTTGGAGACAAGAGAGAACTTCAAGATGGGAAAAAACAGCTGGAAGCTATAGAATCTTCCTTACAAGCGACACCTCTTAATGATCCTTTTTACGAAGCTCTATATCATATTAATAAGGGCAATTTTCTTATTTGGGGAAATGCAGATTACTCTCCAGCTTTAAATCATCAACGAAAAGCTTTCAAGTTATTGGAAGGCGTCAAGCAAGATGCAGATCAAAAATTAAGAGCTCTTACACAAATGGCTCAATATTCTCTACTTGAAGGAGATACAAAAAGTGCCAAGTTATACCTTGATCAAGGACAAGCATTAGATGAGAAAGCTCAAGATATTATTATGCGGGCTCTCTACCATTATGGAAAGGCTTTTTATTTTTTGTTTACAACAGATTACGAAGATGGACTTAAAGAAATCGAGTTTGCTTTGGATTTATTAAAAAAAGGACCTCCTTGCCCATCTATAAATTTTTCTACTGGAGTGCTAAAAGCGGAGCTTCTTTTGAAAATGGGTAACTTACAGGACGCTTATAAACAAGCCCATGAAATTTTTAAGAAGGCTCGCTATTATCACCAAGATATAAACAATATGTTCTGTGCCAAGGCCATGATGATTATGGCCGCCTCTTTGTCTCAGAGTCATAAGCACACCCATAAAGCAAGCGAGCTTCTAAAATCAGCTGATGCTATCTTTGAAATTCTTTCTAAAGACGCAAAAGGAAAACATCGACGACAAGCTTGGTCAAATATCCTTTTAGGAGATGTTCATGCTTCTAAAAAAGAATGGAAGGAGGCTTATGAGAACTATAAACAGGCTGAGAACATTTATAATGCAATTTATAAAGGCAAAGAATTGGGTGATTATAGCGAGCTTTATACGAAACTAACCCTCTTAGGGATCAAGATGAAAGATGAGGAACTTACACATAAGTACCTGAAAGCACATATAAACACTTTTGGTTTAGATCATCCACAAACAATGGAACTGCTTAAGCACCTAGATGATCAAAATCTATCAGTGCTCTAACGAGCGACCCTCTGCACAAACCATTCAACAAAATCTATATCAATCTTGGGAGGATCTTTCTTTATTGTATAGGAATAAATCTCCTCCACAATGCGAAGCGTTTGATGGACAGTGAACTTGTAGTCCTTATCTTTATTTACTTTTAGGACACTCTGCAGAACTTCGCTAAGTGTGTCAGGAAACTGAACCATTGGAGACTCATGAGGAAATATTCCTATGTCTTCTTTAATAGGTGAGGTTTTTCCTTCGAGCAAATCTTGAACCGTACATTCCATCACTTTTGCAATGGCTTGTAGGGTTTCTCCTGTTGGCCTTTTTGATTGGCCTCTCAATATATTACGAACAACGTTGGTTTTAAGGCCTGCTTTTCTTTCAAGAGAGGCTACAGAAAAGCCAGTGTTTTCAAGATAATTCTTGATGCGTTTTTGTAATCCGCTTTCCATTTTAATTCCTTTTGTTTCCTGTTCAATAAACCTATTGACATAGGGCATGTCTAATATGTATAGTAGCTTATACCCGTTTTTTGTATATTTATCTATATGGGTACAAGAATAGCAGCTCTTTGTTGGTTTTGGAAGCTCTTTGTTTATAAAAAGCTTTAATAGAAGGGAGACAACATGATTTCAGATTATCTAACGTCAAATTGCTTAGCTAAGCGATGGAGTTTATCTCCCTATACAATTAGGTTCTGGAGAATTAGCGGGAAAGGCCCTAATTATCTCAAACTTAATGGCCGAGTCTTATATCGCCCAGAGGATATTGAGCTTTTTGAAAAGGACAAACTTAGACAACATACGTCAGAGCCAAAAAAGAAAAATTGAGCTTGCTATGAATGGTTCTTCAACTGATTGAATTAGGAAGGAGTTAAGATGAACATAAAACCTTAAAAAAGCACCTGTGAAGAGTTTTTCCCAACATTCACAGGTGCCCGTGTATACAGGACCCAACAAAGCCCTATATGTCAGTGAGTTTACCTTCGGATTAGGCTTGAAGGCAAGCTCTTTAGAGACGTGATACGCTTCTCTCCCTTTGAGAGTTCTTTGCTGGGTTCAACTCATAACCAAGTCCTTGCGAAAGCAAGGACATTTCAACCAAGCAAGGAGCTTTTATGCTTAGAATTATTGAACCCCGTTCACATGAGCTTTATCAAGCTGAGATTAATGCTTTACAGTATATTTTCAAATTCACTCAAAACTTCAAGACTCCTGAAGATGAGCAAGCCAAAGCCACATTTATTATCGCTGAAGATTCAAAATGTGGAATTTATGGAGGGGCCATCCTTCGTAAGAAGCCTCTTGATACTTTTGACGAGGAAATTGAGGCCATCTTCTCAGCTGTCCATTCCCACAGAAAAAAAATTTGGAATGTTCATCTTTGTTTTTATATAAGCGATGAAATGGGACTGTCATCTCAAGAGAAGACAAAGGTTTTTGATGATTTTTTTTATCGGCTTTTTATAAAATTGAGAACCTTTGGTAGGCAACAAAAAACCAACTGTCTTGTTCTTTCTTTAAATGAAGCAGGGTATTTTTGGACAAACACTTACTTTGAGTGGCCCTATGTCTTTAAAGTTCCCCTTCACAATACGTTAGATGATCACTTCCATGGAATATTATCTCTAAAACCTGCAAAAGATTCGAATCGTAGAAGGCGTAAGCGATCTCCTGCCCCTGTAAGTCAAACTGAAACCGTTCAAACAGAGGAGGCTCCCCTATGACATCTCTCTGTAACATGGAAAAGCCCGAACACGCTTTGACCCAAGCACAGCCCCCTTCTCGACAACGAGTATTAAAAGTATCTATTGTTCGAGAAGAACTTGTCGAGCTCACGGGTGACCCACTCGTTGCCATTGTACTGAATCAGCTTTTGTATTGGACGGAACGCGTGAAGGATTTTGATCTCCTCCTTGAAGAAGAGAGAAAATTTAACCTTGAATGCAACGTCTCTCCTCGACATGGCTGGATTTATAAAACAGCTGATGAACTCACTGAAGAAACCATGCTACGGGTTTCTCACCCAACAATGCGAAAGTACCTCAAGTTACTGGTTGAAAAAAGTTGGGTTGATGAGAGAGCTCATCCTCTTGATAAATGGAATAAGACGACCCAATATCGAGTCAATATACGAAAACTTCAAGAAGATCTTAAAACTATTGGCCATACCCTTCCTGATGTTTACAGGGGAGTTTTTTCTTCACATTATCAGGAAGAGATCAATACATCTCCAAGCTCATCTCCTTCATATCAGGATAACTCGAATATAAATTTTTTACATTCGAATAAAAATTCCTGTGATGAACTCTCAGGATATCCTCTCCCAAGCGCAGAATCCTCGAATATAAAAAATTTACATTCGAGAAAAAACTCTTCTGAACAGTCGTTACATTCGAGTGCAAAAAATTTTGACTTGGATGTAAAAAATCTTCACTCGAATGTAAAAAATTTACATTCATATACCTATACAGAGATTACACCAGAGAATACAAACAGAGAACACGCACCGTGCACGCGCGAAGGGCTTGATGAAAATTTTTTTGAAGAAATTCTCAAAATTTGGAAACTTCACGTTGGCCAAGAGGTTCATCTCACTGAGGAACGGAAACGCCATCTAAAGTCCCTTTTTGCTCATTATTTTCAGAATGATCTGTCCCAATGGGAGCAGTTTTGCGAGCGTGTCCAAGCCTCACCTTTTCTTATGGGAGAAGGAAAGAGAAGATGGCATGTGACTTTTGACTGGATCTTGGCAGAAGGCAATGCTCTCAAGGTTTTGGAAGGGAATTTTGACAGGCCTGAAGATACTCCATTTGATATAAAAAATGTCCATCAATCCAACAAAACCATGGGTTCCTCTGAAGGTCCCCCCTCTGCTGAAAAAACAGCTCTTCTTTACTCCATTGCAGACCCTCAATGGAAGGAATGGTGTACTCAGTTAATCCGTGGAAGTTCGTTTGAAGATCCCATTTCTATGGTCGAGCTTCAGGGCATTGTAAAGGCTCAAATCGCAGAATTTGATGGCAGATTGGTCTGGATTGAGTGTGAGGATCAAAAAACACTTAATCGAATTGAGGACCTTCGTTTTAAGCTCCTCTCTGTTGTCCAGAAGACATTTCCCCAAGCTCAAAATATCCGAACACAACTAAAAGAAACATTGAATTCGGTTGTTTCCGAGTCTTCTGTCAAAAGCATGCCCTTAATTTCTGATCATCCACAATCAGATCAAGGGCAACATAGATCTAATCAGCAACCCACTTCAGCTCTTACTCTTTAACAGCAACAAAAGAAAGGAAAAATATATGCTGAACAAAGTCATTTTACAGGGAAACATTGGACGAGCCCCTTGGGTAGGTCTGACCAAATATGGACGAGACATCGCTACCTTCTCTTTAGCCACGAACACTTCTTGGAAGGACGAAGCAGGAGAATGGCAAACCCATACGGATTGGCACCAAATTACGGTATTCCGAAAAACAACCATTCAATGGATCAAGGATATTCTTAAAAGAGGTGATACCGTTTATGTAGAAGGGAAGCTTACCTACCACTATTGGAGGGACAAGTACAACAATAACGCTCACTTTACTCCCTACGTTGTGATTGCTGGATCTGAGGGAAAAATCGAACACATTCGCTCTTCTCAATCTACAAGCTGTCCTCAACCTATTTCCCATGTTCCTGCCTTTCCTGAAGAAGAAGGCATCTATTTGAGCCAAAAGATTGAAAACCAAGAAGAACGCTCCTCGGAAAAAAATCCTCTTAGCGGTAATGCTCTTAGAGGAACCCCTCACAAAGGGAATCTTCTTGGGAGGGATTTTCCCAGACAGACTTCTACAAGAGAGCCCCTCTCTACTCACCCCCAACATTTCCAAAAGGAGAAAATCTAATGAAAACCAAATTCTTTACCTTCACTTTTTTTGCACTTTTAGCAGCTTTTATGTTTTGTGTCCCTGAAGCTTTTGCTGTCGGACAAAGCCCTGATACGGGACTTAATACCAGTGTTGGAGACCTTGTAAGCATCCTCAACAATAACCTTGTGCCGGTTATTTTGATTTGTGGATGTTTAGCAGGTGTTGCTCTTTCCTTTATCAAGTCAAGTCCAGCCCCCTTTGTCATTGCCCTCATTACAACCATTAGCTTTGGATTTGCCAAGGCATGGATTAACACAACTTACGCCATTTGTATGTAATGGAGGTTTTCATGGATTCAAGCGAAAACTACATCTTAAACCGTCTGGACAAGCCCTTACGGTTTCTTGGCATTAATAAGGATGAAGCCTTTGCTTTAATTGTTCCTCTTATGGGGGGCCTTTTTATGGGATGGGTTTTAACAGGGTTTATCTTAGGTGCAGGGTCCCTATCTCTTTTGCGAATGCTAAAGAAGCATAATGAAGGAGCCATGCTCATTCACGCCCTCTATTGGCATCTTCCCACCCATAAGAAGGCTTTCAAGCTTCCTGTGCTCTCTCATATAAGGGAATACATCGGATGAGCAAGGACTTTATATCTTTTTCCATATTAGGGAGTACCCTCGGGTCAAGCCCGAGGGCAAGCATTGGATAATGGACGCTCAGTTTCTCAAGCAGAACATCATTAAGCTTTTGTCTCAAAGGAAAAAGCTTTTAGGACTTACAGGCCTTTTGTTGCTGAGCAATATGCTCTTAGGATTTGCTCTCATTAGCAAGAAGGAGCGCATTATTTTAGTTCCTCCCCACATCCATAAAACCCTATGGATTGAGGGAGGAGAAGTTTCAAAGGAATATCTTGAGGAAATGGGAGCTTATCTCTCTAAGCTTCTCTTAGACATTTCTCCTATGAGCTTTCCTTACAATCATGAGACTCTCTTAAAGTATGCCACTCCTGAAGCGTATGGAAACCTTAAACAACAACTCCTTAAAGACGGAGAACACTATACACAGCTTCAGCTCTCAACCCATTTTAATCCTGCAGAAGTTATCGCTAATCCCCAAACCTGCGAAGTTCAGGTCAGAGGCCTTTTAACAAGCTATATGGCAGGAAAGCCAGTTAAAGACTCCCAAGAAACAATCACATTTAAATTCACCCAAAGAGGAGGAGGACTCCTCTTAGAAAGCATTTCAGGAGGGAATCCCCATGCATCATAACGCTGTATTCAAATCATATTATCTTATAACACCCTTAGTCTTAAACATTCTTTTACTGGAATCAGCGCAGGCTGCTATTCAGCATCCCTTAAATGAGCTGAAAGTCATTGAAGTCCCCATTTCAAAACAAGATCTCACTCGTATCGCTGTTAAGGATGATCGAATTCAAAATGTTTTTGGCAGTACGGGTGAATATGTGCTTGAAGCTGATGAGGATCAAGGCCAGGTCTTTATCCGACCCAGTGGAGTTAATGACTTCAAACCTATCCATCTCACTTTCACAACTGAAAGTGGCCATACTCAAGATTTAAGGCTTATTCCTCAAGACCAAGATCCAGAAGCTTTGATTCTTCAGGCTGAAGATCAAGAAAAAAAACTTTCACACCCCTTTATAGCTCGCCATGAGGTGGAAGACCTTCTCCGGGCTTGTCGCGAACAACGCATTCCTCTGGGCTATAAACTCATGCCTCTTGCTCTTCGGGTCAATATCCCAAAGATAAGTCTTTGGGCCCATCCAGGTCTCGGATCTCCAGGTCCCGGATCTCCCGGACTTGATCCGGGACCTAGAGATCAGGACCCAAACTCAAGCCTTAAAGCTCCTAAAAATTCCTATTTCCTCATACGAGAGATCAAAGGAAACAAGCTTCGAGGGCTAACCTATGAGATCAAAAATACCAACAAAGCTTCTTTGGTTCTTTCAGAATCAGAGTTTGCCGAAAGTCTTCCCCTCAAGAAAACGGACATCATTGCCATTTTAATGCCCACCAAAACCTTAGACCATGGAGAAAGGACAGAAGCTCATGTCGTTGCATACGCGTATTAAAACCTTTTGGGATTCTTGTTCTTCTCGTTCTGGAGAGTCTTCCAGTATAGCAAGGAGGGTAAATGCCTGGTTTAATCCAGAAACAACTTCTGGAATAAAGCGTCTTCAAATTTTTTGGGTTGGATGTTTTTGTCTCATTGGCTTGGGAATTTCCTACGGAATTGTCACGTTTCTTTTTGATAAAGGTCCAAAGTATAATCAAGTTGAGTCTCCAAAGCTCACTCCCAAACCTCTTCAAACCGCTTCTCATAAAGTAGACCTGAATGAGGTCTGGCGACATAAAGTTGAAGTCGCATACAAAAATCTCTCTGCGGAAATAGGAGCCATCCACAAACTCTTTCAAGAGCACATAAAAGATCGTCAAAGTCTTGGATCCGATGATAGGCAAGATTTTGAGGCAAGACTTCTTCGAATAGAAGATCGCTTGGAAAGCTTGGGGAATAGTTCTCAAGGCCAATCACAAGGAATGGGGGTCTCTCAGAACATAGGAGCATTTAATGGAGGGTCATTAAATGGGCCCTCATTCAATGGGTCTCCATTAAATGGATCAGGAGAAGCTCAAGAGGAAAAACTTATCCAGAAATTCTCTTTAGGGTTATCAGAGAATTCAAAACAAAATCAAAGATTCAAAACTGTTGAAACTACTATTCCTGCAGGAGCCTTTGCAAAAACAGTCCTGCTTTCAGGTTTGGATGCATCCTCAGCTATGAATGCCTCATCTGACCCCCGTCCTATGCTGTTACGCCTGATTGACCCTGGAACACTCCCCCGACGGTTTCAGAGTGATCTCAAGGATTGCCATTGCCTTGCGAGTGCTTACGGGGATTTGTCGTCAGAACGCATTTATGCCCGCCTTGAAAAACTCACCTGTATTGAGAGGGCAACGGGAGAGATTATTGAAACTCAAGTGGCTGGATACATTGCAGGTCCTGATGGAAAAGCTGGCATTCGCGGCATTGTGGCTTCTAAAGACGGACAATTCTTAGGACGAAGTTTGGTTGGAGGAGTCTTTTCTGGCTTGAGCAACGTCGCTAATCCTCAAAATCGTCAGGGCCTTGTCAATCCTTTTGCTCCAGGGAACACACAAATTTCTCCACCTAGCATAGGAGAAACCTTTGCTTCCGGCATGGCAGGAGGCGTTTCAACAGCTCTGGATCGCCTCTCTCAATATTATATTGATCGAGCTGAACAGCTTCAACCTGTGATTCAAGTCTCAGCAGGTCAAGTCGTCGATATTGTGTTCACAGAAGGAACCTCTATCGGCTCTCAAAACGTGAAAACAGAAATTGAAAAAACCAGGGCAGATGCCCGAACACCATCATCATTAACAGACCAAAAAGGAGAATAGAAAATGAATCTATCTAAGACCAAGAAATATTCCGCTAAGTTTCTTAATCTCAAGAAACTTCTGCAACGCTACCACACTGCAACGCTGCCTCTCTGTCTGACAGGTTGCATGGGAGTCTACGAGGGAGGGTTTGAATGCCCGCCTGGCGAAGGAGTGAAGTGCAAATCTATTTCAGAAGTTAATCAACTCGTTGATCAAGACTTAGTGTCTTCATCACAGGGCTCAAACAATGGCGTGCAAGAGCATGGAATTTCTGTGGAAAAAGACACCGTGTGTGGGAAGGACTACGGAAGTTCTTGTCCTCTGACTTCTGAGGTTTGGTATTCCCCATGGTTTGACAGTGATCAGAGAGAAAAGAGAAAAACGAAGGTGCTAGATGCCCAAGACTCCATCTGAACAGATATTATCTGAGAACCGAACACTGAATGCTGAACACTGCACCGAAGGTGCCTTCGGTCCATCTTCTGCAACGCTAAAAGCTGCTAATGAGTTTCTTTTCTCTCATAGCTTAAGTGAGCTTTTGCCCTACAGAAGTTATGATCCTAATACACAGCTCTTTTTAAATCGCACAAGTCGAGGATTCGTGATCGAAACTCTTCCTTTGGTGGGGTGTGGAGAGGATATTCCTCGCCAAATGACAGGAATTTTTCAACATTCCCTCCCTTTAGGTTCAAACCTTCAGTGTCTTCTCATAGCCAGTCAACGTATAGAATCTATTGTGAAAACCTGGGAAAGACTTCGCACGACAAACTCGTTCAACAAAAATTCATTAAATAAAACTTCTGTTAAAGAAGCTTCCTTCTATGGAACCTCTGAAACTCTAGCAGATCTTGCCAAAGAACGATGTTCTTATTTGAGAAGCCTTTCCCAAGGGCATGGGATTGTAAGGACTTTTCGTCTTCTGCTTTCTTATAGTGAGCCCTACGCTCTAGCTGAATCTCTTGAGAATATCTTAGCCCTTCGGGAACAACTTCTCATAACTCTTAAAGGGTGGGGACTCCCCGTTAAGGTTTGGCAAGCAGAAGATTTGTTATGGGGAATTGATGAGCTCTTAAATCCATCTGATGCTCTTGAACATCCAGCTGTTTCTTGGAATCTTTTTGATTCTCTTTCCCACCAACTCATGAGTCCAACTCGAATGGGGGTTGAGCCTAATCAACTGGTGTTTGGGGAACGAGAGAAAGTTATGAGACTTTATACAACACGGCTCCTCCCTCCTCTCTGGCATTTAAGTGCTATGGGTCTTCTTATTGGTGATCCCTATGACGAGTTTCTGAGACTTAAGGGAGAATTCTTTCTTTCCTACGGTATTCATATTTGCAATGAAAAAACCCTTAAAACTAAGATGCTCGCCAAATGCGGCAATGTAGAAAAACAAGCGGCAAGTCCTATTGCCAAATACGTTCCTTCCTTAAGAAAGGAGGCCCAAGAATGGCAGTACGTCCGAGAGAAATTTGAAAATGGTCAGCGGCTTGTTCGAACACACTTTCAGGTCGGGCTTTTAAGTTCTCCAGATAAAATAGCTCGTGAAGAGCAAACTCTCTTTAATCTTTACCGCTCACAACGCTGGGAATTGGTCTTAAATAAGTATGTGCAGCTTCCCTCTTTTCTAAGTTGTCTTCCCATGACGTGGGGGGAAGGAGCAGCCGATGATGACCGTAAGTTTCAAAAGACAAAAACGACTTTAAGTCATGAGCCTGCTAATCTTATGCCTCTCCAAGGAGAATGGCAGGGCACAAGATCTCCAGGAATGATGCTTGTTGGAAGACGAGGTCAGCTTTTCTATTGGTCGCCTTTTGATAATAATGAAGGAAACTATAATACATGCGTTGTCGGACGGTCAGGTTCTGGAAAGTCTGTCTTCATGCAAGAGCTCATGACCAGCATGCTAGGCATGGGAGCAAGGGTTTTTGTTCTTGATGTTGGACGATCCTTTGAAAAAACAGTCAAGCTTCTCAAAGGAACTTATCTTGAATTCTCTACCCACCCTCTCAGAGAGGACTCTTTAAATGAGGACTTTTTAAATGAGAACTCTCTTAAAGAGGATTCTTTTAAAGAGAGCTCTTTTAAAGAAAGCTCTTCCATTTGTATTAATCCTTTTTCGTCAATTCCTATCCAGGACAATGAAGCTACATCCGATGCTCTTGCCATGTTAAAGCCTATTCTGTCTCTCATGGCAGCCCCTAAAGAAGGAACAACGGATCTTGAGGATACGTACTTGGAGCAAGCCCTTCAAAGAGCCTGGAAAAACAAAAGGAACAATGCAACAATTACGGATGTTGCCCAGTTTCTCCTAGAACACCATGATCTCGTTGCCAATACTTTGGGAGAACGCCTTTACCCTTACACAGAAGAGGGGTCCTATGGATGGTTTTTTAATGGTCCAGCAAATATTGATCTTTCAGATAATCTTGTAGTTGTAGAACTTGAAGAACTAAAAGAACGCAAAGATCTTCAATCTGTTATTGTACAAATGGTGATCTTACAAATTACCAACTCTGTTTATTTAGGTGATAGAAAAACTCCTTCTTGTCTTATTCTTGATGAAGCTTGGGATATGTTGAGGGGGAAACAATCCGGTGTTTTTATTGAAACAGCGGCCCGTCGTCTTCGAAAGTACTTTGGTGGGCTTATTGTAGGAACCCAATCTGTTAACGATTTTTATGCAACGCCTGGAGCCCAAGCGGCCTTTGATAATGCAGATTGGATGTGCCTTCTTTCTCAGAAAGATGAATCTATCAAACTTCTTAAAAACTCCGATCGACTGGCCATGGACCCTGTCATGGAACGTACACTGAGATCTCTTCGAACAGAACAAGGAAAGTATGCAGAAATCATGATTAAAGGACCAAAAGGGTTTGCCGTAGGACGTCTTCTTCTCGATCCCTTTTCTCAGATTCTTTATTCAACGAAGGCCGATGAATTTGCTGCCGTGCAAGCTCTTCTCGATCAAGGACACAGTTTAAAACAAGCTATTCAAAAAGTCGCTCTGGAGAAAAGCCATGAATGAAGATACCGTCATCACAACATCAGGGAAAAGTCCAAAAAGCCTTCTTAATGCTGTCGGCAAAAGCTTTTTCACATTTATTCTTCCCGTGACTCTTGTGCTGGTGGTCATAGGATTTCAAACCCAACTTCATGAGTGTGCTTCACCGAGTCTTCATGGAATACGTTATATCTTGTTTAAAAAAAGACCTCCCCTCAGGCGAGGAGACATTGTTTCGATCCAAGAATATGATACAAAGTATGTTCAGGGAAAGATTCTCACCAAAAGAGTGATAGGCCTTCCTGGAGATATTATTGTACGTGATAAAGAAGGAATAAGAATACTCACCTTCCAAACTTCGCCTAAACACTCTCAGCCTAAAACCCTTTATACAACTCCTCTCCCCCTCCTTAAAAAAACAACAGATGGAAAGCCTCTGACGCCCATTTCTGCCACTATCATTCCCAGTGGCCATATCTTTGTCGCAGGGGACAACCTCTACAGCTTTGACTCGCGCTATGAAGAGTTTGGGCTTGTACCGATGGAAAAGATTTGGGGAAAGGCGGTGCTCACTATGTGAGCACTGTGTAGCAGAGAACAGAGTAGCAGAAAAAAAGGAATGAATAAAATGCTTCAGTTTCAAAACAGTGCAGACATAAAAGCTAGGAGTTTTAGCAAACTTCTGCTGTTCTGCATTTCTATTATTCTGTTCTCTGGAGTCTGCCTTCAGGCAGACGACTTTGGGACTCATGGTGTTATCTATCCTATTGAGGAAGAGGATACCATTGTTCTCATTCAACAGCAGTTGAGGAACATGGAGGAAAGTGGTGAGCTTGCGCGACATAACACGGCGCTTCAAAAGAAAACGAAAGCCGCTATCGAGCGACCAAAACCTGTTGAAGGAATTACGAAAGCATCTAAGGAACGGATATTTTATTTTAATCCAAGCTACGTGGTGAAAGAAGACCTAAAAGATCATCAAGGCCGAATTGTTGCTAAAAAAGGAACCAAAATTAATCCCTTTGAAACAGTGAGCTTATCTCAAAATCTTCTCTTCTTTGATGGCGAGGATTCTGAGCAAAGGGAGTACGCGCAGCAAAAACTTAAAGATGAAAAAGTTAAGCTCATTTTGGTTAAGGGAGCTCCTTTGGCACTTTCGGAAGAATGGAGCGTGTCTGTTTATTTTGATCAAGGGGGACTTCTTACCAAAAAGCTTGGCATTCGCCATGTGCCTGCTCTTGTGAGTCAGGAAAAACTACAGCTTCGTATTGAAGAAATTAATTTGGGAGAACAGGAATGAACCTTTCCTCTCAAATCCTCTGGAAGAAACTTCAAACTTTTTTAAGGAGTAGGAGGACCATCGTTAAAATCCCCGTTCCTCCCCAAAGAATCAAAAACATCGCCATGGCATACATAACACCTTGGAAGAGAAAAGAGAAAGTTTCTTCGTCAGGAACATTAAGAGTGACAAAGCTTTTTGCTTCTATCAAAGAGATGGTACTTAACATCATTACCGTAAAGAAAAAAGGAATACTTCTGAGAAGTATGTTGTTCATACATTTTTGCCTCCCGATTATTTTTAATTCTTTTTCAAAGAGTCAAGCGTGTTCAGGACGTTTTGTCAATCCCATGACTGATATTTGTTGGTCTTGTCTTTTTCCAATTAGTATTGGTCCTGTAAAAGTGAGTTCTGGTGGAAGAGAAGATACAAAAAATCCCAGTCTTTTGTCCAAGGCCCCCCATTCCCCTTGTCCCAGGAATCCCCGTAGGATTTTGGGAACCGGCGCGCCTTGTAGATGTGACGCGCGTTCCATTTTGTATGGTCAGTATGGGAGGACTTCAGCTTGGTAAAAGTAAAATTAATTATGGGGTGCATGGAGCGAGTGGAGAACGTAGAACCCAAAACAGTTTTTATCAGGTTCATTGGTACATTTATCCGGCTATTTACTGGCTCGAGCTTCTCGTCGATTTTCTTTGCCTTGAGAAAGGAAGCTTTGATGTAGGATATATTACGGAACTTGACCCTTTGTGGAATGCGGATGAACTTTCTTTTATTCTCAATCCTGAAGCTGTTCTCTTTGGAAATACGATTGCTCAAGCCGCATGCTCAGCTGATTGTGCAGCAGCCACGGCAGGGTTTCCAATGGATGCTCTTTTTTGGTGTGGAGGATGCCAGGGAAGTCTTTATCCCTTTACGGGTAATAATGCGGCTCATAACGGAGGAGTTCAAGCGAGTCTTCTCATGGTTGGGCGTATGATAGCAAAGCTTCATCGCGAGCTTCTTCTCTGGGGAACAAGTGGAACGTCCAATAGTCATATTTGTGATAAATACCCCTTACCTATCATAAAGAAAACCCAATACAAAACCCAAATGACCTACCCTCGTCCCACAACACGCGGACCCATGGCTTGTAATCCTTTAGGACGGACGGAAGTCATTTGGGGATCAGGTCGTGAGTTTCCTTACAAGGGAGAAGATTTTGGTTATCTGATTTGGAGGAAGAGAAATTGTTGCGCCTTATAGCCACTATTCATTTGATTTTTATATTCTTTTTCCTTGTTCCCGGACAACTTCCTGTGCATGCGCGTCAGAATTTTTCTCAAAATGCTGAAATACAAAAACTCCAGGAAGATTCCTTGAAAAAGGTCGAAACTCTACTCAATGATAATGCGTTCAAGAATGTTATAGCTGACTTAGAAGCTAAAACTTCTTGTTCAGCAAAGGAGTTACCCTTTGGGACGGTTTCAAAGTCAGAAGGTTCTTTTCCATTAGAGGGGAAACTTGAAAGTCAACTCGAGAGTCCCTCGTGTTTTTCTCCCTATTCTTCTTATCTACAGGATAACAGGGTTATTTCAGAGAGCTCATTTTATATCTTTGTTTCCTTTGCTTTAGGTGAGAAAGCTCTTGAGAACCTTGCAATGGATGCTAAACGATATGGTGCAACCCTTGTCTTAAGAGGATTTATTAATGGGAGTTATGTTCAAACAGCGAGAGCCTTGCAGAAAATCATCCTCAAAACA
>MKUL01000011.1:0-2321 GCA_001897795.1 Alphaproteobacteria bacterium 41-28 | reverse complement strand
GGCATATCAGTGCTCAGTATGCTTTGGAAACATTTGCAAAAGGGGGAGATCTTAAAGATGAGGCCAAAGCATTTTTAGCGGAATCTCTTCTCAAGAGAGGAGAGCTGAAATGATGAGATATCCTCTTATCTTTCTTTTCTCATGTGCTGCAGTTGCCGATCCTTGGAAAAATCTTAAACAAGGCGATCAAGTGGCCCAAGAATTTCTGAATAAAGTCGATGAGAAAAAGGCCAAGGCAGGTTCTCATCCATTTTACAAAGGACATTCCAAGGAATCTAATCTCAAAAGCACGGATCTCCTAGGAAAATCACAAAGCCTTGCCCAACAGGATCCCGCAAGTCAAATGATTTATGAGAGCTCTAATGCACGCCCTCAGGTTAAAATTGATCCAGAAAAAGATCCGCTCATTGTCAGAGCAGATAAGATTGGAGAAACCCCTCTCACAGCTATTGGGGGAGAAGGAACTCAACTGGTTGAGGTACAGCAAGGCGGAACACATGAGATTATTGATTGCGAAGAAAGTGGAGAAGATTCTCTTGAAACGTGCGCGAGCCAGTTAAAAGTAAAGGTAGTTAAAACAACAGTTCAAAAAGAATGGAAAGGCCAGTTTCATCTTTGGAAGGACTATGATGCAGGAAAGTATGGTCTTTACCTTGCCTGTGGAGCTTTAAGGCATGAGATTCTTACGTCAAAAAGGAGAGGCTCTGGAAACATTACAGCCTCTTATAAAGCCTGCCTCCAAGAGATCGGCAATAAAGAAAGGAAGAGGTCTAAACTCAATAAGCAGTTTATAACCAGAGGAGCTGTTCGCATTCCTCGCTTAAATCTCACTCCTTCGCAAATTAAAGAAGTAACCATAGATCAAAGGCCTCCTATACGAACAAGAAAGGGAAATTTTAGGAATCCAGGTTATTACATTCATTGCGAGTGGGATGAACATAAACATGGGTTTGGATATCGATGCCATCCTGCTATTATGATTGTTTATGAAGAAGAGTCTTATGAGGTTCTTCCCGATGAATGGGTATCTCACTGTAACAGACTAGAGAAAAGAGTTGATCAAGGGCTTTGTTATTATGCCACTAAGTCCTGTACCCAAGGTCGTCAAACACGAGACATAGAGGGCATACCCATTACAAGAGACTGCTGGCAAGAAACCTTCACCTATCGTTGTGCATATCCAGCAAAGAATGATTGCGGGCCTTTAAGGGCACAAGGGTGCGCGCAAATCAATTCAAATTGTAAGCAAAAAATAGGTAATGCTTGCGTTGTTTATAACCAAACCTATGAGTGTAAAGAACCTCCTCACACAAGCCATAAGATTACAGGAGGACAAACGCCTTTTTGTTTAGATGGAAACTGTCGGGATCAAGGTTGGGATAAAAACAATGAAATGATGTCAAGTTTAGCCCAATTAGCAATATTAAAAGAACTACAGGGTCAATTTGGAAAGGGAGGATTTTTTAAAGGAGAAACCAATAAATGTTCAAAACAGCCTCTCAGCTTCAAAGATTGCTGTGGATCAGGAAAAGGCTGGGGCAATGACCTAGGTCTTTCTTCTTGTAGCTCAAAGGAAAAGCTCTTAAGCCAAAGACGCAAAAAAGGCCTTTGCCATTATATTGGCACTTATTGTTCTAAAAAGGTCTTAGGCCAGTGCATTAAGAAAAAATCTACGTACTGTTGCTGGGGCTCAAAACTTCTTAAAGTTTTTCACGAGCAAGGGCGCCTTCAAATTGGAATGGGCTGGGGCACACCTAAAGAGCCTCTTTGCCGGGGCTTCTCAATCGAAGAAATCCAAAGAATAGACTTTTCCAAACTGGACCTCAGAGAAGTCTTTGAAGACCTCATGAAGAACTTCAAACCCGGTAAAATGCAAAACATCGGTAAAAAAGTTAATGATCGCCTTGAAATCATTAAAAAAGGCCTTATCCCTAAAGCACCGCAGCAGCCCAAACAAAGAGAGGGCGCATGAGCTATATTCCGACCTTAATGCTTTATGTTCAGAAGGCGCGTTTCTTTCTGCTCTTTAAGACTCCTCGTGCACAAGGAGAGCTTGAATGAGATTTTTTCTATTAATCTCTCTTTTGTTTTTTATTCCCTGTAAAGCTTTTGCTGATCCTTGGAAGGATCTTAAGAAGGGAGATCAGACTGCTCAAGAATTTCTGGGCAATGTTAAGCAAAAAAAGAGTGAAGCTGGATCTCATCCTTTTTATCATGGCGAACAAGCAAAAGAATCAAGCTATTCCGTTTCAGACCTTTCAGGCCATTCTCAAACAGCAGCTCAAGAAAACCCTGCAAGCCAAATGGTTCATGAAAGTTCT
>MKUL01000010.1 GCA_001897795.1 Alphaproteobacteria bacterium 41-28 | reverse complement strand
CTCCTTTACCATTTATATCATGTGAAGAATTTGGCCCTCGCCCAGGGTGTATAACATAATCAGCTCCAGGGGCATGACTACAACCAAGAAGCATTTTTATCGGTTTGCCAGCCTTAATCCTTTCTTCAGCATACTGTCTATAGGAATACTTATCGTAGCTTTAGTAAAATGATCATCTTTATTCTCCATTGCATAACAAGGTGAGAAAGTGATTAAAAATGAAAGTAAGAATAAAATTTTCATAGTTTTTCTCCCTATTTTTAATTACTTTATCATTGCATTTGTCATCACCACAATAGAATTTTATACTCAATCTTACCCAGAGCAAAACAGGTGTGATTAAAAGAATTCTCCAATGGCCATCTCAATCATCATTGTGTATAACCGCTCTGGGTCTGAATTTTAAAACTTGGTACTTCTATGAGCGCCTTAGTACACAAGATTTTCAGAGCTCAACAACCTTGTTTCGCAGTTTCCGTAGTAGAACCTTTATTATATCTATTGAAGAAATCTTGAAATTTGCAGAGAGTGCTGCGTAAAGTACAGATATAAGGAGAGATAAGCATTAGTTGCCTGTCACATTTGGTACACACCAAAAAGGGTGGGTGGACAGAGGGATTTAAATATGGTAAACATTTTTATTTACTAATTAGTAACTTGTAAATATTTTTGTTTAATCACATAACTACTAAATAACAAGGAGAAAAAAATGATAAAAATTAATAATTTAAAAAAGCCTCTGAGTAATGTAACTTTGTTCCTCATGCTTATTGGACTAATGTCTGCTTCACCAGCATTTACAATGGAAAGCGATGATGATAGTTCAGTAAGTAGGAGAAAATATAAGAAGAAGAAAAATCGATCCCCACGATATAGCGATAGTCAGCGTAGTTTAGTCAAGCATAAAGATCAACAAGATTCAGAGGAAGAACAAGGGCATACCGATACAGTTGCACTTCAAATGCAGCAAGATTCAGAGGAAGAAGAAGGACTTCTTGAGTTCTTTCAATTAGTTGATATTACTGTAGAAGATCTAATAAAAGTTGTTCCTCAAGAGAACATCAAGACTTTCAAGAAAAAATTTGAATTGGATAAGAAACAATCTAAATATATAGACGATTTGAGAGATAATTATCGAGAAGAAAAAGAACAACAAAAAAAGGTTGAAAATGAGGGAAAAAAGAAAAGTAAACCTCAACTTTCCAAATTAAGTTTTAAACGCCATGATAGTATACCTTGGCATAAGAGTCGGAATAACCAAATAAGGGCTGCTAAAATATTGGGAATACCTGTACATCATAGCTATAAAGAGTCAGAAAATTATCGTATTTTTAATGAATTTATAATGGAAAGCACCAATGCGATTTCAAACAGTTTAGATTGTATACATGTAATACGAGAACAACTTATTGCGCAAAATAAGAAAAAGAGAGAATTAGAAGAAGCAAATGCAAAGTTAGACGAAGCATATGCAATCGTTAAGAGACAAAATGAAAAATGGGAAAAAAAGCTTGACAAATCAAGTAAATCAAAACGCAAGCCTAAGAACCGAAGGAATCAAAGTTCTGAAGACTCCTCGAACAGTGATAGTGGGTCAGACTAATTTTACAACATAAATAAAAAGAAATTAATGCCTATCGAGGAAGGGAGGCTTAATAATTGATGATAGGTGTGATTATGTTTATAATCACACCTATCGGATAAAGGCCATAATCACAAAGGATTTACAATTATGCCTAAAAATCTCCCTTTGCAGGTTAACCAAGATTATAAGAGCTTTCTTCAAGAAATAAAAAATCGGATAAAATCAACAAGATTGCAAGCTTTCTTGGTTGTAAATCAGGAAGTTATTAAGTGTAATTTGCACACATGAAGAAATTTG
Organism: Alphaproteobacteria bacterium 41-28; assembly: GCA_001897795.1. Classification (GTDB taxonomy): domain Bacteria; phylum Pseudomonadota; class Alphaproteobacteria; order UBA9655; family UBA9655; genus UBA9655. Next base: position 21,897 of record MKUL01000010.1, on the reverse strand, counting down.
CTGAAGCTTATGCGACTCTTAAAATCATCCAAGCATTGCTTGGACGATTACCTTGGATCCATAATCTTGTTCTTTTAGAACGCATAAAAGAACCTCAAGCTAGACCAAAAGTACCTTAACGAAAAAAGAATAATGGAACAAAAAAATCAAGGCAAAAAACCCCAAGTTGTAAGAGAAAAATGCTATGAGCAAAGAAAGTTCCCCCTTCCCCTCTTTGATTCCTTAGAATATATCAATTTAAATGAAGAAAATTTAGCGCAGAGGACTTTCGTAAATTACGATGATTTTAAACATGCTCTCGCATTTCTTAAGTCATATAAAGGAAGTGTGGGCACTTTTAATTCTTACCGCAGAGATACTGAGCGGCTTCTCCAATGGTGCGCCAATATTTCTCACAAATCTTTAAAAGAGCTTAAGCGAGACCATATCGAAGACTTTATTCGTTTTTGCCAGAATCCCCCTCAATCCTGGATTGGATTTAAAAAAGCTCCCCGATTTATAGAAAAAGAAGAAAAGCGTATTCCAAATCCAGAGTGGCGTCCCTTTGTTGTAACTGTTTCAAAAGCTGCTCATCGAAAAGGAAAACGTCCCGATCTTAAGAGCTTTGAATTTTCTCATAGTTCAGTTAAAGAGCTTTTCGCTATTTTGAGTACTTTTTACAACTATCTCTTACAAGAAGAATATGTCTTTATGAATCCTGTTGCCTTAATTCGTCAGAAAAGCAAATTTATTCGAAAACAACACGGGCCATTGAAAATTAGGAGATTATCAGAGCTTCAATGGCAATATGTCATAAAAACAGCAAAAAGTATGGCTGAAGCATCCCCAGATCCTCATGAACGAATTTTATTTATTATGTCATGTCTCTACTCAATGTATCTTCGCATTTCAGAGCTGGCCGCAAGTCCTCGTTGGGCCCCAACAATGAATCATTTCTATCGGGATAGTGAAGGAAATTGGTGGTTTACAACGGTAGGTAAAGGCAATAAACAGCGGCAAATTGCTGTGAGTAATGCTATGTTGGAAGCGCTTAAACGTTGGCGGAAACATTTGGGTCTCTCTTCTCTTCCCTCCCCTGGGGACAATTCTTTTCTCCTCTCTAAGGTGAAAGGAAAAGGACCCATCACGAGCTCTACATATATTCGTAAAATTGTTCAAGTATGCTTTGATGAAGCCATAATCCGCTTACACGAAGATAATCTTCACGAAGAAGCTGAATCTCTCCTGGAAGCAACTGTGCACTGGTTACGTCATACGGGGATTTCAGATGATGTAAAACGTCGCCCTAGGGAACATGTACGTGATGACGCAGGGCATAGTTCAAGTGCGATAACAGACAAATATATAGACATTGAGTTAAGGGAACGTCATAAAACGGCGAGAAATAAACCTCTCGTCACAGATGTATGATAGGACCGCCAGAAGAAATGGAAAATAAAATACCATATGAATTTTGAAACGAGTAGAGTGAGCTGAATTCATAACAATCATCTTAGGATGGGGAAAGGCAAGTTTGATGGATTCCCTCACGTTTTATTTATGTTTATAAAATTCATTTTTCGATAAAGGTTACAGATGAAGCTATCCCTCGAAATAAAAAAATTATATAGTTGTATTCATGACAACACAGATAATTCCTATTAATTCATCATATGATAAGTCGATAGACAGAGTTTATGATCAGATCTCCCCTCTCATTCGTCATGCACGTGAAAGCATTCTGCGAACCATTGATACAACAATGGTTCATACCTACTGGAATATCGGAAGGTATATAGTTGAAGAGGAACAAACTGGTGAAGCCAGAGCGGAATATGGCAAAGAGCTTTTGCGCAAACTTTCCGAACGCTTAAATAAAGAATTTGGGAGAGGGTTTAGTCTCTCGACTCTTGAGGATACCCGCAAGTTTTATCTTGTTTATTCTCCATCCCTTAAAAAAACCCACGCAGCGCGTGGGGAATTTGAGATGCCTGATTTTCAAGCTAATTTATCATGGACACACTATCGTATTCTTATGCGTGTGACACGCCCTGAGGCCAGGAGTTTTTATGAAATAGAAGCGAGTAAAAATTGTTGGCCTTCAAGGGTACTTGAGCGTCAGATAGGAAGTCTCTTGTTTGATAGACTGTCTAAAAGCAAGGATAAAGAGGGTTTATTAAAACTAGCTCAACAAGGACATACCCCAACAAAACCTGAAGAAGCTTTAAAAGAACCAGTTGTGTTAGAATTTTTAGATATACCAGAGGCCCATCAACTCACAGAAACAAAACTAGAGGAAGCCCTCATAAGTAACTTACAACATTTTCTTTTGGAGTTAGGAAAAGGGTTTGCATTTGTTTCTAGACAAAAGCGACTTACATTAGACGGTAAGAATTATTATACTGATCTCGTTTTTTACCATACAATATTAAAATGTTATATAGTTATAGATATAAAAACACATGAGCTAACTCATGGTGATTTAGGTCAAATGCAGTTCTACGTTAATTATTATGATAAAGAAATCATCACAAAAGGAGATAATCCAACAATTGGTCTTATTCTTTGCACTGAGAAAAGCGATGCGATGGTTAAATATACCCTTGGAGAAAAAAATGAAAAAATATTTGCAAAAAAATACCAATTTCATTTACCAACTGAACAAGAGTTAGAAGCAGAACTAAAAAGAGAAATTCAACTTATTAAGGAACAGCTGAAAAAAAGATAATGTAAAATTGCAATAAATTTCAGATAAAAGTAGAAAGAGGGTGAAAAAACAGGCTATAGAGCCTTATTTTCTGCGGGATACAGAGGGTTCCTCGCTTCAAGGAAAGAGAGGTAGATTGTTGATCCTTTCTACACCCGCTGGTTTGGTTTCTAAGTCCTTTGTTTTGGTGGCACGTGAGAAAATGGACTATAAGATACGTTAAGGATTTTGGAACGGACAGAGAGGTCTGAATTTATGTTTTTCTATCTTTCGACTATACCTCCAGACGTAATTACTTGTAAGATTAATGTGCTCCCATCCCAGAGGGGATATATGTTGGAGAAGGCTTTTTATCAATTATTTTTCATCTATATCGCTACCTTTTGTGGTATTGTAAATGTTAAGGTTTTAAAAATTATGGAGAAATTATGAGTTTTTCATTGATATTTTCTTGCTTAATTTTAGGAAGCATAACCGCTTCTTATTCTATGATGAATGAGCAAGAGGATAAAAGCTCAAATAGAGCTACAGGTAAAAAATTAGTTTCTCAAAATGAAATGGAAAATTTAACTAAGGAGCTAGAAAGCTCTCATATTTCTACTCCTTCGCCATCAAACAATGAAAAGAAAGCTATTGAACCTCCTCAATCACATTCAAACCAATTAGCTAACTCACAACCTGAAAACCTTTATTTATATCGCATTTTTAATCATAATATTAATAATGGAAATTATAATGCTGTATATTATACGCAACAACTTGCCATTAATGGTAAGATATTTAACCTTAATCGATGGTCAACGAAAAATAAAATTAAGTATGTGAGTGAGGCTTCTAAAACAGATTACGGGAAAACACACTTACTTGCTCAAGGCATTTGCACGAGCGCCGCTACGCGTTGGGAAACAAATTTTACAACGGCACTAATCTCAAAATCTCTGTCAGAGGGGGATCAGGTTAGTCATCTTGACAAAGAGGTGGATTGGGTTAGTCATGGATCAATGGCAAAATCAAATGAGAGTTATTATATCCGCAAGTCAGTCAATTTTGGAGGCCATGCTGAGTCTCAGCTTATAAGTGATTTAGAAGACACATTTAATAAAAGTTCTGACGCCATTGTTAAACTATTTATGCCTCCTTCGTATAACGAAGACAACATTTATATGTGTGGGCTTGAACTTTTTGGCCCTTACGATATGTGTGACGCATACAATAATGAAGGCAATAATAGATATGATTGCGTGGGGCAGTTACAGAGATTTAGAGGAAAACATCAACAGGATGGGCAGGAGGGACAAAGAAGCATTTCTTGTGCCATTATGGATAAGTTGAAAGGTAGGTTTAAAGGCAAACAAGAAGATGCTTTTGTTATTATATACCATTCAGAACTTCCATATGATAGCGTCTACACTTACTATGCCTATAATGGTAGCGGTCAAGGTGTTTGTAATTTACAATACAGATACAATGCTGGATTTTTCCCTAGTCCTGTCTTTTCTCTAAAAACCCCGAGTATATTATTACAAAATACAATATTACCTATAGTTCCAAGGCATCTCTATGGATATATTCATCATTGGTAAATAAATCCATATGAAAGTTTGGCCTTTTAAGAAATCTCACTCATCATGTAAAAAGCATGCTTTTTAAAAATCCGGTAAGTGAAGTTACCGGATTTTTACAGGAATGACAAATTAAAATGACAATATCTCCAAGATAAAATTAAAAATGGCGGGGTTTCCCCCGCCCACACCTATTAATCATCCTTTCTTAAATCAGTATATATCGCATTTCCTTCATCATCTTTCTGTATTATAAGGCTTTTGTTATTTCCTTGAGTAGGATTTCTCCCATCTGCTTTTCCCGAAGCTTTATGAAGATCTACATTATACTTTTTGATTTTATCCATTATAAATTCTTTATCCTTTACGGAAATTTTTTTTAAGCGCGTAATCGCTTTACAGTACCCACTATCATCATTCATTCCTAATAAAGAAACTGGATTAAAAAGTATAACAGTGCAAATTAGACTTGCCATTGCTAAGCCTTGAGATGTAACTTTATTCATAATAGTATCTCCTTAGTTTAGTTGTTCAAAATCTAAGGGAGTTAGCACCCTCCCTTAGATCTCCGATGAGAAGCTCCCCATGAGCTTCTCATTTTTTGTTTCAATTGAAGACAGCTTTAAAAGTGTATTCAACTGCAACGACCCCAGAATGAAATGCAAAGGGATTGCTTGCCCAGTAGGATAATATTCATAGGAGAGATACATATGTAAAAATTACGTCGAGTAAAGCTTGGTAAATAAAAAAGATCTCTCTCAATACAAACAAACTTTCTAACTCATAACCTACTAAAGTTCAAAATGAGCCTGGCTTAATTACTTTTAGATTGCAGGGGTATATTATTTTTCTATTAAGTTAATGAGCATTAATTGAAAAAATTATGGAATTTGTCTGAGTTTTTTTGAATAAAAGGACCCAAAAATACATTTAATTTTGTGCAAAATGATCTATACAAAAAAGAAAACTCTAAGCTTCTTCAATCACTCAAGAAAAACTTTTAGAGTTTAACAAAAGTGGTCTCCATAGATCCAGTCGCTCATTGTGTTATTGTAACGATCATAAGCCTTTTATATCTAGATTTTGTGTCTTTGAGTTGAGGTAATACCACATTAATCATAACAATCTTGTTTTCATCATGAGAAGGAATGTATTCAATTATGTCTTCTTCTTTCCTGATCCACCTAAGAACAGTAACATCACTTACGCAAAATAGCTTAATAATTTTGTACATAGAAACTTCTCACGTCCAATAAAGACCAATCCCAAACGCATCAGGAGCTGTGTAAACTCCTCGTCTTTTTGTGTTTGTAAAATGACATCTACATTCGCCTCTCTCTGCCTATCTCTAGTTTGGCATCTCAAAGATTTGTAAGATTGTTCATAGGTATGAAATTATGTTAATATTTTTTAAAAATTTACAAATTTCATTGAAAAAAACATCAGTATCTTGGGAGATTTTACAGATTTATGACAGATAATAAATTCGTTCTTCCTCAAGAAATTTTTTGTAAGTACTTGGAAACAATAGATGGCATTATTTTTACCTGTCGAGAAATGGAAATTATTGCCTGCCTTATAAATGGCCGGACAGAAAAGACTATCGCCTCTTTTTTAAGGATGGAAGAAAGAGCAGTTAGCTCACATACAAGCAATATAAGACGTAAATTAAGGTGCGGGTCTCGGCAAGGTATTATAGATTTTATTGAAAAATCTGAGAAAATTTTAACTATAAAGAACGAATATTATCAATCTTTAAAAATTCGTGGTTTTTTTGAAGAGGAATTAAAAAAAATCTCTTCCCAAATCAATAAGCAAACGCTTATCTATTCCATCGTCGATTGGCAAGAGAGAGAGGAACAAGAGCCCCATATCAATAAACTGAAAGAACATTTAAAAAAACAACTTGAGAAACATTTAGAACTTGCAGAAATTGAGATAACAAAAAAATTCGAAAATAACTACGATTCTCTTCATCAATTAAAAGATGAACCTGTGAAATATATTATTTCATTTGTTACCAATAGCCAGTTAAAAAGATTATTAGAACAAGATAATATCACAAACTCATCAAGTTCTTCTTTTAAAGAAATACAAGATCTTTTTGATATTACATTTATTATCCTGGATCAAAACATGGATAAGATTGCACCTTCAGAAATAATGTGTGAAACCAAAATAAATATTTTTAACCTTAAAGATTATTATTTCTCAATTTTCTCTATTTTAAAGAAATTGGTTCCTACCATTAATTTTGACAAAATAATTTCAGAGTTTATACAAAAATGTGAAAAAATCTATTGTTCTCCCTCAAAAGTATCTTCTCCATTAGTTTCAGAAATAAGTGAACAAGTGCCAAAAACACATTACAACATATTTCTTTTCAAAGTAAAAAAATATAAATACAGGATACTAATGTCCATTATTTTAGGAATAGGTATTTTTTTTACTGAATTAGTATTTAAAAAAGATGAGACAGCTGAAAAACTTGAAGCGATTTATGAAAGAGCAACTAAAGGGGAAGCAAGAGCACAATTCTTAACTGGTATCTTCCATGAGCTAGGAATAGGACAATTCTCTCAGGACAATAATAAATCTTTTGAGTGGTATCAAAAAGCTGCTCTACAAGGATTTACTTTAGCTCAATTTGCTCTCGGAAATATGTATATAGTTGGGTTGGGCGTAGTCAAAAATGACACGAAAGCTTTTGAATGGTATCAAAAAGCTGCCAATAATGGTTATGACGAAGCTCAACATGCTTTGGGGTATATGTATCTAAAAGGAAAGGGTGTGGAACAAAATGGCGAGAGAGCATTTGAATGGTTTCAAAAAGCCTCTGACCAGAATTTTGCTCATGCCCAATATGCTCTTGGAAGTATGTACATAGAAGGAAGACCTGTAAGTAAGGATGATAAAAAAGCTTTTGAATTGTTTCGGAAAGCAGCTGAACAGGGCTTAGTTGAGGCTCAGTTTGTTCTTGGAGCTATGTATAAAAATGGGGCAGGTATAACCAAAGATGATAGGAAATCCTTTGAGTGGACCCAAAAGTCCGCTGATAACGGTCATGCTATGGCTCAATATGTTCTTGGAGGTATGTATTCAGCGGGAAGAGGTGTAAACCTAAATCATAAAAAAGCTCTTGAATTGTATCAAAAAGCTGCCAACCAAGGTTGCGCTGAGGCTCAACGTGTTCTTGGAGGTATGTACTTAGCAGGAATCGGGGTAGGCCAAAATGATAAAGAAGCTTTTGAATGGTATCAAAAAGCTGCCAACCAAGGTTGCGCTGAGGCTCAATGTGTTCTTGGAGGTATGTACTCAACAGGAAGAGGTGTAACCCAAAATCATAACAATGCTTTTAAATGGTATCAAAAAGCTGCTAACCAAGGTGATGCTTCTGTCCAATATATACTTGGAAATATGTATTCAAAGGGGGAAGGTGTAGTTCAAAATGATAAGAAAGCTTTTGAATGGTTTCAAAAAGCTGCCAATCGAGGTCATGCTATGGCTCAATATGTTCTTGGAGCTATGTATATAGACGGGTTGGGTGTGGTTCAAAATGATAAGGAAGCTTTTGAATGGTTTCAAAAAGCAGCTGATCAAGACTTTTATGAAGCTCAAGTTATGCTTGGAAGCATGTATAAGGATGGCAGGGGAGTACTTCAAGATGAAAAGAAGGCTGCCGAATGGATTCAAAAAGCTGCTACTCATGGCAAAGCAGAAACGCAAGTTTTTCTTGCGGCCTTATATCTAGATAAAAGGAAAGCATTGCATGAAGAAAAGAAAGCTTTTGAATGTCTCCAAAAAGCTTCTGAGCGCGGAGTTACTTTAGCTCAATATGGTCTTGGAGTTATGTACTCAATTGGAAAAGGGGTAAAGCAAAATGATGAAAAGGCTTTCGAATGGATCAAAAAAGCTGCTAGCCAGGGTAATGCTGATGCTCAATTAGACCTTGGAATTATGTATATGGGGAGAATTGGAGATTTTCAAAAAAAAGAAGCTGTTAAATGGATTCAAAAAGCTGCAAATCAAGGTTTAGCTAATGCCCAACTTTATCTTGGGTGCATGTATTTAATGGGAAATGGTGTAACTAAAAATGAAAAAAAGGCTGCTCAGTGGTTTCAAAAAGCTTCTGATCGGGGAGTTATTTCAGCCCAATGTATTCTTGGAGTTATGTACTCAGTCGGAAAAGGGGTAAAACAAAATGATGAGAAGGCTTTCGAATTGATCAAAAAAGCTGCTGGCCAGGGTAATGCTGATGCTCAATTTGCTCTTGGATTCATGTATATGCAAGGGAAAGGAGTACTGCAAAATGATAAGGAAGCCTTTGAATGGCTCCAAAAGGCAGCCAATCAAGATAACGCTGTTGCTCAATTTTGTCTTGCAGATATGTACTCCATCGGAAGAGGTGTAATCCAAAATAAAAAGAGGGCCATTGAATTTTATCAAAAGGCTGCTAATCAAGGACTTGCTGAAGCTCAGTTTATGCTCGGAAGCAAATACTTGGATGGGAAAGAAGTAAATCAAGATAAAACAAAAGCTATTGAATGGTTTCAAAAAGCTGCTGTTCAAAATAACGCTGAGGCTCAAATGTCTCTCGGTCATATATATATGGATGAATTTTTAGAGGGCAAAGAAGAGCTTCAAAGTGGTGAAAAGGCTTTCGAATGGTTCCAAAAAGCTGCTAACCAAAATGTTTCTTCTGCCCAGGATATACTTGGAACTATGTATTTTGCAGGGAAAGGTATATCTCAAGATTATAAAAAAGCTTTTGAATGGTATCAAAAATCTGCCGCTCAAGGTAATGCCCATTCACAATGCGGTCTTGGGTTTATGTATATGCATGGGAAAGGAGTATCCCAAGATTATAAAAAAGCTTTTGAATGGTATCAAAAATCTGCTCTACAAGAATATGCTTCTGCACAATTTGCCCTCGGAAATATGTATCTAAACGGGATAAATGTAGCTAAAAATGACAAGAAGGCATTTGAGTGGTTTCAAAAAGCTGCTGACCAGGGTTTAGCTAATGCTCAATTTGCTCTTGGATTCATGTATGTCAGTGCAAAAGGAGTGTTTCAAAATCATAAGAAAGCTATCGAATGGCTCAAAAAGGCTGCCGACCAAGGTCATGTAGGAGCTCAGCATGAGCTTAGAAATATAAACCAAAATGGGCGAAACCATATGCATTGAGGATAGAAAAGACAAATGGACTCTTTTAGGATACACTGCTTTACGGGATACTGGCGAAATTTCGGAATTGTACCGCAACCGGATATGGCAGGACAAACTCAAATCAATCGGATCGTGTTACAAGATATCTTCTCGTTTTGTAAATATGAGCCGAAGTATTGTCTAATGTAATTCTAATTTTTACATCTTTTTCATAGTACTCATCTATTTCTTGTAACAATTGTATTAATTCGCAGCTCCTAAGTTGATTTGCCATCCCTGTAAAAATCCGGTAAACGAATTTACCGGATTTTCATAATTTCTCATTTTAGAGAGTAATGAGCGTTGACAACTAATCTGGGAAAAAGTCTTCATAGATGTTTATTTGTATTTTTAGCTGGGAGCGGTTACATTTTATTGGGTTTGTCCTGTTTACGGGGTGTGTGCCCAATACTATAGTTTTAATCGTTCACCTTTTATCTTAATGATGCAGAGCCTTATTGACAACGTCAGGAGCATAGTCAACGACTTTTAATAGCACGAGTGCTGCGCCATGAGGTCTACGTCGCCTCTGCTCCCACTGCTGTAAAGTGCGAAGACTAAAACCAAACGTTTTAGCAAATTCAAACTGGGTCAATTTATATTTTTGACGTATCTGGTACACATCAACATCTTCTATATCAACTGACCTTTCTGTTAGGTTAGTTTTTCCTTTAACATCTTCCAGCACCTCGTTAAGAGCTTTAACAATATTTGAATGTCTAGGCATTATTCACCTCCAATAGCTTCTAAAATTTGTTCAACAAGTTTTCTCATTTTTTTCTTATCTTGCTCCGATAAATCTTCTTTGTCATTTTTAGCGTAAGCTGAGAGAAAATATATTGTTTCGTAAATGGTAAGGTACAAATAACAAACTCTTCCTCCACCACGTTTACCGATAGATTCTCTTGAGAATCTAGCTTTTCTAATACCGCCAGTTCCTCTAATTACGGGCCAATTTAATGGGTCTACTGCAATTTGATTTTCCATCTCATTTCGTCCATGCTCCGATAGGAGTTTTTCAATACTTTTCTCATAAGCCTTTGTTGTTTTAATTATGACTTTCATAGTATGATTATACGCCAATGGCGCACAAAGTCAAGTGCTTTTTTGGGGGATAATTTTTTTCTTAGAAACGACCGTTTCTAATAACATTGGAGAACTTGTTAAGTGACATGAAAAAAATGCAAGGTAAATCCTTAGATTTTAAGATTCTCAAAAACATTTATTGAAGCTGAATTATCAATTTATTAGCTTTGTTATGAAGTTTGAGAATAAAGGGGTGCAGGTCAAAAGAGAAATTCGATTTATTAAGGACCAACCGAAAAAGGTAATGTAAAATTGCAATGAGTCTCAGATAAGAATAATAAAAACAGACGTTGATATATAGCGTCTACTTGATATCTAGAGCCCCTCTCTATATAATTCGGTAATTAGACATACTTGCTTACGCTTTTATTACTTAAGAGTCACATGAGCTAATAAGCTAGCTAATATTTCATCCCTTAATTCATCCAAATTATATCCTTCATTTTCAGAAAAATCCACACTTATAGGGAGCCGAAGCTCGTTGAGGGCAATTACATAACTCGTGGCGCAAGATAAAGGAATAAAATTTTCTGAAAAATCCAGTTTAATGCCTTGGTGAGATAATTGAAAGCTGCCTAAGTCACTCTCGAAAGCAGAAATGAAACATAGCCCCAAACGAGTATCCCTCATCATAAGTTCTTTTCCATGAAAACTTGTTACAAGGATATGAGTGCATTCTTCGATTTGGCTCTGCCTCCAGGCCTCATAATTTGTACGTGTAGTTAAGCCACGTTTTGGCCCCCCAAAAGCATTGTCTTTACAATCTTCTGGAAATAAATAATTATTTCCAATATTTAAAACTTGCAACTTAGTTAAATGAGGAAGAATAAGAAGAAAACCTTTTAATTTAATATCTCGTTTATCATTTAGAGCAAATCTTGTCTGTACACTTTTTTCTTCTGCAAAGCCAGTAGTTCTTAAGTCAAGTTCTTCTAATTTAGTAAGCCTTTTCAAAGGTGAATAATCATCACAAGAGATGAATGTACGGTTCTCGATAAAGTCCAAATGCTTTAGATGAGAAATTTGCCCAATTAAAGCAATGGAATCATTATTAAAGTATCCACTCAAAGTTAAATCTCTTAAAGTTTCTCCCTCCCTAAATTCCAGGAGTATAGCATTCACAGCCGCAATATGTGGAGGGCACTCCTCAGGTGAGCTAATCTCTAGGTCTGCGAGTCCTACCCACGATAACGTTACTTTCTCAGGATTACGTTTTAAAAGATTTGCTCTTAATGTAGGCACATCAAGACGTTGTTCGTCGATAAAATAATCTTTATCTGAATAGGAAATGTTTAACTCATTTGAGCGCACTGATGGATGAATACGCAACTGCTGCAAATATAAAGGTAAAGGTTGAGAATGATGAAGACTCTGCTTGTCTTCTTCCTCTCTTGAATTTTCCATTGCCCAGATATCATGTATAGTTAGAAATAAAAAAGTAGATAAAAATAATAATTTTTTTAAAGTTTTCATAAATTTTCCTATCATTTTTAATAACTTATATCAAATTAAATTTGAACAAGTAAGATTTATAAATTATAAAAGTTAATTTTTAGTTAAAAATTATATATTTTTTGAAGTGACATGGCTTTGTGGTGTAAAATCAGAAGGGTAGGTTTAAAGATTTGTTGGATACCTCGAGCTCTCTCTTCACATTTACGCCGCAAAGGCAAACCTTTATTGGAAAAATGAATTTTATTAAACAAAAGTAAATCACAAGGGGCTTGCATATAACTTACATCCCCATAAAAATCCGGTAAACAATATTACCGGATTTTTATGGAGATAGCAACTTCTTCTCCATGAAACCTTAACGCCGGAAAAATTTTAGATAAGCCCACAATTTGGGGATAGTTGTTAGAGAAAGAGCGGCTTGTAGAATGAACGTAAGACCTCGCTTAAAGAAGGAAGTCAAAGATCTTTTCTCTTTTTTTTGGTGTTTACTCTGGATTCTCGCGGCATCATACCCGTCGATACAGCCCAATAAAGAGCAACAGTCAGAACCAATAAAAGCCGTTCAATACGGTCCGCTTGTTTTATTTGAGTTTTGGTCACTGAGAACCCTCTTGTCTTTAAGTCAGAAAAAAGAGCTTCAATTCCCTACCTGAGACCATAATCTAAGGTGCGTGCCGCAGAGGGCTTGACGTCCATAGCAATATACCAGGCTTCCGGATGTCCTTTCTCGTGCAGAATGCCTACATTAATCAATGGGCCGTTTTCCCCTAAACGCACATTCTCAAGTCTTTTTAAGTCCATCTTCTTTGCTTCATGAGAGTTTATCATCCATCCTTCTTGATGGAAGAGATTTAGATTCCCCTTGAGTCTTATGCGATAACACCACCCAAAACGTTGGCATAAAGAGATAAGGTTTGCTGTTCCGTAAAAACGATCCGCAGCTAACATAACTTCAATGCCTTGGGGAATCATAGCGTAGACGGCATTTAGTAGAGGCTCTTGCTCATCATACCCCATTTCTCCTTCTGTTTTTTCCTTATCATATAAAGGAATAATAGATTCATGATCTAAAACTTTCGCTAAAAGCCCTTCTCTTTCATTGAAAGGAACATGTTTGTTTAAAAAGATGTCTACGTCTTTCTGTGTAAAGACAGCCCGATTTTGGGTGAGGGTTTCAATAACGTTCCTTGGATCTTGAGATAGCTTCTCATTGGCTTCCTGAAGCATTTGAGACCTTGCAATAGCCTCATTCATATGATGACGCATTCTGACAGGGCCTAAATGCTCTTGAGGCACTATCCCTATGGGATCAACTCTTAAATCATATCCGTTTTCCTCAAAATAAGCGTTCTGCAAATCTCGCCAGATTTCTCCCCACAGATCTGCTTCCACAACGACACCATTGCGAAATAAGGGATCTAAATCTGTGGCTTTCTTTGAATAAAAGGTTTGCCCGTCTTCTGAAAATCTACGTGTTGTTACAAGAAAGTGGGTATGCCAGTTTTTTTCTTCATCGTGCGGCTCATGGATGTCCAACTGAACAGCGACACCTTTTTCAACAAAGATGTGTGCAAACATCCTGCTAAGCTCAATACGATCTTCAAAGGTGATTTCCTTATCATCAGGAAGAGCAATCACGAATTCTTTGGCAACCTGGCTGTCTTTCCGCTTTTCGCATCTCTCAGCTTCATTCCATAAAGCTGAGCTGTTCTGAAAGCGTGAATCGGCCCCAATAGGTAAAAGGATTTCATGATGAACGTTGTCACCTCTTTCCTTAAAGGAAAATACTTCTCCCGTTCTCTCACATCGTAACTCTTCTCGCTGATTATAAGAAGCCTTACGGCAGGCATTACCTCCCGTACTTCGAGACACGTATTGGCAGCGTGCGAATTGAATGGCCATAGAATTTGACTTTAGTTTGATATGATATGATCATATCAGAAAGCAGCGTTGGGGCACATAAAGGAGGAGCTACTTTCTCAGCTGACAAAATTCAGAAAACTCCTGTTATTGTCAAATTTGAAACAAAGCCAACGGATGAAATCAGATCATCTCTTAAATCCCTCGGTCTGAAATGGAATGCCCTTCGTCAAGAGTGGGAGGGGTATACTCAAATAACAAAGTTGAAAGAAGCCATTGAGCCTCATAGAGCTCACATCCAAATTTTAGACGCCACTTCTCTAGTGTAACAGTTTTCTATACTGATTAAGCTTTGATTGAATTCTTTTTATATGCGGAGAATCTGTGGGAAAATGAGTTTTTACAACTTCTAGGGCTTATTTTAGATAAGAGATAGCTTTTTCTTTGAGCAATGATCGCTGTACATCTTCTCTTATCCATAGCTTGTGTGAACTTATTAAGATAGAGACCTCCCAAATTTTCCTTTTTCCGTTTATAAAGTGCAACATTACGTCAGCCTTATAACTATTTAACAAATCGTACAAAATCAACCTGTTGAACTTAAATAGACTAAGTAGAATAAACACCTAGTATGCAAGTATTAATCATTTTGATACAAAGTTGATAAAAATATGTTAAGTTTATTTATATCGTTCCCTAATTGGTCAAAAATTTGCAGTGCCATTGGCCAATATTTTACCGTAGATTCAGTAAATGGGCCAAAATTATTTATATAAGAGACTAAAAAAGAAATTTGCCTATTAACTTCTTTTTTCTTATCCAAGGCTAAAATCTTTTCACATTTTTCAATATACTCAGTCGCTGAATGATGAATAAATTTTTTTGTAGGAAGTTTATCCATAAGCTTTTTATATTGTCTTGTTTGCAGTATCCATAAATGCCATAGATCATCAATTTCGTTAGAAATAGCAATAATACCTTTTGAGTAAGGAAGTAGTAATAAAAACTTTAATAGTTCCTTAAGCTTTATTCTTATCTGTTCTACCGGCTGACCAAGTAAGTTTCGTTGAAAGTAATCTTCCATTTCAGGAGTAAGGTATAAATTAAGAATATCCGTCTTCTGCATATTTATAAATGATTTATAATAATTAAAAGCTGCACATATTTATTAATTAATATGTGCAGTAATATTAGTAGCTGGCTTTTTATCTAGCTAATATATAAACAATTAAGATTATGTTTTCCCTTTACACCGAGGAAAAGCAATTAATACATTTTTTTCTAATTTTTTTATTAATTTTTCACTAATTTTAATGTCAATCCATTTAATCATACTTCCTCCATATTTGGATTTATTTGATTGAGCTTTAACCTAAGCAGCTTAGTTACCACCATTAAATAGAATAATAAGATAACATATTTCATATGGAATAAAAGAGGTAATTTATATGCGTATAAGTTATGAGGAATAGGGCAGTTAGAATATTTATTTAATTTATTGCTCTATTAGGTTTTTATTCTCAATTTTTTATATGCTTGTTAAATTTTTTAGCATTATATGGCTTTCAGAGTGCTTATTCATTTGAAATATCTCCAACGCTTTTCTCCAATATTTCTTAGCTTTTTCTAAAGATCCTTCCTGAAGATAGATATTTCCTATTTCCTTCAGAACTTGGGCGGTTTTGATATGGCTTTTTCCGTGAGTTTTTTCATGTAAAATAAGGCTTTTTTCGATTAATTCCTTAGCCTTTATATAATTACCCAACTCTCCATAAACACTACCTAAATGTAATAAATTCCAGCAAATATAATCTTGTGTTTCATTACAATTAGCGGTAAAGATTCTTAAAGTTTTTTCGAATAGGATCATAGCTTTTTCATATTTTTTTTGCTCTTTGTAAATAATCCCAATGTTTCCTAGGACCCATGCTGTTTTATGATGTTTATTTCCGAAATTGTTTTTATAAATTTTAAGGCTTTTCTCAAAAAGAGATTTTGCTTGCTCATATTGGCCTAATTTCGTATATACAGTGCCTAGTAATGCCATTATCCAAGCACTATCTGTAGTATTTTTTTTTGAAATATCTTTGTAAACACTCAAACTTTTTTCAAGAAGTTCCTTTGATTTATTATAATTACCTAAGTCTCTATGTATGATTCCCAAGTGCGCTAACGCCCAAACCTCATTGATATGTGGAGAGGAAATGTAATTTATACAAATTTCAAGGCTTTTATCAATAAAGACTTTTGCTTGTTCATAATTGCCTTGCTCCCTATTAACGATTCCTAAATGTAAGAAAGCTTGTGATGCCTTAGCTGGGAATTTATTACAATAATTTTTCATGCTTTCTATGCTTTTCTCTAATACATTTTTTGCTTTATTAAATTTATTTAAATAAAAATATATAAACCCTAATTCACTACCTACAGAGCTGCTTATAGTATTTGTAAGCATAGTGCTATGGCTTAAGAAGGTTTCGCAGTGACCCACAAAGGCCTTTAACTGAGCTAAGTCTTCTTTATCTATTAGATAACCCATGTGTTTTTCAATTATAATAGCTATATTATAAATTAATTTTTTATTGTTCTGGATTTTTAGAATATTAGATAAATAAGATAAGCTTATAGCTTGTGTGCTACGGTGGATTGATATTGCCAATTCTTTGTTTAATGATATCTCATTTGTAATAAGTGAGTATTTTTTTAAAGCATGGATAAATTGATCGACGACAAGATTATTTTTATATTTTTGTAAAAGATCTCGAGGAATACTTTGGGAGTCTAGGAGACTTATGAAAAGCAGGAGATCTGCAAAATCTTTATGAGTATCGATAAGTTTTTGGATGGATAAGCTAACAATACTATATCGAGTTTTTGTATAATCTCCCGCTTCTTTTAAAAGTTTTTCCTGCATTTGTGAAAGATCTTTATTATATTTTTCTAAATTCTTTAAATATGTTGTATATGGGACATTTGTTGCTTTTAAATAATAGACAGCAACGGATATATCGAGTGGGAAAGGCGGAAGCTTTTCTAAAAATGCTTTTACTTCTTCCGTCTGGATAGGTGTAAAGGAAACTGTGTTTTCCTGGTTCATAATTTTAGTAAAGAGGTTAATTTTTTGGTGCAGATTTAATTCTCTAATATGAATTATATAGTTTATATGCTTATTGTTTTGGATATTGCTATCTCTGGTCGTTAGGATAATTTTTCCTTGCCCCCAGGTAGCAAAATCTCGAGGAAAATATCTTTGAATGTCTGAAAATTTCTCCACGTTATCGTAAGTTAAGAACCAATTTAAATGTTTTTTTAGACACTCCTTTACAAATTGGATGATTTTTTCTTCTCTTTCAGTTGAGTTCTTTATGCCTTGTATCTCTCTCAAAATCTTTTGATCTTTCCCAGTCTTTGTAAGAGCGTATGCTAGATTTTCAAATGATGATTTAAGACTTTCAGGTGTTTCAGCATTAATCTCCCAAATAACATTGCTTTTTTGTTGATGGGCGTATTGACGTGCAATGGTGGTTTTCCCAGCCCCACCTGGCCCTACAAGAGCAACAGTTTGAATGCCAGCCTGCTCTTTAAACTTGTCATCAATTTGTGAGATTAGCTCAGGTCGATGAAGAAGAGCAGTTTCTGCCGGAATAATTAAATCTGATCGAATAGTAGATCCTTTAGCTGCATTTCGGGCTTGAATATGATTTTGGCCTCCTTCTTTGTTACCTTTAAAGGTTAAAGCTCCAACAGCAAAAAGACTAATGACAAGAAGGGCTGACATAAAATAACTTTTTCTATTTTTTAGAATCGGTAATGCTTTGTGAATAATTAAATTTTCATTTATGTCTAATTTTTCTTCCTTATAAGCCTGAGGATATTTCTTTCCAGATAAGTTATGTATACCTTCATATTGTTCCCTAAATTTTTTGACAATGCTCTTAAGATCGGTATTGGGGAGAAGCTCTTGGAGAATTTCAAAGACAGCCAAATAATAATTGTGGTATTTAGAAAGATCTACAAACTGACAATCAATAGGTTCTTGAGAAAAATCTGGACTGTCCTTTTTTTCTATAAGCGTCAAGAGAGTGTGGTATGGATTCTCCACATTTTCTATCTTCCGGTCTAATTCTTGCTCTCGTATCTCCGGGGAAATCCCTGTGTGAGTTAAATGATTTCTGAGGTGAGAAATAAGAGACTTTTTCAGAATCTGATCCTGCCAATAGACAATCAAACAAGATGGACCTTCATCTTTTCTCAGTTTTGAAATTTCCTTTAGAGCTTTTTTAAAAGCCAATTCGATAATCAGGCTGGAATAATATTCTCTCAAAATAGAAAGCTTATGGGATCTTTCAACAAAGTTAATAATGCCTTCCTGTGAGTTGCAATCAAGCCTCAGCATAATGTTACGGAAGTGAGTGGTAACCGTTCTTGGAGCGATAGAAAGCATAGAAGCTATTTGGCTTGTTCTGCGAGCACTTAACAGACAAGCCATCACATCTATTTCACGTGGTGTGAATTTTACGCCATTAATAGTGGATAAATGCTCTAAATAAATATCTTCGCAAAAAAGAAGCTCATTGTTTTTCATAACCCCATCTCAATGCTTCTCAAGTTTTTTAAGTTTTGACTCAATTCTTATGATATGGGGAGAATCATCAGGAAAGGAGTATTTTACGATATGCAAGGCGTGTTTTAGGTAGGACTTTGCTTGCTCTATGTTTTTTTTGTCATTTGAATCTTTAGATTTTTTTAAATATAGTTCTGCAAAGTTTTCAAGAACTTTATATAAATCAGGATGTTTGTCTTTTTTTAATGTTTCTAAGGCATTGTGAAAGAGGCGCTCAGCTTTAACCAACTCATCTTTCATAAGATACATTATGCCTAAACTCATTATAACACGTCCTATATTATTCCCTATTTTATCAAAATTAGTTCCATTTGATATCCTTTCGAGTAACCATTTTGCTTCTTCATAAGCACCCATGCTAATTAGCACTTCTCCGATATGTGATTGTGCCCAATTAATATAGGAGTGATTTTCAGGAAAATAATTTCGACAGATTTCAAGATGTTCTTCAAGTAAGTCTTTAGCTTTTTCATAATTTCCTATGTCTTTATAAACGAGACCTAAATGAGCAGAAGTCCAAGCTATACCGACTTGATCCTCTGACTTTTTTTTATAAATCAAAAGGCTCCTTTCTAGAAATTCTTTAGCTTTTTCATAACTACCACTCTCTCTGTATGTTATGCCTAGATGGGTCAATGTCCTGGCAATAGGAATAGAGTTCTCAGGTAAATGCTTTGTATAGATTTGCAAACTCTGTTTCAATAAATTTTCTGCTTCCTTGTAATTTCCTAGTAATCTATAAAGATGCCCTAAGTATCCCAATGCCCTTGCAAAACCTTCGTCATTTCTAGCTTGTTGTTTATAAATCCTAACACTCTGTTCAAGTAAACTTTTAGCTTTTTTAAAATTTCCTAAATTTCTATAAATATTTCCTAAGTATATTAAATTAAATGCCACTTGAGGATATTTTTTTGCTTTTTTTAGATTATCTAGGCTTTTTTCAATTGTTATTTCTGCTACTTTATAATCTCTTTCATAATAATACATAATTCCTAACTTACATTCTATATTACTTTTAATAGAATCAAGAAAAATACCTTCATAACCTAAAAACTTTTCACAATGGCTAATTAGTGCCTTCATCCTTGGAAAATCTCGATTTTCTATTGCTCTTGTTATATAAGCATCAAGACTATTTGCTAGTAATTGAAAGATAGGTTTTATTTTGTCTTTCAAATCTCTTGTTAGAACTTTCAAAATGATGGTTTGGGTGCTTTTAGGTAATGAAAAGGTGGGTCCTAAAGATGGATCTTGACATTCCTTCTCTCTCAATATAAATGAATATTTCTCTAAATTAGAAAGAAATTCTTCAACTATAATTTTATCTTTGTATTGATCTAACAAATCTCTTGGAATTTTTTTTGAATCTAAAAGACATATAAATAATAGGAGATCGCAGAAATTTGCATTTATCTTCATAAGGTGTTGCACAGATGAAGCGATAATTCCGTATCGTGTCCTCGTATAGCCTTCAACCTCTTTTAATAGATTTTTCTGGATGCTAATAAAATCCTTATTATACCGATTCAGGGTTTCTAAGTATGTTTCGTAAGGAAGATTGGTCGCTTTTAAAAAATATGCAGCAACAGAGATATCAAGAGGAAAGGGTGGTATGTGCTCTAAAAGCGCCTTTATTTTTTCAACTCGAAATGAAATATTACTTTCAATATGTTCTCGTTCCATAATTTTTGTAAAAAGACTAAGTTTTTGATCTGAGCTTAATTCTCCAATGGGAACAATGTTATTAACATATTTATTATTTTCAATATTATTATCTTGTATAATTATGATAATTTTACCTTGACCCCACCTTGCAGTGTCTTGAGGAAAGTACTTTTGGATATCTGTAAATTTTTCTACATTATCAAAAATAAGAATCCAATTTGAATGGTTTTTAAGTCGTTCTTTTACAAATTGGATATTTTTTTCTTCTCTTTCTTCTGGATTATTTATATCTTTAAGGCCTCTTAATATTTTTTTATCTTCCTTTGTATTGGCAAGAGCTTGAGCCATGTCTTCAAAAGAAGATTTAAGGCTTTCATGAGTTTCTGCATTAACTTCCCAGATGACATTTGCCTTTTGCTGAGCAGCATACTGCCGAGCAACGGTTGTTTTACCAGCTCCGCCTGGCCCTATAAGAGCAAGAGTTTGAATACCATCCTGTCCTTTAAATTTGTCATCAATTTGTGAGATAAGCTCAGGTCGATGAAGAAGAACAGTTTCTGCCGGAATAACTAAATCTGATCGAACAAATTGAGTGTCTTTTTTATCTTGATTTTGATTCTGGTTTTGGACTTGAGCAAGATTGTGATTTTGAATCTGTTCTTTTCGTTTATCTTTTTGAAGTATAAAAAATCCAATTCCCCCTATAAGGGCAAAACAAAAAAGCGTTATTAGATATAATCTAATATAAACCAAATTCAATCGATTACTGATAAATTTTAATTTTCTATTGAAAATTTTTTTTATTGTATAGTTAAAATTCACTCTCTCTTTTTCTAAATCATTTTCGTTATAGGTTTTGTATGGTCCAGTTGACTTCCGCATGCCTACGTACTGTTCTTTAAAGTTTATAAATATCCCCTCAAGATTTTTTTCTGAAAGAAGTTTTTTGAGAATTTCAAAAACACAAATATAATAATTTCGCTGCAAAGATAGATCCACAAAATTGAACCTAGAAAATTCTTGGGGAATTTCTCTTTGACCATCCTTTTCTATTAGAAGCAAAAAAAAGTGATTTAAATTTTCTATATTTTCTATTTTTTGATCAAAGCCTTGATCTTGAATTTTAGTACTAATACCTGCTTCTGATAAATGATTCTCTAGGTAGCGCAGAAAAGCATTTTTCACGTCTTGATCTTGCCAATAAATAATCAAACAGGAGGAGCTTTCCTCTCTTCTCAGTTTTGAAATTTCTTTGAGAGCTTTTTTAAAGGCTAATTCAACAACCAGCCTCGAGTAATATTCTCTCAAAATAGAAAGTTTATGCGATCTTTCAATAAAATTAATGATACCTTCCTGCGAATTACAGTCGAGCCTTAGCATAATGTTACGGAAGTGAGTGGTAACCGTTCTTGGAGCGATAGAGAGCATAGAAGCTATTTGACTTGTTCTGCGAGCACTTAACAGACAAGCCATCACATCAATTTCTCGAGGGGTAAATTTTACGTTATTAATGGTAGCTAAATGCTCCGAATAGATATCCTCAGTAAATACAACTTTATTTTCTTCCATAAACCGCCGTACTTAGAGGCTCTGCCTTTAAGGATTAAGAACCCTTAAGAAACAACAGCTTTAATTCACTTTCCCAACCTAAATCACTCCTCGAGCTCTGTAAAGAGATCTACGTAAATTTGTACTAATCACACTTCTTACGTCACTTATGAAGATGGGTTTGAGGGAATTTTTTGCTTACG
>MKUL01000009.1 GCA_001897795.1 Alphaproteobacteria bacterium 41-28 | reverse complement strand
ACTTACAGGCATATTTTGCCAAATTGATCACTTCTACGTTCTCCTACTACTAAAAAAACTGTTCTTCGAGGTTCTCAGTTGATAATATCTTATTTTAATAAGGTGTTTGGTTTTTATAGTGTGGCTTTTATCTCCTCAATCAACAGCGCAAGCTGTTAATATTATTTTTTATCTTTGGATCTACAAACTCTCAAAAGGCAAGTGACTTTGGGAGAGGAATAATGGAAGTACAGCCATTTCTGTATTTATTGATACAACGCTCGTAATTAGTATAATGACTCTTTTGGGGTATTGCCAAAAGATTTCATGTGGCAATTAACCATCAATAGCTACTTGTTTAAACTGTTTTTTACAATATGTGGAACTCCTTTATTTTATGTTAGCATAAATAATTATAAAGAGAATAAAAGAGCCCTCTCAAACGGCATGGGCTCCATAAGGAAGGTTTTGGAAATATTTATTTTGGAGAAACTTAAGACAAATCTCCTTGTTGCTATCTTAATGAACGCAAAACGAAATTCAGTCATTGGTCGAACCAGTAATATCAAATATAAGGTTCAGTGTCACTTGTTTCATTGAGAGAGAGTAACCTTGGGGACTAAAAACTGATACTTTAACATGCTCAAATTTTATAGAAATGAGGGCTAGATTCCCCGCCACTTATATACCACGGTTAAGACGTGATACTGATGACGATGAGCATTGACAACAGTATCAGCATGCTCTTATCATTATGAACTAACGTTTAATAATATGTTAGATTGCAATTAGATACAGGGCACTTAATGATAAATCCTCAAAGTACTTTATGCCCACATGATAATTCTCCAAATCATAACTCTGCGGCACAGTGCCCTCTAAATAAAATAAACTTCACAATAAGCGCGCTTTCTATGAAGCCTAAGTCTATCTTAAGTCAAATAAACTACTTAGGGATGAAGTATTTCGGGAAATGGTGGGTTTTTCAATATGTTGGTTCGACTTATCCGGGCATAATAGCTCATTTTTCTGATGGCACATTACTAGATAGATTGCTACATGGTCAGAAAAAAAGCTTTCATGAATCACTGGTGATAAAAAATAAGACACTTTATGAATACTTTGAAGCAAGTGGTATTAATGAGTTTGCTAAAAAAAATGGAGGTATCTGTACCTTTAGAATAGGCACAATACAATCAATTTACCAAACGACCAATTTTCCAATCGCTAAAGATAAGTGGCTAGAGCCATCACAGGATCGAAGTACAGGGATATTCGGAGATTTTGTGGGTACACTACCTCTTGACTCTAAAGCAAGAAAAATGAAAAGAGCTGTGATGGAGTCAGCTTTGGGTAATTGGCCTTTTATCAGTAGCCTTGAACAGGAGTTTAAAAGTCACATAGAAGGTATATTAAGCAAATATGAAAAAAAGGAGATGTGCTTAGAAAGATTCTGTCAAGAAATAGTAGCAGATAATGGCAGTCTAATCTCGGGTATATTTGATTTTAAAGTCAAGCCGTTAAGCCACTATTTTGTTGAATTCAAAAACGTAACCCTAGATTTCTTTGAACTAGTTTCAGGACTTATTAGTGGCCTTGACAAAGACGCTGACAAAAAATTTGCAACAATGGGATTGTTTGTAAAAGCTGTACTCAAAGATAATTATTCTTCAATCAACTCTGCTCCGGAAAGCAATATTATTAAACGCTATTTTCAACTTTGGAAACTCCCATTCACATTACAATCTATAGATGAACTTAATAACGATTATTTAAGAGAACTTGCAACAATCATGGTACTTACTTTCGAGTCAATATCCCTAAGTTTAAGCTGGGTTATTTCATACATAGAGCATAACTCATCAATTAAGCAACGCATTATAGAAGAAGCTCAGGGAAGTAACCACAAAAAATTCTCGTATATTGATTTAGTTATACTTGAAGCTGTACGCTTAGGCGGCAGTAATCCAACAGTTTTGACTAGAAGGGTTATTCAAAAATTTGAGTTGCAAATTGGTAAAAATAAGATAGTGATTTTGCCAGGTACTCGGTTATGGGTTAATAGGAGGGAAGCTAATCAAGACAGTGCTATATTTAGTAATCCTACACAATTCGATCCGACTAATATAAAAGACATTATGCAGTCAAATAACGAAAATGTCAAATCAATACTTTCCAAAAATAGGCATGAAATCAATTCATTTAATTCAATTAATACTGAAGATAGCCCTAGAAAATGTCCTGCAAGATTATATACAATTTACACCCAAGCACTAATCATACGTGCGTTATACAGCAATTACCAAGTGAATCTTAAAAATAATAACCCAGAATTTAATCCTAATTCTCCTATGCCAAAACCTTTATCCTTCGGAACAATTCAAATTAATAAAATACCTGCGACAAGCTGATGCGGTGGGGTATTTTACCTAGAGTTTCAGTCTTAATTCTCACGCTCTATGCGCGAAGCGTGCCTTGGCAATTAGGACTAAAAACCTTTGAATTCTTCCAAAATAATTAGTCTCAAATCATGTATTTATACGCTAGTATAAATTATGATTGAAAAGGTTACATTTTTTAACGTAGGATGACGTTACTAATAATTTTTAGAGATTTCAAAATGAGTGAAATATTAAGTATAGCGGATACCTGGCGAGTTGTTATCAATTTAGAAGATCAGTACTCCATATGGCCTATAAGAAAGGAAATTCCTTATGGCTGGCGTGAGGAAGGAAAGATAGGAACTAAAGAAGAATGTCTCGCTCATATTAAGAAAGTATGGGTGGACATGAGACCTCGCAGTCTAAAGGAGGCCATAGTAGATAGGCAACAATCAGAAGTTATAGATGCTAAAATATCGAGTAGAGCATAAAGCTGTATGTCTTCCTTCACTTAAATGTTGCCCATGTTTGTTGCATGTCAAGATGCACGTAAAGCATTGCAAGCTGTCACGTTAAGAGCAGTTACGATTGGTGGAATATTTGTTGCATGAGCACCTGCAAGAATGGCTGCAGATTTAACAAACGTGTACCGTAATTTAGCGATTCAATTTTTCCATAAATTAAGAGAGAAAATTGCTTTAAAAGAACAAACAAGAAGCGAGCAATTTGATCTTGCCGACCATCCTAAGATAGCTTAGGGTAAGCAAAGTTTCGTATGATATTTGGGCAAATACAGAGACCCACAGCATACAATAACAACCCAAAATTGAGGGATATTTTATTAAATGGACCTACATTATTTAAAATCTACCATTAAAGCTGAGCCTCTTATATGGCATTGGTACGCATGGCCTTATCTTATTCCTCCTTTACCTGCAGCGTGCAATATCGTTGAACGGCACTTGAAAATCATGCAATCTTATATTCAAAATCCACAGATTCATGCGCGAGCTGTAAAAGATCCTAAATTACTAGGAGGTCCTTTTATAGATTTAGATGGACAAAAGGTTGACGAAATAAAAGAGCTGTTAGAACATACAAAACAAAGCTGTAAAGAATTACTTACCCTACATGATGCCTTTAAAGAAATAGATCGTCTGATTCAAGCCGAAGCCTGTGGAGACTCTCTCGAACCTTTTTATAACCGTGTACCTGCCGCCCTAAAAGGAATGGTTGAACTTGTATATGACTTGAATAACCATCCGTCTCTTCGTTTTATTGAGCCCTTGCTTTATAAAAAATACTACGACAACAAGCATCAAAAAATCGCTCTTTCAGACACGACGACAGATTTTAGAAAGTTTGTCTTAAGTACTCCTCGATTGAATCAAGAGAGTGAGGTGTTATTAGATACAACTTTTTCTGACTCTACGCTTGATCTGCTTTTTAAAATGAAAAGAGAGCCAAATAGCTTAGCCAAAATCCAAAGTCTTTTTAACATCCCTGAACCAAAACAAGTACTTTTTCAATCTTTTTTTACAACAGAGGTCCCCTCTTTACCTGATGAACGCAACTATGAGGACGAAGGGATACGAATACGATATTTTGGACACGCATGCCTTCTAGTTCAAACAAAATCTGTATCTATTCTTTTTGACCCAGTTATTAGTTATCCAATTAAAGAGAGTGAAATACCCAGGTATACTTTTAATGACCTCCCCGATTATATAGATTATATTGTCATAACGCATAATCATCAAGATCATCTTATGTTTGAAGCTCTGTTACAAATCAGACATAAAGTTGGGCACATCATCTTTCCTGCCAATCATAGAGGTTCAATTGCAGATCCTGATATAAGGCTTATCCTTCAACATACAGGATTTTCTTCTCTTATCGAGGCAAGGGAAATGGATACAATTCCTCTCCCTGAAGGAGAAATTATTTTTCTTCCTTTCTTTGGAGAACATTCGGATCTTAACATTCAATCTAAACTAGTTCATTGCATTCGATTGCAAGGAAAACAATTTTTATTTGCAGCCGACTCAAACAATCTAGAGCCAGCCCTTTATGACTTCATATTTGATTCAATTGGAGCTATTGATATGCTGTATTTGGGTATGGAGTGTGATGGCGCACCACTAAGCTGGCTTTACGGGCCTCTTTTATCTACTCCATTAAGTCGTGCTTTTGATAGAAATAGAACCTTGTCAGGTTCTAACTTTGAAAAAGCATGGGATATTGTTCAAAAGCTTAAGTGTAAAAAAGTGTATGTTTATGCGTTGGGGCAGGAGCCTTGGCTGAATTATCTGATGGCCTTAAAATACCAGCCTGATTCCCTTCCAATTACGGAATCAAACAAACTTTTGCAAGCTTGCATAGAAAATGGGATAGAAGCAGAAAGATTATTTGGGAGAAAGCAATGGCTTCTCTCTGCTTAGGGGTTTATTTTATTATTGAAATTAATCATTTTAATACACTAAAATATATTTCTTATTTCTTGCATTAAAATGTGAAGAGTTTCCTCTTCAAATAATTCTGGGTGACTTAAATTAACATTCGCTACAGTAATATTGTCACAATATTCCCCCCATCCATTATCTTTTTGTTGAGAAATGATCTCCTTATTAATCTCAGGTAGACTAGAGTCATACACAATAGCTTTAATTAGGTAAAGTTGACCATTAAATTTCGGTAAGTTTTCATCTTTTCTAAGAGCGTTATTCCTTTTCGTACTTTGTTCAAAGAAAACGTCTGATTTTTGTTTATCTGATTGTTCATCATTTTCTTCCACTAATAAATTATGCACTTCAGGTGTGAATGAATCAAATAAAATCAGTTTACTAATTTTCTTGTTGTCTTGTTCTAATTGACACGCCATTCTATAGGCAATCTCACCCCCAAATGACCAACCTCCTAAGATACAGTTATTTGGATCATAAAAGGTCTTAATCACATCAACATAGTGAGAAGACATATCTGTTAAACTAGAAAAACACGAGCTCTCATGACCAAAGTATGGATCATTTATTCCTATAATATGCTGTTTTGGCCAAATTTTTTTCAGAGGTACGTAAGACAAAGATAGACCTCCAATTGGGTGAATTAAAAACATTGGTTTTGCTTTTGTTTTATTGATATCTAACATAATGTTATTAATTTGTGTGTCTTCTCTACGCGCTGTTGATGTCGATATGATGTCAGCTAGGCTTGCTAAAGATTCAGTACGGTGAATATCTTTTATACTCACCTGAACATTAAACAATTTTTTAATCATATAAAACATCTTCACTAGTAACAACGAATTTCCACCTAGATGGAAGAAATTATCATTTCTGCCCACCCTTTCTACCTGCAGGAGTTCCTTCCATATAGAGGCTAAGCTATTTTCTATTAAGCCTTCTGGGGCTTGGTATACTTCTAAACCTTCTCGGCCTTCTGGTTTTGGGAGAGCTTTTCTGTCTAGTTTACCATTTATTGTAAGCGGGAACTTCTCTAAATGCACAAATACAGATGGAACCATATAGTCAGGCAGACGAGATGAGAGGTAAGAGATTAGAGCGGCGTCATCTACCTTACTTCCTGTATCAGTCGTATAATACGCTACCAGGTATTTAACCGCAGATGAAGAAGAGATAAAAGATGTGCTTCCGTCATAATGACTATCATCGACTCCATCTGCTTTATGTTCGTTAGCTAATACAACGCATTGCTTCACTTCAAGATGCGAGCCTAGGACGCTCTCAATCTCCCCAAGTTCTATCCTGTATCCTCTTATTTTAACTTGGAAGTCTGTTCTACCTATATACTCTAGGTTACCATCAGGTAACCAGCGAACAAGGTCACCAGTTTTGTAGAGTCTAGAATTCCTCCCCATTGGTTCGTATGTAGCAGTATCCGCTTTCTCTTTTGCAGTCTGGAATGGATTAGGAATGAATTTCTCTTTCGTGAGCTCTTCATTGTTAAGATATCCTCTGGCTAATCCTGTTCCTCCTACATAGAGTTCTCCGATAGCTCCAATAGGGAGGGGAGTAAGAGAGGTAGATGGAGATAGGACGTAAGTTGTGAGATCAGGTATTCTCTTACCTATATAAGACCCTTTATCTAAATCTTGGAGTGCTATTTCCTTATACGTTACATGCACAGTTGTTTCTGTGATACCATACATGTTAATGAGCTTTGGCTTATTGTAGCCCCGCAGATCAAACCATGGTTTTAATTGGGATAAGTTTAATGCTTCTCCACCAAAGATTATGTATTTTAAGTCTGGTAACAATTCATTGTTATTATTTTGGTTTCCAGAGGCTTTTTGGGTTGCTATGTCTATTAGTTGATAAAATGCACTAGGCGTTTGATTGAGTACTGTCACTTTCTCTTTCTTACATAGATTATAAAATGCATATAAATCTCTGGTTACCATATGAGATGGGATAACGAGTTTTCCACCATATAACAAAGCTCCCCATATTTCCCATACGGTAAAGTCAAATACATAAGAATGGAATAATGTCCAAACATCATCCTGCCCAAAGCGATACCACTCATCAGTAGCAGTAAATAGCCTCATGACATTGCTATGAGACTGCATAACTCCTTTGGGGTTTCCTGTCGTTCCTGAGGTATAGATGATGTAAGCCAGGTTAGAGCTTGATGTAGAAGTAATGGGCTGCGTGTCTAACTCATGAGATAATGCTTCGGATAGTTCACTACTATCTACAGATATTATACTTACGTCTTTTTTTAGACCTAAAAGCTTCTCAGTATATATCTCATTCGTGATTACTGTGGTATTTTTTATGCCTCGTTTCCTGTTAGCAAGTTGTACATCCTTTAATATATACTTTATTCTCTCATTTGGATAATCTGGAGCCATAGGAACATATGCGCCTCCTGCTTTGAGTACCGCAAGGATAGATATGATCATATGCTCACTTCTATCTAGAAACAGAGGTACGAGAGTATCTGGAGTGATGATATAGTTTTGTATGAGGTAGTTTGCTAGTTTGCTTGCTCTGTCATTTAACTCTTTGTATGTAATTATTACATCTTTGTTTTTCTTGTTATTATCTTTTGTTTTGATACCATCCTCGTCCTCCCCACTATACACCACAGCTATGTTATTAGGAGTTTTTGCAACCTGCTCCTCAAAGAGCTGATGTATTGTTTTGTTATGTGGGTAAGGAACGTCTGTGCTATTCCATCTCGTAAGGATGAGGTCTTTTTCTTCCTTGGTAAGATAGGTGAGATCTTCTATCTTGAAACTTTCTTTAGTAATCTCATCAGATAATGCTTCTGCAACTTGCGTTAATATTTCTTTATAAGTAGTGATGAAACTCTTGATGGTATCTTCTTTATAAAGACTTGTCCTGTAGTCAAAGCCTCCTCTAAGCACACCATCGCTGCTTCCATCATCTATAAAAGTCTCTAAGTCGAACTTAGCAATGTTATAGATGCTTTCACTATCTTCACCTGTATAAGGCGTTATTAGACTCTCTTGCCCTAATTGATTGCTTTCTCTTTCTTGGCTCCCGAAACTATGTAAACTGAACATAACTTGGAAGATCGGATGTCGACTTGTGTCTTTAGGAACATTGAGCTCTTCGACAAGCTTCTCAAAGGGGAGATCTTGGTGCAATTGTGCTTCTACTACTTCACTCCCTACATGTTTGATGAAGTCTCTTAGAGTATGGGAAGAACTAGAGATACCACCTGTACTCTCAACAGAATCTTCTGCTATGTTTACTCTTAAGGCAAGCGTATTGACAAAAAAACCTATTAAATCTTCTATCTGACTATAATGTCGGTTGGCAACCGGTGAGCCAATTATGATGTCATCTTGTCCCGAATATACGCGCAACATCAAGTAGTAACACGACAGCATCAAGCTATACAGACTTACCCCTAGGCTTTTAGCGACTTCTCTCAAACGAAGAGATAGATCTCTTTCCAGCTCAAACGAGATGTTCCGTCCTTCGTAATCCATCTCTGTTGGCCTTGTATAATCAGCATGAAGGTGTAAGGTCTCATATCCTTCTAACTTACTCTTCCAATAAGATAGCTGTTTCTCTAATACGTCTCCTGTGAGATAACTTCTTTGCCATAATGCAAAGTCCTTATATTGAATCGTAAGAGGGGGAAGATTAAGTTGAGATGTCAACCCCGCTTCTTCTGCTTCAAAATGCCTATAATACTCTTTGAGCTCATTCAAAAATATATCCGTAGACCATCCATCAAAGGCTATGTGATGGATGACTATGCTTAAGATGTGAGCCGGTGTGTTAGCAGTAGAATCCTTCTGATTATTCTTATCATTTTTATTACTGGAACTCTCAAGACTATATATCCTGACTCTTATTGGATATTCATTGCTTAAATCATATATATGGGCTACATCCTTCCTTAAGTACTCATCTAACTCTTCTTTGCTTGTACATTTAACCTTAAGAACTACAAAAGGATGCGCATCCGTATCTAAAACCTCTTGATAATAGCTTCCCGCGTTATCTTCTTTGATAACAGTCCTTAGAATCTCATGTCTTGCTACGATTGCCTTAATACTTCTCTCAAGTAGCTCAATTGAAGCCTCGTTACTTAGCTTAGATATTATAGGAATGTTATAAGCATTCGTTCCTTGTTCGTACCTCTCTATAAACCATAATCGCTCCTGCGCAAAAGAAAGGTGTATGTCTTCTTTTCTACTGACTGAAACTCTCGTAATTGGCGGTAATACTCCAGCAGATTGATATTCCTGCTCTATGACTTGTGCGAGATCAGATAATACAGGATGTTCAAAGACTGCTCTTAAGGGCACCTCTATAGATTCACTTTGTCTAATCTTGGATATCAGACGCGTAGCTATTAATGAATGACCTCCTAAATAGAAGAAATTATCATTTCTGCCTACTCTTTCTACTTGGAGTAATTCCTTCCATATGGACGCCAAACTATTTTCTATTAAGCCTTCTGGAGGTTGGTATGCTTCTAAACCTTCTCTCCCTTCTGGTTTCGGTAAAGCTTTTCTGTCTATCTTGCCATTCGGCGTAAGAGGCATCTCTGTAAGTAGCATGATCTGGCTGGGCCTCATATAGTCAGGTAGGATCTTACTGCATTCTTGCCTGATGTCGGTCATAAGACTTTGTTGTTTTGTATTTCCTTCTTCATTTAATAGTATTGGATTATTTGGCATGACATAAGCGACGAGTCTCTTCTGACCTGGTTCATCTTCTCTTGCAAGTACGATGACTTGCTTAACTCCGTTTACTAATGAGATAGCACTTTCGATCTCCCCAAGCTCTATCCTAAATCCTCTTATTTTAACCTGATGATCTACGCGACCTATAAACTCTATATTGCCATCAGGTAAGTATCTCCCAAGATCTCCTGTCCTATAAAGTCTTTCTCCCGGTTTGTGAGAGAAGGGGTTCGCTATGAACTTTTCTGCAGTAAGTCCTGGTCTATTTATGTACCCTCTCGCAAGACCTAGCCCTCCTATAAAAAGTTCTCCTATTGCTCCAATCGGAACTTGGTTCAGGTTTGTATCTAGGATATGCATTTGCGTATTAGATATTGGTGTCCCAATTGGCATCTCTTCTAAAAGATCTAGGACTTTGTAGCTACTAGAATCTATAGTTGATTCTGTAGGACCATATAGATTATACACTAAACATTCTGTATTCGTTTTCGTTATGATATTAAAATGCTTATGTATTAACCTGTCTCCCCCTACAAACACTTTTCTTAACTTTAAATTATTGAAAAAATGTTCCTGTTCAAGCAGATCAATTAATGCGGGAACTAATTGAATAGTATTTACTAAATATGTTTGGGAAATTTTTTTGATTTCTTGAGGATTTTGAAGTTTGTGGCCAGTTGCAATCACCATCTTACCTTCTGCAATTAAAGGTAAAAATAACTCCCAAACAGACGCATCAAAGTTGGGGTTAGTTCTTTGAAGGATATGGGGTGTAAATTGATCGAAGTATTTATCAACCATCCACTTCATGTGATTGAATATCGAGCCATGTGTTATCCCTACTCCCTTAGGCCTTCCTGTACTCCCTGAGGTATAAATCACATATGCGAGTGCACCAGGCGGAACAGGAAGAGCAAGATTTATGGCTGGCTCATTGAAATAATTGAAATCATCTAGATATATTATTTTGCCCTTATAGTGCTGGTAAAGATTGCTAAGCTCTTTAACCGTCAGTAGAACATCTATACCTGCATCTTCAAGCATATAGTTTAGACGTTCCTCAGGATATTCCGGATCTAAAGGTACATATGCTCCTCCTGCTTTCAAGATTGCAAGTATACCTATGACAAACTCTAATCCTCTTGGCGCACTTATTCCTACAAGGGTATCAAGTGCTACTCCTTCTTTACGGAGTAGATGTGATAATTGGTTTGAGAAGTTATTTAATGTGCCGTAACTAAGTTGTTTATTTTCGTATATTAAGGCTATCTTATCAGGGGTTTTCTCTGCCTGCTCTTCAAATAGCTGATGTATTGTTTTGTTGTGTGGGTAAGAAATGTCTGTGCGATTGAAGGAGGCCAATTGCGCTAGTTCTTTACTATCGAGTAGAGAGATGCTTGAAAGTTTTTGTTCGGCGTCAGTGATTATTGCTGTCAAAAACTGATCGTAATACCTGGCTAATCTTACGATGGTTTGCTCATCAAATAAATCTTTAGCGTATTCAAATCCAAAACAAAGCCCTTCAGATGATTCTACCGCATTTAAAGTAAGATCAAACTTTGCCCGTAATACTTCATCATTATATTCATATTGTAGATCTAAATCTCCCATAGAAATATTCGTTATTTCCATGTTTTGTAGTGCAAACATCACTTGGAATAATGGATGTCTATTAAGATCTCTTGGTATACTTAAATGTTCAACTAATTGTTCAAATGGTACATCTTGATGTTCATAAGCACCTAATGTAGCTTTTTCAACTCTGTGGAGTAATTCCTTAAAGCTCGGGTCTCCACTTGTATCCGCTCTTAACGCTAAGGTATTAACAAAAAATCCTATTAATCCTTCTATATCAATCGAGTTCCTTCCTGCTATTGGTGTCCCTATGATAATGTCAGTCTGATTAGAGAGTTTAGATAAAACTCCGCTAAAGACTGAAAACAAAACCATAAATAGAGTTACGCCTTCATCCTGAGACAGTTTACGTAATTTATCTAGTGTATCTTTTGATACACGATGCTGATAGTATCCACCCTTGTAGTTTTGGACAGAAGGCCTGCTTCTATCCGCCGGTAGTTCCAGAGATGAAACATCTTGTAGCTGTTCTTGCCAGTAGTGTAGTTGTTTTTCTAGGATCTTGCCAGATAGCCAACTTCTTTGCCATATACTGTAGTCTGCATATTGCACTGGCAACGCTGGTAAATCTGGAGACTTATAACTAGCATAACTCTCATAAGCAGCTGAAAGTTCTTTATTAAATATTCCAACTGACCAGCCATCACTTATAATATGGTGGAAAGTTATTACCAATACTCTTTCTTGCTCTGATAGTTTAATGCAGAGTGCTCTACATAGCACTTCATCACTTGCAAAGGGCCTAGATATCTCATAAGAGACGAGTGAATTTATATTTTTATCTTTTGATTTTGTTAAATCTTTAAATGCTAAAGAAAAGCCTAAATCTGAATCCAAAATCTCTTGATAGCCTATGCCATCATCAGTAACTAATCTAGTTCTTAATATTTCATGTCTTGACACCAAATAATCTAAAGCTTGTTTTAATGCTTTTTCATTTAAGTTACCTTTAATACGGATGACGGTTGGGATGTGGTATAGGCCATTATTGCCCACCAATAGTTGTTCTATGAACCATAGTCTTTGCTGAGCAAAAGAGAGCGGAAGTGGACCATCATGTTTTACTCTCGTAATTGGAGGTAATACTCCAGCAGATTGATATTCCTGTTCTATAACATGCGCGAGATCAGATAATACAGGATGCTCAAAAACTGCTCTCAGGGGTACTTCTACAGATTCACTCTGTCTAATCTTGGATATCAGGCGTGTAGCAATTAATGAGTGTCCTCCTAAATGGAAGAAGTTATCGTTTCTACCTACTCTTTCTACCTGCAGGAGTTCCTTCCATATGGAGGCTAAGCTATTTTCTATTAAGCCTTCTGGAGCTTGGTAGGCCTCTTCTAAACCGTCTCTCTCTTTTGGTTTTGGTAAAGCTTTCCTGTCTATTTTGCCATTCGGCGTAAGAGGCATTTCTGCTAACTCTATAAATAGCGAAGGAACCATATATTCAGGGAGATTTTTTAATAGGCTTTCTCGTACCTTTGTTACATCCACATGCCTCTTTTGAATATTGATATTCGGGTTATTACTAAATCTTGTTTGATAATAACCATTGAGGTAATTATGGAAAATATGTTGTTTGTGAAGATTCAATGTACTCTGATCTTTATAAAAGTATAAATCGTACTTACTTGAAGAGTCCTTATGCTCTAATGCTAGATGGGAATATAAAACATATCCATGTTGCTTTGCGATAGAATGCAAATCTTCAAGAGACAGTATGTTGTCACATTCTCTAATAAGTGTTTCTTCTTGTTGAGAGATATCGGATGCTTCTACATTATTGAGCTCATGATTTAAATTGTAATCTCTCCATACTCGTTTATTTGGATAACCTTTAACGATTAAAGCTGGATGCTTATTTTTCAAAAGATTTTGAACATTGATATTATTTTCATATTCAAAAACTAAGGCATCTTTATTTTTCTGAGTTAGTGGCAGTTGAACTTTACTGATATCTCTTTGATTAACGTGAATAATGACATCATAACGAAAACTATTTAGCTCATTATCACAAACGCCCTTTTTTGGGAGTATCTCGATCAATTCAATTTTTTGATTACACTTTGCTAACTTTAGAAAATAAGTTGGAGATAATAATAACTCAGCTTCCTTTTTGACATGCATCTTGATTGAATTTTGTAATGTGCTGACATCCAATTCCAATGCATTTTGTCTAATTCTAGACATCTCTATTGAAAAATGGAGTACATCTGCCAAACGATAATCTCTAATATCCCCAATGAATATTTTACGTGGATTTAAGATTTCTATAGACTTCATCAATACATCGTCTAAATAATCAACATTCGGAAAGTATTGTGTGATTGAGTTTAGTACGATAGTATCAATATGCGTGTTTTTAACTATCTTATTATCAAATACTTCATCAGCTTTTGCCATGAGTAAAGAAGCATTCTCTATACCCAAAGATTTTAATCCGCGATTAAGCTTATCAATAACTACAGAAGAAAAATCTGCCCCTATGTATGTTTTACAATTTTTAACCAAGGAAAATGTTAGCAATCCAGTGCCACAACCAATCTCCAATATTGCTTCTGGATTTAGATCATTAATTCTATTAACTGTTGAATCACGCCATTCTTTCATCTCTTGAGCTGAAAAAGGTAGCCTTGTATAAGAATTATTCCATCCAGAAATATCAAACGTATTCACTTCATTGTTTTTGTAATCGCTGTAAAGCTGATCGTACATATCTCTCCATTTCCCCACGAGAGTATGTGTTTGTTTGCTTGTATTTTCTATGGATGGAGTGTGAGCTACGTAATAAGCGATCAATCTTTTATGATCATCTGAATCATCATCAAGAGTCACCACTGCATTTCTTATGCCATCTATTTGATTGATAGCACTTTCGATTTCACCCAGTTCGATTCTAAACCCTCTTATTTTAACTTGATGATCAACTCGCCCCATAATCTCTATATTGCCGTCTGGTAAGTATCTTGCTAGGTCTCCCGTTCTATAGAGTCTTTCGCCTGGAGTATTGGGGAGGGGATTCGCGATGAACTTCTCGGCAGTCAGTCCAGGTCTATTTAAGTATCCTCTCGCAAGACCTACGCCTCCTATAAAAAGCTCACCGATTGCGCCTATGGGAACTTGGTTGAGGTTTGTATCTAGGATATATATTTGGGTGTTTGATAGTAAACATGTTGTGTATTCAGCCCCACTTGTAGAGGTAAAATCTTTGTAAATAACGGAAGTTGCTTCCGTTGCCCCATAGCAATCCAGGAAATTAATCTGACGATTGAGTAAACGTTTAAAATCCTCTGCAAGATAAGTATGAAACTGTTCACCAGTAACTTCCCAATGGGGAATCTTAGCCGCATTTTTTAGAATTCTAGGATTCTCTTGAGCTTGTATTATCAGCTCCTTAAGCAATGAAGGCACTAAGGTTATTCTTGTAACCTTATTCGCAGAACATTGATCTAAGATATCTTCAATGCTCTTACTTAATTCTTCCTTGTACATTACTAAACGTGCGCCAATTGCTAAAGAGCCAAAAATATCCCACGTGGAATCTACGAATGAGATACTTGATTGCAAACACATAGTTTCGTCTGGGTGAAAATTATTCTTTGTCCACCCCCAGTATAATCTATTAATAAAAGCTTCTTGATTACATGCGACTCCCTTAGGTTTTCCTGTACTCCCTGATGTATAGATTACATATGCGAGTGCTTCAGGTGGAACGGTAAGAGCAAGGTTTGTGGTTGGTTTAGCTAAGTAATCGTAATCATCTATGTATATTATTTTTCCTTTGTAGTTCTGGTAGAGACTGCTGAGGGCTCCAACTGTCAGTAAAACATCTACGCCTGCATCTTCAAGCATATAATTAAGACGGTCTTCAGGATATTCTGGATCTAAAGGAATATAAGCTCCTCCTGCCTTTAAAGTAGCTAGCATGCCTATAACGAGCTCTAATCCTCTTGGTGCACTTATTCCTACCCGATTATCAAGTACTACTCCTTCTTTGCGTAAGAGATGTGATAATTGATTTGAGCGGTTATTTAATGTGCCATAGCTAAGCTGTTTATTTTCGTATATTAAGGCTACTTTATCCGGAGTTTTTTCTGCCTCCTCTTCAAACAGCTGATGTATTGTTTTCTGACGAGGGTATGGTGCGTCTGTGTTATTGAAGGTTGCGAGCTGTGCGAGTTCTGTATTATCTAATATAGAGATATTAGACATCAGGGTATTAGGATCGGCTAATATAGCCTCTATGTACCTATTATATTTTTCTGCTATTTCCTGAATATATTTTTTATCAAATAAGTGCTTTGAATATTCAAAGTTGACATATAACCCCTCTTCCGTTTCTACTATATTTAAAGCCAGATCAAAAATTGATTTTTTGATGTTTGCATAAAAAATATTTGAAACATCTAAATTATGTAACGCGATATCCGACATCTCATTATTCTGCAAAACAAAGAAAAGTTGAAATAATGAGTGTTTCCTTAAATCTCTATCAACATTCAAGGTTTCCACGAGTTGCTCAAAGGGTATATCTTGATGTTCATAGGCGCTTAGTATAGTTTGTTTAGTGCGCTGTAGAAAATCTCTAAAAGTATTATTGACATCTATGCTGGATCTAATAACTAATGTATTAACAAAAAACCCTATTAATCCTTCAGTTTCATTTGCCCTGCGATTTGCAATAGGAGTGCCGATGGCAATATCTTGTTGGTTAACATATTTACTCAATAAACCTTGAAAAGCTGCTAGAAGTAACATAAATAGCGTCACTTCTTCTTTATGAGATACAATCTTTAGTTTGTCTAATGTAGCTTTCGGAATCTTATACAGATATTCATCTGCATCGTAGTTACTCTCTTCTTCTCTAGATTTAAAAGATAAATCAATAGATGGTACATCTGATAATTGATGTGTCCAATATTCTAGTTGTTTTTGTAATACCTCCTCTTTGAACCATTCTCTTTGCCATATACTATAGTCTGCATATTGAATTTCTAATTCCGGTAAATTAGGATCCTCCTCCCGAGCAAAAGCTTTGTAACAATGACTGAACTCCCTATTGAATACCCCTATTGACCACCCATCACTTATCATATGATGAAAAGTCAGTACTAATACGTAATCAGAGTTACTTATCTTAAGTAGCTGTCCTTTGAATAAGGTTTCTTCTAAATTAAATGGTATATTAATGATTTCTTTTATATCTTCATAAACATTTTCTTCGGTCGTATTTTTCTTAACCAATTCAAATTTAAATGATGGTAGAATACATTGGAATGCATGTTCTCCTTTCATTATGATTTTAGTTCTTAGAGTTTCGTGTCTATTTACCAAATATGAAAGGGTTTGTTCTAAAGCTTCTATATTCAAGGAACCCTGTATCCTGATGCAGGTTTGCATATTATACAAGTTCTTAGTTTTGTCTTCTAAAAGCTGTTCGATGAACCATAGTCTTTGCTGAGCAAAGGAGAGGGGGAGAGTACCATCATGCTTTACTCTCGTAATTGGAGGTAAAACCCCAGCAGATTGATATTCCTGTTCTATGACATGTGCGAGATCAGATAATACAGGATGTTCGAAGACCGCTCTTAAGGGTACTTCTACAGATTCATTCTGTCTAATCTTGGATATAAGGCGTGTAGCTATTAATGAGTGCCCTCCTAAATGGAAAAAATTATCGTTTCTCCCAACTCTTTCTACCCGAAGAAGTTCTTTCCATATGAAAGCTAAGCTATTTTCTATTAAGCCTTCTGGGGCTTGGTAAGCCTCTAAACCTTCTCTCCCTTCAGGTTTCGGTAAAGCTTTTCTGTCTATTTTGCCATTCGGCGTCAGAGGTATTTCTGCGAGCAGCATTATCTGACTTGGTCTCATATAGTCAGGGAGGTTCTTAATGCACTCTTTCCTAATGTCTGCTATAAATTCTTGTTGGTGTGCGTCTTCTTCATCTAGAAGTAACTGATTATCAGGGACAACGTAAGCAACGAGTCTCTTCTGACCTGGCTCATCTTCCCTTGCGAGTACAATGACTTGCTTAACTCCATTTACTGATGAGATAGTACTCTCAATTTCGCCAAGTTCTATTCTAAATCCTCTTATTTTAACTTGATGATCGACGCGGCCTATAAACTCTATATTACCATCTGGTAAGTATCTTACTAGATCTCCCGTCTTATAAAGTCTTTCTCCTGGCTTGTTAGAGAAGGGGCTCGCTATGAACGTCTGGCTAGTAAGTGCTGGTCTATTTAAGTATCCTCTTGCAAGACCCACTCCCCCCACATATAACTCACCGGCAGCACCTCTCGGGACCGGTAACAAATTGGAATTTAAAACATAAAGCTGAAGATTCTGTAGAACCTTACCTATTGGAATAACCGGAAAGTTGGTATTTATATGCTGGTCTAAGTTATAATGATAATGTGTTACATCATCCGAGCATTCTGTTGGACCATATGCATTAACAATTGATACTTTGTTGCTGATATTGAAAATTTCTTGGCATACTTCATTTTTTAATGCTTCTCCAGTAACTAGTAAATGTTTTAGAAATTTAAAAACATTACTACCATGGGACTGCATGTATAAAGTCAAGGAATGCGCATATTCTGGAACTAGTTCTAATATGGTAATTTTTTCTCTGGTGATAGTTTTAATAAATTGTTTTGGGTCTTTAATAATTTCTTCAGAAATAACAACCACCTTACCTCCTGTAGTCACAGAAGTTAATAGTTGCCATATTGAAATATCAAAAATTTGGGTAGCTGTTTGAGCAATGATATCCGATTCATCAATATACAAATCTCTGATTTTACAAAATAGATGGTTAATCATTCCTTCATGCGATACCATAACACCTTTAGGCAAGCCTGTGGAACCAGACGTAAAGATAATATATGAAAGATTTAAGGAATCTATATGAATGTCAAGATTGGTACTATTGTGTTTGCTAGCATCTGATTCAATTTCATGAAGCATAATAATTTCGCTACTAACACTATCCAACCATTCAAGTTTAGAGTTCGCAATAACAATACTAGCCTGTGCATTTTGACAAATATAAATATTACGTTCCGCTGGAGCATGTAGATCGGTAGGAACATAGACACCACCTGCTTTAGATATTGCCAGAATAGTGATAATGAGATCTATGCTTCTATCCATCGCCACTACAACGGGATCATCAATACA
Organism: Alphaproteobacteria bacterium 41-28; assembly: GCA_001897795.1. Taxonomy (GTDB): domain Bacteria; phylum Pseudomonadota; class Alphaproteobacteria; order UBA9655; family UBA9655; genus UBA9655. Next base: position 24,972 of record MKUL01000009.1, on the reverse strand, counting down.
AACTCCCTTCTTCTTTAAATATCTAGCTAATTGATTAGCTTTTTTATTTAACTCATCATAGGTAATTGATAGATGTTTGTCGTGTGCCGCAATTCTATCAGGCGTTTTTTCGACCTGCTCCTCAAAGAGCTGATGTATTGTTTTGTTGTGTGGATAAGAAACGTCTGTGCTATTCCATCTCGTGAGGATGAGGTCTTTTTCTTCCTTGGTAAGATAGGTGAGATCTTCTATCTTGAAGCTTTCTTTAGTAACCTCATCAGATATTGCTTCTGCAACTTGGGTTAATATTTCTTTATACGTATTGATAAACCCTTTTATGGTTTCTTCTTTATAAAGGTTTATTCTGTAGATAAAGCCTCCTTTGAGCACACCATTGCTACTCCCATCATCTATAAAGGTCTCTAAATCGAACTTAGCAATGTTTCCACTATCTTCACCTTCTGCTATGTAAGGGGTTATTATACTCTTTTGCCCTGATTGACTGCTTCTTATGTTATCTCTTTCTTCACCCCCGAAACTGTTTAAACTAAACATAACTTGGAAAACCGGATGTCTACTTGTGTCTTTAGGAACGTTGAGCTCTTCTACAAGCTTCTCAAAGGGGAGATCTTGGTGTAATTGTGCTTCTATTACTTCACTCCCTACATGTTTTATGAAGTCTCTTAACGTACGAGTTGGGCGTGTACTGGAAGTAGAGTTTCCACTTGTGTTTTCAACGAAATCTTCTCCAATGTTTACTCTTAAGGCAAGCGTATTTACAAAGAACCCTATTAAGTGTTCTATCTGAGTATAATGTCGATTTACGACAGGAGAGCCAATTACGATATCATCCTGACCAGTATACACACGGAGCATCAAGTAGTAACATGATAACATCAAGCTATACAGGCTTACCCCTAGGCTTTTAGCGGCTTCTCTCAAATGAAGAGATAGATCTCTTTCCAGCTCAAACGAGATGTTCCGTCCTTCGTAATCCATCTCTGTTGGCCTTGTATAATCAGCATGAAGGTGTAAGGTCTCATATCCTTCTAACTTACTCTTCCAATAAGATAGCTGTTTCTCTAATACGTCTCCTGTGAGATAACTTCTTTGCCATAATGCAAAGTCCTTATATTGGATCGTAAGAGGAGGAAGATTAAGTTGAGACGGCTGTCCAGCTTCTTTTGCTCCGTAATACCTATAATACTCTTTTAATTCATCCAAAAATATATCCGTAGACCATCCATCAAAGGCTATGTGATGGATTACTATGCTTAAGACGTGAGTGGGTGCGATTAGAGCAGGATTCTTCTGATTATTCTTATCATTTTTATTACTGGAACTCTCAAGACTATATATCCTGACTCTTATTGGATACTCATTGCTTAAATCATATATATGGGCTACATCCTGTCTTAAATACTCATCTAACTCTTCTTTGCTTGTACATTTAACCTTAAGAACTTCAAAAGGATGCGCATCCGTATCTAAAACTTCTTGGTAATAGCTTCCCGCGTTATCTTCTTTGATAACAGTCCTTAGAATCTCATGTCTTGCTATGATTGCCTTAATGCTCCTCTCAATTAGCTCAAGTGAAGCCTCGTTACTTAGCTTAGATATTATAGGAATGTTATAAGCATTCGTTCCTTGTTCATACCTCTCTATAAACCATAATCGCTCCTGCGCAAAAGAAAGGTGTTGCGTATCAACGTTATATTTATAAATATATGGATTTAAGCTCGTTTTAGGAGCTTTAACATTAAATTTTAATAGCTCTAATAGTTTCTTTTTGTTTTCTTTAACCCATACTAAAGCTTCATCTTTTTCTGGATACGATTGTCTTAGCATATACCTAAGTCGTTTATCTTGTTCTACCCAAAAGGTAAAACCCTGGTTATTTAACGCATTAATATTATTTATGAGTTCTTCCACTAAATTTCTCCGTATTCTAATGCATCCATGGTCTCTAAAAATAAATTAGAAATTTGGTTAACGTTGTTAAACTTTATAATATCTTGTATCGATACATGTCTTGTAAAACTCGTATTTATCCTACTCACTATTCTGATTGCAAGTAAACTATTACCCCCCAACTTAAAGAAATCATCATGAATTCCAACACTACTAGAAGGAAGGCCCAGAACTTCTTCCCAAATAGAACAAAGTTTTGATTCAGTTTCGTTTCTGGGAGCTACATAACTATCTGTATCTCCAGCAAAGTCTGGCGCTGGTAGAGACTTACGATCAATCTTACCATTTGGCGTTAAAGGCATCTTGCTTAAGAAGACAAAGAATGAGGGAAGCATATAATCAGGTAGATATCGTGCAAGATGATTCCTCAATACTTCTATTAGAGCTGGCAAGGTATCACCTGAGAGGACAGCAAACTCTTGCTGAGAAGAGGATGTAAGGAAGGATCCTTGCACAAGAGAAGAAAGCAAGCGTTCTTGAAGCACGACATACGCAACAAGCTTCTTATCGCCAGGCTGATCCTCACGAGCAATCATAACAGCTTGGTTGACGTCACCATACTGAGAAAGGGTTGATTCAATCTCTCCTAATTCAATACGGAATCCTCGGATCTTAACTTGATCATCAATACGTCCTAAGAACTCGATGTTGCCATCGGGGAGGTAGCGTGCGAGATCTCCTGTACGATAAAGACGAAGGCTCTTACCTTCTTTTATATTTTCCTCATTTGCAAACGGATTTAGAACAAATTTCTCTGCCGTCAAGTCAGGTCTGTTCAAATACCCTCTGGCAAGGCCTGCGCCTCCGATATATATCTCCCCACGTACCCCCGTAGGAACAGGATTCATATTATTATCCAGTATGTAAATCTGTGTGTTCGAAATAGGACGGCCAATGGGAACAGAAAGCTGGGAAATACTCTCTAATCCGCTGATTTTAAAGACACAGCATCCTACCGTGGCTTCTGTTGGGCCATACTCATTAAAAATAGATGACGTAGAAAAATATTGATTGTTTAGCCAAGGAGAGAGATCTTCTTTTAATAAATTTTCTCCCCCAACGATAAAGCACCTCTCTCGATTGTCCATGAGATGAGAAGGTAACGTTTCTTTTAAAGCCCCTAAATGAGTTGGTGTCAGTTTGATAAAACTTAGCTGACCGAACTCTTTGTTGATTTTTTCTAAAGAGTCACCTTGAGCTTGTGTAGAAGCGACTTGAAGAATATTCCCTGAAATAAGAGGAAGAAATACAGAGGTGATGCTCATATCAAAAGCAACAGAAGAATGTAGTAAGGTTCTTCCTGCCTGAGACAAAGGATAGGTTATTTTAGAATGATTGATATAATGGAGAAAGTTCCCATGATCAATCATTACTCCCTTTGGTTTACCCGTTGATCCAGAGGTATAGATAACATAAGCAAGATGATGTGAGTGGGTAAGCGAGAGCAAATTAGAAGAAGGTAACGTACTGATAGTTTCCCATTCTTCATCTAAACAAATAAGACGTGCAAATGTTGTAGGAAGCTTATCAATAACTTTCGTATCTGTTAGGATGATAGGAGCATTGGTATCCTCCAACATAAACTGCAAACGTTCCTGAGGATAATCTGAATCAATTGGTACATAAGCCCCACCTGCCTTAAGAATCCCCAAAAGACCAATGATCATCTCTAAAGACCGTTCAACCGCAATCGCCACAAGCGTATCAGGCTCTACTCCAAGGCTTCTTAGATAATGGGCTAATTGATTTGCTTTTTCATTCAGTTCCTTATATGTAAGCTCCTGATCCTTATACACCACAGCTACATTATCAGGTGACTTCTTGACTTGCTCTTCAAACAACTGCTGAATTGTCTTGTTCTTGGGATAGGATGCCTTCGTGTCATTCCATTCAACCAGAAGTTGTTGCTTCTCTGATGATGTAAGCATCGGTAGGGTTTGAATCAAATGATCTGGGTTATTAAGAATAGCCTTAATAATCTCTTCAAAGTGAGAACTGAATCGCTTGATGGTCTCTTCTTCAAAAAGATCTATAGCGTATTTAAACTCTATATCTATGCCTTCTTCATGTTCGAGTGCACCCACTTTTAGATCAAACGTAGATACAACATAGGAAGTACTGATAGGGTCTACAGTTAATCCAGATAAAAAATAAGGTGCTTCACTTAAAGAGGAATCAAGAGAAAACTCTACTTGAAAGACTGGATTTTTGTTGAGTTCTCTCGTAACGTTTAGGTGATCTACAAGCTGATCAAAATAGACATCCTGATGTTGATAAGCATGAAGGGTTGTATCTTTAACTTGATGTAAGATATCTAGAAAGGATTCTGTTCCTTCAAAGGTTGTCTTAAGTGCAAGTGTGTTTACAAAAAAACCAACAAGTCCCTCAATCTCTTTATAATGGCGATTGGCTATCGGTGACCCCACAACAATGTCCTTTTGTCTCGTATAACGATGAAGAAGTATTTGAAAGGCAGCAAGAAGCGTCATAAAAAGAGAACATCCCTGCTCTTGGGATAATAGATTCAGTTTGTCTTTGACCTCTTTAGACAAGGTGACTTGATAGTAGTTTCCTTTATACGTCAACTCCTTAGGTCTTGGTTTATCTGTGGGAAGCTCCAAAAGATCTGGAATATCAGAAAGCTGGCTTTTCCAGTAAGACAGCTGTGCTTCAAGGACCTTTCCCTGAAGCCAGTTACGTTGCCAAAGAGCAAAGTCAGCATATTGGATGGGAAGAGGAGGAAGATCTAGCTCTTTATCTTCTAAATACGCGTTATAAAGAGCAGAGAGCTCTTTGAAAAAGATGCTCATAGACCATCCATCTGCGATGATATGATGCAGCGTCATCAGAAAAATGTGCTCCTGGGAAGAAAGTTTTAAAAGCTTCAATCGAATTAGAGGCCCAGAAGAAAGATCAAATGGTGTATAAGCTTCTTGTGAAGCTAGATTCTCAACAGATGTTCTTTGTTGGCTTTCAGGAAGAGCAGAAAAATCCTGTAAATTCTCTGACAAACGCACTGTAAGATGGGGTAAAATAAGCTGGCGTGCTTCCCCTTCTATAACAGGAAATATTGTTCTTAAGATCTCATGTCTTGTAATAAGAGCATTGAACGCATCTACAAGATTTTGAAGGTTTAGATTACCAGAGAGTCTCAAGGCAGTTGGGACGTTATAGAGCGCCGTATCTGGTATTAGTTGATCTAAGAACCAAAGACGTTGCTGAGCAAAAGAAAGAGGTAGTACCTCAGGTCTTTGTTGAGCAAGAATAGGAGGAACATAAGAAAGGAGGTCATTTGTTTTAAGAAGCTCAATATCCTGACTTAAAGCAAGAATAGTTGGATGATCAAAAAAAGAACGAAGCGACAGATCCACGTTATAAATAGATCTAATGCGAGAGATGACTTGTGTTGCTAAGAGAGAATGTCCCCCAATTCTGAAAAAGTTATCATGAATACCAATCTTCTCAATACAGAGAACTTCAGACCAGATCTTAACAAGTTCTTGCTCTATCTGTGTTGTAGGTGCAACGTATTCTTTTCCGAGATATCTTAAGGATAAGTCTGGCGCAGGCAGAGACTTACGATCAATCTTACCATTAGGTGTTAGAGGCATCTTGTTTAAGAAGACAAAAAATGAGGGAATCATATAATCAGGTAGCGATCGTGCAATATGATTCCGTAGCGCTTCTGTTAGAGCTGGCAAGGTATCACCTGAGAGAATAGCAAACTCTTGCTCAGAAGAGGATGTAAAGAGAGATTCTTGCACAAGCGAAGAGAGAAGACTCTCATGAGGTACAACATAAGCAACAAGCTTTTTATCGCCAGGCTGATCCTCACGAGCAACCACAACAGCTTGCTTGACATCACCATACTGAGAAAGTGTTAAGTCAATCTCTCCCAGCTCAACTCGGGATCCTCGAATCTTAACTTGATCATCAACACGCCCTAAGAACTCGATGTTCCCATCTGGTAAGTATCTCGCCAGATCGCCCGTTCTATAGAGTCTTTCTCCTGGTTTGTGAGAGAAGGGATTCGCTATAAACTTTTCTGCAGTTAGTCCAGGTCTATTTAAGTACCCTCTCGCAAGTCCCACACCTCCTATAAAAAGCTCACCACTCGCTCCAATTGGGAGTTGATTCAAGTTTGTATCTAGAATATAAATTTGCGCGTTTGCAATGGGCTTTCCTAGAGGAATAGAAGGCAAAGGCTTTAATTTCTCTTTACATGTCCATGTTAAAACCTGGATTGTTGTTTCAGTCGGACCATAAGCGTTTGAAAAATGGCAAGCTGGTAGTTTTTCACTCAAATCTTGTAGATCTTTATACTTCCACTCCTCTCCTCCTCCAATAATATGGTTAATAGTTTTACAATCTCTGATACCCTCCATCAAAATGAGGGATCTAAACATTGTTGGACCTATATTTAAAACTTTTACAGAATGATCTGAAATTGATTTAAGAATATATTCTGAATCGCGTAGTTTTGAGTAATCCAGTAACAATAAATATCCACCTTGGGTTAGAGGCCAAAGCGTAGACCACAACGAAGGGTCAAAAGAAAAAGGTACATTTTGAATAAATGAATCACCTTGTTGCAGAGTGGTGATATCCCCTATAGAATTTATAAGATTTACAAGTTGTTTGTGTCCAACCATAACACCATTGGGTTTACCCGTAGAGCCTGAAGTAAAAATGATATAGGCTAGATTATGTGGAGATACGTGAGAACGAGGGTTAAGAGTTGACAAATGTGCAAGATTATCCTTTTCTTTATCTAAAAGAACAACCGTACCTTTATACATGTTAAATTTTTTTATAAGATTAGTTTGGGTGAGAAGAACAGAAGCCCGCATATCCTCAAGCATGCGCTCAAGACGTTTTTCCGGATGAGATATATCTAGGGGGATGTAAACACCGCCTGCTTTTAAGATCCCAAAAAGACCAACGACCATCTCAAATGGACTTTCAACAGAAATAGCGACAGGCGTCTCAGGTCCCACTCCAAGGCTTCTTAGATAATGGGCTAGTTGATTTGCTTTTTCATTCAGTTGCTGGTAGGTGAGTTCTTGCTCTTCATAGACAATAGCTATATTGTTGGGAGTTTCTTCGACTTGCTTTTCAAATAATTCATGTATGCATTTGCCTTCAGGATAATCCGCTTTTGTATTATTCCATTGTAAGAGTTTTATGGAAGTATCCTGTGCAATAGAAGGAATATTACCTACAGCCATATTACTCGTCTGTAGATGTTCACATATACTTACGATACCTTGCTTAATGTTATCGATTTTCTCACGCGTAAAATAGTTATCTTGATAATGAAGATGAATATTAATCTGTTTACCAGGACAGATCATAATACCTATAGGATATTCAATTTTCTCTACTAACTTGATAGGGTTTAGATGAAATCTCTTATCGAGATTATCCGTACTTATCGTATCTGATTCACTTAACGGATAATTTTCAAATACAAAAATACTGTCAAATAGATCCCTTGCTGTTGTTGCTTGAATTTCTGATAATGGCAAATAAGAATTATCTTGATGTGTAATTGTAACTTTTTGAATTCTTTGCAAGAGATCCCGCAGACTCTCATGAGGTCTTATTTCAACTTTGAATGGTACGGTGTTAATAAATATTCCAACCATATCTTCAATTCCGGATAATGAAATGCTTCTCCCTGATACAGTTACTCCAAAAGTAACCTCTTCCTGCCTTGTATGCTGACTTAAAATTAACGACCATACAGCTTGAAACACACTGTTTAAAGTTACCCCAGCCACTTTAGCAAATTGAGCTAATGCGTCCGTTTGCGATTCTGATAAGGCGAATAATTCTCTTATGTAGTTCGCCTTCTCTATAACCTCTGTCCCAATTTTAGTAGGAGTCGCATTGATTAATTCTTTCTTCCAATAAGCAACAGCTTTACTTCGATCTTGCTTATTTAGCCAAGCTATGTAGTCCTTATATGGTCTCCTTGTTTTAAAACTTAAGGGCGTATTGTTTTCTAATGATTCATATATCTTAGTAACTTCACTCAGAATGATCGGCATAGACCAGCCATCGGTTAGTAGGTGGTGCTGATTCCAGATGAGATAGTAGTTATTCTGGCGCCTTCTTAGTAAATTGAATCTGAGCAAGGGAGGGCTTTGAATATCAAAACCTTCGTGCCTTTCTTGTAATATAGTATCTTCTAAGGTCTTCTCTTGTTCCTCCTGAGTTAAATGAGAAATATCTACCTCTCTCCAAAGAATATCTACCGATTTATGAATGATTTGAACTGGGCTACTGAGTGTTTTATATGCAAAAGATGACCTTAAGCACTCATAACGCTCTAATATTGTTTGCCATGCCTGCTTAAGGTGTTGAACATTCGGTAAATTATCAATCTCAAAAATACCTTGTACAAAATACGCATCTGAATTTGGGTTCAATTGATACTGAAATAGCAACCCACTTTGAATAGGAACTATTGGATATAAATCCTGGATATTACGTTGGTTAAATAAGCTATCAATATCTCCTTGACTGATCTTTACTAGATCAAAATCACTAGGCGTATAGCCATAATTACTAATATTAGTACAGTGATTGATCACGGCTTGAAGATTAGCCTTATAGGCGTTTGCTAACTTAACTATGGTATCTTTGTTATACTCATTTGAGTACGTGAAAGTAAAACTTAACACACCATCCTGGACTCCACTTTCAATAATCAAAGCGTGTGGCTTTGTATTGTGGATATCAATCTCGTGCCCCTTGGAATTATAACCAAAATTAAAATATTTATGTGCCTCTTTTCCTGTATCCCACTGCCCTAAGTAATTAAAAATTAAATCTCCTTTTATTGGAGAGAGCTTATTCTGTGAAACGCATATACCATACCCAATACCCCTCTCAGGAATTGCTCTTAATTGCTCTTTGATCTCTTTAATGCATCTAGATAAATCCGTTGGATCAGATAGCTTGAGATAAGCTGGATACATGCTGGTAAACCAGCCTAAGGTTCTACTTAGATCAAGTTCCCCCTCTCGTCCATGTCCTTCCAATTCTAGCAACAAGTCGTAGGTTCCTTTATATGAACTTACCGCAAGTAAAAGCGCTGTGACCAGTAAGTCATTCGCTTGCGTATTATAACTATTATGACTTTTCTGAATAAAACTTAGGGTATCTTCTTTGGAAAGAGAGATATTAATGTGCTGAAATACTAATTCTTCGCCTTCTTTATTTTTATTTTCTAATTTAAGATTGGAATAATCCATTTTACGAATATTTTGGTAATAATTAATCACTTCTGAAAAATCATCTCTATGCCTTAGATAATTAGAGAATTCTTGGTAACTATGAGTTTTATCTGGAAGTTGTGTATTACCAAATGAAGTGTTTAGATCATCTAATAGTATTCTCCAGCTTACTCCATCTATGAGTAAATGATGGACTACCCATAACATCCCTTGATATCCGTCTTTAGATTCAAACCAAGCAACTCTACTAGTTGGGCCATTTACTATGTCTAAGCCCTGTTGTATTTTTGTGCCCTCTCGAAATAAGATATCGTCATGCCAGGTATCAATGACTATCTCTTCCCAAAAAAACGGATTACCGTCATGATAATACTGCACCACTGGTATGGTAGGACCATTAACTTCGTTACTATTGTTAGAGGAACAATACAAATCGTACCTGAGCCTCAATGTGTCATGATAGTGATATATACTTTTAAGACAGTTTTTGAGCTTTTCTTTATCCTGATGACTTAGTTTAAATGTAGGTATGAACCACATAGATTGGTTGTAGTGATTTTTATTCACTAGTTTTTGAGCAAAGAAAGCTTCTTGAACTGGTAACAAAGGAACATTACCTGCCATCATATGTTGTGGAATTATCGCTTGATCTTGACTTCTGCTATTTGCAGCAATTCCAGCTATAGTTGGAGTTGCAAATATTTGCTTAACGTCAAAATGAATACCCAGCTTCCTCGCTCGTGAGACCATGTGGATACTAACTATAGAATCCCCCCCTAGATGGAAGAAGTTATCATTTCTGCCTACTCTTTCTACCTGCAGGAGTTCCTTCCATATGAAGGCTAAGCTATTTTCTATTAAGCCTTCTGGAGCTTGGTATGCTTCTAAACCTTCTCTCCCTTCTGGTTTCGGTAAAGCTTTTCTGTCTATCTTGCCATTCGACGTAAGAGGCATCTCTGCAAGTAGCATGATCTGACTGGGTCTCATATAGTCAGGTAGGGTCTTACTGCATTCTTGCCTGATGTCTGTTATGAAACTTTGTTGTTTTGTATCTCCTTCTTCATCTAATAGTACTTGATTATTTGGTACAACATAAGCGACAAGTCTCTTCTGACCTGGTTCATCTTCTCGTGCAAGCACGATGACTTGTTTAACTCCGCTTACAGATGATATAGCACTCTCAATCTCGCCAAGTTCTATCCTGAACCCTCTTATTTTAACTTGGTGATCTACGCGGCCTATAAATTCTATATTACCATCAGGTAAGTATCTCGCAAGATCTCCAGTCCTATAAAGTCTTTCACCTGGGGCATTGGAGAAGGGGTTCGCAATGAACTTCTCGGCAGTGAGTCCAGGCTTATTTAAGTATCCTCTCGCAAGACCCACGCCTCCTATAAAAATTTCACCTATCGCTCCGATCGGAACTTGGTTCAGGTTTGTATCCAAAACATGTATTTGAGTATTGAATATCGGAGTTCCAATTAATGTTTTATTTCCGTATTCACCTTCTCTACAGTCCCAATGTGTAACACTAATAGCGACTTCTGTTGGCCCATAGGCAAGATACAATACTGTATTTTTAAGTGCGCTCAGGCATTTTAACTTTAGTTCGTTTAATACCGCCTCTCCGCCAGTGATGATTTGCTTTAAAGACTGCCCCTCATGCCTCTTAATACTGTCTATGAACAAGCTAAGATATGATGGTACAAAATGAACGTTTGTTACTTTCCACCTATCAATTATTTTGATGAGAGAGTGGATGTCTTTCTTTTCTTGTTCTAAAGGAATGATTAGGGACGCACCTCCCGTTAGCGGAAAGAGCATTTCCCAAACTGCGATATCAAATCCTACCGAGGCAATGTATAAAAAAGAATCTTGGCTTGCTATACGATAACAATCATGCGTCCAAAGAAGTCTATTTGCTAGACCTTGGTGAGTGTTACCTACTCCTTTAGGTTTCCCTGTAGTTCCTGAGGTATAGATAATATAAACAAGATCATTAGGAGAAATGGTATGCTGTAAATTAACCACAAGATTCTTAGAGATCTGCTCCCACTCCTTATCTAAAGAAATAATATCTCCTCTATAATGACTAAAAAGACTTACAAATTCAGATGTAGTTAAAAGCACCTTCGCCCTTGTATCTCCTAGTATATAATTTAGACGATCTTCCGGATAATCTAGATCTAAAGGAACATAGGCCCCACCAGCTTTTAAGATTGCCAGCAAGCTAATGACCATTTCTAAGGATCTCTCAATAGCAACAGCCACTAGTGCGCCTGAACCAACGCCAAGTCCTTTTAAGTGATGCGCTAACTGATTAGCCTTGGAATCTAATTCTTTGTAGCTAAGCTGCTGACTACCGTAAATAACAGCTATTTTATCAGGAGTCTTTTTTGCCTGCTCTTCAAAGAGCTGATGTATTGGTTTGTTGTGTGGATATCGTTTTTCGGTGTTGTTCCATGTAGTTATTTCTTTAATTTCATTTTCTGTATTGAGCGTTATATTGCCCAGCAACTCAGTTTCTGAGCAACCTTGCTCCAAGATAGAAAAATATCCTTGTAACCTGCTGCATAGCACTTCCGCTTCTTTATTTTTAGCAGTAATGCAATCTACACTTTTACCATTCTGATCTATGATAAAACTAATATCTGTCATGGGATCTAGCATATTTTGCCATTCCCCCTCTAGATACTGAACCTGGATCCCTATATTAGCTCTTTCGGATGCATGATAGGCTGCGTCAACACTTAATAACTTATTGTACTCTTTCTCGTAATTTAACTGGTTGGATACATTACAAATAAGTGACCCCATTGAATCTCGCGCACTGAAATGAACACTATATATTTTGGCACAAGCTAATCCTTGACTTTCATCTACTACTTTCTGAGTATCTTCATCTGCATAATATAAACTTATTGCCTCTGTATGGGTTAATTTATTCAAACATATAAGTATATAAGTTATTATTTCTGCTCTGGACCTTTTCTGAGATAAATTAATTGTTGTTTTAAAAATTAAACCATCATTTTCTTTTGCAGGCCAAGGTATATTTACTCTTTTACTAGTTTCTAATTTAGGCAGCCAATAATTTGTATCCTTACTTGCATCTTGCATAAAATCAGTAAAATACTGTAATTGCTTATTACTAAATACCGGCAGAATGTGGCCTACTTTAATACCTGATGTTCTTAAAACTTCACTTAAAGGAAGCTGATAGTCATGAGTAATAAGCAACTCTTGTACTCTAATTACACCATCCTTGCATGATACTGAAAGCCCATTCTCACTGATCGAGACTATTGTTCCAGGCTTTGATTGTAAAGCTCCGGACTCTTTGTTCATAATCTCTATTTTTTGGGGATATAAGATTAAACCCTGAGGGAGTATAATTTTAGCTCTGGTTAAATTGTTTTGGTAACTACCAAAGTATAATGCCCTTGATAACCTACTTATATAAGCCGTATCTTGATGCCAATCTATGACACCCCCTCCAAAAGGCTTTTGGTGGAGTGCAAAAAAGGTTCTGTCTGATAGATTTTGTTTAATTCCATTTAATTCATCACGCTCTATATCATCCAACATGTCCTCAAACGCTTTGACAGCATTTTCATAACAGCGGAGATTTAGGGATAGGGCTGTATCATTTTCGTGAATGGGAAAAGTAATTTGCTTTAAGATCTTGCCTGCGTCAACTCTTTGGCTCATTTCATGCCAAGTGATGCCATGTATTTTTTCTTGATTTAAAATCGCCCAAGATGTTGCATGGACTCCGGCATATTTTGGCAAAGGTGAGTCATGATAATTTATCGCTAGTTTTCTTGGTTTTTGCAAAAGCCACTTTGGAATAATGAAAGGATTAGCTATGCTAAATAAATAATCAAATTTAATATTTTTTAAACTTGCAGTTGCCCCTTTTATATTATCAAAAGTAGAGATAAAGTTTTTCTGTGAAAAACGATGAACATTATCATCGGGAGATATGATCCCTTCAATAGCATACCCTTGTTCTATTAAAAGTTCCGCGCACTTTATTAGTAATCCTGTTGTGCCTATCAGATAACAGTTAATCATTGATATCCTTTTTTAGCTTATTAATACAATGCCCTATATTACTTCCTGCTGTTGGGTTTTCAACAGAAAATAACAACTGGGACTCTCCCATATGATAAACTGATTGGTTGAGAATATTTATAGAGGTGAAAAAAATGTTAAAAAGGCACTTGATTTGGAATAATGTTTGTACTAGCGCTGTCATAATTCAGGAACAAACCCTCGCTTAAAAAAGTTCTATTTTTCCAGTCCAATGGATGAATCCGCCGCCCTCGCTACAGCCATTCTGCTGATGGAACTGCTCTCGGAAAATTGGGTCCTTAGAGGTTCTGTTATATGTTCATTTATTGAACAATAATTGCTCAAATTTTTTTAATTCATTTCTTAAAGATATAAAGGAACTAGCAAAGAAAAATTGTTTTTGAAAAGAAGAAAAATTATATCCAATTCTTGTTGCAGCATGAGTAAAAGGAATAACTTTGGTTTGATTTTTACAAAAGCATTCAGACTCATTTTCTGATGATAATAAACCTGCTCCATACATTTGAAATTTGCCTTTATTATTTAATAAAATGCCAAACTCAATAGTCCACATAAAAAAACGCTCTAGCAATGTATAAATGGGTGGGGATATATTTAAATTATGCTCAATTTTCTCAATTTTTCTTTCTATTCCTTTTGTTTGACAGTGGTCACTCCCTAATGTTTCATGAGAATTCGCAAGTTCAATATGTAATTGATATAGCTGATTTTCATAGGTATTTGCTGGGGCTTTTCTCATAACTCCTCCAAGTGAGATAATATAGTCTGAATAATCAGGTGAAAATAGCATAGGCAAGTGCCCAAAAATATCATGTAACATATCAGGGCCAGGAGCATAATATAGGTGAGATAGAGAGCGTACATGCTTACTAATAGGGGCTATTTTTTGCGATAAAAGTTCGGCATAATAATTTTGATGTAAGTAACCATCAACATATATTACCTTCCACCCAGTTTTCTTTAAGGATGTGTTTAACTTTTCTAAAGTGGGAATTTGGATTGGATCGAGTTTTAAAGCATGAAACCCACTTATATAATCATCTAAAATAAAATCATTGTATTGTTTTAAAAATTCTTCTCTTCTTTTAAATGAAAGCCTCCACACCTTTTTATTTTCTTCATTAAACAAATTCTCATTTTTATTAGATTGAGGCTCTGATACTCTCAAACTTGTATTTATCATAAATGCTCCAATTAGCTTGTAAGTTATCATTAGGAGGAAAAATTATTCTACATGAATAGCATATTCTGACAAGGAATATATTGGAAGGCATCCATAAAGAAACCAACAATCGCATGGAAGAAAACTCCTCCTAGTACAGCAACTGCATGATTTGCCTATTAATCTACAGTGGAGTAATGTTTTTTAAGCTTTATTCTGGCATCCTCTGTTGTGAACTGCTACTGAGCAATACTTCCTTCTTCATTACCCCCTTTTATCCAAGCCACTATCTCTTTTGTTAGTTAGTTAAAAATAGCTTAGGATTCATTTTTCTCAAAGACATTCAAATTCACTTGCTTGAGAATGGCACAATGAGAGAAAAAATCAGATTATAATTTTGAACTCCCTCGTCACATTCTGACAATTCATTAAACTGAGAAGCAAAATCATCATTAAGCAATCTCTAAAAAGGTTTATTTTTAATTTCATCTTTTTATTTAAGATGGGAAAAAATTTTCTATATTTTTTAAATCTTGTTTTTTAACTTTATCATAAACAAATTGGCTTACGGATAAATCCAATATTCCTAATCCCATGGGAGAGTAAACAATTGTTTTGTTTTTTGGGATAGTTTGTTTTTGTTGAACAACTTGTCCAATAGTGGCTGTAATAAATGAAGCGTCCTTTTTATTCCTCTCATAAGCTAAATGGACTGATGTATTCGCTGCTAGTATATGCTCACTATCATCTACTACATTAATCGAATCTAGAATAATGTCAGGAGAAATATCACGCAGCGATATATGTAGGATGCAAGGTTTATGTTTAAATAGATTATGATCATTAAGATAGGGAATTTTTTCAGTGGTTGTAAAAGCGATCAAGCTGCATGATTCAATAAGTGTGGATACAGAATCGTGAATCGTTATTTTAAGATCCCCAAAGGATTGGATATATTGACGAAAGTCTTCCACTGACGAAGAAAATTTGTCATATAAATGAATATTTTCTATTTTCCAGCCAAGCAAAAATAAGTACTTAACAATATGTTTAGCTATAAAACCATTGCCAACTAAACCTAATGATTTGCAACTCTTATCTTTATTGTAGAGATATTCTGCTCCTACTATTCCAGAAAGTGCTGTTCGAGTCGCACTGATAAGTGAACCTTCCATACAAACCATGGGAAACCCTGTATCTGGATGATTTAATATGATAATAGCAGAAGCACGCGGCATATGCTTCAATTTATTATTTGGATAACTCGCTATCCATTTAATGCCACTTATCTCATTGAATTTTTCTTGGTTAGGCTTAATCGCAGCAGGAAGTGCAATAATTCTCGATTCAGGCCGATGTGGAAAAAACAAAAAACTACTTGGAGCATTAATGCTTCCTTGTTGATCATGGAGAATGTAGCTATTTTTAATAATCTCATACAGCTCTAGAGGATATTGATCCAGAATCTCACGCACAGTATCCGCAGTTATAATATGTAAATTATTGTTCATTAAAGGTCTCCTAAATTGAGTTCATATTTACTTTTTACCCATTCCGGATTATATACAGTATCTAAGTAGGCATCCCCAAAATCTGGACTTATTGCTACTATATTCCCCTTTATATTTTTAGAATATTTATAAGTAGATACAGCATGCAGGACAGTTCCTGTAGATCCCCCAACAAATAAACCATATTTTTTAAGTACGTTATAGCAGGTTCGAATTGTATCGGGCTCTTCAACCCATATAATGTCATCTACATAACTCCGATCAACAATGGAAGGAGCGATGCTCGTGCCTAATCCTGGAATGTATCGTCTTGCGGCTTTACCTGAGAAAGTAACAGACCCCACGCTATCAACTGCAATAATTTTTGTCTCAGGTGAATGTATTTTAAAATATTTTGCGCATCCCATTAGAGTTCCTGTTGTGCCAGCACCTATAAATAAATAAGAAACATTTTGTATTTCATGAAGTATTTCTTTGGCTGTTGTATGATAATGTGCATTATAGTTCTCAACATCATCATATTGATTAATCCAGAATAGGTTTTTGTCCTCTAATAACATTTGATTAATGAGATTAATTCTTGTTTGTAAGAAACCTCCACTATTATCTCGTTCTGTTACTTCTATAGTTTCTCCTCCATATAATACAACAAGCTTTTTTGCAAGTGTATTGGTATTTGGATCAACAACAGAGATTAATGGATATCCCTTATCTTTGCAAATAATAGCTAATCCAATAGCTAAGTTACCAGAACTTGAACATATGATTCTCGTTTTATCTTTTATAATATTCCCATTTTTTTCGTGTGTTTCGAACATATACCTTGCTGTTTTCAACTTAACAGATTTTGCAATATTTAACCCTTCAAGTTTCAAAAAAAAGGGATCATGAACAAAGCCGTCCATTTTATAAAATATGGGAGAACTGTTAATATCCATTAAATTTTTAATAATCATATGAGGGTATCTTCCATATTAATTGGTTGCAAATTTAGTTTTTGTATAAAAAGGTCATTGGGTATCTTTGGAGTAAAATAAGTAGAATGTGGAGGCAATCTGCAAGCTTCTTCTGTAATACTAAACAACTCATGACGTGATATTTTGGGAATGTTTATAGCTACTTGACACTGATTTTTCTCATGAAACTGACGAATATCATCGACTCTATCTGTACCAGGAGAGTATAAAACCTTACTTGTTAACGGAGAGCTTGATGCTAATAGTGAGATAACAAACTTATCTATATGTACAGATGGAACTTGGGTAAATTTACTGGAGAAAGCCTGTTTTTTAAGGTCAAGTTGATACCAAATATCACTTGTGTAAATATAGACATTAGTTTCACAATTTAATTCCTCTTTGGATACTTGTTTTATTATATATTTTTGTCTCAACTGTTTTATAAAATGCTCAGTGTTTAAATTAACCCCTTTAATAAAACGATTAAAAGATCCTAGCTTCAAATCATCTTCCTGCACAACGAATGAAAGATAATGTTGTGAGAAGGCTGCTGTTGATTGCGCTCTAATTTTTGAAAGTGCATAAATTCTATGATGACCATCTGCAATGTAAAATTTGGGTATCTTTCCAAGATAATTCTGTAACATTTCTACAGTCTCACAATTGTTAACTGGGAAAATTTCATAAGTAATTCCATTTATACACTGTACATTAATTTGATCCAAACTATGAACAAGTTGGCTTATAAAATGTTGAAACTCTGAGAAATTTTTATAAAAAAGTAAAATGGGATTGTTTAAAATATTGCCTGTAATAAATTGCTGAACATAATCATTAATTTTATCTTTGTAAACATGCTCATGAGGTATGATTTTAGAATGGAAATCCTGGTAATTTATTAAATTTACTAAACCTATAACAGGATTGCACCCAACTTGGGTTATTTTACATACATAATAAGGCATTTTTCTTAAACTATTTGATGCAGTGTTTAAAAAAGAAGAAAGCTCGATTAAAATGCTATCTGAATCAGAACATCTATTTACATTAATAGGTAACATCTTAATTAACTTTTTTTATCTAATGAAAGTAAGATTGCCACTAATCAGTCCTCCCATTGGCAACGATATCTGAGCAGCTCCCTTTTAGATAGAGTTTCAAGTGTAATTAATCCTCAAACCCTAAAGCTTTATTTTTCTAATATGAAGCTCAAATTGTGGTAATCATACTCACTTTTCTTTTTTGAACAACCCTTTTCTGGAAGCCTTCGAAACATTTTTAAAAATTTAGCTGGAGAGGTTTCTGCCAAAATAAACTTTTCTTAACCGTAGGAAAAGTCATTCGATCTATCCAGTTGAAAAGAGAAACCATATAGAAAATCTAACCACATATATTAGCTTATTCCTCTGTCTAAATCGTCTTGTTGCCCTACTATATTGCTTATTACGAATATATTCTAGGCATTTTTCAGAAAGAATATAACCTTTCAATCATAATTTATACTAATAGACGCTTCATGGTGATAAAAAAATGCATTCGCAACTCTTTAACATAGCGATTTTTATTGAAGAATAATTGTGTGACTTTAGAGTCCTATTTTTCAATACGGGACGTGATTCTCTTTAATAAACTCAACAACTTTTTCACGGTCTTTTTCACGGTCTTTATATCCTAATATTGGAATTCCGTACTTCATTGCAAGGGCTTTTACGTATTTTCCAATACCACGAGCAACAGGATTTTTATCCATCACCAAATTTTCAATAAATTCTTTTGCAGTCGAAGGATTCATTATATAACCATTCCTTCCTTCTATGAGACCTTCCATTTTCCTTTTGATAGCCTCCAGGTCTCCTTTCTCAACAAGAGATTCATTGAACCTTCTTGCAGCTTCCAAGTTTCTTTTATAGCCATATTTTTCAAATTTACCGTCAAAACTAAGGCCCTCTATTTTTCTCTTAATCGCCTCTTGATCTCCTTTTTCAGCAAGAGATTCATTGAGCTCTCTGGCAGCTGCTGGGTCATTTTCATAGCCATTGTTTCCCAAATAAAGACCAAATATTTTTCTTTCAATAGCCTTTATATCTCCTTTTTCAACAAGAGATTCATTGAACTTTCTTGCAGCTTTCAGATCTTTTTCATAGCCATAGTATCCCGAAGCAAAGCCTCTTAGTTTTCTCTCAATAGCCTTTGGAACTCCTTTCTCAACAAGAGATTCATTGAGCTCTCTGGCAGCTGCTGGATCTTTTTCATAGCCATTGTCTCCCGAATAAAGACCAGATATTTTTCTCTCAATAGCCTCTTGATCTCCTTTCTCAACAAGAGATTCATTGAGCTCTCTGGCAGCTTCCGAATCTTTTTGATAACCCCAGCTACATACTCTTGTCCCTGCAAGGCCCTCTATTTTTCTCCAAATAGCCTCTTGATCTCCTTTTCCAACAAGAGATTCATTGAACTTTCTTGCAGCCTCCAAATCTTTTTCATAACCATATCGCCCATATTCAAGGCCCACTAGTTTTCTCTCAATAGCCTTTTGATCTCCTTCCTTAATAAGAAGCTCTTCTTTTGTAATGAGAAGCTCTCGAAACTTTTTCAGTGCTGACAGGTCTTTTTTATACCCATAAGATGTTTTAATACGAGCAAATCCTGACAAATGAGGGAATTGTTTTATGTAAGAAGGGGAAATAACTGGTTCCTCTTCTCCTCCACACGTAAGGCCTTTTATCTTTCGCTCAATAGCCTTTTGATCGCCTCGATGGATAAGAAATTCATTAAATTCTCTCGCAACTTCTAAATCTTGTTTATAGCCATCGTGACCCTCATTAAGACCTTCGATTTTTCTTTCTATAAAATATCCATTTCCTTGCATAATGAGCTCTTCGCGAATCTGAAAAAAATCTCTTGGATACCATAGGTATGAATCCATTTCTGTTATATATTTCTTAAAAAGAGGATTATATAAATGCAATTGATAGCTACTTACAAGTCTGTCTATTTCTGTTAAACTTTCTGTATGATTTACAACCACACGAAGAGAATGAGAAATAACCATTTGCTTAGGGTTTTGAGCCAAGTCATTTGGTGATAAAAAATCACCATAATATTTAGCTCCCATAAATTTCCATAGGCTAGGAATCTCTGTAATTTTATTCCAGCGCGTAGAAACTTGAGATAACTTGCCAAGATCTGGGATTTCAACGAAAGTAAAGATAGTTAGAAGCAGTTCATCCGGTAAACTTTCTATAGGTACTTCGCTTGATAGAGGTGATTTCGTTTTGGATGATTTTTTTTGTAAAAGTTTGCATTGTGTATGCTTTGATGGTTCTTCATCTTCCTTCATGGCTTTAGCAGGTCCTAGAGCCAAGGATACAACCAAAGCAACCTTAAAAAAATCAGATTTCATAACCCATCCTCCCCATATAATCATTTTTAGGACATTAGTAAGAAACACAATTTTCTTTAATAAACTCAAAATCCATATTTCATAGCAAATGCTTTCATAAATATATCACGCCCCTGGAAGTAGGGCGAGTAGAAAATACAGGGCTATGATAAAATTCTCTCTTCCTTCCTTTCAATGAATAAACATATTATGTTGTGGTTGTTACGCCTGTGGGGATGTTGGTAACTTGCGAAGCAAATTATCAACATATCCATCAGGCGTGGTTTTCTGCCGGTTTTTAAAATACGCCTCGGCAGGTGTCTGGTAACCCAAGGCTTGGTGTGGCCTATAGTTATTATAAAACTCTATGTAATAGCCTAAGCTTTCTTTTGCTTCATATACAGACTCATAGGATTTTAAATAAACTTCCTGTAGGGTCGAGAACTGGCGCGCCTTCTTTAGGGTCCGGTGTATTCTCTGCCTCTTTCGATGCAGTCCTCAGTCCGACTCCCGTAGTCACGTTTCCAGTTCCCGCCTCTTCAAACGCAGCATGCAGATTTCCCGCACTACGCTTTCCTAATATTTTCTTATCAAGGTTTATGTGACCTATTGTTCTGGAGACACGTTCGCTTGGTGCAAGTATCTTATCTTGTAGTCGTTAAATAATCCAAGATTTTGATAGATCCACTCGCTACTCCATCTCTTCCAGCCAAAACCTCTCCTTTGCCGGCTTCTCATCAGGTGTCTTCTCACCTTTTTCTCTACCCATTCCCGGATGCTCCAGAAACATTTGCTAGAGTTTCCTACACAAAAGTAGTTTGTCCACCCGCTAAGGATTGGATTGATTTGTTGAATCGCCCTCCTTATGGGTTGTGATGTGTTTTGCTTGAAGATTTCTCTGATCTTTTGCTTGAGCATTGCCTTTGCTTTCCCCCTCGGGGTGCAGACGACAACAGTCTCGCCTTTCCAATTCTTTCTTTTGCAAAAATCAAACCCCAAAAAGGAGATAGATTCTCCTTCCTCGAGATTCACCACTTTTGTTTTCTCTTGGTTGACTTCAACACCCAACTTTGTGAGTTCTTCTCTGAGCCGTTTCTCTACTGCAGGGACTAACCAATCCCACTTACGGTGCCTCTCAATCAGCACCACAAGGTCATCGGCAAACCTCGCATATTCTATGTGAATGTATTTGTCTCTGCGTGTTGCTTCTTTAGCTCTTTCAAGCATTGCATCCACCTCTGTGAGATAGATGTTGCTAAAAAGAGGTGAGGCAACTCCGCCTTGACCAACACCTCGCTTTCCTCCCGCTTTCAGTATCAGTTTTATAAGACGAAGGACTTCTCTGTCTGCCACTCGACTTGCTATCTTCTTAAGTAAAATGTCATGTCGAATGCTGTCGAAGTAAGATTTTAGATCGAGATCTATTACCCTTGTCTTTCCTTCGTTTAGTGCTCCTGATACTCGATAAACAGCCTGATGAGCTGTTCTTCTCGGACGGTACCCATATGAACCTTCCTGAAAGTTTGGTTCAAAGATAGGTTCTAGAATAAGCTTAACTGCTCCTTGAACAACTCTGTCCCAAATAGAAGGAATTTTTAAGATTCTCAGTTTCCCGTTTCCCTTATCTATTGCCTTCTCTCTGGCTCTCGTTGGCAAGTACGTTCTATTGACCAGTTCTTTGCGTATCTCCCACAAGAACGCCTCCAGCCCTCTTTCTTCTATGGCTTCAAAAGTTTCCCCATCAACTTCCGGGGATCCTTTGTTCTTACGTGCCATTTCGTAAGCAGCTCGAAGTGTCTCTGGTTTGCATACATGAACATATAGCCCCCAGAACTTCCAAGTCTTATCGGCCTTCGCCTTGATGTATATTCTCTTCCTCAGATCTTGCAATTTTATTAATGGTTTTATCATGCCATCTCTGCCTTTCTATGTTGAAAGAAAATCTATATCAGTAAGGTGCCTTTGCTCCCCGAGCGTTACCTCGCTTCATAGCTATTACACACCTCTCCGTCACCCTCTCGCCTCCTCCCCATTTCCCAGTGATGCTGGTTATCAGAAAGGTCTTTCTCAAAGCATTTCTGCCAGGGACAAGGAGGGTTTCTCCAGTTGCTTAGCTTGTCCTTGTAACCATGCTGTCGCTAATACCCCGTCAAAGTAAGAAGCCTCTCCGTCAGATTAGAGCTTCTTATACTGCCTTCGCCTAAGTACGAAAGGCTCGGCCTTTGAATTTTCGCTTTTCGAGGCTACCTATGCATTCGCTTTCGCTACGGCCTAGTTACTCGCTCACCACCCTTAAGATGGCTTTATCTGTAGGCTCCAGCGTCTCAGTTTCCTTCCACGCTGCTACTTCAGCTACAGGGCTTCTGACTCTTACCCTGGCAGGACTAACTCCCGCTGAACAAACCAGCCTTCTCTGGACACGCCATACTTGAGACTGCGCCAAAGACGCTCTGCGTAAATATTATCCATGCATCTTCTCTTACCATCCATGCTAATCTGGATGGCGTTAACTTCCAGCATTTCAATGCAAGGCGCACTTGTAAACTGGCAACCACGTTCTTTACACTTATATCTTTTATGGCCTCGTGTATGTCCGCTTTTAACAAAATTGGGTGAATGGCATTTTTTACAGTTCTGGTGAGACATATGGCTTCCTCTCTTTGTTTTTTAGGAGTTTAGCGCATTATCGTCCTGTTGTTAAGAACCTCAAAATAAGAATGCGCGGTCAACATAGATCAAATGAATTGAATGGATGGGCATCGACCGAATTTGAAAAAGCTAACTTTGGGGACAAACGACTAACGAAACGATTGGTTATGCTTGCTGATAATTTGGCAGAATTACCAAAAAGTTCAATCCCAACTCAAAAAAGCATTCTAGAAGGTTTTAAAGGTATGTTTGATGGAAAGATAGACAGAACTATAAAAACTCATTTAAAGAGATTTAATTGTTCGGGGTCCCTTCTGCACTCTCTCTTCTCATGTTGGAGAGAGGATACTCAGACAAACTTGTAAGACATCATGTTAATCCCTATCTTATTTCACAAACGAAACATGAAACATTTTCAAAAAATAGGCGGGGAGCTGGTAGTCGTTTGGATTGTCACTCATATATCCTATGGGATATTGGATCAAATTCCATTTTTTATTCAAACTGCCATCCCCTAGGTCTTCCATTGATTGATTTGTAATATAGTCACAATGGGTCAAAGTTTTATCTAGCCAGCACCCACGGCTAGTCCAAAAGATTCCCACAGGTGCTTTCGCTGTATCCCAGCGGCCTTCCTCAATAATCTTTCTCAAACAATGATTATGAGGCAGGGTAGACATATTTTGATCCACTAAAAACCTAGGTGTTAGCCATACTTCAACCTTTGTAGAGTTTGCAGGATTATACCCTTTGCTATACCCTGTTGCGATGCTTAAATGTTTTCCCGTATCTCCACAGCTTGATAAATCAAAGGTAGATTCTAAGGGATTCGTTAATGCTGCTATTGGCAGTTCTATTTTTCCCTTATCGCTTTTCGGGTCAGGCCTATAAATCAGTATCCCATTTAAAAACTGTTGATAAATATTTTCATTTTTGGGCGTCACGCCATTCCATGCCTTCCAGCTTAGCTTGCCCACTTGCATATCATCGTTGATGATACCTTTCCATTCTTTACAAACAAGTGCCAAGTTAACTAGAGTTTTATTTAAGCTAACAGGATTTTTCTCCTCTAAACATTGTTCATAAGCAGCCTGCTTTACAATAAGACTCCTGAGCTCCTCAGGAATATCCTCAAACACTGTCTCCATCGCGTGGCTCGTCTGAGGTATTGCCAAGATTAAAGCAATCGTAAAAAGTCTTGTGATATTCTTTAAACTTTTCTTCATAAGAATGACTCCTCATATAAATATGCAAATTAGACTGTTTGATAGCGGCATTTCCAATACAGTGTAGTATCATTTTAGAATTTCTGCAAGTATTTATCTTGGGCTGTATGAGTTCAGTACATATGAGACTTAAGCGGCCTGAGAATAGTTGTGTTGAATATATGCTAGAAAATCTAAAGATGAATTGAGGGAAGTTATTTTTAAGAAAGCAAGAGATTTATTTGATAACCATAATAACATGAATGAAAAAGATTTAGAAGCATTTATACGAAAACTTCAACCTTTTCACCCTGAAATTCAACTTATGATAGGAGGTTTTTATTATTTTGGTAAAGTAGTAAATCAAAATTACACTAAAGCTTATAAATTTATTAAGAAAGCTGCCATTAATGGCTATGCTAATGCTCAATTTGCATTGGGGATTATGTATAGACAGGGGGAAGGAGTAAAAAAAATGAAAGTGAAGCCTTTGAACGGGTTAAAAAAGCTGCATTGCAACAACACGTTCTAGCACAGTACGGACTTGGATTAATGTATGCTCATGGCGAAGGAGTCAAGCAAAGTGATATTATATCTTTTGAATGAGTTAATAAAGCTTCAATGCAAGGTTATGCTAATGCTCAACTTCATCTTGGAATTAAGTATGGCCTTGGTAAGGGAGTTAAGAAAAATGAAATTAATGCCATAGAGTGGATCAAAAAAGCTGCACTTCAAGGAAAGGGCGCCTCTAAAAACCTCTGACGAAGAATGTTGGAGATGATATACTCGCGGGATCAATAAATGAGAGGGAG
>MKUL01000008.1 GCA_001897795.1 Alphaproteobacteria bacterium 41-28 | reverse complement strand
TTAAAATTGGTTTTACAAACATCGTTTATAATATGAAGCGACTTCTTTTCTGGGAAATAAGACGGGCATCTTTTGTAGGATAAGGCCCGCCGACAGTCAAAAGTACATTCAGAGGCTCTAAAACAAGGGAATAAATCTGAAAAATCCTCAAACCTGCATCATTTACATGCCCTTTTGCCAAATTTGACTTTTCTTAAATCATTCCACCTTCAAAAAAGCTGTTCTTCGAGGTTCTCATCTTTTTGATACTTGCATCCATCAGTTTTTGAGGGAGTAGGGAAATATGATATAAGGATCCCGAACAATTCTTATGGAGGGAGTAAGAATGTCAGGATTTAAAGTGATCGTGGAAGCCGTTGAGAAAGATTTAGAAAAACGACTGCCAAAGCAAAGAGCAACGCAAAGACGCAAACTCAGTGAATTGGTTGGAGGAATGTTGATCTGTCAAACACCGAATTTGATGGAATTGTCAAACGTGTTGGACAGGCCAACGGAAAGTGCTGAAGCCCGGTATAATTACGTGGAGAGATTTTTGAAAAATCCCCTGGTTGATACAGAAATTGTCATGGCTGCCTATGCTGAAGATTTGCTTGCCCGATTAGCAAAATATCACCATACCCTTGTATTGATGATTGACCAAAGCAAGGAATGCTACCTTTGAAGTGTTAATGGTCTCCGTCCGATTACGTAAGCGAGCTGTTCCTCTTTTTTGGGTTGTTAAGGAAACAAAAAGAGGGATAGGATTTAGTGAACAGAAAGCCTTGCTGGAAGTGATTCGAGGCTGGTTACCGAAAGGATGCCGCGTTATGCTGGCGGGAGATCGGTTTTATGGTACAACTGAACTGGTGGGTTGGTGTCAGGAGCAAGGGTGGAAGTATCGTCTCCGCCTAAAGGGCAATCTCTGCATTTATCAGGATCAAGGGCCAGATAAGACCCTTGATCAGCTGAAAACTGAAGGAAAGAGGACATTAGAAAAAGCCCGGTCTCGTTCCGGTATGATAACGCATGTGGGTATCCTCCATGAGCCAGGGCACGATGAGCCTTGGTATATTGCCATGGACAGCCTTCCTAATGAGTACAAAACGCGGGACTATGGGTTGAGGTGGGCATTGGAATATGTTTTCAGATTTTAAATCCAGGGGCTTTTCGTTGATGCAAACTCATATTCGTTTGGCGAATAGGTTAGAGAGACTCATCCTTATTCTTTCCATTGTGCTCCATTGGGCTGTTTCCCTAGGGCTTAGCCATGAAAAGCACCATCAAGATCACGCTGAGAAAAGGGGGCCAAAAAAGTCTTTAGATCCCATCTCTCCCCTTTTAAGCGAGGCTTACGCTTCCTCCGAAGATGCTGCGGCTCTTAATAAATTTCCAGGAGCTCTATGGGTTTATATAAACTGATGGGTGGTAAACTTTTGATATTTTTATGTATAATTCTATATGAACATCAATTATAATCAAATATATTAAAAAGTGCTGCTACTTTAAGGAATTTTAATATGTTGAGAAGGAATATAGTTTCAAAATTAATCTTTCTAACCATAATGGGAACTTTAGTGGGGTATAGTACCACTCCAGGCTGGACAATGGAAGATAAAGAAGAGGAAGACATGAAAACAACCTTTACACCTACATATCTAGGCGGTTGTTTTTCTAGTGAAGTAAATGATAGTACCACTAAAAGGCAATACCAACAAGCATTACCAGCTGAAATTTTTTTAATTATTTTTAGATATATTCTACCAAAAGCTCTTCCATCGGTAGCTCTTGTTTGCGTGCATTGGAATCAAATATCTAATGATAATAATCTATGGCAAAGTTTCCTTGACAAATTGGGCCTCGAAAAGCCTAATAATCTTTCGTCTAAATCTACTGCAATTTCTGTATTTAAAATAAAGACGATCAATATATTATTAAATGGAAGAGTAACCCCTAGCAATAACGATAAATTTGTGGTGTTAGGATATAAGAAGGCAATTTCGAGAAAATTGGATGGGCTTACGAATGGATGGTATGGCTATCAAAAAGACCTAAAGACCGCGAAGAAATTCAATGAAGAGCAGGTAGCTCTAGGAAATATAACGGCAATAACAAGAAAGATAGAAGGACTTACATATGGATGGTATGGCTATGAAAAAGATTTAGTAGCTACAAAAGATCTCAATGAAGAACTTGTAGTTCAGCGAGATTATGAAGCAGTTACAAGAAAGCTCAAGGGCCTTACAACTGGCAGTTATGGATATTTAATAGACTTAGAAGCATTGAGAGATTTTAATGAAGAGCTTTTAAATTTTGGAAATTCAGAGGCAATAACAAGAAAGATAGAGGGGCTTACAAACGGCTGGCATGGCTACCAGCAAGACCTAGAAGCAGCAAAAGATCTCAATGAAGAACTTGTAGTTCAGCGAGATTATGAAGCAATTACAAGAAAGCTCAAGGGCCTTATAACTGGCAGTTATGGATATTTAATAGACTTAGAAGCAGCGAAAAATCTTAATGAAGAATTTGTAACCTTGAAAGACCATGAGGCTATGACAAGAAAATTCTTCGCGCTTGCAAATGGATGGCATGGTTACCAGCAAGACTTAGAAGCAGCGAAAAATCTTAATGAAGAGCTTGTAGCTTTGAAAGACCAAGAAGCTATGGCAAGAAAGTTCTTTGGACTTGCAAATAGATGGTATGGTTATCAGAGGAACCCAGAAGCTGCAAAAGATCTTAATGAAGAGCTTGCAGCCCTAGGCAATCATGAGGCTATTATAAGAAAAGTAAATGGGCTTGTGATTGGCCCTGAGGGCTATCCGCAAGATCCTAAAATTTTAAAAATTGTTAGAGAAATGTTAGAAGCTCGAGGGCATCCTGAGGCTTTTGGAAGGAAGTGCGTAGGATTTTTATGCGGAGAGTTTAATTACCCAAAAGACCCAGAAGCTTTAAAAAACTTCAATGAAGAACTGGCTGTTTTAGGAGATTATGGGGCTTTAGAAAAAAAAATCCAGGGTTTGACAATAGGACAGGACGGGTATCAAAAAGACCCAGAAGCTGCAAGAGTTCTTAATGAAGAGCTAGTAGCTCAGGGAAACGAGGAAGCAATTGCGCGAAAGGTTTCTGGGTTTGCTTCTGGAGAGTATGGCTACTCTAAAAAAACAAGTTTTTTAAGAACTTACATAGAGCTTTTAGCTAAGTAGACAACCATCAATTTAATTGAGCACATCAAGTAAAAGAATTGCTTTGAGAAAACTCCGCTTGTCTACGCGATCTTAGAAGGAATTTGAAAAATATTTCAGCCACAAACGGCTGTTCGTATATATAAAGTTGATAATCCGAATTATGGATTAAATTTTAGCTAAATTTGAGAGGCGAATTGGCTAGATTGTAATTGGAAAAAACATCAATCGGGGCCAACTCATGAAAAAAGATATCACAAGTTTATTCTGTTGTATCGATAATTTTGCTAAAGGGATGGAAGAAGAAATAAAAACCCATGCCCTTTTCTCACCCATAAAACGTAAACCTGCCCGAACTCCTAGCCTTCACGAAAGTGAGATAATGACCATTATTCTGATGTTTCATGAATCTCCTTGCCGCAATTTTAAATATTTTTGTCAGTCTTATCTTCAACTCTATAAGAAAGACCATTGCATAATTGCTAGAACAGCATGAAGAGGGGCAAGAGATGTGATTTTTAATTTT
>MKUL01000007.1 GCA_001897795.1 Alphaproteobacteria bacterium 41-28 | reverse complement strand
TTATCCGCTATATATAGTTCTTTACAAAAAGGAGGCAAATTTATTTTTCAGCTTCTTCCAAAAGATATTGCTACTGGCCTTTACTTAACTCTACTAGAAAAAGAAGATTGAGTAAAACAAAATAGCAGATCAGACATAAGAATTGCAATTTATGAAAATGCTGATAGGTACATTTTTCATTATAAAAGAGCAGAAAGAATTGGTATTCAAAATAAGGCTCCCCCATATGTATCATCATACGAACGAGAAGGGGAAGAAGTTACAGTAACTTTAAAAGATCGAGAGCCTAATATTGTTAAGTTTAACATTATGGAAAACGTGCAAAATAATTTATCTGAGTTGGATGAGATGTTCTGCACCGTTGATATACCTTCAACCTATGCCATTGTTGAGAAACTTGATTAACTGATATGTGATTCTGACCATATTAGATATACTTATGCGATTGAGGCGAAGGTATTTTTACTCCCTTATTGTTTATTATAAATAAAGTTGATGGCCATTTAAAGACAAGCTATTTAAAAGAGAATCTTTTAAAGGTAAGTATTTAATCATTAAGGTTATTCGAGATCTACGTATGTTTGATATGAGTAAGGTGAAATAACCTATCAATTTATTAAATCCAATACCTAACTTTCTGCCGAACAAAGCTAAAATTAAGCATCTTTCATTGAAACTTTACACGATAAACTAAATATGATACAACATAAAAAACTAATAAAGTTGTAGCGCAAAAAACGAGTAAAAAGACAGAGACCCTTCCCAATGGCAAAACCGAGTGAAAAACTAGCCCAATCCCTTAAGATCTTAAGAGAACTCCAAAGTCAAGGAGGCATTGTTATTCGCTCCTCTGCCCTTTCACGAACTCATCGGCAACGCCTTTTATCCAACGGATTTATTCGCGAAGTTCTTAAAGGCTGGTATATACCCACGCGCCCTGATGAAACAGCTGGAGAAAGTACAGGCTGGTATGCTTCATATTGGGACTTTTGTTCAGGATACTTAAAAAGCCGCTTTGGAACATCATGGTGCATATCTCCAGAGCAGTCTCTGAGCTTGCATGCCAGCAACAAAACCATCCCAAAGCAACTTATCATCCATTCTCCTAAGGCAGGTAACAATGTTACTCCCCTCCTCTACGAAACATCTCTCCTGGATATGCGAGCTAATATGCCAAAAGATAATGATATAGAGGAGCTTGCAGACATTCGTGTTTTTTCAATTCCAGCAGCGCTTGTTGCCTGTAGTCAAAATTATTTTAATCAATATCCAGCAGAAGTACGATCCGTTCTTGCCAGCTTAACAGAGGCTTCACACATTTTGGAGCTACTCCTAGAAGGCGGACATAGTAAGGTTGCAGGACGACTTGCTGGGGCTTTTCGTAATATAGGACGTGATAAAATAGCGGATGATATTTTGGCCACGATGCGTGCTGCTGGATATGACGTTCGTGAAGAAGATCCCTTTAGTAAGTTGATGCCTGAATTTTCTCTAAGGAAAGATAGCCATCCCGCGATCACACGACTTTGCCTGATGTGGCAGGAAATGCGACATCCCATTTTAGGAAACTTCCCAAAGGGAAAATACAAAATAAAGGCCCTAAATGAAACACTTCAACAAATAGAAGATATTTATGTGAGAGATGCCTATCATTCTCTTTCAATCGAAGGCTACCGCGTGAGTCCAGAGCTGATTGAACGCGTCTCTAAGGGAGTTTGGGATCCTGACGAGAACGAGAAAGATAGGGAATATAAAGACGCTCTTGCAGCGCGAGGGTATTGGCAAGCGTTCCAAGCTGTTAAAATGAGCCTTAAAAAAATCCTCGAAGGAGAAAACCCTGGAAGCGTCGCTGAAAATGACCATGGTATATGGTATCGCGAATTGTTTGCCCCCAGTGTTATTGCAGGAATTCTACGCCTCAGTCACCTCGCAGGATATCGTAATGATCAAGTATTTATCAGGCATTCACGGCATGTCCCTCCAAGTCGAGAAACTGTTCGTGAACTTATGCCAACATTTTTTAACCTATTAAAAGACGAGCCAAGTCATGAAGTCAGGATTGTTCTTGGCCATTTTTTGTTTGTCTATATTCATCCTTATATGGATGGGAATGGTCGTATAGCCCGTTTCCTTATGAATTTAATGCTAGCAACTGGAGGATATCCTTGGACGATAATCCCCATACAAGATCGAGCGATTTATTTTGAAGCATTGGAAGAGGCAAGCGTTCAGCAGAATATCATCCCCTTTACTCAATTCTTAGCGAAATGTATGGTCTCTGAAGACAATCAATTTAAGTAATAAAAAACGAGAAGAAAAAATGAGTAATTCAAAAAATCAAACTTCCATCGAAAAAATTGTAGATTTCTTCAAGGAAGATTACAATGTCCCAGCAAAAGCTTTCGTATGGGCAAAAGCCGTTAAGGAATGGGGGTTCTTCCTCCTTTGGGGAATTTTCTTTCTTCTTGTTTTCCTTCTTATCATTTTTTCACGGTCTGGACCAGATTTAGAAACAAGTGGGTATTCGAGAGATCATCAAAATGTTGTTTCTCATCTTCCAGATATCATTAAATTCATGGATGTTACCAAAAATTCTGTGAATAAAAGACAAGAAATTTATACAAGCCTCAGAGAGACAATTGACTTATATAAGGACGACAGGCTGGAACAAAAAAATATTGAGCAAAAATTAAGAACACTTTCGCATGATTTGAATATTTGCAACAGCGCTAGGAGCACATTTATAAGTCGATTCTCTAAACTTAAAAATCCGCTTGAAAACCCTGGAATCGCTACATCCTATAAAAAAATAATTGATGTCCCGAACTCCACACCTACACATCAAGCTTCATCCATTCCTGCTCATAGTGAAAAGAAACAATGGGATCTTCTGTGCAAACTTTGTGAGAATGAAGTGCAAAAGACTAATAAGGAGCTACTTCAAATTCTTAAAACACAAACACAATGAACGACCTTAATTTATAAGAGAAGGGCTTCCTTGAGGTTTTCTTTACATATTCATAACTTGATAAAGTTCTTTCTGAGTTCAGTTTACTTTATTTTCGCAAAGCGCGCATAGTTTTTCTCACTCTTGGTTCTCTTCTTGGATAGATATAATCGTTCACCCTAAAAGCAGTTAAAGAGGTTTCTGTGCCTGTTTAATCCTCTGCTGCGAGGGTGATCAAAATTATTTTTGAAACGGCTTCTGATTCCCAAAGAAGCGGTTTTAGGATCTTTCCGTCCAAATATTTTCAGAACTTAGCCGATTAATTCTTCTTCCAGCTCTTCTTCTTATCCATTTCTAATTGATCTCTCTGTTCATTCCCTTACTTTTTTCTTATAATTTATCTGAAATTAGATTTTTAACGGGAAACCATTTAAATTTACTTTTGTGATCAAAATTTTGTTATTATTTAAATTCAGGCAATCTTTTTTGCAACAAACCACAAGTATTACCACCAAATAAAATATTTATTTGCAAATGAAAAAGAGAACATTATATATATAATAATTCAAATTAGAGAATAGTGATGATTTTATTTTAATTGATATTAGTATGAAAATTTTTCCATAAAAGATTGTGTTTCAGGAGTAACTTCTATGATAGTTAATTATTTGTGTTCTGCGCTTCCTTATAAGACCTTGGTAATTCTTATAAGTTTGTTTTCTTTTATGATGACACCAGCTTTTTCCATGGAAGACGATATACCTAAGAAAACCATATCAAAGAAAAAAAAGATACACAGCAAAAAGAAAAAACCTAAAAAGAAAGAGAGTAAGCCTAAAGAGCTAGACGCAACCGCAGAAGTTGTACAAACAGCAGAGTTGCTAGAGCATTTTTGATTTAAGTTTTTACATTATAGTGTATGATATCCGTGTATTAAAGGAGGATGATCATGCAAGCC
>MKUL01000006.1 GCA_001897795.1 Alphaproteobacteria bacterium 41-28 | reverse complement strand
ATCTTGAAAGGAATAATGCAGCATGACTCTCTCTTTGATGAATCTGGAAAAGAAATCCACGGCAGTCTTGTAGGAATGGTGATCTTTAGATTCAATAATAACAAACATAATTTAAGCGTCTCCCAATGATTGAAAAAATCCTAAGAAACAAATAAGAAGCATCTTCCTGCAAAATGCATCGAAGAGGGCGAAGACAAAAAGAAGGCAGATCCTTGAAGATGCTTGAATTTTTGAAGAGATTTTTATATAATATAGACATCTAGAGGTTCCTTATCGAGCTTCAGATACTCCCCGGGGCTTCCGCCAAGATGGCCCCGGGAGCATTGTTCCTCAGTTAATTGCTACTTTTCATTTAATTGCTGTGCCCTTATTTGTTTCTTTAAGCTCTTTTTATTAAAATAAGACCTCCCCGCAAAAAAATACCCAAGGAGAGGGGGGCCCACCTTGGGTAAATTGCAGGGTAGTCCGCACGGGTCAAATGACCCGTGATTTATCCCCGTAGGAACGAGGGCAAATTTCTTTAAAAATCTTGCTACCCAACTGGAGGAATCTCGGGTAATTTTCGTCAAAACGAGAACAATAGCTGGATCAGGCTGTTTAATACTGCCGAGGTCTGTTTGACTATCAAATTTGCAACCTGTCTTTTGCATAATTGCCTTTCCCTATCCTTATCAAATTTATTCTTATTCTTGGTTATTTTTTCTTCCTCTCTTCCCAAATCCCGAGGAGTTACCCTTGGGATGAGCAAGGAGGCTAAAAGTATGAACTGAAGATTTGTCTTCTTGTTCACGGGATTTGCATCATTTGATGCAAAATTTTTCATGATCACCCTTTATACCGAGAAAAAATTTACGTGTAAAGTAAAATTTGAAAATGTTATCTTTATATAGGAAAAAAGAAGTTAAGCTATTCAAATCAATAAAATTTTTTGTGAGAAAAACCTATTTTTTCAAAATTTTGAAGGGATTTTTCTTAATTTGGAGAACAATATTGCTCAAAATGATGAGAATACCTGCGATCAACATGTTAGTAGCGGGCCATTCCCTCCATAAGGCAAATCCAAGAGCCATTGAGATGGGGAGTGCCAAGTAATTAACCATAGAGATCGCAGTGAGATTGTGTATCCTCAAGCCATAGGTATAAAAGAATGATGCGATCAAATGAAAAAAGGCCATGAGTGCAAATAATTCCATGTTCTCAAGGCCGAGTGTTAACTTTGAAAAATCAATAAGGAAAAATGATATAAAGATACAAGCAAGGCTGTAATAAAGAATTATCGCTAGGGTCGTTTCGGTGGGTGCCATTTTTTTGAATGTCAACACAGCTAAAGCGCCACAGAGGGCGGAACAAATCCCAAAAAATCCATACGAGCTTAAAACCTCACTCCCCGGCTCAAAGGCAATGAAAACGCCAAATAAACAAATCAAAAAAGCCAAAACATGTTTCTTGGATATGTGTTCTTTTAATACTAAAACCCCAAGGGCAACAATAAAGATAGGACTCACAAAGGACAAAGCCTTGAACGAGTATAGTTTCAACCCCGTTAGTGCTTTAATAGCAAAAAGAAAGCTGCCTGCAGAAAAAAAAGATCTTAGCATATGCATATGGAGGCGTGATGTTTTAAAATGATGTAATTTCTTCGTAGCAGCCGCAACGATCACCACAAAAGCAAGAAGAAAAACGCTTCGATACAGAAGGATTTCATAATCTGGATAGGTTCTGGTGGAGAATCGAATAACAGCTTCAGCACCCGCAAAACAGAGCAAACCAAGAATAAGAGAAATATAAGCTAAAAGATTCTTATCTGTTAATCGACGGATCATTCATTTCCCCCTTGCTTCCTTTTAATGAGATTCATCTTCCAAAATATGTAATGTAATTAATTTCTGGACATTGCATATATTTGACATTAAGATCCCGAAAGATAACATTTTAAAATTTTACTTAATTTTTATATTTGTACGATGAGAAAAGCAAGAAAAATAACAATCCCCATACCAGGTACACTCGATTGGGAATTGCTTCGAAGATTTAATATTATTACACATTCTCAGACCTTTGGCGAAGCGGCAGAAAAAATCGGTACGAGTCAGCCAGCTCTTCTTAAACAAATGGATGATTTAGAAGAATTTCTGGGTAAAAAGCTATTTATGACGACAGCTAAATATCGTTCAATGGAGCTAACGCCCGACGGAAAAACTCTTCAAACACTTACAGATCAAGCTTCAGATATATTTAACAAACAAATCATTAAAAACATAAAAAAACCACTTGAATACGAAAAAAAAAAGAGTATAAGAATAATCACCACTCCTGGACTTGCTGCAACTATATTACCTGATTACATTGCTGAGTTTATAAGTCTGCATGATAATGTGAGAATAGAGCTTGTATCACAAATTCCACCACAGAAAATTGAAATAAATGAGGTTCACATCAGACATGATTTTCTGGTTCAACAAAATGTCAAGTCAGAGCATATAGCCACCTTGATTATCAATTTTTATGCATCTAGAGCTTACTTAGAAAAATATGGCATTCCAAATGACTATGATGATTTGATTTATCACAAGGTTTTAGCCTTTAAATATTTTAATATGTCTAGTACTGATCTTTATGCATTAATTCATGATAGAACAAGTTACTTAGAACCAAGTGTTCATTCCGATTACATTGGCTTTTTGGTTGAAATGGCTTATAGAGATCAGGGTGTGATAGAATTACCGAGCATTCATCCAGCATCCAAAATTTTAGAAAAGATCTCTTCAATTCAACCCCAGACCGCAGATATATATGCTACTTATTTAGACATTGCTGAACAAGATTCAATTACTTTAGATTTTATAAGGTTTATTAAAATTAAAAAAAAGGGTAACAAAAATGAATGAACATGAAAAGGAGAGTGTTATACCTTTTGAGCAAAACATTCAAAGCGGTGAAGATCAAGGAGAAGAGATCAAAAATATCGAGGACTGGTACGTACCTTGGTAAAATCACTTGCGGGCACGGTTTCTCATTCAGGTCCAGGTTTCGTCGTTATTGATAATTTCTTGACTTCTGAAGAGCATCAACTTGTTTGGAACTACATCCAACAAGAGGCGTTGGAATTTGTCCATCAAAAGAAATGGGTTAAGGCTTTTCGTCTTACGGATGGCGAACTTTTATGGGGCCCACCCTATTTATCAGATCCGTATGCTCCTGATACGAAGAATCAAGTCTATCCAACCCATTCTGGAATAGATCTGGTTATTAAAAAAGTAAAAGAATTAGCTCCTGGATGGGAAAATCTGATTGGTAAACAAGGAGAAGACTGGGCTTATTTCTTTGCTCGCGCTTATATTTATCCAAGTGGTGCGGGACTTTCTTGGCATCGAGATAACGAGAATTCTGCAAGAGGGGCTTACGTGTACTACGCCCACCCTGATTGGGATCCTCAATGGGGGGGAGAGTTCTTAATAGCTCCCTATGAAACGAAAGATCTTAAGTATCCAACCTCCACCCTCTATCATTCAGAAAGCAAATACCTAGGATCTCACTTAGAAAGTGCTTTTGAAAAAGAAGCCTTATTAGAACATAGCGTTGGAACGTATATTCTCCCGAAACCTAATCGTTTAGTCATTATTTCCTCTGGCATTATCCATTGCATTAAAAAAGTAGAAAATGCAGCAGGAAACAAAGTGAGAGCAACCATACAAGGATTTTTCCAAGATCCTACTGGTCTCCTAAGAGCTAAGAAGTAAAACATTTAGACATGAACGAGTCAGGAAGTCCCCCCAGTGCGACCAAACAAAATGAATCCTGGGAATTTTTTGAAGAAAAAAGAGGAGGAATTTGTAACAACACCAACATTAACCACAACCATTTAAATTCCTTCCCTTTGGCGGCATTATGAGTGGGGAGGGTCTGCCGCCAATTTTATCTCCTAATAAAGCCTCGATTCTTCATGTTTGATGAAGTTTCGATGGGTTTATGGTCAGAGATAAAATTCCGTGAAAAAGGCCGTCCAAAGAGTCTTGGGGCCTTACTTGGAAGACATACGGCCAGAAACCAAGGTGTTCAGTGGAAAGGTATTCAACTGGCAATAAGATCATCCACAAATAGGTTGTCCCTTCTTTCATGCCGAATTCGATGAGTTTTCCATAAAGCTGACGATAGAAGGATGCACAAAGGGAGTCATACTGGAGGATATAGTCATTTATCTTCGCTTGAATATATACCGTACAAGTCCATATCTCTCCAGTCTTAGGAATGAAGTA
The DNA here is from genome assembly GCA_001897795.1 of Alphaproteobacteria bacterium 41-28. Classification (GTDB taxonomy): domain Bacteria; phylum Pseudomonadota; class Alphaproteobacteria; order UBA9655; family UBA9655; genus UBA9655. Next base: position 22,383 of record MKUL01000006.1, on the reverse strand, counting down.
AGCCATACCTTTTCCTAAGTTCCTACGGACAACATCCATTCTCTCTTTCACAAGGAGAGCTCCTCCATAAATACCTTTCGCTTCATCCTGCGTAAGGATAAATGTAGCTTTTTTATGACCTCGGAAACATTGTCTCAGGCGAGGGTCATCTTTGATAAATGAAATAAATGGATCCACAAAAGCTTTGTGAGAAGCATGATATTGTGGTAGAACAGTTGTGAACATAAAATCTCCCTACATATTTAATTCCTGTTTGAACTCAAAGGAGCTATGTAAGGAAGATAGACTTTGAAATGAAATTAAGGTAAACTCCCACCATAGCACCTATTACGGGTTCTATATTTTCAAAATAAAACGTCTGTGACGGTCCGCAAAACAATCACAGACGTTTTTTAAATTCGTATTTTCACATTAAATTTCCCTTTCCCTGTTTAAAAATCCGTTTATTTGGTTTTGTACCATGTCTCACGGTTTCCGAATAAACACCTTTTGACATAACGGGTATACCGATTTAGGGTTGATATATAGATATAAATATATTGCAATAATTTTACAATGATTTAAATTAATTAATAAAATAAAAACAGCCTCATGAAAAGGCTCTTAGGGGAAGGCAATTTTTTCCTTAGTGAGAAGGCTTGTCTTCGCATAAGCGAAGGTGACGACTTACAGCAAAAAGAATAAGCCTAGGGGTAAGCTGGAAGAAAATGCTTAATATGATATTTTGGGAGGATTATGATACAAGAACCAGAGACCATAGACTTAGATATAACACCTAAGTTCCGAAATTTTGATTGGGAAAAGGCGAAGAATTTTTATTACGTTGCAAAATTGGGTGGTTTTGCAAGTGCGGGGCGTTTTCTTAATATTACCCAATCCGCCTTAAGTCGTCAGGTTATTTACCTTGAACAACACTTAGGCTGTCCCTTATTTTCCCGTCACAGTGGGGGAGTCAAGCTTACACGAAAGGGTGAGGAGCTTTTTACCATTGTTGAAACAACTTTTGTAGGGCTCAAAGGGTTTACCCGCAATACCCACGCAGAAATGGCGAATGGAAAAAAGCGGAAGGTTCGGATAGCGGCGACCCGTGCATCTGCTGCTTATATATTAAATGATCTCATTCTTGAGTATAACAGAGAACATCCATACTTCATCTTTGAATTAATTGGTGATGATCATCTCATTGATATTGTTTTAAATGATGTGGATATTGCTATTCGTCCTATCCACTTAAATGTGCACGACATCTCAAAAGAGCTGAATGTTCAACAAGAATATTTATTTAGTGCAGAAAAAAAATTATACGCGAGCGTTGAATATCTAGAAAAATATGGTGAGCCAGGAACAGTAGAAGATCTTAAAGATCATCATCTTATTGGGTATGCCCATCCCCAAGAACATCCTTATTCTGAGGTCAACTGGATTTTAAAGCTTGGATTACCCGAAGGGCAATTGCACCAACCTATATATGCGTCTAATTCGATTGAATGTGCTATCATGGCGGCAGAACGAGGATTAGGCATTATTAGTAATTATGATGAAGTAGATCTTATCAAGAAATCCAAACTTAAAAATATTCTTCCCCATGTTAAGTGTAAAGCACTCAAACAATATTTTATTTACCAAAATTATCTTAAAGGAGATAAGGAAATTATGGGGTTAAAAAAATATCTTCAGGAAAAACTTTGTTCCAATCAATAAACCTTACCTTGTATAGCTCTCCATCAAATCCTAAGAAATAAGCTGCATATGCTGATTTTTAAAATCTGTGGGTAACTAAACATTACAGACAAAGTTTCATGAGCTTTATGCTCATGAAACTTTTATTTGTTTTAAAAGGACTTATATATAGATAAAAGTTCTTGTTGCTTGGAATTTTTTATTTTTAATTTTCATGATTTTCTCCTTTTATTAAATCCTACTTTCTGTAGGTTTATTTATTTTTATTACATATTAAATATTTTTTCAAGAAAAAATCAAAATCGAACACTTTAAAAAACATTTAAAATTAATGCACTAGGTGAGGCTCTTAAGATATTTTTGATGTGAGAAGGAAAATCGATTAGCTTGCTAGAGAAATACAACAGAACTAAAAGACGGGCCGGATTTCAGATGTCAATTCATTGAAGAATATTAATGACTTCTGGGTCAATATTTGGTATAATTTGCTTATGGATATAATGATGTGGTTGATAATTACCTAATATTATTTAAAAAGTGTATTTCTTTTACTCTTTAACGAAATATTAAACTTTTTAAATTATTATTTATTTAGGAAGATAAATATCTTCAATTATTATTTAAATGTAGGAGGAAAAAATGAAATATTTAGTATTAGCACTTTGTTTAGGGCTTTTTGTAGGAACGCCATTGGTTACCAATGTGCAAGCCGAAGCTTTGAACCCAGGGCAAGTTATTCTTGCTGATGATCATGGAACATTGACGAATAATCCTAGCGGTGTACCTACTCAGCAGGAAAATTCAGTAACTAAAGTTGGGTGTCCTGGAGGCTTTGCATGTCCATAAGTAAAATCTAGTTTTATTTGTTCAGAAAGTTAAGGTAGTAACTCATTTCATTTAACCAATTATAAAAGACTCAAGATTTTTCTTGAGTCTTTTTTTTAAAAGTAGTTATTTTAGATCTATTTTCTCAACTCATCGCTTTGTGATACAGTCTCAAGTTTAGTAGATTACTCTTCCTTTTGTTTCAAATCCTTCCCACTTGCAAGTTGGTCTTCTAGCACCTTAACTTTTTTTAACACATCAGGCGATAAAGTTTCGTTAAACGCAATCGTTTCCTTGATCTTCTGTTTGATCCAACGTCTTTTTCGATGGGATGATATAAAGGGATCTCTTCTCAAAGCGTTAGTAACAACAAAGTCTGAAACCTTATGATAGGCGCTCCTTGCGTACCGAGGAATAGACATCATGATTTCTCCGATCTCATTTGTGCCAATGGCTATATCATTTAATAGAAAAGGCGTGGCAACACCAAGCATCACACCTGCCGTAGCGGTCTCTGTTTTATCTCCTCCTACAAGTTCTGCAAAACGCAGAGGAAGGTAATAGGCTAAAAGGACAAGAATTGGCAACGAACTTGTAAAAGTATTTTGTGCAAACCCATATGTATAACACACTGTTGCCGCAAGTCCTTTGACCCAAGCATAAGGATCCTTGAGAGTATTAAAAAAGTGGGCTCTTTTCTTAAAAGATCCAATACCTTCCCATACGTCCTCAAACACTTTTTCAAGACTAGAGCTTTGTAGAAATGCGCTAGAAAGAAAGCCAATTGTAGAAATTGTTAAAGATATGGCCAGCGCCGCGTCTCCACCCGTAAATATATTAAAGAGTTCATACATGGTTATAGCAATCAATCCAAACCCAGCAGGGCTGGCTACCCCTGCCGCAACTCTTGAAAAATGTTTTTTTACATCACATTTTCGTAATTCTTCGGCCTCTTCCATCATTTCTGCTTGAGCATATTTTGTGAGACACATATAGGTGAGAAGGCCATCTAGCGTCTCAGGTTTCGATGTTTGCCCGAGGAAACAATAGTTCGCCCAATTCTTTAATTTTGATGCATTTTCTTCAAATGGATTGCTTCTCATCATGGTGTATAGCTCATCAGTTTCAAAATCGGAAAGCTCGTAATCAACACGTTCAGAGAGCTGACGAAGAGCATTCACGCGGTCTTGTACATGGGGGGGCGTCTCCCTATGAAAGTGCCTATGAATAGCTCCCCGCATTCCTGCCCAGGTGGTTGTGACAAGATAGGGTAAAAATCCAATAGAACTAAAATAGAAATACTGATCATACTGATTCCAGTATCCCGTTACATCTGAAACCTCCTTATTATGCTGCTCGAGTTCAAAGACGTAGAGAACTAGAAAAATTCCGAGAAACATTGCCGTAGGGATTAGAGTCCAATCAGCAGTTCTTTCCAGCCAAGTTTTTGGAGTTGTAAGCTTTCCAATTGAGGAGGATGTAGCATCTGTCATGATAGGGGCTACCCTTAGTAAAGCATGTAATCCCGTAGAGGCATTGATATAACGTGAAAAATCTAGAAGTGGTTCAAGTACATCGGGGTTTGAAATATCGGGAGTATAATATGTACTATAAAGCGACCCTAAGACAACGAGTGACATGGCTGCACCAGTTCCTCCCGCCATGACTAATGCTGGGAACAAAGATGCCCATTGTTTCCACGTAAACGTATTGTCGAGGATATGTTTTTTAAAGTAACTTCCAAACTTTTCTAAGGTTGTCCCTTCAATAGCTTGCGCAAGGGCGCGGGCTTTTTTCATCACTGGGTCGTTTGCATCTTGGGAAGGAATATATTCTGGACCTCTTTTTTTAGAAATGGCCCTGAATAATTTATTTGCGTGATGCAGTATTGTAGAATCCGTCTCATTCTCTTTAAAAGCTTGACTTTTTCCTTCTTCTATATCAATAAGGCCATCCACTGCTATGGCCTCTCCATTCGTACCGTTTAAAAGGGGATCTGAGGAGCTCTCATTACCCCCCATGTTTTGGAGGGGAATGTTTGTGCCTGGTGGTGAATCTTGTGTATATTCCGATTCATCGTCAGAAGACTCACTCCCCCCTCCGTTAGATGTTCCCACATCTTCATCCTCAAAAGGAACATACCCTTCTGTGTTGTGAAAAAGTTTCTTTTTTAATTTTTTTGCATTCGATAGAAAGCGGCCTTTTTTTGTATCCTCCCCACCTTCTGTAAAAATTGACACTTCCGGATCAAAATTCGCAAGCAGCCATTCTTTCAGTTTTGAGAGACGAACCCTTTCTCCTCCAATAAGAAGGGTTCCTTTATGATCGCTTGTGACTTCTAAGTCTTCTTTTTTTTCCTTATCTTTTCGAGGAGATCCTGTGGGTGAAGAATTAGAAGATCCACTTTCACCAGAATCCTCATCTGAGGAAGATGAACTTCCAACTGTTAGAGGTTTCTCTTCGGGGATTGACCCTTCCGCATTTCCTTTAGCCACCAAACTACCAGGTAAAATGATAGGCGGCGGTGTGTAATAGTTTCCAAATATATCAGCGCTTAGGCCTTGACGAGCTAAATCTCTCAGAGGCTGATGTGACTCCTTATCTGGTTCTTGGTCGACAAGAGCTACACCGTTCGTCTCTTCCTCGCCATTAAAACCTTCGTAAGTTGTCCTACTCTGATATCCACGAGCTCCACCCGTCGTCTTGTCCGAGTCACTCAATCTTCGATAGTGTGCCGTAGGTGCCGTAGAACCACGCTCCTCCTCCATCGCATACGCAATGTCCACACCCAGTATGGAAATAATGACGCTGTAGCCCACAAATTTTCGAAAGGCCGTTTTTAATTTTTGAATTTTTGCTTCCGTGAAATGAAATTTGAAATTTTGAATATCTGCAAGTGTAGGGACGCGCATTTTAAGCATAAAAACCTTCCATTTAGTTACGGGCTTACTCAATAAATACTTCGGTGAGACCTATCTCATTCCTAACCAAAATCGAGGGGCTTTTATAACTAACTTGACAGCTTATTCCTTAAAAACCACTCCCCCTAATGTACTGATATAAAAGATTTCTTAATCTCCCATCATCAATACAGCATTATTTTTCATTAATATATTATCTTTGACGGAAGTCAACTTGAAAATCTCAATTTCCTCATTTTTATTTACTATGTTTTTGAATTTTCAACTCTAAATTGATATTTTGATCATCTTACAATTTTTCAGATGATGAGTATTTCTTCGATCCCAAATACTGTTAAGGGGTTAAAAATTTAAGGGTGCTCGTCTGTATTGTTGATACGCAGCTCCTTAAGGGCTGGGAAATACTGCTGAAGGCTTCCAAGAAGGAGAAAATCATAGCGCCCGATAAATTGAGCTATTTCTTCAGTCTGGCAATAGAGATCCACTATTTTATCATGAGATGAGAGAACTCCCAACTGAACGTTGCGTATTTGAAGAGCTGCGGGGCCCATGATGCTAACCATTTCAGCGCAGACACGATCCCATAAAGGATCTTCGATTAGGCGCATAGATTGCTCGAACTTAAATGACGTTTCTCGAAGGTTTAAAGGGGGTTGTATATAAGCTTCACCACTTTGCATTTGGATATCCTCAAAACTCAGAAAGGAAGCAGAGTATTTTAGGGAGGTCAAAGAAAAATACTCTGCCGTCTTCTCACGTGGTATGTAAGTATTCATATAATAATGTGAATACAAATTTAAAAACGAAAACCACCACTTAGAAAAGAAATTAATTGATTTCTCATCATTTCATTACTATATTTTGAGGAATAAAATTTAAAAGCGTTGTTTTGGAATAGCGGGTATACCGTTTTGGCACCAGACTTTAAAAATGAATATATTGCAATAATTTATTATTGATCTAAGTTAGAGACTTAAAAAATAAGAAGAGCCCCATAAAAAGGCCAATATAACAGGAAGGAAGTTATTTTCTTAAAAGAATGCTCGCCCTTGGAGGGAGCGAGCTAAGTGAAAAAATGATGCATTTTTTCATGAATCTAAGGGAGAGCGATGATGTTAGAACCAGAAACTATAGACTTAGAAACAACGCCTAAGTTTCGGAATTTTGATTGGGAAAAGGCCAAGAATTTTTATTATGTTGCAAAACTGGGCGGTTTTGCGAGTGCAGGGCGATTCCTTAATATTACCCAATCCGCTTTAAGTCGCCAGGTCATTTATCTTGAACAGCACTTAGGGTGCCCTTTGTTTTCCCGCCACAGTGGTGGGGTCAAGCTTACCCGAAAGGGAGAAGAACTTTTTGATATTATTGAAAGAACCTTTGTGGGCTTAAAGGGATTTACGCGCAATACCCATGCTGAAATGACGAATGGGAAAAAACGGAAAATAAGAATTGCAGCAACTCGCTCATCTGCTGCTTATATATTAAATGATCTTATTCTTGAGTATAATCGAGAGCACTCCCAGTTCATCTTTGAACTCATTGGTGATGATCATCTCATTGACATTGTCTTAAATGATGTGGATATTGCCATTCATGTGGATATTGCCATTCGTCCTATAGATCTAAATGTGCATGACATCTCAAATGAGCAAAATGTACAACAAGAATATTTGTTCAGTTTAGAAAAAAAATTGTACGCGAGTACTGAATATTTAGAAAAATATGGAGAACCTCAAACAGTCGAAGACCTTAAAAATCATCATCTTATTGGCTATGCCCACCCCCATGAACATCCGTATTCTGAGGTCAATTGGATTTTAAAGCTTGGGTTGCCCGAAGGGCAACTCCATCAACCTGTATTCGCATCTAATTCAATAGAGTGTACAATCAGGGCTGCGGAAAAGGGGATAGGAATTGTCAGTAATTATGACGAAAATGAGATCATTAAAAAATCAAAACTGATAAATATTCTTCCTCATGTCAAATGTAAAGAACTCAAAGAATATTTTATTTATCAAAATTATTTAAAAGGAGACAAAGAGATTATGGCTCTAAAAAGTTACTTACAACAAAAAATTTCCTCCTTGTAATCACGGAGAAAAAACTTACTTTTATTGACTCAAAATGATTTAAATATATCCCCATGTTCTAATGGCTTGAAACTCTGCATTCTCAACTTTCATATTACTCTCCTTTGTTTAATTTTATTAAAAGGTTTCCTTAGTAGGGATTTAGATATAATTCCATGTTCTTATGGCTTGAAACTTTTTATTTTCAATTTTCATAGAATCTTCCTTTTTTAGTTTTATTAAAAGGTTTCTTTAATAGGAATTTAAATATAATTCCAAGTTCTTATAGCTTGAAACTCTGCATTTACGATCTTCATATAACTCTCCTTTGTTTAGCTCTTTAAAAGGTTAATTTTGCCGCTACTACACTTTAAATGACTTTGCAAGTTCTTTTTCCATACAATTATAAAAATTCAATGTAAGTTCAAATATACCTAAAGTTAGTGCCACATGAGAATAAGTCTGAGGCGCAAGGTAAGAAGCAAGCTGCACCGGCATATCACAGTGGCGATTGTCTTGATTAATTTTATAATGAAGATCATAGCCATGAGCTGCCTGAGGCTTAGATGACTTTTTAAGGATACGAGAGATGGGATCTTGTCCATCATAAAAGGCAGCTTCAAAGAGATTAATCAAGGCTGAAAAAGCGAGAGGAGATATGACTGCCGTTTTAGCAAAAGCGTCCATTTGCCATTTTGTTCCAGTGCCAACAGGAAAGTTGTCTTTATTCATTCCTAAATCTTCAAAAACTATCTCCATAAATTTATGATGCCCGGCTTCATCATGAATATAATGATGAAGCAAGTCCCGGGCTTTTTCAAAATGAATCAGAGCAGGTTTCATCACTTGACAAGCCTCGGATGTCACATACCAAGATTGCTTCACAACCCATCCCATCGCTTGAAAAAATTTATCTTCATCTTCTTCGAGGAGATGTTCCAAAAATTTTCCAAACCCATCTTGGCCTGACCACGTTGTGTTTTCCCACTCAAGACGGTAACAAATGAGGTAAGAAATAAAACTGACCGGGTCATAGAGATTTGTCCCCGCAATGCGTGCCTTACTGAGTATCTTTTCCCAATCCCATGTCCACTTTGTAGGCACATCTTTTTTGAGTTCACCTGCAATTTCACATCCAAAAGTTGCAATGAGAGAAGCCGGTGTTGAAGAATCTACATTTAGGTCTGGACAGGGTTGGAGAACTTGTTCTTTAAACTCTTCTAAACGCCTACGTTGGATATAAAAAATAGGGTATTCTTTTAACTCAGAAACAAATCTTTGAACATTTTGGTTCGAAACAGAGTCATGCAGATGGTTGGTAGCGTCTTTGATCCACGGATAATCTTCTTTTGTAACGCCCACTTCCATAGAGACCCAGGGAAGAGAAAGAGCAAAGCTTTTATCATGAGGGCCCCAATTGATACTCAGCTTTTCATGAGGGACATATGTCATAGAGCTTCAATTCACCCTTTTCTTCAACTTTTAAAACAAATACTACAACTTTTCAATAGATTTTATGACGTGGAAAGTGATACAAAGACATCATATCGAAAAAATACGAAGTGTAAAGGGTAAAAGTTAATGAATTTTAATCTTTTGAAAAATTATCCCCCTCAATTTGGAGGTTTGTGTTTTACACAAGCCTTTTACAATTTTAGCTTTTATGGCCTTAAATCTATCTTCGTTCTTTATATTATTACACAGCTTTCCCTCCCAGAAAGTAAAGCCATTAGCCTTTTTGCGACGTGGATGGCTTTGGCTTACGGATCTTCCCTTATTGGCGGGTGGGTTGCGGATAATATTTTTAACGCAAAAACAACAATTATCCTGGGGGGACTCTTTCAGTCCTTAGGAATTTTCTTCTTGACATATTCTCAGGAGAATCTTGTTTTTTTGGCTTTAGCCTTGATAACCTTGGGGTCGGGCTTTTTCAAACCTACCCTCTCAACATCAGTAGGAATGCTTTTTGACGATCCCCAAGATCCCAAAAGGGATAAAGCCTATTCCACTTTCTATGTGGCTATGAACCTTGGGAGTTTTATAGGGCCTCTGATCTGCGGGTTTATAAGTAAAACCTACGGTGGATATTATACAAGCTTACTCCTTATTATTATGACTTTGATCGGGGGTATTTATCTTTTTTATAAAAGAATTTCTTTTAATCATGAAAAAAATCCAGCAATACTTAAGAAGACTCTTGCTTTCCATGCTGTTTTTGTTGGAGTAGGGATTGTCGTTCTTATTTTTTTTCTAGCATTGCTCTACAAGTATCACGACTCTTTTCATCACTTCCTGGCTGTTATTGCTTTAGGCAGTTTTATCTACTTTGGAAAAATTTTCTATCAATCTGATTCTCGAGAGCGAAAGGATATCCTCAATATTCTTCTTTATATTCTTTTATTTGCCTTCTTTTGTTCTCTCTTTGAGCAAGCTGGTAGTTCCTTAATTCTATTTTTTGACAAATCTGTGGATCGGACCCTTTTGGGAATGGAAATTCCGTCTTCTGCCCTGCTCTCCTTAAACCCTATATTTGTGCTCATCTGCGGTCCTTTGTTTATTTTATTTTCTGAGAGAGTGATTGAAAAACATAAAAGAATTGATGGATTTGTAAAAATGGGAGCAGGATTTCTTTTAACTGGACTGAGCTTTTTTGTTTTGGCTCTCAGCTGCTCTCAAAGAAATACACTCGTTTCTCTCGCATGGGTTGTCATCGCTCTGCTCGTCCAGGTCATTGGGGAGCTTTTCATCGTGCCCATAGGGTATTCAAATATCTCCAAACTTTCACCTCCTCGTTACCGCTCTCTGATGATGAGCTATTGGTTGATGGCTATTGCCTATGGTAACTACTTTGCCGGCTTTATCGCACAGTTTTCACTAAGTAATCCAGAGATGTCTGAAAGCCCAATAGAGCATTATCAGGCTTTCTTCCTAAGTCTTACTCTTATGCCATGTCTTATAGGTTTTCTCTTGCTCCTTTATTTTTATGTCAAGCAATCTAAGAGCGTCGTAAAGCGTAGAGAAGCTTTTAGAATGCAGGAAGAAAAAGTGTAACCGCTTAAAAAAGCTTTATTTTCAATAACCCCTCTCCATTCCTTCATAAGCCCTATGTTGAAACAGCATTAGCCATAAAAGGGATCTCCTTTTATCTTCAAATCAAAGCAGATTACCTCATGCCTAAGGTCCTGCTTTTAAAGCCTGGGAAAGAGATACTGGTAATGTGTTGGTTCTCTTTCCCTTCTTCAGTTCTGAATTGGAAGATCAATTTCCTCATTTTTATTTACTATGTTTTTGAATTATCAACTATAAATTTAACATTTACAAGAAAACCAGATGAGTCTATTGTAGCGTGTCTGCCGTGAATACTTGCCGATAAGAATAGATTTAAAATTCAGTGAGACCAAATTAGTTTTATTCAGGACTGGGCTACCCCCAGCTTAATACCGATTAGGGAGACCGGGGTGTAAGTTGGAGGTAGCTCTATAAGCTTGTACCTGTTTTGATAACTTTCAGGTTGTTAGGGTGAATTTATACAAGCTTAATAACGGAATCTCCTCGTAAATGTATTTTTTACCTCTGCAAATATTAAAATAAAAAAATCTTGAATGAATATCTGCAAGCTATAAAACAAGCATCTCTTAACATAAGGCCGGCAGGACACATACAAGCTACCTGCACGGCCCCAGGCCCGTTAGGACCTGTTACTAAATATACTAAAAATAAGCTTTTTAGCGAGGGGAAAAACTTTAAATATTTCTAATTAAATATTGCGTGTGTTCTAAAATTCACAGAATATTTATTTGAGCCGTAACATTTTTTTAACACTTCCAGCAGTCTGGCATAAACTCAGATGCAGGCACTGGAATCACATCTATTTTAATCTTGTTAGAAGAATGATTCATAATTTTTAAGATCCCAGCTTCAACTTGGGTGAGTATGAAAGACATTGATAAAGTCAGGGATGATAAAAAAGTTTTTTGGGAAACCTTTCTAAACTCATCCTTTTCTCCTTTTATTAAGGGTTGGGAAGAAGGCTTAGAACGTGTCGACATTCAACGCAACAGGAGATGAATAGCAGCGATGTGTGAGTCGTTCATGATTTCCCTCTTTTTCTTTCGTTAGGGAGAATCTATGCTTATTTTCACGAATGTCGATACGTCCTAGTTTTGTTCAAGTTTGCTAAGCTCTAATTGAATTCTTGTTATATGGGGAGAATCTAGTGGAAAGTGAGTTTTTACAATTGCTAGGGCTTGCTTTAAGTACTTAATAGAATGTGCTTTTAGTTCTTTTGCAAAAGAGGTATTTCCTTCTTGTGTGGCCCACATAGATTTCTGTAAATACAAATCAGATATTTTTTCTAAAAAAATATATAGGTCTGGATGTTTGTTATTTTGAAATATTGTTAAAGCCCTTTTAAAAAGACGCTCACCCGTTCCGAAGTCACCTTCCAGAATATAGATTTCTCCTAGATTCTTTAAAGTTCGACCGGTTTCAATATGGTCTTTGCCATAATTTATCTCATTAGCTACAAGACTTCTTTCAAAAAAACTTTTAGCTTTTTTATAATCTTTCATGCTTTTATAAAGACGTCCTAAACTCCTTAAGCTCCAAGTGAATTCAACATGATTTTTAGGATAATATTTTACATATGTCATAAAACTTTGTTCAAGTAAATATTTAGCCTTTTCATAATTTCTTAACTTAATATAAATATTCCCTAAATGCCTTAAGGCTTGAGCTCTTCCAATATGGCTCTCAGGCAGATATTGATTATAAATAACAATGCCTTGTTCAAATAAATTTTTAGCTTTTTCATAATTCCCTGATTTATTATAAACCATCCCCAAATTTATCAAAGTTCGAGCAATTCCAAGGTGGTTCTCTGGGAGGTTTTTCTTATAAATCAAAACCCCCTGCTCGAGCAATTCCCTAGCTTTCCTATTATCTCCTAATTTCCTATAAGCATTTCCTAAGTATCTCAAAACATAGGCAACTCCAGCATAATTGTCGGGAAAATGTTTTTTATAGATAGTAAGGCTTTGCTCAAGCTGATTTTTAGCTTTTTCATAATTTCCTGACCTTTCATCTATAGTCCCTAAATCCGCGAGAATAACAGCCTTAAGAATACATTCTTGACTACGATTTTTATTTAAAATTGCCAGATTTTCTTCAAGTATTTTTTTGGCTTTTTTATAATTACCGAGATGAAAGTAAATTCTCGCTAAAGCACTACTTATAATTTCTTTCATTGAGCCACCGAATAGGGTGTCATGGTCCACAAATATTTCAAAATGTCTAATCAAAAACGCCATTTTTGACAAATCTTCCCTATCTGTCATATCGATCATATAGTCCTTTAACGTTTGTTCAATAGATAGTAAGGATTGATGGTTTTCTTTTAGGTTTAGTGTTTTTATAAAATAAGTTAAAATGATGGCTTGAGTACTACGATGAAGAGAAAAAGTTGAAACCGTGCGAAAGGATGACATGGCTTCATTCGAGATAAAAGAATATTTTTTTAAATTATAGATAAAATGATTAACAACCACATTATTTTTATATGCATTCAACACATCTATGGGAATATTTTGAGAATCTAAAAGACTTATAAACAACAAAAGATCTTTGAAATCTTTATGTGTCTTCATAAGTTGTTTTAAAGAGATGGTAATAATATGGTACCGCGTTTTCGTATAATCTCCTGCTTCTTTGAGCACGCTTTCCTGGACAGTTTCAAAGTTCTTATCCCCTTGATTTAGGTGCTGCAAATATTCTTCATAAGACACATTCGTAACTTTTAAATAATGAGCCGCAAGTGCCACATCCAATGGAAACGGAGGAATATTGGTTAAAAACTTTTTTGCTTGTTCCCTTTGAGTGTGTGTAAAGGAATACCTACTTCCATTTGTCATAATTTTATGAAAGAGAGCAAATTTTTGAATTAAATCCAGCTCTTTTACGAGAAGAACATCATTCACGTGCATGTGGTTTTGAATGTTGAGGTTTCTTGTGGTAAGAACAATTCTTCCCGACCCCCACGTTTCAGCATCCTGGGGGAAATGATTTTGAATATCTGTAATATTATCCACATTGTCATAAATTAATAACCAATGAGGGTGAGCTCTCATTCTCTTCTTTATAAAAAAAATTATTTTGTCTTCTTTCTCTTTTGGATTCTTTAGATCCAAAAGGCTTGTTAATATTTTTTTGTCTTCTTCTGTTCTTGCGAGAGCGTAAGCAAGGCTCTCAAAGGAGTTTTTGAGATTTTCAGGGGTTTCTGCATTAATTTGCCAGATAACACTGGCCTTTTGTTGGCGCGCATATTGACGAGCAAGAGTTGTTTTCCCTGCGCCTCCCATTCCTATAAGGGCAATCGTCTGAATCCCATCTTGTACTTTAAACTTACTATTCAGTTGGTTTATGAGTTCTGGGCGACTGAGAAGCGTTGATTCTGTTGGGATGACCAGGTCTGACTGAATAATAAACTCATCGCGTTTTTCTTTGTTTTCTTTAAGTACAAGGATCCCCAGGGCAAAAACACAAAGGATAAAAAGAGCGGACACGAAATGCCATTTTTTGTTTCTTAAAAGATGACTTATTTTAGAGATAAAATCATTTTCATTTTTACCTAGCCCTTGCTTTTGTAAAGAGTCTTGAGAATCAGTAACAGATGTAAGATCACCCATCCTAATATATTGATTTTCAAAGTCCGCAATAATTTTATTTAATTCAAGATGAGGATGAAGTTTTTTTAGAATTTCAAAAACAGAAGAATAGTAGTTTTGTTGTTCCGTAACATCTATCGAGGACAAATCAGAAAGTCCTTGAAGAATATCCGTACCTTCTTCTTTTTTTAAAAAAAATAAGAGAGGAGGACCTGAAATTTTCCTCTCTTCTTTCTTATAACTAACGATCTGTTCTCGAATATCAATTTCTATACCAGCAGTCTTTAAATGTTTTTTTAGGTGATAAACAAGAGCGTCCTTATGCTCTTCATTATTCCAGTAAAGAATGAGGTCGGAAGGCTTGTCTTTTTTAAATTTCCAAATATCCCTTAAAATTTTTTCAAAGGCAGTCGTGATCATGAGTTTTGTGTAGTATTTTTTTATGAAGTCAAGTTTATGAGACTTTTCGGTAAAATCGATAATGCCTTCTCGTGAGTTGCATCCGAGTTTTGCCATAATACTTTGAATATGGGTGATAACCGTACTGGGAGCTATAACTAAAAGGCCTGCAATTCTGCTTGTCCCTCGTGCGTGCAAAAGACAAGCCATCACATCGATTTCACGACGTGTAAAATGGATGCCTTTAATAATCGCTAAATGTTTGCCATAAATGGTTTGTAAAAAAAGAAAGTCATTGCCTTGCATAAACCCCGTTTTTCTTTATTTTTTAAGGTTATATGAATCAAAAAATCAATTATTCTTAGTAGCTTAAACAAAGTCATATTTTATGTAAAGCTTTTGTATATTTGGCTTTAAATCCCTCCTCCCCTAAAATTAGGGAGGCGTCTCCCCACATTTTTAGGATACAGATTTGGAGGTCTTTTCAAATAGTATCGCTGAGTTACTCGCAGGCCTCCCAGAGTTACTGTAAAGTCAACCTAACTGTGAGTAACACACTATAATTAAAAAAGTGGGAAAAAATGAAAAAAACAAGTTTTATTAACGCTTTTAATGGCATCCAGTTTTATAGCTCTCAATGTTTGCGCGATGAACTCGGATGAAACGGTTGAACTTATAGGGGCTATCCAGAGACAAGCTCAAGGTAACTTTCAAGGTACATTGCGAATTCCCTCAGAAGATGGAAATTTTGTTACGCGTGTTTTTAACCTACGAAACATCCAGCATAGAAGGTATGAACGGTTTACACCCCCCGGTATCGATAGGCTTGAACCACCTCAACTCCTAACAGATTGGGGATATGCGAAGGAGCTTATCAGCTGTAACGTTGATGGTTACGAACACCGCATAAATGTTCTTCTACCCAGACAATACCCCCTTTCTGGTCGGTGGGTTTATCAAGAAGACAGGGATAATACCAATAACTTAGCAATCTTAAAACTGAGTGCACGCTTGAATGATCAACGGTGGAAAGTAATTTATCGACGAGAAAGAGAAATCCAACACCTTTTACTCCGCGAAGGGCCTGAACGATCTGGAAGATATTATTTTGATGGAGAGGACGTTTACCGCTCAAAAACCAGTTTGCATTATTATAGAAATCAACAAAATAATCAGGAGTATAGAAGAGTAATAGGGACACGAGATGGAAAAATTAAAGGTCATAAAAAAAATGAGGTCATATACGTGGAACCTTTCTCTCCAAGAGGAAGCAGCTGAGACCAAGGGATGCATACAGAGGAGGATATGAGTTTGAATTGGATTTAGGAGATGACGACAAACTACAAGATAGAGAAATGGGAAGACTTATCTATAGTGATGGGACGCATGTTTATCTCCCCCATGTAACCCAGGAGTTGTGGAGGCGGGAAGAATCCCTCGCATGTTTCTTTATTGTGTCTTATAGAGCAGAACGGCGTCTTGATTTTATTCCTGAAGTCCTCATTCAGAATGCCCCTCTTCCACGAGGGCTCTACCATCTCCGTCTTATTGAAGAGCGTCAACCAAATCGCATAGAAAGATGGAGACGGTTAGGGGAGGAGCCTCTGGAAATTGAAATTATAGCTCCCCACAGAGTTCCAAGTATTCCTGGAATGGGCACTACCGCTCCTCAGTGGGTTCCTCAAGATCAAGTTGAGTCTGAAGTCGCCAGTCTTCAGAATACAATCAGAGAATTTGTGAGAAGAAGGCGAGCCAACGAAAGACATCCTCAGGGGATGCAAGAAGCTGATATTATTCGTTCAGTATCAAGAGAACGTGCTCGACAAGTGGCTGAAAGGCTCAATAATTATCTTACGAATTATATAAAAACGGAAGGCGTTCGAAGTGTTATTAAGCATTGCCGGCAGGTCATTGACTCTCATAGAGGCCCCGTTAGAAGTTTAAGAGAGTCCCTTCAACAGCTAATTATACGTTTGCAGCCGGTCCAGAATGAATTTCCTGGAGATTTTGCTCATAGAATAGGAAATATTATCAGAGGTGGAGAAATAACAAGCGTCATAGAACAGATTAATTTTCTCCAAAGGATTAGAGATGATATCGTCCATCAAACACAAGCTTGGTCAAATTTCTTTCAAGGTATAATTGCACAAATCCAACTTTTAAGTGCTCCCCCTCAGCCAACATATAACGAAACAAATAAAATTCTTTCTGTTAAAGGGGCCTTAGTAGGCACTGCGGATCTTAACGCAGCTTTGGGTACGTATCCAAGTTCTATTAGAATTGATGTATCAACCTATAATAAGTTTTTCATCGATGAAAATTTAGTGAGACCAGATCTTTCGCTT
The DNA here is from genome assembly GCA_001897795.1 of Alphaproteobacteria bacterium 41-28. Taxonomy (GTDB): domain Bacteria; phylum Pseudomonadota; class Alphaproteobacteria; order UBA9655; family UBA9655; genus UBA9655. Next base: position 5,482 of record MKUL01000006.1, on the reverse strand, counting down.
GGTTTGATAAGCCCTTCTGGAACGGTTGTGGATACAAGAATCATTGATGTAAGTGGTACTCCTGGAGGAGCGGGAGCTGACGTTCCGCCTGCCGCACCAGGATGCCCTGGACTTCCTGGATATCCTGGACTTCCGGGCAGCAATGGAGGTTATTTTTACTGGAATGGATTCATGTTTAATGATCTATCGGAACTCACGGTTATTGCGAACGGAGGAAACGGAGGAGCAGGAGGAAATGGAGGAGCTGGAGGAGTGGGGGCAAGTGGAAGTGACGGAACCATAACAACTCAAGCGAAAGGTAAACGAGGAGCCAGATATATAAATACCAATGGATTAATTCCAAATAAAGTGAGGGGAACTATTTTTTCTTTTACACGTAAAGGAACAGATGGAACGCCTGGAGGTAACGGTGGCCAAGGAGGTCAAGGAGGAATTGGGGGGTATGCTGGTGAGATTCGTATTGATGGCTACACGGGACAGCCTGGGACTCTTACGAGTCAAAATGGGAATGCAGGTGCGAATGGGAATCCTGGTACAGGTGGTCAAGGGGGATTACATGGAAGAAATTGTGTTGCTCAAGGGAAACGCATAGGGGCTCGTTATAAAGTTACGGTTTCGCCAGCTCATCAACCTTATCGGGGGAATGCGCCCGACGGTCAACCAGGAGTAGGGTTCAATGCTACCGGACAACAAGCACCGGCTGCTGTTTCTCCCTTAGATTCGAACGCCCTCGATCAGTCCTACAGAGCTGATTATCTGAGAGAAGCGCACAACCCAAAAACAAATTCATTTCTAAACGTATTTCCAGCTATCTTAGTGCCATCTCAAGAAAGACCTCAACAAAGCGTTGGAGTCATAGCTCCTGATCAATGGGAACGGCCAGTTGAAGTGAGACATGGAGTAGGAGGAAGTGAGTTGGAGAATGGGCATATTGAGCGGCATCCGAGAGGGGGCGTCCCACAATCCTCTATAAGCCAAAAACTCATTGAAGAAGCGAGGGATGGGCTTCGTCTTTCGTCCGAACGGCCTCGACCCCCAAAAGAAATCCCTCAGCCGCAATCACGTATTCCAACTCTACCCTCTCAAGTCGTTGCTCAACAGAAAACGGCAGTACAGCTTGGGCATCTTCCAGTGGCAGGCGGGAGAAATGGCCAACCTGTTGCGGATACTGACTATGTACCACCACTGTCTCTTAGAAATGTAGTCATTCGAACACGGACAGATGATGGAATGCTTGGTATACACAGTGCACCTCTAAATGCAGAAGGTAGTCCTGAAGGACGTTATGCAATCGGTAACAGGACATTTAGTCTTCAAAATGTTTCAGGAACGAATATGGAGTGTTTTTTTAATGCCGCAGGGTTAAACCGAGAACAGGAAATCAGAAGATTAAGAGATCATAGCGAAGATCCTATTGTTCGCACCATGATTGCTAATGAAATTGTTTCCGCAGCACGAAATTCTGAGCAGCTTCCTCGAGAAGTTAAAAGAGCGATCGATTATGCGCGATATGTTCGAAAGATACAAAATCTTGACAGACTTGATGAAGACCGCTCGACAACCCTTCATGAACAGAATTCAGATGGAAATCAACAAGATACAACTCGTCTCCCAGATGTTTATCAGAGGATCGAACAAAGACGTACGGAAGCATTAGAACAGTTAAGGGATAGGGCCCTTTCTCTTGAAGCCTTTAATGCTTTTGTTACTTATCACATTGAAGCAGGACATATGATGGTTGCTCTTCATGATGTGGAAGGTGATCCGGGTGGAAATAGAAACGCAAATTATACATCAGCTGATGCCATATTTCATATCAATAACTTAGGTCTAAGAATTTATCAACGGGAGGGGGACGGTTTTCGCCGTGTTCATCAATATATCCCCGAAACGGCAAATCAAGTGGCTTACCTTTTTCATGATCCGGAAGTGGAGCATTTTCAAAGTTTTGTTCCAGAAAGGGGTGGTTATCGCTCTGTTATTCGAGGAGGAGGTACTCAACGATCTCCCAAACCAATATCTTCAGTGGATCGCTATGCTGTAGGAAAAGGATATCAACAATTGCCTGTTCTCTCAGCACCGGAGCTCGCTGTTAAGAAAGTGCAGCTGACTAGGACAACATCAGTGACTTCTATTGGAACAAAAACTCAACAGCCTACTGTTCTGGCTCAACCTCACAAGCCAACAGCTTCAGCGAACCGTCTTGCTGTAGAAAAAGGAGCTCAACAATTGCCTGTTCCTTCAGCGCCGGAGCTCACTGCTAAGAAAGTGCTGGCTCGGACAACATCAGTGGCTTCTTTAGAAACAAAACCTCAACAGCCCACTGTCCCGGCTCAACCTCTTAAGTCAACATTTTCAGTGAATTCCTCTACAGTAGGAAAGGGATTTCCAAAACAGTTTGTGCCTTCAGTAGAAGAAATTGTTAGTACGAAGGAGGTACAAAACAAAGTGCTGCCGAGGACAACATCAGTCATTTTTCCTGTTGTTGGAGCAAGAGCTCAACAGCCCGTTGTGCCAGTTCAATCTCTCAAGCCAATATCTCCAGTGAATCCTCCTGCAGTAGGAAAGGGACTTCCAAAACAGTTTGTTCCATCAGTACAAGAGATTACTGCTACGAAGGAGATGCAAAACAAAGTGCTTCCGAGGACAACATCAGTGGCTTCTTTTAGAGCAAAACCTCAACAGCCCGCTGGACCAGCGCAACAACCTCTAAACCCAAAAGTTTCAGTGAATCTTTCTCTTGGAAAACGAACACCTCAGCCACAGGTGCAGAAAGGATCGACATCACCTCAAGCAAGTGTAGCTGCGCTTTCTGATCTCTTTAAGGAGAAAAAAATAATGCGGTGATGCAGGGCTTCGTGCCGAGCCTTTTCCCACATTAACTGCACTAGTGTCCGGAGACTTTAAAAAGCAAACGAACCTATGCATTAAATGAAGATGAGCCGATTATGGACTTAAAAATAGAAACTCTCAAATTATTTAAAAAAGTCTGGATTGCTTTGACGCTACGCTCCTCGCAAAGACGAATTGGTGGCACATTCTTTGTTAATCCACACCGTCTTTGCGAGCGGAGCGAAGCAATCCAGAAAAAACCACCTATCTCTTTTCTCCTCACATTTTATCCGGACACCAGTGCACATTTAACTGGGAAGGAAGCAAAGATAAAGGGAAGAATTTTATGAGGAAACTTTTAGAAAAAATCTCTTATGTAAAAAATAGCTTCACTAATTTATCTCAAGCTGTTAGTTATTTTTTAGTGATATTTTTGATAGGGAGCTGGAAAATGACCCAAGGGAGCAAAGTATTTTTTCCTGAGTTTATAAAATCACTTCGTAAAGTGATGGCCTATGCCATGATATTTTCTTTGCTTTGGCAAAACTGCCTGTGGGCAACAGGACCCTATCGCGTTTTGGACGAAGATCTAGTAGGGCCCGAGGCAAGGGTGTATGGAAGCCAAAGAATTGGCATTGTTGATTCAGGACCTATAAAAGATAATGCTATTCATAATGTTTTTGAGGATTTCCAAATTTTGGAAGGCAGTGGTGTTGTTTTTCAAGGAAATCCTCAAGCAGACCTTATTTACAATCGTGTCTACAGCAAAAAGCCAACCCGCCTCTCAGGCGCTATAGAAACAGATACAAACGTTCCGATGGTCTTTGCTAATCCGAGGGGGATTATTCTTGAGAATCCGGATTTTAAGGGAATTTGTGACTTAAGTCTAACAGCTGGTCACGTGGCTCAAACGAATAAAGGAATGGTCTGTGGAATTGATCAAGGAAACGTTGATTTAACGAGAACGGTTATTGAGGAACAAAACGATTTAAAAAGTGTTTCGCTTGCGGGAAGGCACATTCATGTTCAGCAATCTCTTCTTTCTCCTACGGATGCCATTACTCTTACAGCAGGCCAGCATTTAAAAGATTTGGAGAGCGGAGAAGAGGGATTGTTTTCTCCCCAAAATGCTGATGCTTCTTCCCATCAAACCTCAATTATCCTCGATCAATCCACCATTTTACGATCAAGAGGAATTTTCTTAACAAGCTATGAAGAAGGAGCGAGCATTTATGCCAATGGTCTCCTTCAATCCACTCAAGAGGATATTGTCATCCGTGCTATGGGAGATATTTATATCGATAAACTGATGGCCCAGAGAAACCTTGATATTGAAACAACGGGAAATGTGTTTTTTAAGGACCAGGCTCTTGTGGGAGGGACGACGCGCATAAAAGCAAACAATATCAATATCGATAAAGATTTTAGTGCAGCGGGCCAGCTCTTTTTAGAGGCATATCAACAGGTGAGCCTCAAAGGAGATGTTAAAACAAAAGAATCACTTGATATCACTGGACAAGGCTTAACCGTAATTGGGGATGTATCCGCACAAAAAGGCTCTTTGTTTAACTTAGAGACGTTTACAAACAAAGGTTTGTTTTCAAGTTTTGGGACGGGACTCCAAGGAACCATTGGGACTGTTACGAATGAAGGGAAAATTGATCTTTCAACCCTCAATGCAACCTTTAAGAAAACACTCTACGAAAAGGGAGGTGTCGTCCGTACTCTGGGGCACTCTGTTCTTCAAGGAACCCAATATACCAACAAGGGGACAGTTTTTACCTGTGGGGTTCATCAAGCTACTTTTGACGGATCTTACAAGGATTCGGGGGCTTTCTATTCTCCAACGCTTCTTCTCTTGAAAGCCAATTCTGTCGAGTATTTGGGACAACATACATCATATTTGAAAGATGGCGTTGTCATGGCTTCCAAATTGACTGCAGACGATGATGTAAAACTGCATTTAAAAAGTGGGGGTGGTAAGAGTTTCCTTCAATTAACGAGCAACGGAAATTTATATTATAATGGTGATATAATACAGAAATCCTCAGCCGCTTCCCGTTTTCCTCTTATGGATTACGTTAAGATTTTTGATCCGCAAAGAAGCGTAACCTTTGACGAGGATTTTGCAAAGGAAGTAGCTACTCTTCCTCTAGGTCCATGGGCTCATATGAGAAGATCTTTAGGGTCAGGCATTACCTTAAGAGCGAATGGGGATATAAGATGTCATAACGCTACCATCGATCCAGAGAGTGGAGATGTAAACCTTATTGCAGGGAAAATAACGACAGAGAATACAAAACTCAAAGCAGGATTTTTTAAAGGAAATAATGCAAGCATCAGAGGCAAGAACGCCATCCTGAATAGCACAACGCTTGAAAGTTTTTTTGGAACGGCTTCCGTTATAGCCGAACATCTCGCAGAACTAAATAAGTCTCATGTTCTCGGAGGACAACATGCTGCCGTGCACGCTAAATTTGCAAAACTTGATTCAAGTACTGTTCAAAGTGAACGTGGCGTAGCGAGTGTACACGGAAAGAAAGAGGCAACCCTAACCCGTTCTTTTGTGGGGGGGGGGCAATCTACTGCAGTGGTCACTAGAGCATTCTTGATTTAAGTGTTTACATATCCAGAGGAAGCAAAATAGTTT
>MKUL01000005.1 GCA_001897795.1 Alphaproteobacteria bacterium 41-28 | reverse complement strand
TCTTGTACGGCTTCTCATTCGTGCAGAAGGAAAACACCCTATCATTCTTAGGAGAGAGGGAGCCGTTTGTCCAGGGGTGCAAGATAAGCAGAGATATCAAACACGCTTCGCTATCGAACACTTTTTCGGACGCCTAAAAGAAAATAAAAGAATGGCCCTACGTTTCGATAAACTTGATGTTACCTTCTTCTCTTTCTTCGCTCTCGCTTGTTTAAAAATACTCAAGCTACTTTGTTAACAGTGCCATGCTGACGATGCAGTGATATGTTGCCAAAACAAGGAAGATGCTGCTCGGATCAAGAGCGCCCTGAGCAAACGACTCGCGAAGTTCAAGCTAAAACTAAACGAGGAGAAGACATTCTGTGTTCCATTCTCAAGAAGGGAATATCAGTAAGGGAAGGCACAGGGAGTATTCCACTTTCTAGGGTTTACATTTTACTGGGGACGATCTCGTAAGGGACTGGCCATACCTAAAGTGGAAACGCATGGAAAGCGGATGAGATTGAAGTTAAAGAACGTCAACGAATGGGCCAGGCTCGTAAGAAACAAATACAGCCTCTCTTATATATGGGAACTGTTTTGTGCAAAACTGGAAGGGCATATTCGGTACTTCGGCGTTTCATTTAATATTGAACGAGTAAAGGTCTTTGTGAACAAGGCGGTTCTAACCCTATTCAAATGGCTAAACCGACGCAGTCAAAGGAAATCCTTCAACTGGGAGCAGTTTAGTTTATTTATAGGGAAGAACCCTCTGCCGAAGATCAAAGTACACCATCCTCTATTTTAGACCAAAATCATCCTAATGGTTTTGTCCTGAGCCTATTGCCTTAATAGGGCACGATGGGTTCTAAATGGGGCTTTTAGCAGAGCTTCCTCTTGAAGGAACTATTGTTGCAGGAGATGCTATTTTTGCTCAAAAAAAGTCGCCGATTAATTATAGACAAGAAAGCAGATTATTTTTTCACTTTGAAAGATAATCACAGAGCTAAAAAGAGAGAGTTTGCTTTACAGTTTAAAATCAAACCTTCTATTTCTTTAACAACTGTTGATTAAAGGGCATGGGCGAGTAGAAGAAAGAACGCTTAAAGTGATGTCTGTGCCAAAACATCTAAAAGAATGGCCTGGGATAAATCACATTTGCCAAGTTACTTGAGTTTGATGGGAAAGAGGAAAAGAAACTTGTGAAACTGTTTATGCCATAACAACCTTAACGGAATAAAGAGCTTCAGCTGAAAATTTATTAATCCTCAACTGCAATCATTGGTCGATTGAAAATAAATTACACAGGGTAAGGGACGTGGCCTTTAACGAAGATAGGTTGACCCTTCGCAAAGGATCTTCCCCTCAGCTTATGGCATCTTTACGCAATACTACTATCCAAATCATCAAAAAGGCGAACCTAACGCCTTCCTATGCGCTTTACTTAGGCTCTAGATTTCCTAAGCAAATCCTTAGGCTCATTATGGAGAACTAAAAGGCCCTGCGGGAGTTGCTGAGATCTGAAATGTTAATTGACAGAAAGCTGAATTTATGGGTATACTTATATTCAAAGCTATATTTGAAGTGTGCAACTGACAGAAAACTAAGCTCGTAAGTATTTGTAGACGAGAGACAGCCTATTTATATAAAATAAAAACTAGATTATTTTAAAACTTCGTCAGAGAAAATTAAAAAACTATGATGGAAAAAATCTTAGGGATACTGGTAAAAACCTCAAAGTACGAGCAAAAAACTGTATATGTTTGTGCCTCCCGAATAAAGAAGAAGGATCTTTTTATCACGACTGTAAGTTTTAAGCGAATTTATATTACTGTTTCAAATAAACTCCTATTAAGCCTTGCTAATCTTGTATACAATACGAAAAAGCTTTTTTCTTGGGAACAGTCCTTGATCTTTATAGGACAATTTTGCCTGAATGGTATCTTTTTACGAGCAGTACCAAGAAGCCAATTTCAAAATCGCCTAGAAAATCTCTTATTTTCTTTAAAAATCGCTTTGCCTCTTTTTTCTTTCTTTGAGTTTTCTCGAAAATCTTCAGTTGTTCGAAGTACCCAGCTTCATCTATTTCTAACTTTTATATCGTCTTTCTTCATCTTTTTACCCGCTTATTGTATGCATAATGCTGATTGTAACTTAGACCACAATTCATATGCACAACAAATGCACAGAAAAGACGATAGCGATAGAAGTGAGAAAAACAGTTTGACAAGAAGAAAAATAGTAACTGTCTTTAGGGTAAGCTCTCTCAAATCACAATGCCTTAGTCTTATAATAAAGAATACCAGTTATACGCAAAGAATGGGTCTTCTTGAATTGGAAGGGGTGGATGATGAAACCAAATATGCTTTGGTAGATTCTTTACCCCAAGAAATCTCTATACAAGATTTAGTAAGAAGATATAAAAGTAAAGAAAAGAGCGCTTTATATGTATTTAAAAGAAAAGCAATAACAATAAAGTCAGAAGAAGAACTCACTTTTTTTAGTAATTGTCCAGTTTCACGTATTAATATCAATGGAATTCAGATTATCGAAAATGGGATCTCGCAAGCTTCAGAGATAGTTTCTTCTTTGGAGGTTTTGGCATACCTTTCTGATAAAATTTCTCCAGAAACTGCAGCAGGAATTGCTTGTTTTACAAATCTAAGATATTTAGACTTAAATTCCACCAATAGTACTACTGAGGAAGTTATCGCCTTTAAATTTCTTACTAAGCTCGAACGTTTAAATCTTAGCTCTTGCCAAGTTGATGCTAAAGGAGCGATTATAATATCCTCTAGTTTACCCAATCTTACAAACCTTAATTTGTGGTATAGTAATATCCAAGATGATGGAGCTAAGGCGCTTTTTTCTTCTTTATATAATCTTACTGATTTAAATTTAGGGTGGAATAATCTTACAGATGATAGCATGGCTTTTCTTCCTTCATTGAAAAATTTAAGAAAATTTTATCTAAGTAATAATTCCTTAACTAAACAAGGAGCTAAATTCATTTCTTCTCTTAAAAGGTTAGAGGTGCTAAATATAGATTTCAATAATATAGGAGACGAAGGGGTAATAGAAATAGCCGCGTCTCTTGTTTACCTTAAAGATTTAAGCTTAAAATTTAACAAGGTCACACATATAGGAACTGAACAAATATGCTTACTTTTAACAAATCTTGAAAAATTGAATTTAGGATATAATGAGATTGGAAACCAAGGTGGCAAATATTTATTAGATTTTGCACGTGAAAATTCTTCCTTAGAGCAACTTTGTATTAAAAGAAATAATATCAAGAAAAAATTAAAAGATAAATTACTTCAGATTTTTAAAATGCCGCAAAAATTTGAGATTAACACTTAAGCTAAAAAGAAAGATTTAAGCTTTATGACTATTTCCACTAGAGACTTTCTATCTCTAAAATAGCCAATAAGCTGTGCCGTTCAAAATATAGAATAAGTTGAGAATTGAAAAGGAATAAGATAGGCCCTCAATATTTACCTGATAATGCTTAAACTTTATCAGTTCCGTTATTGTGGCTAGCATTGAAAGATTAACCCAGACACGTTTCTTTATTATTATGTCAGTATAGATTGTTAGATGTATGGGGTACATACTCTAAAAAACATCAAGTTGTTGATAATTCTAAAGCTGGATTAGAAAGATTGGTAAAGCTTTTTTCTTCCCCACAAGATTATCTTGTTATTATTGAAGAAACTGGTGTTTATTATAGGCTAGTCCACGCTGTGCTTGAAAGAGCTAAATTTAGCGTTTCTGTTTTAAACCCCTACAGATCAGGCAAATTCTCAGGTGCCTCAGGTAAGTTGGCTAAAACAGACAAAGTTGATGCTCAATTGTTGGCAACCTATGGGCAGCACCTTATGCCTTTAGCAACACCTATACCTACTCCAGAAGTAAAAAAGCTAAGAGAGTTTGTGTTAATGCGCCGGCAGCTTATTGAAGCAAAGAAAAAACCTGTTATTCAATCTAAAGAGATTCAGTCTGTAACACTTAAATAACTCCCTAACGAACATATTTCACTTTTAGAAACGCAGATTAAAGCTGTTGATTTGGAAATTAGAGCTGTTATCTTGTCTTGCCCTGATATGCAGCGCAAGTTTGAGATTATGACCTCAATAAAAGGTGTTGGTACAACCCTATCAGCAATACTTCTTGCAGATATGCAAGAATTTGGAGAGATTGAGGGAAAACAAGCAAGTAGTCGCCGAGTAGGCGAGGATGTTTACCACCCTCACCCCTCACAGACCCGGACGTGCACG
>MKUL01000004.1 GCA_001897795.1 Alphaproteobacteria bacterium 41-28 | reverse complement strand
GACGCTTAGAGCAAGAGCAAATCCGCGCAGAAGAAGCTCGTCAGCAAGAAGAACGTCGTCAGGCGCAGCTCCAACAGGAACGTGAAGAAGAGCGTATAAGGCAAGAAAGAGTTAGACTAGAAGCTGAACAACGACGTTTAGAGCAAGAACAAATCCACGCAGAAGAAGCTCGTCAGCAAGAAGAACGTCGTCAGGCGCAGCTCCAACAGGAACGTGAAGAAGTAGAGAAACAACGAGAGGTAGAACTTACCCGCCAAAGAGCAAAAAAGCTCAATAAAGAGACAGGAAAATTGCAAAAATGGGCTGTCGTGTCAAAAACGTTGGATCGTCTCCATAGACAGCATCGCATTAAATTAGAAGAAGAGGTTATTCGGTTAGCTGAACAGAGAAAGCTTTTAGAAGAACAGGTTTTGCAAACAGATAATAATCGTCATCAAAAAACAGATCAACCCGTCGCTGAAGAGTTAACACCTTTAAGGTGTAATTATATAAGGGCTGTTGCTGAAGAAAAGATACAAAGATTGAAAGTCCAGCTTTTCACCGGAGCTGCGGATGACTATGAGGAACCTACTAATGTACCGCCTCAATCTTGGACATTCGCACATGACTCTTTAAGAGAGGCTATGGAAGCATCTCCTGAACACACCAGAGAAAAACCTGCTTCAAGAGCTCAAATTCAGAATGATGCCTATACAGATTTCCTTTTAGAGCTTTGGCAAAAGCCTTTAGAAGAATCCACGAAATCATGGCAGAAACTTTTTGAGGAAGAAGAAAACCTCAATGAAATGCTTCGAAAACGTAAAACCAGAGCTAATGTTAAAAAGAAGGATGATGTTCATCAACACATTGATCCAGCTCAACAAAAAGCTTTATCACAAGATCTTCCGCTATCTAATGGAAGTGAAGCTAAGAGAGTAGCTCTGCCTATTCCAACAATTGCAGCTTCTTATAGGCTTTCTTCCAATTTCGGAGATAACAGCCGTCACCTCAGTTCTTTAAAAGCAAGTCCCTTGCTTGTTAAACCATCGTCTGAAATCCGGCTCGACGTCACTCCTCAACCTCTCCTAAAAGGGGATCCAGGATCTAAAGCCCCTATTTCATTCCTTGGAAATCAACAAAAAATGGTAGCTCCAAATACTCCACGCATTGCAGCTTCTTATAGGTTAGCTTCCAATCTTCCATCCGATTCTATACAAATGCCAACTCCGAAATCTAATGTGTCGATAGAAACACGGATGAGTGTAGCTTCTAACCCACCATCGCTAAAATTAGAAGTACAACAAAGTGCACCACCATCCGCATTAGGAGAAAATCCATCACAGCAAGTTGTTTTGTATCAACCAAGAAAATCTCAAAAGGAATTTCCTTTAGAATATTTTATCGATGTCGATCTTCACGCCCATCAGGGAATACGTTTAGACGGCTTTAATTTCCCCGTTCCACCCACAGCAACAGAAAATGTGAGCCTTGTTCCTTTTGCGCACAAATTTGATACCCCTGAGAAAGATGTTATTCCTGAATTTTCTTCTGACTCAAAGATGAACCAAAGGGAAATCATCTTTTATGACTCTATTTCTGAAGAAAGGATGGCTCGAATTATAACTAGCCTTGAGGGAAGAGAGAAAAGAAACCATTCTTATACCATTGTTGATTTATCAAAATTATGTTCGGAATCAGAAGCTTCATTAGGAGGTTTTATAAACAAAATTATAAAGACCTTTGACCCTATTATAAAAGATACTGCTTCAAAAATTGTCTTTGACCTAAGTCTTCTTTCACCTTCTTCTTCGGAACTTATTTCAGAATTGTATGCTGATTCAAATGTAGAAATGAGAGATCAGTCCAATACTCCTCTTCCCACATCGGGAGGGTTTTCTACAAATCGCTTCCCTGAATCAACTGATGATGTCGATGATTACAGTGCGGATGGTTTTGGTAGCCCTCTAAAAGCAAAGAGTTCTCCTGACAATGTCGATGATTACAGTGCAGATGGCTTTGGTAGCCCTTTAAAAACAGAGAGTTCTCTTGATGATGCCCCTGATTACAGCCCTGGTGGCTTTGGTAGCCCCTCTCCAGTTTCTGAGAGTCAACTATCGCCAAATGGCTTTGGTAGCCCATTAAAAAAAGAGCCTGCTCCTGATGATACCTATGACTACAGTCCTGGAGGTTTTGGTAGCCCCTCTCCAGTTTCTGAGGATCGACTATCGCCAAATGGTTTTGGTAGCCCCTCTCCAGTTTCTAAGGATAACGTATCATTAACTAACTTTCATAGTTCTGTAATTGAAGATATCTCTCTTAATAAGGGTCATGATCATAGGCCAACTGGCTTTGGTAATCCTGGAGATGATTATGCAGCAAATCTCGTAAAAACTCCGCGTAAGTTAAGGAAAAGCCATAGAATTTCACCTCATAGGAAACTCTTTTCTAGCCCATCTTCTAGAGCATCATCTAAGAGCCCTATTCCACTTAAAGACGTTAGCAATATTTCAGAATATGAGCTGGGTAGTTCTTCGTCCAAAAGTCCAAAACATAGCAAAAATAGAGCTGATACTTCTCCAGGAAACAAGGAGAATTCAGGATAGAATTTATATTTGAGTAATACAAAATAGAATATTTAAAACATCTGGAAAAAATTATTAAAAGGAGAATTTCATTATGAAAATGAAAATTTATACCATAACGGTATGTTTACTATTATCAGGATTCAATCAACAATGTTATTCAGGCACTGCTTGGGTGAAACCAGCAGCCCCTTCGGATGATGGAGATGATGGAGAATCTGCTAGATCAAACTATAACCATTCTTATCAAGCTCCTGGTCCTGGAGCCCCTCGGCGAACCACGATGCAAAGAAGAGATGCAGATCAACCCCAAACAACAATAATGACTTCAGGCCACACTTCTGAACGCAATCCTAGTGTTCGTCAGCAACCTTTTATTGATACAGGTAATCCATTCTCAAATTTACAAATTCAGTATATGCTTGCATCTGTTCAACCCGCACCGCAAGATAATTACCCCTTGTCCAGAGGAACATTAGTAACAACGCCTCAACTTCCACAAATCACTTCAACTCAATTGCCATCCTCTTCTCCCCAAACCTCTATATCCATCCCTGCACCCGCACAAATAGAAACTTCTTTGATAGAAAAGGTTGCTCCTCCCACTCCTATGAAGTATTCTGAGGAAAATGAGGAAAAGGAGAAAAACGAAGAAAATAAAGAAAATATTGATTCAACTAACTTGGACTCATCTACAAGACTAGAGAAGTCTAAGAGTCCATCAAAGAATAAATCCAACCCTTTACCTCCAAAAGATAATAAGAAATCACGTGCCGCTAGAACCACCTCTTCAACTCCAAGCCAATCAACAGAATTAGTTAAATATAACAGCATTAACATTGGTGGAGCTCTCATTCCCTACCCAAGAGACGTAGAATTTTCGGCTGACCTCGAAGCGGGAAAGTTTACAGCTCGTGTCGATTCTTTATATACCGTGCTGATGTTCAAAAAAGGAAGTGCGGATGATAATCGTGATTTCCAAGAGCTAAAAAGAATTGAACCACCGAAAACAAGTCGGCATTTAACCCATAGTTTTAATGTTATATATGAGGACTTGACAAATTTAGGGGAAGCTTTAGATCAAAAAACAAGAGCCCAAGATATTATTCATACCTTGAAAGTCACTGTATCTCAACTTCACTTAGAGGACATATACCAATCTATAAGAATGCAACGCAGTACAAAAACAGCTGCTTCTAGGGTACTTATTGAACTACAAAACGGTACAGTCATCATTTTGAAAATTTGTCCTTTACCAGAGGAATATCGTCAATAAGTTTGAGTGCAATGATACCCTTCTCACGCGTCATAGAGAGCAATCTTTCTTTGCGCACTACAGATCTGAATGGTATCCGGTTGCGGTTTTGATATCGTTTGATAAAGAGTAACACGAATGGATTCGTCAGCCTCCTCTGAACCAATAACAACTCAATTATAAATTCCTCCCGTCTGTACAAATATTAGGGGGAAGAGGGAAACTTATATCATTAATTTGAAGCAGGAGCTTATCTCATCAATCGTTTCATAATAGGGCGATATGGAGAGAAGAATTTCAATGATTCTGTTGAGGAGATAAAGACTCCCCTCATCAGATTATTAAAAAGATTTTTTTTGTCATCCTTGGGTTAAATCTGAATTTTTTTATTTGTTCCTGGCCATGTCTTCAGAAACTTTAAAAAATTCTCTCAAACCCTGTGTTTGAATGGTGGGCGATGAGGGATTTGAACCCCCGACCCTCTCGGTGTAAACCAGAAAGCTATGATCCAAGGGAAGGTGCGAGGTTTGAGGTACATTATGAGAAAGCCCGAGGTTTTTACGGTGAAGAAGCTGCCCCTTTTGAAGCTTCCTTAAAGGAAGAAAATGGAAAATTCTTTTGGCATGTTCAAAAAATAGAAAATCTACAAGCTGACCAAGTCCTAACCCTTTATAAGCAAAAACGAACCCAAAGAGAAATTGCTGAAGAGCTAGGCCTTGGCCTTGGAACTGTCAATCGAAGACTTAAAGAGGCGCAAGGTTTGGAATGCTCTTAATGATTGAAATAACTCCTTCTCCATTTTGTTCCATGTTCCATGTACTAGGGAGTGGAACAGTGGAACAAAGCGTCATTTATGGAACAAAGAGTGGAACACACATGGAACAAAATTCTCAAAGTTATTCATTTACAAAGGATTAAAGGCCAAAAAAGTGGAACAAGGATGGAACAAAAATGGAACAGAGAGGTCAAAAGTTGTTCCAGGGCCCCTTCTCTTCCATGGAACAAAACTCTATCTATGGAACGAGGTGAAACATGAATGAAACAAGCTCATTAAAATTTTTAGCTCACAAGACGTTAGAAAGGTTAGAGAGAAATAAGCAACGAAACAAATGTGAAACAAAGAGCATAAATCTTGTTTCACGACCAATCTACCATGAAACAAGATATGAAACAAAAAATATTAGACCGACTAAGCCAGTTTTATTGCAGCTCTCTTCCCTTTTTGAAGATCATGAAGAACGCATCGCGATTGCTGAATATGATGGGCAGCAAACTCCAGCACAAGCTCAACGGATTGCTTACCAGGATGCTTTTATAGCCGTTTTAAATACTCTTCCGTATAAAGATCACTATGAATGCAACTGGTTGGACCAAAGAATAAAGGCTACAAAGGAGTGGCTTATGGCTCAGGGAATAAAACAACCTTAAGAAAGATAAAGTTAAGTAGCCACTTTTTCCAAGGAAAGCAGTGATAAAAAGCATTATATGGTAGTTAAACATTTTATTCGACAATGTCGAATAAAATGTTTATAGTTTATATAAAAAGTGGAGATGAGATCGTGTCTCGGCAGCGCCATACCCGAATTGGGATAGACCTTTTAAAATTAATTGCACGTCATGGATATCGTATTTTTGATTTAAATACTGCTCGTGGGTTAGCACCGCAAGTAGGTATTCAGGATTCTTATTTACCTCAAGTGCTTACATATTTGAAACAAGATCGCTGGATTTTTCCTTTGAGAAATGGAGTCTATGCTCTTGATGTCGCTTTCTTGGGAGACATACCCTTACATGAGCATGAAATTGCAATGAACCTTCTTACTCCCTCGGCAATAAGCCACTTTTCAGCACTTCAGTATCATGGATTAACGGATCAAGTTCCCTTTGTAACTTATCTTTCAACCCCTTCTAGCGTAAAAATTCCACGCCTTTCTAAAAAGACGCCCCAAGGATGTCTTATCAATGGATTGTTGTACAAAATTATTAAAGTTCCAGATACGTCATTCTTTGGGTTTGTTGAAACGTGGGAAAGCTCCTCAAAAATTCTTTATACAGATAGGGAGAAAAGTTTATTAGATGGTCTTACTTCTCCCCAATATTGCGGAGGACTCTCAGAAGTCCTTCATGCTTTTGAAAGTCATGTCGGCCAGATCGATATAAAAAAAATTATCGAATATAGTTTAAGGTTGAGTATTGCAACTTCTAAAAGATTGGGTTGGGCCTTAGAAGAAGTAGGTGTTCCTCCAGAAAAGCTAAAACCTCTTTTAAAGAGATCCATTAAATCATATACCAATCTTGACTCACATCAAGAATCTTCAGGATCTTATAACCGCAAATGGATGATTAGAGAGAATTTATGAAAAAGCTGCTTCCTCTTAGTACTCGCTTGAGCGATGAATGTCTTAGATCGGGGATCGCGCGGCATATTATTGAAAAAGATTATGCTTTATCGTGGATTTTAGCAGGTATTGCAGAAACACCTCTATTAAAGAGTTCTCTTGTATTCAAAGGAGGCACATGCCTCAAGAAATGCTTTTTTGGATCCTATAGATATTCTGAAGATTTAGATTTTTCTCTTCTTGGTCATTTCACAGCTGGAAAGAAGCTAGAGAATCAAATGAAGCAAGCTGGGGAAAAGGCTGAATTGCTTCTAAAGGATCTCATCGGAAACGTACGCGTAATTTGTAGCTCATATAAAGAAAAAGCGCCTCATCCATTTCTTCAAGAGGCTTTTATTTTTCGAGTGAAGCTTCCCTATCAAAAAGAACCCCTTGTACGTGTCCTTGTTGAAGTTACAACCCAAGAAAAGATATTAACCAGTCCTCAAGAAAAGAAAATTATACATGGGTATGGAGAAGACATTCTGTCCACTATTCAAACCTATTCCTTAGAAGAAATTATTGCTGAAAAAGCTTGTGCCATCTTAACGAATACAAAAAAACTCCATGAAAAAACATGGATCCGCTCAAGAGCAAGAGATTACTATGACCTTTGGTGTGTTTTTAGAAAGTTTGAGGCAGAAATAAAACATGATCAACTTTTACCATTAACTCAACAAAAATGTTATCATAGAGAAGAAAGCTTTTCAAAAGTCGAAGATTTTTTTGAAGATCGTTATATAAGAGAAATTTGTAGAACTTGGGCTGATTGGCTTGGGCCTCTTGTTCCTGATCTACCAAACTGCGAGATCGTCTTAGAAGAATTGCGTCCCATTTTTCAAAAACATTTATGCCCTTAAAAAGCATAAAGATTATATTTTCTTCATAACAGCAGCAATCGCGCTTAAAATATTAACAGAGTTTAGCAGGGGCCCCTGAAGTTCATCGGCATCGAGGTCTTCTTAAGGAAAACTCTTATGAAGACCTCTCTCCGATAAGACTTACCTTTTGATGTGCACTTCTCTCTGCAGAATGCTGAGGCCATCATGAAGATCTCGCGCGCTGAGGGCAAGACCTTCTAATACCTCTATCAAAAGAGAGAGACGCTGAAGTTGCCATTCAAACTCGTTGAGAAATTCTAAAGATGTATATATGCTAGGCTTAGCCATGATCAAATCTCCTTACGTTAGATTTGGTTATCGGTCAGTAGCGGGGGGTGTTACCGCATCCCTCGTTACGCTAATGAGTTTACCTAGTTTTCTTATAAATTCAATAGATTTTTAAGAAAAATTTTGCAAGTTTAATTACAAGAATGTGATGAACTCCTAACCAAACAGCTTTAATCTTAAGCATCTAAACGTAAAGATCCTTTGTGGGTCACTTTGACGGAAAGATTGACGTCCCTTCGATGATTCTTTCTCCTCAGATTATGACAATCAAGGGCTGGCTTACAACCTTCAGAGTTTTATTCTAAATTTTGAAGCTTACTTTGAATTCTTGCAACGTGTGGGGACTTCTTTGGAAAGTGAGTTTTAACAATTACTAGAGATTGCTTTAAGGAATTGAGAGCTTGAGTTTTAAATTTTTGAGATACTTGTGTATCTCCTTTGTTTGCGAAGTCTATAGATTTCTTCAAATAAACTTCTGCTAAACTTTCTAAAGCTTTAAAGCTTTCAGGATGTTTATTTTGATAAAATGTATCTAGAGATTTTATAATAAGATTCTCTGCTACATCTGTGTTTCCCTCAAGCAAATAAGTGTGCCCTAAATTTCGTAAGATGTAAGCTGTTTTAACACTATTTTTCCCGTCATACTTTTCACACCGCTTTAAACTTTTTTCAAAAAAATTCTTAGCCTTATCATAATCGCCTAACTCTCTATAAATTATGCCTAAGTGTGCTAGAGCCCAAGTAATATATGTATGCTCTTCAGAAAGTTTCTTCTTGAAAGTCATAAGACTTTTTTCAAGCAAACCTTTGCCTTCTTTATATTGACCTGATTCACCGTTAACATCTCCTAAAAATGCAAAAGCACGAGCAACAGCAACATGTTCTTCAGAAAAATGTTTCTTGTAGACAACCAGGCTTCTTTCCAGTAATTCTTTAGCTTTTTTATGATATCCAAGTTCATTATTAATATTTCCTAAAAATGCTAAAGTCATAGCGACTCCAGTATGAGTTTCAGATATACTTTTGAAGCTTTTATAGCTTTCTTCCAGCAAATCCCTAGCTTTTTGATAATTGCCTGCTTCTCTATAAACCATCCCTAACCACGTTAAAACCCGCGCGACGCCAGCAGAATTTTCGGGTAGATGGTTTCGATAAATTATGAGGCTTTCCTCTAGTAAATCTTTAGCTTTGTTATAATCGCCTAGTTCTCTGTGAGTATCTCCTAAAAAAGTCAAAATCCAAGCTATTTCTGAATAATTCTTAAAGGTTTGTTGATTATATATAAGATAGCTTTGTTCAAGGAAATCTTTTGCTTTTTTATAGTTTCCTATGTCTCTATGTGCAAGTCCTAAGTATCCCAAGACATGTGCTACCTTAATGTGAATTTTATTATAAGACTTGCTTAAAGCGATAATACTATCCTCAAGAATGCGTATCCCCTGGGTATAATCTCCTTTAAATATATAAATACGTCCTAATTCGCCAGCTATGGCCCCCTTCATACTATCTGTTAATAAATTACTATGAGCTAAAAACATTTTTGCATGCTTTTCTGATAATTTTGTTGATGTATTATTTTCTTTATTTATTGCCTCTCTTATATATTTCTCTAATGTATCTGTAATTGATTGAATGAGTTGATGGTTTTCTTTTAATTTTAATACGCTTGTAAAATAAGCGAGGTGTATTTTTTGCGTATGGCGATGAATTGAAAGCGTGGATTCCGAATGAAAAAGCTTATTCGTGATTAAAGAAAACTTTTTTAAATGGTAAATAAAATTCCTCACTTTTTCTGGTCCCATATACATTTCGAGTAATCCCTGAGGAATATCTTGAGAGTCGAGAAGGCTTATAAAAAGTAAAAGAGGCTCAAAATTTTTATTAATCTTAATGAGACGTTCGAGAGATAAGGTAATAATTTTATATCTAGTCTTATTATATTCACCTGATTCTTTTAAAATATTTTCAAGGGTATCGATAAATTCTTTTTGATGCTGATTTAAACATTCTAAATATTTTTCGTAAGATACATTTGTTGCTTTTATATAATAAGCTGCAATTGATATATCCAAGGGAAAAGGTGAGATTTTCTCTAAAAATATTTGGGATTCATTATTTTGATTAAATACTTTTAAATTTCCAATATTCATAATTTTGGTAAAAAGATCTAATTTTTGCTGAGAATTTAATTCACCAATATAAACTAAATGATCAATATAATTATTATTCTGAAAGTTATCATTTCGGGTCGTAAGGATTATTCTCCCTTTTCCCCATGTATTCATATCTCTTGGAAAATGTTTCTGTATATCTGTGAACTTCTCAACATTATCAAAAACTAAAAACCAATTTGATCGGCGTCGTAGAAGGTCCTTAACAAAAAGAATCATCTTTTTTTCTTTTTCTTCTAGGTTCTTAATCTCTTGAATTTCTCGTAATTTCTTTTGATCTTCTTCTTCCTTCGAAAGAGCTTGAGCTAGGTCCTCAAATGATTCTCTAAGACTTTCTGTTGTCTCTGCATTCATCTCCCAAATGACATTTGCTTTTTGTTCACGAGCGTACTGACGTGCAAATGTTGTTTTCCCAGAACCCCCTATTCCTACAAGAGCAATTGTTTGAATATCTTCGTGCCTTTTATTAAATTTATTATCAACAAGGGCAAAGAGCTCGGGACGATGGAGAAGAGTAGACTCTGTTGGAATAATTAAATCCGAACGAATAGGTGATGATAAATATTTTTCTTTGCCATAAAATATCAGATAATTAATAGTAAGAAGAAAGATTATAAAAATGGCTGATAATAAAATCCATTTTCTATGTTTTAAGATATATTCATCTTTTTGAATGAATTTGGCTTCTTTTTCCTGTAAAATTTCTTTTTCAAAAGATGGAGAGGGATATTTAAATTCTGTGAGATCCAATACCGTATGACACTTTTTCTCGAACTCTAAAATGATATTTCTTATATTGGTATTTGAATAAATTTTTTGCAAAATTTCAAATACGGCTAAATAATAATTCTTTTCGGTTAAATGAATATAATTTAAATGTTTTATTTCTTTTGGGATTTCCGATTTTTTTTCTTGTTCAGAAAAAACAAAATGAACATTATTCTGAGTTCTAATACCTTGGAACTGATCGAGTTTTTTTTGGTCACTATCAAGCCATATACACGGTATGATATAAATAATATGATGATTCTTGTGAGGCTTTTGGATACGAGGTGGAAACGCTTGCTGCAGTTCTAGTGAAGTATCTACTCCTGCACTCTTTAAATGCTCTCGCAGATGATTAATAAGAGTCATAGGGATAGGGAGGGCTTCATCTTGCCAGGCAATAATTAAACATGTTGGATTTTTTTCGGTTTTTAATGTCAAAATATTTTTTAGTTTTTCCTCGAACGCCTTGCAAATCAATAAGTTAAAGTAATATTTTTTGAGGCTTAATAACTTATCAGTATTTTCAATGAAAACGATGAGTGCTTCTCGAGAGGTACAATTTAGTTTTTTCATTAGGTTATAGGTATGTGCCTCAACAGTTTTTTGGGCAATTGAGAGAAAATGAGAAATTCCCTTAGCGGATCTACCATTAAGAATGCAGGAAAGAATGTCTATCTCTCTTTTAGAAAAATTGACATTTTTTATTGTTTTTAAATGTTTCGTGTAGATTTCTTCAGGTAGAATGATATTAGCCTTTCTTTTAAGTAGAAAATGTAATTTTCGATAGCCACATATTCTTGGCCTTATCCTAAAAAAATTTTATTCAAATTTGAAGCCCTAAGGATTTTTTCCTTAAGGATATTTTCTAAATTCCATCCCCCTTAACTGTGTGTTTTTTAATATCGTGTTGTGAGCGTTAATCTTTTTTGAAATTTAAAAAACATAGGAGACATTATAATGAAACGATTAATATGGATAACGACAGTTTCTCTTATTGCCTTGGAAAGTGCTTATGCTGGTCCTGGGCAAGATAAAGATGAATTTTGTGAAGTAACTCTTTCTGCAACAAAATTCCCTCGAAGTGAAAAGGATAAAGAGTTTTCTAAAGATTTTACGCGCAGGTGGAAAGTAAAAGCTAATCATCCAACTAGGGCAGGTTTACATTCTGTGCGTGCTTATGCTGAGGAGGTCCGGTTTGTTGATGTTGCTAGTTTATTAAAGCTCTCTTCTGATTCCCTTAAAGAACCGAAGTTTACACAAGAAGAGGCTGAAAAAATCTTAGATCTTTATTATCAAGGAAAACTTCAATTGACTTGGTCTCAAGACATGATAAATTTTAGTCAATATTGTGCTCATCGGGAAGATCCTTTCCATACGCTTGCAGTAACTTCTCAAAAAAATATTACTTACTTTAGGCAACAGCGGTATGCTGATAGTCAGTATAAAGAAGTTGGAGACGTTCTTTTTGACACAAAGTATCAAATTGAATACTGGCTTGATGAGAAAAATAAAAATTGGACTATTAGCCATCCTACAAAAGACTTAGTGATTAAGAAGGCTAATCGTAAAGAAGCTTTATACACTATAAAAAAATGGCGGAAAAAATATGAGGAAAAAGATGATACTCTTTCATTTTTTGTTGATCCCCATTCACGATGGATGCGGGAAGTAACAGAAAAGGCTAGTGAAGAAGAGCCAAACCCTCCTTTATTGAAAGTAGCTTTTATCGGTTGGCTCGCTCTTACAGGGGATACATTTAGCAATATTGTAAACAGGACTGCAGGTACTAAAACAGTAGAAGATGAAGAGACACCCTCATACGGCAGTTCTCATACAACTCAAAAAGCAGACAACCTAGGCATCTTGCAAGAGTACGCTAATTCTTTGACAAGTGTTCTTTCTAATTTTTCTCCTTATGTTGTCATAAGTCCTCTTCTCGTCTCATTTCTTTCGAGTAAGGAAGGGAAAATTGGTCCTGTTCAACTGTTTGCATCTATCTTGTTCCCCATCGCGCAAAGCGCCAGTTTAAACGAAAGTCAAGGACAAGAAAGAATATGCGAAAATGGGATATGTACTCCACTAAAAGAATCTAAAGAGCAGCAAAATTTAGAGATTGTACCTCTGATGCAAAAGGTTGGAGATGCTATCATCAAGACAAAATCTCATGTCTCTTTAATGGAAGGGAGGTTAGAGTATAATGAGAAAGATAAAACAGTTGAACAATTCCTTTCAAAAATAACATTTTCAACAGAAGAAGACGGAACTATTGCTAAACTTGAAGGAACAGTTATAAAAAAGGCAAATAAATTGCCTATTCATCAAGGTTGGAAACATGAAGACCAAAAGTTAATTTCAAGGGAAATATTTGAAGTATGGGGAACAAGAAAAGAAGAAAAAAGATCAACAGGAAAGACAGAATACTCAGATATTGAAAAACCACATGAATTTATCGGTAGCTTTGTTCAACCTGATGGTGAAATTTTTCTAAAAGATTGTATTCCTCTCAAACAAAATGGTTACTTTTATAAAAAATATAAACGCCCTGATGATAGTACGCATATAATTAGACAGCCAGCATCCGTGTTTCCCTTAGAATTCAAGCATGTGCGTTTTGTCCATGATGGGGCTACTAAAAAATCTCACCAAGTTGTAAAACTTGGCGTAATGGTAGAAGGAATCTATTACAATATAAATGAGAATTATCCTCTTACCTGTAGACCATTCCTTCATCTTCCAGATAAAATTATTAATTGGGATGATGACCGAATTAATCATAAATCCATTGGTGATCAAACAATAGATATTTCAATAGCTTTGGATCGAGATAACATTCGCGGTGAAGAATCATTAGCAGGGAAAGTTGAAGAAGAACATGAAAAACTCTGGCGTTACTCATGGAGCTGGGTATTGCCTGGAGCTAACTATAGAATAAGGCATAATGGAGAAACATATTGGTAAGATTTTTCTAATTATTTAACAGGGCTATGCAGTTGACTCCCCTAGCACCAATAAAGCTAGAAAGGACTCTAGGCATACGTTTGAAATGCTCACTTTTTTTACGGCCCGATACTTCGTATCAGAATGGAATTAGTTCGTATGAAAGTAAACTGCATAGTCCCATTATTTAAAACGATTATAATAAAATATTATCAGGAGAACTTTATGAAAATATGTCTTATTTTATTTTATATTTTCTTTTCTTTTCTTACGTCAGCTAAGATCTGGGCAATGGATGAACCGATAGAGAATGAAGGTATCCGCCATAGAAAATCTATTGTGAGAGAAGACCAAACTCCTCTCATAGGCTGGAAAAGTGAAGCCCATATTCCTCTACATCAGGTTAGACTGTTGAGAAATGGAGAAGAAGAGAGAGAAGCAGGAACAAGAAAGTTAGAAGAAAAAGGGAAAATTACTTACCCCAATATCTACCATCTTCTAAACAAAAATGATTCTTTCAAGCCAGTACTGTTGATAGATTCAGAACGACTTGAGAAAATACAAAAAAGTACTAGACTTTTCATAACGGGATTTGGTGAAGGTATAATAGATGGATTAGAAAATGTCATATATAACTCAGCGTTTCTTGTAGCAGCTCCTATTGGGGAAGATTTGGGTATGAAAGTTATTAGCCCTATTCATGTATGGGCTCTTGCTAATGGTTTGAACTTGTCTGTTAGTACAGCCTTTTATTGTTCAAAAAGTATGATTCCTCAGCTTCAAAGTTGGGCTCAAGTGATTGCATCATGGGATGGAATTATAGGCAGGACATGTCATCAAATGGATCAATACTTTACTAGCGAAATAGATAATTTAAATTGTTCTCCTAACCAGAAAGAACAGTTACGAAAATTAAAAAATTTTACTCAATATGCCGTTAAAGATGTTCTTCAATTAAAAGTTAAGCAACTTGGTGAAAAGTTTGATGACAAACAACGCCTTCATTTATTTGCCCAGGCTGCCTTTAGTTACATTTATAAAGGTACTGGTCACAAACTTGATGAAAAGTCTATCGTTTTTCAAAAATTATTTGATCCCCTTTATTATCCTACTAAGTTCCTTAGCAAGGCTATGGAAGAAGGGTTAAAAAAAATAGAGCCATTTTATTCAAAATGGGTTTCTAATCCATTTTTTGGGTGGTATTTTAAGAATACTGCAGAGTATTTTATTGAACAAGATCTTCAAGGAGTACTTAGGGAATATAATGGTGTTTCAAAAAGAATATTCGAAGATCTAATTTTAGATAATTTAAATAATATTAATATTGTGCTGGGAAACTTAGCAGATATTATTAACCAATATAATGGTCTTCTTATTCCTGAATATTTTAAAGAGCTAGAAGATTGGATAGGAAAATATGAATCATTTTCCAAAGTTGAAGGTAGATCTGCAGCTACGACGTGCTTAGGTTTGTTCTTTAAATCTGTTATTCCAGATTCAACTTCACTACCTAAGCTTGGAGCTCTGTTAGTTAATAGAATTACAAATGACCCTGAAATTTTTATTACACAAAGGCTTGTAGCTCAGCCTAATTACTTAACTAAAGCAATTGTGTATAAAACAGCACCATTTATTAAATGGGCTATTATTTCCTCTATCAGGAGTACTCTAAATTTATTTCGAGACGATCAATCAAATAAAGAGAAGATAGAGCGTAAAAAAATAACTGAAGAAGCAGAAGCTAAAATAAAAGAAATAATAAGTGGACTAAATATGCCAGAGCCAGAAAAAGAAGTTATTCCGTTTTTTGAGAGAAAATATAGGACATCTGTGGAAGACGGGCTCATTAGTCAACTTCATTCAAATATCAGTGAGTGTTTAGAACTTCATAAGGTTGAAAGTATTCATGAACGACTTAAGGCATCCCTTAAGATGATTGAATATTTTCAAACAATAGAAGAAGAATCAGGAGAGGAGCAATCTAGCTTTTCTCCTGAAAAAATATAGGTAACGCAGTGTGCAAGTTTTAGGCCAATAGTTTTTCGATCGTAACGGAGTTTCCGAATTTATAGACTTGTTAATCAGAAAGCAAAGGGTGTGAGCGAATACCTTTCTGCCTACCTTAACCATGAGGTACCAAATATCTTTAGCCCTAATAGATTGGATTTTGAAGCGTTCTGCAAGTTGTCCTATAACCGTTTCTATTTTTCGGCGTATATTCATGATCTGAGACAAAAATTCTTTAGCGCGGGAGTCCTCCATATTTTTACGTAAAGGAGTATGTAAGATGAGCCCTTGATTCTCAAGCTCTAATTGAAGGATTGGGCAAATAAGTCCCTTATCTGCAATGAGATCTCCTGTTAATCCTAGAGCTACTTCTGGCAACATGTCACGTTCATCAATATTAGCCGGAGCTATGGAAAACGCTTTTGTGATTCCTTCAGAAGAAACCAATAAATGGCCTTTGAATCCAAAATATTTTTGATCTTTTGCGGCACAATATCCTATAGCTCCCAACCCTTTAAAGGAGCTTGCCCATTTGCAACGCTTTATGTGGCAAATGGGAATTGGGAACCCATCAAACAGATACAAGTCTGTATGATCACATAACTTCCTAGATAGCATTTGCTGCATCTTGCTTAAAACCTTTATTAAGTTGGCACTTTGACGAGCGAAACTTGTCCGACAACCCAATCTTGGAAACCATTCTAATCAATGCTGGGAGAAATATGACCAAATCTTTTTATCGCTCCCTAAACCAAGGTATTCTCCCACCACTAACATTGTCAGAATTTCTCCATCTGATAAAGAAGGAGGCGTACCTCGGAGTCTTAATTTTATTTCCTTTACTATCTCTTGATATATTTCTTCTATGCGGCAATAAATCGTGATGATAAGATCTTCTATGGACATGGACTCTCCTGTTT
This sequence comes from Alphaproteobacteria bacterium 41-28, assembly GCA_001897795.1. GTDB lineage: Bacteria > Pseudomonadota > Alphaproteobacteria > UBA9655 > UBA9655 > UBA9655. The sequence continues at coordinate 12,273 of MKUL01000004.1, read as the reverse complement.
GGTAAATTGCCTGGTAACTTTACTAAAACAGAATTTTATGTTTCCTTCAATTACCTAAAAACTTGCATACTGAGCTAAAAAATAATAATCTAAGTTAATGTATCTAGTAATTTTTATATGAAAAACAAAGGAGAGCTTATGAGAAAAAAAATAAAGTGAAACTTTATTTTATGTTATTAGTGACAACTATCCTTGTTCATTCTTCTACAACTGTACATGCTATGGAAGATAATGGAGATGGTTCATCCAATATACCTCACAAAGGTCCTACTAATACGGTAAAGACAGATGAACCACTTAACATGTTTTTTAAAGAAAGTCTTGAGAAACGAGGTTTCGCTATTAAAACTCAGCGTACTGTTATAATCCCTGTGGCTTTGATAGTAGATAGTGATATTGAAGATATGCCTCATAATAAAGCGACTGAATTTTTACCGGAAGTGGAAACATTTAAATCTGCTGACTTATATGTTGAACACTATGCTCAACTGCAAGCTTATGAAAATATGAGCTTGGAAGATAAACAAAATGTAAAAATTTATGATTGTGCCATAATGACCTGGGACGAAGAATTATCGCGTCTCAGTTTTGCTGGTTTATATAGTATTTTACCACCTGATAGCGAAGGATGGTCAGAAAGCAGGTTTATTCTCAGACAGCAATATAGGAATAAGGGTTTAGGAGAAGAGGTTAAAAATGCAATATATAATAATATTGTAAAGGACTTAATTGGTAAAACTGTTAAGCTTATTAAGTATGAGACTGATAATAAAAGTTCAAATGCACGGTATGAAGGTATTCCTATTCCAATGACCAAGGCATATCTTGAAGATTCCAAAGTAGTATTTAGAGGATTACAAGGATGGGTTCATGAGGATAATAAAGCTTCAATTAGACTTAATCAAAAATGTGGATGGATAGAATGCGGTTTTAAAGAAGAGATTGATTTAAAAGGACATATGAAAAAACATTATCTGTATCGTTCGCCACCACTTCTATGAGAACTCTTTAAAATTATAAATTTGTTCATATAAAAGCCAGAAAAACAGTTTGAGAGATTATATTTTATCCTTTCTAAGGATACAAAGACAAGTTTATAGTTTGAAAAACTTTTGACATAAAACTTGCACACTGCGTTATATAATAAAATTATTAAAAGTTTTCTACGGCAGATTTTCATCATTCATTCTTAGATTAAATAACAAACCTTATCGAATTTTATCTTAACCCAACACATGGAGGTCCTATGTCTACTGACAACTTTGAAGTCCTGGAAAAACAACTTGCCGCAGATGCTCTTGAGAAAGCTCTCAAGGAGCTTCATCAGGAAATTAATGGAGAAATTGAAAACAACAAAAAAGCATTTGCTACTGAAATCAGTAAAACCCTTACAAGTTTCAAGCAAAACCTGGAGCAAAAAGTTGCTGAAGAGATCGACCAAAAAATCGCATCCCTTTTTACCAAGCACTTTTCCGATACAAGTTTGGAAGTTAAATCCAGCTTTGAGCAGATGTTTGATCCTGTATTAAAACAAACTGAGAATGATATGAAGCAGCTCAAGACCCAAGGAGATAATACCCTCCGAGCCTGGGAGAGTATGATGAATCAATATACAGGCTTTTGGACAAAACCTTTTTTCTTAATGCTGCTTGTTTCCATTCTAACAGGAATGTTTATTTCCTTAACGTTCTCCTATTATCTGAGCAGGGAAAGTATGCGCTCTAAGCAACTCTGTGAATCCAATCTTCAATGGTTCGCACAAAGGTACTCTGATCTCAAAAATGCTCAGGACAAAAAAGTAAGCATTGAGAATCAATCCAAGAAAAAGAAAAAATGAGGAGTACTTACAGAGAATACCCTCCTCGGTCTAAGGAATGGATCTTGGCTTTTTCCTGTGCCGCTGCTTTTTGAATGGATTGACTCATGTCAGGGTCTAAGCGTTGAATGTGCTCAAAAGCTTCTTTATTTTTGTAAATGGATTTTCCAAGCTTACGTAACTCGGCTTTAAGGTAAGGCTCGTCTTCTGGAGACTTCTTGAGTTCATATTTTAGTTCCTTAAATCTAAAATAAGCCGAGAAAGCTTCTGTGAATTCTTTTTGGTGTATGTCTTCAATGCTTTTAATTTTCTGAGTTTCCTTAAACGAAGGTATTCTTTCTTTTAATGAATTTTGGGTTTGTTCCTGAGAACGCTGCATTTTTATGTCTTTGGCTTCCTGTTCTGCTTTTTTAGAAGCTTGCCGGTTCTTTAAAAACTTTAGAGCTCTATCAGGATCTGTTTGTGCTGCATTTCTGGCAAGATCCCGCGATTTATCTGACATATAGCTTAAAAAAGGAGAGGTAAATTCCTTTTCAACCTGGTTTAATTTTTGTTGATAAAGATGAAAGTAGGCTTCCTTTTTACTTTCCCAATAAGCAATGGCCTTTTCTTCACCATAAAGTTTATATCCTTCTTCAAATGTTTTTTTGACGATGGTGGCTCTGCTAAAGGCAGGGTGTTTCATTTCCTCATAAACAGATTGAAGAGCAGGACTGATGGCGTTTTGAACTGTTATAAGGGTAACTTCCTCAGTCTTTGCGAGGGGTATATCAACCTTGTAAAACTCCTTGTTATCGTGGAAGACATCTTTGACTTTTGTAACGAGATCTTCGGTCTTATGTTTTAGGCGAGCTGTAAAAGGCTTTTCCTCTTGCCTTCTTTCAATGTCCTTTTGAGTATCAAAAAGAAGGCTTGTTTTATGACGTTCTTCTCGGCTCATTTGAAAAATGAGAGAAGCTTCAGTGGGCGCTTTATCTTTTGAAACATAGAGAGATAAAGACTTTGTTTGGCGGGTAAGGGCTACATAGTTGGTGGGTTGGTTTATGGTGTTGCTGTGAAGCACATAGACATGATCTAAAGTGGATCCTTGAGCTTTATAAACCGTAGCCGCGTACCCATGGCGGAGCCCATCATAAGTGTGGGGATCAACCATAACCTTCTCTTTGTTATCCAACTGGAGGATGAGCTTTTTCGTTTCTGGATCAATATACTCAACAATTCCAAAATACCCGCTCTTTAGGCCTTGATCTTTATCTGTCTTTGTAAGTTGGATCCGATCTCCTTCTGCAAAATTGATTCGTCCTCTTTGGGTCACACAAGTGACTTCAAGGTCACCTAAGTCTCCCTGTTGCCTTAAAATCTCTCGTGCCCCCCGATTCAGAGCATCTACATCAACCTTCTTTTGAGCTAAGATTTGAGTTGTAGGGATATTTACTCTCTCTTTGGCCCAGGCCTCTAAGAGAGAAGAAAGAGCTTCCTCTTTTGAAGATGTCCATTGTATGACTTTATTCTCTTGGAGAAGATTAACGGCACTCCTTACTTCACCTTTGGAGAGATCTTCTGAGACCTTTTTTTGCCAATGGATGGTTTGCCGTCTAACATCCCTTAGTTCAGCAGAGTTAGAGCTATATCGATCAGCTAAAATCCTAAAAATCCCGCCTCGATGAACAGAGCTCATCTGGCGGTCATCCCCCACCAATATAAGTTTAGCTCCACTCTTTTTAACAGCATGGAAGAGCTCAACAGAGAGCTCTGTCCCTAGCATCCCAGCTTCATCGATAACAACAAGAGTTTGAGAGTCTAAAGCTTCCTTATTATTCTTAAAGGCAAACAAAAATCCATGGCAGGTCTTAGCGTCTTTAAAACCACTCTCCCTTAAGTCAGAAGCAACCTTATGGGTAGGAGCTAACCCTAAAACCCGGTATCCCTCATTTTCATGAGCCATGCGAATGCCATCTAGTACGTAGCTTTTTCCGACTCCTGCCCGTCCTTGAATAAGAGAAAGATTCTGTCCTGATTGAACACAGAGTTCATAAGCTTTATGTTGTTCTTCACTTAAAGCCCTCCCTTCTATTCCCTTGGCTATAGCTTCAGGGGAGAGAACAGGAGCAGACTTATTTGCGATTTTATCTGCAAAGCGCAGCAGTTTTTCTTCCTCAGCTCTAACATTATGAGTTGTAAAGTAAGCTGTTCTTTGGCCTGTATCCTTATGATATAAAGGCACAAGAGAAGGATGGCTAAAAACCCCCTCCAAAACGCACTCTCTTTTCTCCAAAGAAACGTGCTTCTTTAAAAAGCTTTCCACATCCTTTTGAGAAAAGACAGCGCAGTTTTGCATTAGAGCTTCAAGAATACTCTGAGGATCTTGAGCTAATTCCACATTCGCCTTTTGCAGCATTTGAGATCGAGAAACAGCTTCGCTCAAATGATGGCGCATGCGAACAGGCCCTAAATGTTCTTGGGGAACAAGACCAATAGGATCAACTCTTAGCTCATAACCCTTTTCTTCAAAGTAAGTATTCTGTAAATCTCGCCAGAGCTCTCCCCATATATCTGCTTCAATAACACACCCTTTTCGAATGGTAGGATCTAAGTCTCGTGCTTTAGACTTTTCAAAACTTAACCCGTCTTCCCTAAAGCGCCGTGTTGTAACCAGCAAGTGGGCATGCCAATTTTTTTCATGCTCATCCGGCTCATGGACATCCAGTTGGACACCGAGACCCTTCTCAATAAAGTGAGTTTCTGCAAAACGACGGGTGAGCTCTATTCGATCCTCAAGGCTGATCTGCTTGTCATCAGGAAGAGCCAAAACAAACTCTTTAGCAACTTGGCTATCTTTCCTTCGCTCACACCTTTCAGCTTCATTCCATAAAACCGAACTGTTCTTAAACCGCAAATCAGCTCCCTCAGGTAAAAGAACCTCATGATGAACATTTCCTTCTCTTTCTTGGAAAGAGAAAAGCTCACCAGTTCGCTCACAGCGAATCTCGGTCCTTTGATTATAGGAAGCTTTGCGGCAGACATTGCCGCCCTTACTTCTTGAAACATACTCACAACGAGCAAATTGAATGGCCATAGGATTTTTGGGGAGTTATAATTAAGGTTAAGTATAGCAAAAAGCAGTGTTGGTTACAACGCATATTGCGTATGTCCCAGATCCAAAGGCTCTGGTCCCTAACGTCTTCAACGATTTAAGATACGGTGCTGCACGACTAATTAATCATCATCATTTTTTACTCGTTTTTTTTGATATTCAATATAATTTTTGGTATACTTTTTCTTAATTCAGTTCTTCCCCTTGGAGTAACGCATGACACAAAACCTTCTTGAAAGACGGAAAAAGCTTGAACAAAGAAAGAATAGGCTTAAGCAAATGGAAGCTACCTTAAATGTTCAAGAACGGAAAAATAGAACCCGAAGGCTTATTCAACTCGGAGGCCTTGTTTTAAAAGCTCATCTTGCTGACTGGGATTCAAATACCCTTTTTGGGGCTTTGCTTTTTATAAAAGAAAAAGGGGCTGATCGCCAGCAGCTTGAAGCTTGGAGCCATAAAGGAGGAGCTGCGTTTGGTTCGGGGGAAACGAAAAGGTCTTCTATTATTTAAATATTGTTTTATCCTTATAGAGCTTATGTTAAAATTTTAGACTACGTGTTAGGAATAAGATCTCAGTGAGTTAAGCTTTGATTGAATTCTCCTTATATGTGGAGAATCTGAAGGAAAATGAACTTTAACAATTTCTAGAGCTTGTTTTAAGTATGAGGCAGACTGAGCTTCGAAGTTTTGAGCTTGTTGAATATTTCCTTTGTTCCTTTCATCCGTTGATTTTTTTAAATATACTGCTGATAAATTTTCTAAAGACTCATAACTCAACGAGTGTTTATTGTGTTGGAAAATCTCCAATGACTTTCTGATATATTTTTCAGCTGAATCGATGCGTCCTTCATCGAGACATACACACCCTAAATCAAGTAAAACTCTAGCAATTCCCTCATGATTTTTACCACCATAATGCCTTTCGTAAGCTGTAAGACACTCATTCAATATCTTTTTTGCTTCTTTATAATTACCAAGCCCTTTATGAACATTACCTAAAGATTCTACAACCCAAAGGAGTGTATAATGGTTTTGAGGGTATTCTTTTATTCCTATTCTATAACATTGTTCGAGTATTTTTTTAGCTTCTCTGTAATTTCCTAATTTATAGTGAGTTTTTCCTAACATTGATAATGTTCGAAAAGTTCCGATCGAATTCGTAGGAAATTGTTTTTTAAAAATATCAAGACTCTTTTGAAGAAGATTCTTAGCTTTTTCATAATGACCTATTTCGCAATAAGTATAGCCTAAAGTGGCTAAAGCAGACAAATCCGATATGGACCAAGCCATCTTACCCTGGTTTTCAAAATACCTTTCACGAATTTTACTGGTTTTCCCAAGTGCGATTATGGCTTGTTTATAATGACCTAACTCTCGAAGAACATGCCCTAAATTTGCTAAAGGTCTTATTATATCACTATGATTTTCTGGAAAATATTTTTCATAAATGATGACACTCTGCTCGCATAAATCTTTCGCTTTTCTATGGTCTCCTAAATCCCAATAAACAAGTGCTAAATAAAGCAAAATTTTAGCCTTGTCAAAGTTGTTTTTATGATCATATAGGTTCAAGTTTTTAAGACTCTCTTTGAGGATTTTCTCCGCTTTTAAAGGATGATTAAGGTAGCGATAAATTTCTCCTAATTCTTTACTTATAGCCACTCTCATTGTACCAGTTATTAAATTATCATGGCTTAAGAATACCTCACAATGCCTTCCTAAAAGTTTCATTTCTAAAAAGTCATCTTTTTTCTTTACTCCCTTATTTACATAATTTTCAAAATTTTGAGTTATACTCGTTAATAAATGATTATTTTTTTCTAAATTTAATTTTTTTATAAGATAAGCTAAACTTGTTTCTTGTGTGCTACGATGAATTGAAAAAGTTTTGTTTAATTCTAAAGGAGAGAATTCGTTTGTTATTAACGAATATTTATTTAAATTATATATGAAATCATTTACAATAGCTTTATTTTTAAATCCCTCTAACAACTCTTGAGGAATATTTTGGGAATCGAGAAGGCTTATAATTAATAAAAGATCCAAGAAATCCTTTCGTGTATTAATAATATGCTGTAGAGACGCTGTAATAATACCATATCGTGTTTTAGAATAATCTCCTGCTTCCTTTAAAATATTTTTTTGAGTTAATATAAATTCTCTATCACATTCTTCCAAAAGCTCCATATATTTCTGATAAGGAATATTTGTTGCTTTTATATAATAAGCTGCCAAACTAATATCTAAAGGGTAAGGTGGTAGCGAGTCTAAAAATTTTTTTGTTTCTTCTGCGCGAGGCAAAACAAAAGTATCTATCTTATCTTTATTTAAAATTTTACAAAATAGATCTAATTTCTGATCCGAGGTTAATTCTCCTATTTGAACCACATGGCTAATATATTGATTATTTTGAATATTGCTGTTTTGTGTTGTGAGAATGATTCTTCCTTCGCCCCAGATTTTAGGTTCTTTAGGAAAATACCCATCAATGTCAGCATACTTTTCTACATTGTCGTAAATTAAAACCCAATTTGGATATAATCTCAAATGTTCTTTCACAAAGAGAATAATTTTCTCTTCTTTTTCTGTAACATTCTTAATTTTTTGTAATTCTGTTAATATTATTTTATCTTCTTCAGTTTTAGAAAGTTCTATGGCTAGACTTTCAAATGAAGCAGCCAAAGATCCTTTTGTTTCTGCATGGATCTCCCAAATAACAGGAGATTTTTGAGGATGAGCATATTGTTTTGCAAAGGTTGTTTTTCCACCTCCTCCAGCCCCTACAATAGCAACAGCTTGGATACCTTTATTCCCTTTAAATTTCTTATCTAATCTGGCCATGAGTTCAGACCGATCGAGAAGAATGGATTCCGTCGGAATTACTAAATTTGTGATAATCTGAGGTACTGAGCTGTACCGATGAAAAGCTAGATATCCGATTCCAATAAGACTGACAATGAAGACTGCCGATAAAAAACCCCATCGTAATAGAGGATGAGACTTACTTATGGGTTTATTATTGGCTAGAACGACTTGTGATGGTCCAGATTCGGTGAGTACATTTATTTTCTCATACTCGTTCTTAAATTTATCAATAATTGCTTCAAAATTAAAATCTGGGTGGAGTTTTTTGATAACTTCAAAGAAAGAAAAATAGTAATTTTCGTATTCACTAAAGTCCACAATGTTAGAGCCTTTGAGCTCTTCAGGAATTTTGTTTTGCTTTTTCCTGTCGAGAAAAAGGAAAAGGACCTTATCTGAATTTTGACCGAACTTTTGAAAATACGTGGAGAAATCTATTTCTTTTAAGAACTCAGGAAAAACACAAATTATTTGGGTTCCTTCCTTTTTACGGGCTCCACTTGAAGCTGTTATGCCTGCAAGTTCTAAATGAGATTGCAGATGAGATATAAGGGAATTTTTAGGCTCTTTATTTTTTTCGAAATCAATGAGGTGAACTGGGCCTATTCCATGTTTTAGTTTTGAAATATCCTTTAGACTTTTCTGAAAGGCGACTGCAATTCGCAAAAGAGAATAGTATTTTCTTAAAGGAACATGCTTATCAGATGATTCAACAAAATCAATGATACCTTCACGCGTATTACACTTCATTTTGGATTTAATATTATGGATATGTTTTTCAACAGCTCTTGGTTTAATAAACTCATAATGAAGATTTTCAGAGATCTTATTCCTTCTGTGCTCCGAAAGATCATCTTTGACTTTTGTGGTTGATTTGAGGGGTAAAAGCGAAGCTATTGATTTTGTGGTTCTTCCATTGAGAATACAAGCAATCACATCAATTTCACGTCGAGTAAAATAAACGCCCTTAATGGTTGACAGGTCTTTGGAATATAGCTCTTGAGGAAAAAGGGGTTGTGTTTCCTTCATAAAATTCTAGTTGCCCTCAAACTTTAAGTGATCGAAACACTTTTGCACAACTTAATGAAAAGATATTTCTTTGTAAAGAACTTACCCTATTTGGAAGATTTGTGCGGGTTTTTACTCAGATAGGTTGTTTTTCATAAATAAAAAATAGAACGGTAAACTCTTTGTTTTACTTTCTCCTTGTGTTATGAGGTTTCAATTCAAACGTTATGCGTATTTTTACATCCTTAACATTACTTCCCAAAATTAGACAATAGACCCAAGAGAGCCTTATTTTTGCCTCCCTGCTCTTAATAAGGCTCTCCCACACAACCATTTTAAAAAAGGAGAAGTAATTATGAGCGACCTAATTAAAATAAGAAAAGAGAAGAGCCTATTTATGAACAGAGTATTTAGTTCTCTTAAAAGCGGAACAGCCATTGCGTTGTGCCTATCCATTGTTGTTGAACCTACTTCGAGGGTTTGGGCCAGTGGTAATGGTCAAGAAATGCCAGGGTTGGAAAAAGAAGGGAATAAAATTCCTGTACAAAAAAAGAATAATAGCAAAGATGCACAAGAGCTACTTCTTGCTCTCGAAGAAGAGAATCTTAGAAGAGCTAATGCAATAGATGCAGATATACAGAAAGATAACTCAGATATTTCAATAAAAGGAACAAAAAAGGAAAACACAGAAAAAGAAAAGGAAAAGTCACCCCCTAGTACAAAAATCCACAATTTGGATGAACATGATTACTCTGAAGATGATATAAACAACTGTATCAAGGGATTTTTTAAAAATCATGTCGAACCTGAATATCCGTACCTAGATGATAATTACACATATTTACTTTATCACAAAGGCCGATCAGAAAATTCACACTTAATTCATGATGAAGGAGATGGCCGAAATTATATTGTTGCTGTAATCCCTCCAACTCAAACATTAGCCCCGGATAATACTAGAAATGCTGCTTCTCATTCAGTGGTCCACTACCTTGGTGATTTTGAAGAGGATGTCCTCAGCGAATGCTATAGAAAAATTCTTGCGGGGCTTCCTAACAACTCAAATTCTGAACTTTCTGAAGTAGAAGAAATTTTGAGTAAGGAAACTGAATTTCATAAGCTTAGTACTCCTCAAGAGTTGTTAGATGAATGTAAGAATAAGAGCGGTTTGTCTAATAAGGAGAAAGTTGAGCTGTTTCTGAAAGAAGCAAATAAAAAGATAAAGGAAAAATCTGCTTCATGTAAAGAAAAAGATGTATTTAATGACTTTAAAACTCTTATAAGGAATCAAACAAATTCAGATTGGAACTTAAAAATTCTTTTTCCCTATAACCCTACCAGAAATCATTGGATAACAGGGGAAATAAAAATACATAAGAGCGGAACGACAGTAAAAGTACAAGTTTTTGGCCATAACCCCAATGGGGGGGTCTCTGAGGGGAATCCCTTTAATGAGATGGGAGAAGAATTTAATAAACTTAAAGTCGTTATGGAACATAAAATAAAAGCTTTGTTCCCTCAAACGACAGATTGTACCTTCGAGACACTCAGTAGTCCTTATACGAAATACAGACAACATGATGACATTTCTTGCGGGCCAATTTGTGTAGATGAGCTTACAAAAAGAGTTATCGGAAAAGCATTAGAAATGGACTATGAGAAAGGAACTCTAGAATTAAGAAGGACCCAACGTGACTTTTTAAAGGAAAATAAGACAGAGCATGAATTTCTTGAGTCTGAGGATCCTGCTCAAGATAAAATGCAAGCTTTAGAGTTTCAAAGAGTACTAGAGGTTTCCTGGCCTACCCAGACTCACTGTCTTTGGCATTTGGATACATCAGTTTACCAATTGACAGCTCAATCTATATTGGAAAGGAAAGCTATTGCAGGTGATAAACGTGCTTTCCTAAAGTACCTCAAAAAACTAGAGTCACCTGAGAGCATAGAGTTTTTCTTGAAGGCAACGAAAGAAAAGTTACTTTTATCTCATCTTTTAATCAAAACTCTTAAAGTTACAGACGATAAAAGGAAAAAAAATTTATACTCCTCACTCAATAAACTCTATGAAACGCTTTTACCCTCTTTAGACGGGCCTACACTTGAGGATAAGTTTCGTGTTCTGCAAGCCAAATATTATTATGAAAAGCTTCTTGAGCCAAATGACTCGAAAAAAGAACCTCTTCTACAAGAAATCAACAGGGGATTAGAAGAGTTATATGGCGAGGAAGCAAGTAAAATTCTTGATTTAAAACGAGCTCATTTAACGTATCTTGTGGGTGAAGGTGATAAGCTTGATTTATATAAATCACAAGATGCTATCAAATTCGCTAAAGCCCTGAGTGAGTTTGCAAAAAAAGCAGAAACTAAAATTTTATTGAGTAAGTTGCAGGAAGAACAAAATGAACTTAGAAAATTTGCTGCAACGCTTTATCGAAAAGCTGCATACTCTTTTAATCTTAGTGCTTCTAAAGCTGGCAATGAAAAAACATTTACCCTGCAGCTAGAACATTTTTTAAATGCAGAGCGCTTGGGAGATCCCATAGCTTCTTATCAATTAGGGTTAATTTATAGCAATCAAGATACAAGTTATTATCATCCTCAAAATGCTAAGGAAGCTTTCAAGGAAGCTGCTGATAACCAATATGTATTGGCCGAACATAAAATGGCAAGTACAGTTAACCAAAGGCAAAGTCAACAATATCTTGAACGCGCTGCAAAACAAGGCCATCCTGACGCAATGTTTAAGCTTTATCAGTATCTCAAAAAAGAAGGAGAATCTAAGGAAAAAGCCCTTTTTTATCTCTGGAATGCAGCAGAGCTTGGACATCCTAAGGCTCAACGGAATCTTGCCCATCTCTATTGGAGAGGGCAAGAAGTTAAACAAAACTATACAGTAGCTCTGCATTGGTATGAAACAGCGGCCTTACAGAATGATAGGGGTGCGCATTTTTATCTCGGTCTTGCAGCTGAAAAAGGTCTGGGGAAAAAACAAGATTTTGCTGAAATGTGTAAAGAATATGCACTAGCAGAAGAATCAGGAGAGAAAGCTAATGTACAGCTAAGACGTGGCCGAATCTATGAAAAAGGAAAGGGTGTTGTGGTGAATCTGGACATAGCCTTTGGTCATTATAAAAAAGCAGCTAAGACAGGAAATGCTAAAGCTGCTTATTATGCTGGGCGCCTCTCCTTTAAGAGAGGGGAAGATGAAGGTGAGACTTATGCGTTGTTGACGCAGGCTGCTAATGCTTCTTTGCCCAAGGCTTTCTATTTGCTGGGAGCATTGCATCAACTGGGGATTGGAGTAAAGCCAAGTTATAAGCTGGCTAAAGAGTTTTATAATAAAGAAGCTGAAGAGGCTGAACGGAAACGCTTAGCGGAACTTGCTGTAGTTGAAAAGAAACGGCTTGAAGAAGAAGCTAAGAAAGAAGCCGCTGAAGAGGCTGAACGGAAGCGCTTAGCAGAACTTGTTTTAGCTGAAAAGAAACGTCTCGAA
>MKUL01000003.1 GCA_001897795.1 Alphaproteobacteria bacterium 41-28 | reverse complement strand
ACAGGCATATTTTGCCAAATTGATCACTTCTACGTTCTCCTACTACTAAAAAAACTGTTCTTCGAGGTTCTCGAAATGCTGAAGCTCAGTTCGTTCTTGGATTTAAACATGCTAGTGGTGAATGGATAGAACAGAATTTTGTAAAAGCCTTTAAATGGTATAAGAAAGCAGCGATACAAGGTTACGCTGAAGCTCAATACGCTATTGCACTTATGTATGCTGAAGGTAAAGGAGTTAAGAAAAGTCATATTAAGGCCGTTAAGTGGATTAAGAGAGCTGCATCTCGAGGAAATGTCCAAGCTCAGTTAATTCTTGAGTTGGTTTATGCACATGATAGACCAGCTGAAGAAAGTTATATTAAAGTTGTAGAATGGCTTGATAATGCAGTATTAGGAAGAGTTCCTAAAGATCGCTTTGAGGGAAGCGAATAGGAGGCAAAAGGAGGGATAACCGATGTGTACTTTAAAAGCAAACTCCAGCAGGTCTTCTCTCTTTCTTAACCTAAGGAGAAAGCTTTTGCAATATTTTCATAGGATATTTTCTGTTGATGATAATTTGGTGATAGTAAAATTTTGAAGGAGAAAGGGACTTGTAATAATTTGTTTATAACCAGCCAGATAGAGTAAAACTTCAACTTTGCTTAAGGAAGACTCTTAATCAGCGGGTCGTAGGTTCGATTCCTACAGCGCCCACCAGGGAAATAAAGGGTTTCAGAGATCTCTCCAAAAATCTTAAAATAACACTTTCGCCAAACTTTCGCTAGGAGGAGAAATTTAGGGTTCTTGGAGCCCCTTTTGGAGTGTGACCCTCATTCTCCCTCTTGCCTTATTGGCTGCTCATTGGCACACTCTTAGAAAATAATAATATTCCTTCAGGAGGTGAAGGAAACGGGGCTTTTTTATGAGACATTTAGCCATTCTTTATCAATCTTTCCTAAAAAATAGCGCCCTTCGTTTGTTTAAAACTGTTTATTCTTTTGACATTTTTTCTCAGAAGTTTTCTAAGAAGCTTTCTAGCTTCATCCTTAAAGCTAAGAACTCTGTGTTTCTTAAAAATTCGCTCTTATTTACCTGTTTGGCTACCGTCCCCATAGGTGGAGTTTTCCTAAAAGATTATGTGAATGATCGAATAGAGATGAGAGGGGCACGACACGGCGTTGAGAAGTCCCTTGTCTCTTCTGCCGAGCATTATGCTCAACTGCTTTATGATCTTAAAAATAAAATTCTGTCTGAAAAACTCTATAGGAACGAGGAAGGTATGCATCAGCTTTTGGCGGATGTTAATGCTCTTAAAGCTTATGCAATCGGCCCTTCCGTACAAAGAATGAGGGGAATTCGGTGGGTTTCGCCTCACTTAAAGGCTATTGGACTTTATGGAAAAGTAAACAATTTTAACCCTAAACTTTTTCTACCTTTTTTACGATCTTTAGATCAAACTCCAAATATTATTCAAATTATTAACATAAATAAAACAATATATCTGGGTATGGGAATATCGGCAGGCTCAGACATCATAGGATATCTTCTTCTTTCCTTTCCTCTAGAGACCATACTTGATTCCCAAAACGTCATAAAATTGAGAACCTTTCAATTGTTGCCTAAGCTAAACATTCCTGCTTTAGGAGTTCCTTTCGATGAATTCATAAAAATGCCATTTTCCTATTTTCAAATCGATACGACAATGAAATGGCGCTCCTATGGGATTGAAAATGGTCTAGCCTATAGCATTTTTCTTGCATTTGCTTTGATCTTTCTGTTTTTTAAGCGAAAAAATGATACAAAGAAAGAGGCGGAGCTTTTTCAGTCCAAGCAGAAAGCATATTGCTTAACCAACAATCTTCTGGCCCAACAAAAAGCTGCAAATCTTATCATTCATCGCTTGCACGATGTCAATGAAAGTATTGGAGAAATCAGTAATGTTTTCTTGGGAACTCATTCTTCTACAACGGTTTTTACTGCACAAGAGCAGATGAATTTTATTCGTAAAGTTTGTGATTTTTCTTCGGGTATAGAAAAAAAGATAATTAAAAATGAAATTACAGAAACTGTTGATATTAAGGAAGTCATCACCGGCTGCATCAATTTCTATGGGCATAAACTGTCTGAGGCCCACATTAATGTAGAACAAGATTACAACATCGTTCAATCAGGCTTTGTTTCAGATAGAGACGCTTTTACTCAGCTGATGATGAATCTATTCCACATGGCCCTTGAAAGAACGCCAGAGCACGGGAACATCTTGATCACGGTGAAAAACTCTGAGGCAGATAAGAACAATTGTTTTATAGTCAAGATTGAAGATAATGGATATTCTTTTTCTTCAAAAGAACTTAAAAATTACAAAAAACAGAATCAGAATATATTTGAAGATTACTTTGATCTTGAAGGGGAGAGAATTTTAGAACTTACCCGGAATATCAATTGCCAAGTTTCACATGAGAAAAATTCTCCTGCCGGCAATAGAATCATTCTTACAATTCAGGAACATAACATTGTTGAGGATGAGTCTTCTTACGAAAAATACGCTGCTGAAAATAATATTATCAGATTGTTTCCTGCCTCATGAAAATATTTCATTTTCTCACCTTTTTAATTCTATTTTTTCTCTTTAGCTTGTTTGATACCGAAGCAAATGCAGAAAATAAAGAAACATTACATGAAAAACTCTCCAATCTTTCTAAACCGAATAAATTTTTTACGGGAAGAGAAAAAGAGATAACGGATATTGCCGAGGCTCTCCTTAAAAACAATACCCTCGTTATTGAGGGAATTTCTGGAATTGGCAAAACCCAGCTCGCAAAACAATATGCTTACGCCTGCCTTAAGAAATATGACCTTATCTGGTGGTTTGATTCAGAAAAAAATATGGACACCCAAGTAGATGAGCTATTGGCTGAGATTTTTCGAAGGGAAAACAAGCCTTATTATCGGCCAGCAAGTTCACTGAGTCTTGCAAAAAAGCTTAAAGATAGGCTCACCTTCTTCAACTCAAACTGGCTGATTATCTTTGATAATGTCGATACTATCTCAACGATTGCACCTTATGTGGCCTTTGAAAATACGGATTCCTTTTTCAAACATGTTATTGTAACTTCCAAAAAGATGAATAAAACGTACCCATCACTCAATATCCAGAAATTCCAGAGAGAAGAATCCATAGCTTTTCTCTCAAAAATTCTTGATGGTGAGCCGGCGGAAATTCTTAATGAATTGGCAGAAACTTTAGGAGATTTCCCCTTAGCCTTGGCCCAAGCGGCCGGCTACATCAAGATGAACCCTTCTATCAATGTGAAAACCTACCTCGAACTCTTTAAAGAAGGCCATGCGGATCTATGGAATGCTGAAGAAAAATTCGAAAAAGGTGAAAAACCCAGCCATTCGCTCAAGGAGAGCTATAGAAAAACAATCTCTACAGCCATAAGAATGAATATGGGATCGATCAAAGATCGCTCTCCTTTGGCCTATGACCTTTTATGTTTTTGTTCTCTTCTGCACCATCATCATATTCCCTCTGAGATCCTCGAAAATTGGGCATGCACTAGGCGTGGTGCTTCTAAGCTAGAGTTTCATGAAGCCCTTTCGTTATTGCTCAATTATTTCCTTCTAGAAAAAGAAATAAAATCAGAGGAAGAAATAGTTTCGAATCTGTTTAATCAACATGAGCTTATTCAATTAATTATAGCCGATACCATTGATGAAGACGCGAGGGGAATAATCTTGAAGGAAGCAGCAGAATGTATTCTTCAAGAACTTGTCCATTCTCCTGAAACTTTATATGAGCAATTTAAAGGAAGAGAATATTTTTATAACCATATGGAGAAAATATACCGTTTAGCAGGAGAGCTGAAAGAGAATCATAGAAGTTTCCTTGAGCTCAAGATGGCTCTTTTGTATTTTATTCATTTCATTCAGCATGATTTTGATCGTGCTACAGCTCTCATTCAACCTTTAAAGAATACAATAGAAAATACTGTTCTAAGTCCTTTGGCGCAGGTATGGTTTCATTGTACCATTGTGAATGATCGCATGTTTGAAAGTCTTTCTGAGGTTGAACAAAGTTATAGGAAAGGCTTGGCGTCTTTAGAGGGGATCAGGGATAAAGAAACGCAAATCGGTTATCTTTTACATCTAAACGTTGATTACGTAGAATCTTTAAGTAATTTCGGAAGGATAAAAGAGGCAATATCTGTTTGTGAGAGCCTTGAAGAGATTTTAAAAACAACGGAAAATAAGGCCGAAAAAATTGCTTTTCTAAGTATAGCTGCTCTTGTACGTCTCAAACATGGTCAACACGAACAAGCTTTAAAAGATGTAGAACAGTGTCTCGAACTTATATCAAAACAAAAAGGCACGGAAAACTACATTCCTTTTTTGATGGTGACAAAAGCCAATAGCCTTCTGTATCAAGGACGGATAGCACAAGCCTACCAAGTTATTGAAGACTATTACCCTCATCTTCTGGATATTTATGCTTCCCCTGAATGTGTTGTGCTTGTAAGGGCTCAATTGATTAAAGGGGCCTGTTTAGGTGCCTTGGGAAAAGTGAATGAAGCAATAGACGTTGTACGGCAATCGTTGGGACCATATGAAAAAACCTCTGGTTTTGGAAATGACTCCCTCAAAGGAATGGGATACCGCATCTTAGGTGAGATCTTGGAAGCCAAAGGAGATTTAGCAAAAGCATTTGAGGAATACACAAAGGCAGAAAATCTTTATGAGAAAATTCTTCACGAAAAGACTTTAGATGAATTAAGCATCCTTTATACCCGGCTAGCTATTTTAGGAGCAAAACGAGGAGATGACATCATGGTAGGCAAGTACCTTTCATTCCACATTGAAAACTTTGGACTTGCCCATCCCCGTACATTTGAAATTAAAGGCTATCTCGATATCCACGGTCTTTCTCTTCCCTGATTCTATGAGTATTTTTGTTTAGAGAATAACCATTTGGCAAATTGATGATCAACCTTCTTTGACTCATTTTGAGTAGAATAAGCATAGGTTTCCTTTATAATCAAGCAAGCCTGATCAAGTGTGAGATCTGCACCTTCTTGTTCTAAAAGAGAGACAAGAGATTGTGCTGCCTCTAACAACAGTTGAGGATGTACAACTTTAGGAGACGCATTGGCCTCTTCCTTTTGTGTTTCTTTGCCTAGAAGATCGGAAATGCTACATCCCAAAACTTCCGCAATAGCCCGAAGTGTTTCTGCTTTTGGATGCTTTGTTTTTCCGAGCATGATATTTCTAACCGCAGACATTTTTAGTCCGGCCAGTTTTTCCAAATCGCTGGTTCTTAAATTTTTCTCTTGCATAAGATGTTTAAGACGCATCTGAAGAGCAGTAGACATATGTAAAACCTCAAAATTTCATTTTCTTTTAGATAGGTACCTAACTTCATTCCAAAAAGGAATAAAAAAAGCTTGATGAGCAATTTTACTCATGATATGACTATATAATGAGAAAAGCAAGAAAAATATTGCAATTTTTGCTTTTTTCTCGCAACAGCACCAAACCTAAAAAAATATAATGGAGGAAAAACATGAGAACACAAATGGGGATATCACTGAACAGGAGCATTTTAGATTATTTTTTCCCCCTTACAGGAAATTTTTTTTACAGCGCATTGGGACGCATTCAGCTCGCATAACTGATTGAAATATAAATATTTTTTGTTGACATTTTAAAGTAGAAGGTTTTATATTTAATCAATTGTTGAATGTTTCCTTTCATTTTGGAGGTTCTACAGAAGGAAGCAAAAGGCAAGAAAGGATAATTTTATGGAAACCATAAATCTTAAGCCAAAGGAGCTGTCTGAACGTTGGAAAGTTCCTATTACGACATTAAGTCGATGGAGATGGACCGGGAAGGGACCAATATTTATGAAGTTTGGAAAACACGTGTCCTATCAGTTGAAAGACATTGAAATTTTTGAAGAAGAACAACGTCGACGAGATACGACATGTTCTGGCACAAAGGATAAAATAGAAGAAAAAAATGGGGAAGATCAAATGAAAAAACGATAAAAAGCACCTGTGAAGATTTTTGCGGATAGTCACAGGCGCCCATTTAGACAAGAACCTCAAAAGGTTTCTCAGCCTGAAGTTTAGACCAATCTTTACTTTTCTGTCTACCTTTTTGCTCAAATCTTTTGTGGGTTCGATTCACGAACAATCAGTAACACGAGTGAACACGCGTGTTACACAACAGGAGACATCATGTTTGAGTTTATAGAACCAGAAGAACAACGTTTATACAAAGACCGTATTATTCCTTTCTTGAAGAAACTTGCAGAAAATCCAACGATTTATGAGGTTTTGGTGGAGCTGGACCAAGCCACTTTTCTTCTTGCAAACGATAAAAGTAACAGCATCCAAGGTGGAGCCTTACTCTTTAACCAAAGTACAGAAATGCTTCATCCCCGCATTCAAGAGCATGTAAGAACTCTGTATCCATGGATGAGGGAAGTGTGGACCGGAATGATTTCGCTCCAAATTCATCAAGATGTTACAGGACGTGACTTTGAAAAGCTTTGTAAACTCGTTTGTTGCGCCCTCATGGCAGATCTTATTGCCTTTGGAATCAAAGAAACGACTCCCTTTTTATGCGTTGCAATGACGCCACTTGAATATCGTAGCATCGAGATGTTTAGCATCAATATGCATAATTTATGGGACTACGCTGTAGAGGTGAAGCCTGAATCCGATGGGCTGTTTCATGGGATTTTGACTCTGATCGATATGAATCTCAATGCGGTGTTGCCTAACCTCTTAAAACAAAGAGTGACAATCCACTGAAGGCGCACAAGGAGAAGATTAAGATGGGCCCCTAATCATCACACACAAAAAAGCACCTGTGATCGTTTTTGCCGACATTCACAGGTGCCCATTAAAAATATACAGGACCTCACAAAGGCCTATATGTCAGGAAGTTTACTCTTAAGATATGCTAAGAGCAAGCTTTATGAAGAAGTCCTTTGCTGAGTTCAACGAAACCAACAGCAGAGGAGTTTCTTATGCTTAAAGTTATTGAACCACACGCACATGATTTTCACAGAGCCACCCTCGACTCTTTCTTGGGTCTCTTAAAAATATATCAAAATTTTTTCCTTTCTCCAGAAGAGAAGGATAGGGCAACCTATATTATCGCTAATGATGACAAGCGTGGTGTCTATGGAGGAGCCGTTCTCTATTTTCAACCCATCTCCTCTTCTTTCGACCTTGTAGCTAGTGATACCCAGGAAGATGTTCTTGGAAAGATGTTCTCAACTTTTCAGCCACGCGGAGAAGAGTACTGGAGAGCAAGAATTTGTTTTTGTGTTGGACAGAGCGCCTCGCCATCAACACTTGAAGCTGTAAAGCTTTGCCAGAATTTTTACAGAAACCTTTACAAAGCATTTGCTAAGTTTGGAGAAAAGAAAAAGGTCGAATACTTAACCTTCACCCTGCGTACCGCTGATACTCGTATTGAGAACAATCTTTCCATCATTACCTATAAAAATTGGCCTTGCCTTTTAGAAGTAAGGCCCACAGAAAATTCGGATGCGTTTTTTCATGGAATATTATCTCTTCGGAAAAAGAAATTTAAGATCCGTAATAATGCCAGGAGTCCCATAGACTACAATCCTTCAACGAAAGAAAACCCCTATTTTCAGAAGAAGGTAGCTTTCGAAGGAGGGATGGGATGGTGACCTCTGTTTCTGAACTGTGTCGTCACGGAGAAGAAGAAAATTCTTTTCCCAGATCTTTAAGCGTTCCTCATCATTTTAAAGATCAACAAGTGTCACCGACACAAGTGTCATCGACACACGTGTCATTGATACGGAAAGAGTTAGTAGACCTCACAGGCAACCATTTTAAAGCCGTTATTCTGAATCAACTCTTGTATTGGACACAGCGGGTCAAAGATTTTGACCTTCTGTTAGAAGAAGAAAAAGAATTTAATCCTGAGTGTAATGTGCCTCCTCGTCACGGATGGATTTACAAAATTGCCAATGAGCTCATTGAAGAAACCATGCTCGGTGTTTCCCATCCCACAATGCGAAAGTATTTAAAAGAGCTTGTGGATCAAGGGTGGATTGATGAAAGAAGTCATCCACTCGATAAATGGAATAAGACAACTCAATATCGAGTTAATCTCAGAAAAATCCAGGAAGACCTTAGAGCAATGGGTCGATCCCTTCCTGATATATATTCGAAATCTTTTTTGTCTTCTCCACAGGAAGAAGAGCATCTAAGTCAATTTCCAAAAACATTTTCGATTGAAGAAGCAGATAGCATAACAAATTCTGAGTCCGATCCAAGTTCCTTACAACCGAATGTAAAAAATTTACATTCGAATGAAAATAAGAGCGAGCCCTTTTTAGATTCCTCTCTCTCAATTAAGGAAACGTCGAATGTAAAAAACTTGCACTCGAATGTAAGAAATTTACATTCATATACCTATACAGAGAATACAACAGAGAATAAAAACAGAAAGCACCGCGCGGATACGCGCACGCGGGCGAGCGAGGACGCCGTCGAGGCTCGTGACGATGGGGTAACTCCCAAACCTTCTGCCAAAGTGGCTGCTTTGATGGTCGATCTGTGGAGAAGGCACGTCAATCAGGAGGTGATTTCGCTTACGGATGAGCGGAAACGCCGACTGGAATCTCTTCTGGACCTTCATTTTCAAAACGATTTGCGATTATGGGAGCAGCTTTGCTTACGCATCAAAACCTTACCCTTTTTGATGGGCGAAGGCAAAAGAAACTGGCACATAACCCTGGATTGGGTTTTATCAAAAGGCAATCTTTTGAGGGTCTTGGAAGGGAATTTTGATGACCCTGAAGCCATTGAATCCCAAAGTCTGCAAAAGCAAGTTAACCCCGCCAGAGATCGAGAAAAAGAGTCCATTTTAGCTTCCATCAAGGATCCTGTCTGGAAAAGATGGTGCAGCCAGTTGGCTGAAGGCCTCCGACTCAATGAGTCGCAGATACTCGAAGAGCCCCTGTCGTTGGTGGATCTTAAACAGATAGCTCAGGCGTGGTTTATCGAATGTGAGGATGAACGACTCCTATGGATTGGCAGTCAAGACCAAAGCGTTCTCCGTAAAATTGACGACTTACGCCTTAAAATGACGTGGGTCTTTGCAAAAGACTACCCAAAGGCACGTACTTTCAGAACGCGTTTAGAGGCCTCAATGCCTCAAACCATAACTTACACAGGAGAGAAGCATGCTGAATAGAGCTTGTTCCCGGATCATCCCCGACTTGATCGGGGACCTGACGATAGACCCGAGGATCTATTTAAAAGGAGATATTAGAGATGCAAAATAAGGTAATTCTTCAAGGAAACGTTGGACGCGCTCCAGAGATATGGACAACCCAAGATGGGCGGGAAATCGCAACCTTTTCTTTAGCTACAAGTTCCTCTTGGAAGGACTCTAATGGTGAATGGCAGAAGTGCACCGACTGGCACAAGGTTACGGTTTTTCGGGAATCTACGGTGAGATGGATCAAGGATATCCTTAAAAAAGGCGACTCTGTCTATGTGGAGGGAAAGCTCACCTACCAGCACAAGACGGATAAGGCCCATCGGGCACGTATCATCCCTCACATCGTCATTTTTGGCTATGAGGGGAAGGTTGAACACCTTCGCTCCAGAAATTCATCGACAACAAAATTAAGAGGTGATGAAACAAGCCCTTCGCTGACTCATGAAGGCAGTCTTTGCGAGCTTGAGTCCCCTCCAAACAAATCCTAACACACTCACGAAAGGACCCTTACATGCTGTTACCTATCCATACAAGTTTTACCGACAGTAAAAAATGCGTCAATCCTTGTCCTTGCGAAAGCGAGGATCTACCTTGCGAAAGCTGGGACCTCGTCGGTAAAAACCTGGGAGAGTTTTGCCTCTTGTCTTCCCCGGGTGACGCGAAGTCTCTAAGGGCTGTCCCCCACTTTTTGCGGGGGCAGTTCCTTAGAATTTTTGATTCTCAATTGAGCCCTTTCCTTCTCTTTGCGACTTTCCTTTTTGGGGCTGTCCTCTTTCCCAATGATCTCTGGGCCCATACGGGGGATGTTTTAAGCGAAGAAATAACAAAGGTCGAAAAACTCTTTACGGGCGGATACATGCGATTGGGCCTTTTAGGCGTTTGTGGGTTTGCCGCTATTTACGGAATTATCAAACAAAGTGGATGGGTCTTCGCATCAGGTATTCTGGGGTGTGTCTTTGCTTACCTCGTGAAGGATTGGATTCTCGGAACCTTTACAATGGTGATTTAATGTCTGTTGATTACGATCAGCATCTTATCCTCCATCATTTGGATGATCCTTTACGTCTTCTAAAATGGACCATCGATGAAGCTGTGGTAATTATAGGTCCGGTATTCTTTGGGATTGCTCTTGAACACCATTTTTTGGGTTTACTCTGTGCAGGAGGCGGGTACTGGGCCCTCACGTATCTTAAAAAGCGATTTGGCTTAAGTACCTTAAAGCATGCCTTTTATTGGCATCTCCCTAAGAATAACAAAAAGCTTCCCACCCTACCTCCCTCTTATATCCGAGAGTATGTGGGATGAAGATACGTCTTTTAAATCATCGATTAGGAGATCTATTACACCAAAGGAACCTTTTGCTTTCTTTAAGTGTTGGGTTGTTGAGTCTTAATTTTACCCAGGCCCTTTTTACGCTTTTTCATCGGGAGCGCATTATTGTGATGCCTCCTGATTTGAAGCAAGAAGTTTGGCTTGAGAAGAACAAAGTCTCAGCCTCTTACCTTGAAGAAATGGCTTTATTTTTTGCCGATCTCATTCTTGAAAGCAGTCCTGAAAGTGCTGCTTATAAACGAGATATTATCTTAAGAAACACCGTTTCAGAAGGATATGGCCCTCTTAAAGCCCATCTTTTACGTGATGAAGAGCGCCTTAAGAAAGATCATGTCACCACAAGTTTTCAAGCGAATTCTGCTAAAGTTGATCCCTATCACCTTACCGTTGAGCTGACAGGTGATCTTCTCCAATTCGTCGGTGAAAAGCGGGTCTCTCAATCAAGAGATCGGTATCAGTTTCAGTTTGCTTACAAAGCAGGCCGTCTTCTTATCAAGTCTTTTAAACTTCTTACCAGTCAATTGGAGTCATAAATATGAAAAAATCCGTCTTACCATTCTTTATGCTTGCTTCTATCATCGAAATCTCAAGTAAAAGCTGCTTTGCTCTTCAAACCTATCCCCTTGTGGATCAACAAAGCACCCACGTCATTATTTCTGAGACAGAGCAAAACCGCATTGCAGTTGTAGGAGATCGCATCCAGCAAGTCTTTGGAAATGAGGGAGCCTTTGAAGTCCAAAGCGATGAAGAAAATGGACAGATCTTTTTTAAACTTTCTCCTGGGCCTATATCTCCCTCCTTAAATTCCATGACCATCACCCTTATTACCGAAGAAGGACTGACCCAGGATCTAAAGCTTATTCCTCAAGCTGTGGAATCCCAAAGTATTCTCTTTAAACATCAAGCCTTTTCCAAGGAGACCTCCTTTAAAGAGACATCTCATGAGGGTGCTTCTCAGCTGGCCTATCCCATAAACTTGATGAAAGAGCTGGTAACGCAGGAAAATCTGAAAGGCTTTATAAAATCTCCTTTGACCCATGCTGACCGTATTCTTTCTAAGAATCTCAAGCTCGAGCTTTTGGCTCTTTATAAGACTTGCCCCCCAATCAAGTTGGGGGCAGGCTCTCGGGCACCAGATCCGAGGGATGACGACTATGAAGCCCGAATTTATACATTAGAAAATCAAGGGAATGACCCACTTCTCTTAAAAGAGGCAAACCTTGCCCTTCCAAAAGATATAGTCCTTCACCTCTCGAAAGAGACCCTCAATTCTAATGAAAAAGCCAAGCTTTATATTATCTCAAAGCCTGGTCCTCGGGCCAAGCCCAAGGATGAACTCCAAGGGAGAACATCATGATCGCTCCTGCATTCCAGCTCAAAAAGAAACAATACCTTTATGCAGGAATCGCCTGTGTCTTAGGGTTAGGCCTTATAGGTCTTCTCCTCTGGTCCGTTGATCAAGGAAGTTCTTCAGAGGCTTCAGATTCGTCTGCACTCAAAGAGACTAATATCACAACGGCTAGTCAAAGGCTGAGTTCCCAAGAGGTTTGGGTGGAAAAGACAGAGGCTGCGTACAAGATCACCCAACAAAAGTTAGACGCTCTAGAAAAACTCCTCATGGCTAACATTAAAAGTTCAGCCGAACAGGAAGATAAGATCCAACAAAAAATTACAGAACTTGAAGAAAATAGACAGGAAGAGGCTATACCAGAAACTCACGCTCTTCCGTCTATGTCTACAGATGGAAATAATTCTTCTCCCTCCTCAGGCATACGTAAAGTTATGTTGAAGCTATCAAATCGTCTTTTGCCTAACCAACAAGGCATGTCTGCCTCCGGTAATTTTACCTCCGGTAAGTCTACCTCAAGTAGATCACCCTTCGATAAGTTGACGATCGAAAATACCCTTCCCGCAGGAACATTTGCTAAAGCCATTTTATTGGGAGGCGTAGATGCTTCAACGGCCGTTTCTTCCCAATCCGATCCTCGTCCTGTGCTTTTAAGAATTACAGATCATGGCAATTTACCTCGTAAATTTAAATCAGACCTTAAAGCCTGCCATATTTTAGCCTCCTGCTATGGAGACTTATCCTCTGAACGGGTTTATATGCGCCTTGAGAAGTTAACCTGCACCGAAAGACTCACCGGAGAAATTTCTGAAACCCAGGTGGAAGGGTACGTGGTGGGAGAAGATGGAAGAGCTGGCGTGAGAGGGATTGTTGCCGATAAAGCTGGTCCTCTGATTCGCAATAGCCTTGTCGGAGGTTTCTTTAGTGGCATGGGTCAATTCTTTGGGGCTCAACAGCAGCGATCATTTCTTCCTGTGGGGCAAGGCAATGGATTATTCCTCCAAGGACAAGCTTTAGCTGGACAACAGCTTTTGTCAGCAGGAGCCGCTCAAGGAGCCTCCAATGCCTTAGAAAAGTATGCTGATTTCTTTATCAAGCGAGCTGAACAGCTTCAGCCGGTTTTACAAGTCGCTGCGGGTCGAGAAGTCGACATTGTCTTTACCCAAGGAACAAGGTTTGGAGAAACGAGTGTTCGTCGGTCTCTGAGCAAAATTAGAAACGAATCCCGTAAACAAGCCCTTCAAAAACTGGAAGGCCAATCTGATTCCCAAAATTGGCTTCCTGAAGACGCGTCTTTCCAAGACGAGTCTTATCAAGACGAATCTTTAAACACAGATGGAGATCAATAATGAAAACCAAATCTATTTCCCTTTTCTTAGGCTTAGTCCTTAGCAGCTGCACTCCCTACTCAGAGACTTTTGATTGTCCTCCTGGAAGAGGTGTTGGCTGTCAGTCTCTAAGCAAAGTCAATCAAATGGTGGAGGATGAACAGCTTCCTTTACAAGAAAGCTCGGAAGAAAAGATTCCTTCCAAAGAACCTGCACCTTCCTCAGATCTAAAACCAGAGTCTTTTATAGAGGCTAAAAACAATCAACCTCATCCTAAAACCCATCTCAAAATGTGGATGGCAGCCTATGAAGATGGGGACAAAATCTACCATGAAGCATCTTATATTTATGTTCCCAGGAATAAAGACTTGAGTTCCACCTCAATAACCTGCTCTCCAAACCTTCAGTCTTGCCCCTCACCAAGGACTGACTCTTGGCCAGAACATCAGAAACTGTAGGTGGGCATGCTTAAGCTTCTCTCTCAAGCAGGACATAAGGTTGCAGGGATTCTCCATGAACGGACAGAATATGGGGTTGAGATTGAATCTCCTTCCCTGAAGTTGATCAATCAATACTTGAGCTATTACCCCATCAGCTCCCTTCTTCCCTATCGAAGCTATGACCCTGTGAAGGAAATCTTCCATAATGAATCTAGCGTGGGCTTTGTTTTAGAAACTTACCCCATGATAGGCTGTACGGAGGAAATGCAGCGCGAAATTAGTGGTCTCTTTCAACACACCCTTCCTGAAGGGTCGCATATTCAGTTTATCCTATGGGCAGATCCTCGTATTGGACACATCTTAAATTACTGGAGGTCTGTACGCGACTTGCAAAGGACTCAGGATTCATCTTCTGGAATTTTTCAAAAGCTGGCTGAACGAAGAACGTCTTTCTTGAACGAGAAAGTATTTCAAAGTAATCCTGCTCTGCCAAATCTGTGTTTAAGGGATTTTCGATGTATTGTCGCTTATTCTCAGAGAGGCATCATAGATAACCCTGTCGAAGAGCAAAAACTCCTCGATCTTCGAGAGCAGGTCAAAACAGCTCTTAAAACCTTAGGCATGCCTCTTAAAACTTGGAACGCTAATGACCTTCTTAATACGTTGGATGGACTCATTAACTACTATTCTTCAACAAACCCATCTGACTTAAAATGGAACCCTTTTGATAGCCTAGATTTACAAATCCCCTCCTCAAGAAATAGCTTGCAAATCACAAAAGATTTTATCGCTATCAATGAAACGGAATCCATCATTCGCACCTATTCAGTCAGAAGAGAGCCGGACCAATGGTCTTTGCACGCCATGGGAGATCTCATTGGAGATCCTTTGCGAGATCTTTTGCAAATTCCTTATCCATTTATGATTCATTATGGCATTCACATTTGTGATCAAGAACGCACCAAAATGCGAATTCAATCCCGGGAATCCTGGGTAGAAAATCAGGCCCGCTCTAAAATTGGGAAACGCATTCCTATCCTTTTAAAACAATCCAGAGAACTTGATTTTGTGCGTTATCAACAAAGCAAGGGAGAACGTTTTATTCAAACAAGCTTTATGGTGACTTTATTTTGTCCTAAGGAGAAAGCCTCACATGCCGATCAGGTTCTTGTGAATCTATTTCGCTCAAAAAGATGGCAACTCCAAGCGGACTCTTATATTCAATTGCCCAATTTCTTATCAACCCTTCCCATGAATTGGGGAGAAGGCATGACCCAAGATCTCTATTATCTCCAAAAGTTAAAAACCACCCTCAGTACGGAATCGGCCAATCTCTTACCTCTCCAAGGAGAATGGAAAGGGACTCCGTCCCCTGGAATGTTATTAGTAGGGAGGAGAGGCCAGATCTTTACCTGGAGTCCTTTTGATAACCAAGAAGGCAACTATAATGTCTCAGTCGTGGGTAAATCTGGCTCAGGCAAATCTGTCTTCATGCAAGAACTTGTCGCTAGTACTTTAGGTCAAGGAGGGCAAGTCTTTGTTCTTGATGTGGGGCGGAGTTTTGAAAAAACCGTCAAATTATTGGGCGGTGAGTATATCGAATTTACGCCTCGCTCTTCCATTTGCATCAATCCCTTTACCTCCCTTCCCGTTGATAATGAAGCTGAATCGGAAGATGCCCTTGCGATGCTTAAGCCTATCCTTTCTTTGATGGCAGCGCCCCGTGAAGGAACAGGAGATCTTGAGAACTCATTTATCGAGCAAGTCTTAAAGGCTGCATGGGATCGCAAGAAACGAGAAGCCTCCATCACCGATGTGGCAGACCATTTAACCGATCACCCTGAACCCTTAGCCAAAAATCTAGGTCAAAAACTTTTTCCATACACAAAAGACGGGATTTATGGACGTTTCTTTAATGGACCAGCAACCGTTGATCTCTCTGCAGCCATGGTTGTCGTAGAACTCGAAGAGCTTAAGGAGCGTAAAGATCTTCAAGAAGTTATTGTGCAAATGATCATTGTTCAAATCACGAACAAACTTTACCTCGGTGATCGTAAAACACCCAGCCATGTTGTTCTTGATGAGGCTTGGGATATGTTAAGAGGACGTCAATCAGGAACATTCATTGAAACAGCTGCAAGGCGTCTTCGGAAATACCGTGGGTCCTTAGTTGTAGGCACTCAATCGGTCAACGACTTTTATGCAAGCCCTGCGGCCCAAGCAGCCTTTGAGAATTCCGATTGGATGTGTCTTTTAGCTCAAAAACCAGAATCCATCAAACAACTCAAAGAATCAAAACGCATCTCCATGGACCCTACGATGGAAGCCATGTTGACGTCTGTTAAAACCAAACAAGGGCAATATGCAGAAGTCATGATCTATGGACCTCATGGCTATGCTATTGGGCGACTTCTTCTCGATCCTTTCTCTCTTATTCTTTATTCCACGAAAGCGGAAGAATTTGCTGCAGTGCAAGCCCTTACCAACCGGGGCATGGAACTTGCCGAAGCTATTGAACAGGTTTCTCAACGGAGAGAGACATGAGGGGCACTTCTATCGATAGGATTTATAGAGTTTTTCATGTGCTTTGGAATAGTTCGACTGTTGGAATCGTAGGCTTAGGAATGATTTTGAGTGTTGTTCTCACTCAAACCCGCCTCTATATCAATTACACGCCGTCGTTGCCCTACAAAGCCTTTATCTGCATTAAAGGGTTGACCCCACACTATAATGATTTTGTGAGCATTCATGATCATCCAACCCATTTCTTCAAAGGACTTCATTTGATAAAACGGCTGGTTGGTTTTCCAGGAGATCACGTTCATATTTATCATAACCATCTCTATATTGAAAAAACGCAAACTCGTCTTCTTATTGATACCCATCATATTGGACCTTTGCATCAAACAACTCAAGATGGAAAAATCCTCCATCCCCTTAAAGATACTATCATTCCAAAAAATTATGTGTTTGTCAGTGCAGACCATCCTCGTTCCTTTGATTCTCGCTATGAAGAGTTTGGGCTCGTCAAAGAGGAGTGCATTACCGGCAGGTGTTTTTGTCTCTTACCCCTCCCAGTTATCAGTCATCAGTTATCAGTAATCGGAAAGGTTTCTTTATCTGAAAAACAGAGAATGAAAGGTGAGAAATGAAGACTTTATCTTTTCTTCTTTCCTTTCTGATTACTGATTACTGGCTACTGATAACTGCTAAGGCCGTAGACCTTGGCATCCATGGTCATACTTTTGAGATTGAAGAACCTGATCTTCTTAAACAGATAGAACATAAACTTGAAGCTCTCGAAAAGGATGGATCGTTAGCACGAGATCAAGAAACCCTTCTTAAAAGAGCAGAGGATGGAATTCGCCTTCCACAACCTGTTACAGGAATTACAAAAGCGACAACATCCAGAATATTTTATTATGATCCTTCGCTTGTTGTTCCTTATAATCTCAAAGACCATAAAGGAAGAATTTTTCAGAAAGCAGGAACAAGGTTCAATCCGCTTACATTGCGGTCTTTATCGTCTCCTCTCATCTTCATTGATGGGGAGGATGAAGCTCAAGTGTCATGGGTAAGTGTATCCTCGATAGAGTCTTCTTTCAAAACCCATATACAACCAAAAATCATCCTCACCTCAGGTGCTCCTTTTGCCTTGATGGAGAAATGGAAACAGCCCGTTTATTTTGATCAAGGAGGAAGATTAACCAAAAAACTCAAGATTAAACACGTTCCAGCTGTTGTGGTTCAGGAAGGGCTAAAGCTTAAAGTTTCTGAAATTGCTCTAGAGGACACACAATGAAGAGAATTTACATTCTTGGGGTTGCTCTTGGTATTTTATTGATAAGCTCTTCAGCTTTATCAGCTGCGTGTGTGGGACGCTTTGTTAATCCCATCTCAGATATTTGCTGGCGCTGTATTTTCCCCATTACCATTGCAGGAATGATGGTTGCAAAAGGAGAAGGACCACGTGATCCTAAAAGTCTGATTTGTAATTGCCCTTCTCCTCCACGCATTGGTATTCCCATATCCTTTTGGGAACCCGTAAGACTTGTTGATGTGACCCGCTCACCCTATTGCATGGTTAATTTAGGAGGTCTTCGATTAGGCCCTGCACAGGGGATCAGAGGTCATGGGGCGGTAGGGCATGCCTCAAAAGGCCATATGCAACAAAGTTTTTATCAAGTGCATTGGTATGTCTATCCCTTGATCTATTGGCTTGAGCTTTTAGTTGATTTTATCTGTCTGGAAAAGACTCAATTTGATGTGGCCTATCTCACAGAGTTTGACCTCTTGTGGAATGATGATGAAACCAGTTTTATTATTAATCCAGAAGCGGCTTTGTTTGGAAATGCCATTGCTCAAGCTGCATGTGCTGCTGATTGTGTAGCCGCTAGCAGTGGATTTAGCTATGACGCCCTTTTCTGGTGTGGAGGATGTCAGGGCTCACTTTATCCTTTTACAGGGACTGTTTCAGCTCATAGTGGAGGCGTTCAAGCCAGCCTTCTCCTCACCCAACGTTTTATCGCCAAGCTCCATCGTGAAGGCCTCTTGTGGGGATATGCAGGAGTCAAGGGTCTTTGCGACAAATATCCCATGCCTATTATTCGAAAGAGTCAATACAAGACTCAGATGACCTATCCTGTCCCTGCCACCGTTGAGGGTTGCCATCCTTTAGGAAGAAGTGACCTTTTATGGTCAGCAGGGCGAAACTATCCCTACAAAGGCGAGGATTTTGGATACCTGATTTGGAGGAGGAGAACATGCTGCCTCCTATAATCTTTACTCATTTAATGCTCGTAGGCTTTATATTAAGCACCTTCGCTGAGGCGAAAAATCAAGATTTAGATTCGAATCACTCTTGGATCAGAGAGTTGACCCACCAAGCAGATACGCTCTCTAAAACCCATCAGAAAGAAGCCAGATCGATTGTGGAGGGAGCTACAAGAGCAGTGCACCAAAACAAATCTTGTAAAGTGGCACAAACCCTTGCCCAACGTGGGAATGAAATCGTACTCAAAACCTTACAGCCAAGTGAGGATGAAGCCCGTTATCCAAGACTGCTCGTCTTTGTCTCCTTTTCTATGCCTCTACAGGCACTCAAAGCTTTAGGGGCTCAAGTTAATGCTGTGGGTGGAAAGCTTGTTTTAAGAGGCTTGGTTGGGGGGAATTTTAAAAAGACTGCTGAAAAACTTAAAGAACTTCAGGAAGAAATTATCATCGATCCTACCTTGTTTGAGGATTATGTCATTTCAGCGGTCCCTACTTTTGTTTTAAGAAATGAAAGCCCAAAAAAAGCTGAAGACAATTCATACGATCGCTTAACAGGAAACGTTTCTCTCAGATATGCATTGGAGCAGTTTGCATCGAAGGGAAATACCTCTCAAGAAGCTGGTCTATTGCTGGAGAATCTCAGGAGGCTTCCATGAGAAAGCCTCTAACACTTATTATTCTTATCTCTTCTTTTATAGGGCCTTCGCTGAATGCGTCTTTCAAGGATTATGCTAAAGAGCGGCAGAAACAATCCAAAGATACAACAAAAACAACATCTCCTCAGGTGGTTCCAGAATTTCAAACAGCGAGTCCTTCGGAAACAAGTCTCGATAATGCCTCTACACTGAAAGGGGCAACGGAATCCGTCTTTAACAATAGTGAAAATGCAAAGGCTTTAAAACGCACAACCGAGAGTAGGCCTTATTTTCTTATTGATCTAGACAAAGATCCTTTGATTAAGAACTCAACAGACTCAGTTCAAAACCCAGAAAAGGTCCTTAAATCACCTCTTTCCAATCGAAACCAAGGAATCACATACATTACCCAAACATGCCGAGAATCGAAGCCTCCTGTTGAGTTTCGCTGTGCCAAAAATCTTATTCCACCAAGTGTGCACATTGATCCTGCAAAGTACTCTCATTACTGGTGTAGCGCTGGGAATCACCAACCTGATGATCCCAAGTGTTCCGCTAAAAAATACTATCCGGTTGCTCGTATGTATGCACCTGAAAAGGTTGATATCAGTCCTGAAGTATGGACCTCTGATTGTGGAGAGATGGAAGAGAAGACGAAAAAACGCGCATGCACACTTGTCCAACAAATCTGTCCAAAGGGTTCTGAAACGAGGGTTGTAACAGCAACAACAGGCCCTAATAGAACACCTACTTCCAGACAAATTACACGCAGTTGCTGGCGATATGAATATCTTTATAGCTGTTCCTATTCTTCACCCAATACCTGTGAGGCTTTACGGAAGTCAACTTGTGAGCAGATTCAATCAACCTGCCTTCAGGAAATGGGTGGTGAGTGTATTGAGTGGGAACAAACGTACCGGTGTGCTGTGAGCGCCAGAGAAGGACAAGAAAGGCTCTCAACAGGAAACGTTTCTCTTCCTCCTGGAGGCACTCCTCCAACCTCAACCCCGAATCGTGACATGCCAGAGGCTATTGCAAAACTATCGATTCTAAAAAACGTTCAAGATGAGATCAGAGCCTCCCAACATGACATCAATTCGATCCAGATCTTTAAAGGAGATTCGCGGAAATGTACCATTGCCTTTGGAAACTTTAAAAACTGTTGTTTAAAAAACAAAGGATGGGGAAAATCCATAAACCTTGCCCACTGTGAGGCAGAAGAAAAGGATCTTGCAAAACGTCAAAGAAACCGTCTTTGTGTTAAAGTTGGTACCTATTGTGCAGAAAAACTTGCTGGCGTTTGCATTCGCAAAAAAACGTCCTATTGCTGCTTTCCAACAAAGCTTGCCCGCATTCTCCATGAACAAGGACGTCCACAACTCAGAATAGGGTGGGGAGAGTCAAAACATCCTGAATGCAGGGGGTTTACAATAGACGAACTTTCCCGCCTTGATTTTGATCACCTTGATCTCAGTGAGCTCTTTGCTGAAATTATAGGGAAAGCCAAGGAAATCACTCAAACTACCGTCAATGTTGTAAACCGCAATTTATCCAATCGCGTCTCACAAATGACCCATGGATTTAAGACTCCTGGGGTTGTGACCCCTGGGTTTAAAACCTTTGGAGACACTTCTCCTCAGTCTAGCAATAAGCCTAACTCGGGAGATTTTTAATGAAGTCTCTCCATTTTAAGAGTATCTATTTGATCTTTTGTTTATCTCTGCCACTTAAGCTTCATCCTGCGGTTGCCAACTATTACGATCATAAGGTCGAAGGATGGCACTGGTACGAGGACAGATATCAGAAAGTAGAGATCAGAGAACAGAAAAGAAATTCTCAAGTTGTTGAACATCAAAGAAAAATTCCTGAAAGTAAAGCTGATAAAACTCCAAATGATCCTCTTGTGCGCTTAGGGACTTTTAAAAAAGAAGTAGATCGTCTTAAGGCCATCGCTATTTTAAACCCGACTTACCAGAACGTCAAAGCCTATATGGTAATTCAAAAAGAACTGATGGATCGTGGAACACGGTTTGCACAGAAGTGGATGGAGGTTGTTTATACCACCCCAAAGCTCGATTACACCTTGCGCCATCCGACGTCTCAAGCCGCGCGGCATGTGTATTTGGATCAAGATCGAAGAAAAATGGACGCCCAGATTCTGGCCCTCTCCAAAACCTATGGCTTGTTTTTCTTTTATTCAAGTAGGTGTGCTTACTGTAAGCAGTTTGCTCCTACCGTTAAAGTCTTCTCCGAGAAGTATCATTGGGAGGTGCTGCCTATTAGTTTAGATGGGAATGTTTTGCCGGAATTCCCCCATACAAAAGTTGATAACGGATCTGCCCTAGCCCTGGGGATTCAGTCTGTTCCCGCACTCCTCGCTGTTGAACCCAAGACAGGGAAAGTCATTCCCTTAAGTTATGGAATGAGCACCCATGATCAAATCGAAGATCGTATTCGCGTGCTCATTATGAAATGGGGTAATTTATGAAAAAAACATTTCCGTTTTGTTTCATATTTGCTCTTCTTTTTCTTTTGACGTGGTTTTTGAATACATTGGCTCAAGCCAATGTGAATGCGGACCTCACCGAGTTCTTTAATAAACTGGGGGGAGCATCCAACATGAGCAGATCTTGTGCCTATCAAGATCAAACAGCGGGGTATTATACGGGGGGAAACTTATTTGCTCGAAACCAAGTCCATACGTCTCAACTTGCAACCATCCAGCTTCCTGATTTTAGGGCCGGGTGTGGAGGTATTGATATGTTTATGGGAGCCATTTCTCATATTAGCTCACCACAACTTATCGAGGCTTTAAAAGCGATTGGCTCTAACATGGGGAGCTATGCCCTGTTGTTAGCCATTGAGACCATGTCTCCTCAGGTCAAAAACATTATGACAGAGCTCAATGATCTCGTTCAAAAAATAAACCAATCCAATATCAATTCCTGTGAGCTTGCAGCCACAACTTTAGGATCTGTTTGGCCAAAGTCGGATGCGAGTAAGCGTCATCTTTGTAAAATGATTGGAACGGATAGACATTATGGGGGTTTTTCTGATTATGCAGCGGCAAGGCAAGAATGCGGAGCAGGAAACAAAACTTCTCAAGTAACTAAGGCTGGAGAGAAAGATCCTCGCTTTGCGAGTATGCTGGGAACAGAATTTAACCTCGCATGGAAAGCTATTCAAGAAAATGACTTTCTTCGAAAAGATCGGAATCTCGCAGAATTCTTTATGTCCCTTTCAGGAACCATTATCTCCAAAAAGGAAGACAGCGGAAACTATTCAATTCGAGCCAAACCTTCTCTCGCCCATAAAGATGCCCTTCTCTCTGCGCTTCTTCATGGGGGTACTGTCAAACTTTATAGATGTACAGATGCTGAGAAGTGCTTAAATCTCGAGCACGGCTCCCTTACAATTAAGACAGAAAATTCACTCATTGAGAGGGTCAAGACTCTTTTGGGTTCCATTGAAAACAAAATCTATATGGATGATGCCCTCTCAGGAGAAGAAATTGCCTTTTTAAATTCAACCCGTCTTCCTTTTTATAAGATCATCAATGTCTCAACCTCCTATCGAAGAGGGGGATCTCCTATAGATATCCTCGATTATGCTGAACTGGGAGCCATTGACATTTTGTTTCAATACCTTTCTGAAATTTTAGATGTGATTCACGAAAGCATTGATCATATCAGGCTTGCTCAAATCGATGATGCAGAAATCAACCAGTTCCAAAAGTCCCTTCAAGCCACACGAACGCGCGTTATCGAAAAACGCATGGGAAGTTTTAAGCAAATTGAACAAGTCATCAGCATTGTCCACAAGACGGAGCTTTTGGAGAAAAATCTCATGAGCAAGGTGGGGAGCATTAATGCAGAAGGCCTCTGAAGCAGAGTCCAGTGTAGCAGAATGGCAGAGAACAGAAATACAGAAAAAAAAAGGAAATAGGAATGACTCAACTCCATAAGAAAAGAAAACCGGAAGCACGAGGACTCAGTGTTAAAGATTCCTCTACAATTCTACATTTCTGTTCTCTGCTACACTGCCATTCTGTACCGCTGTTATGATGTTCGTCATAACCACCTATGGGGCGGGCGAGGTCTTAGACACGACCTTTAACGCTATTGCGACCTTAATTAACTCAAAGACAGGAACCCTTTACCAACCTTTGGTAAGATTTTCTTTGATCATTGGGCTTGTTTGGACTGTTGCCACCATGGTCCATGGGAATCATATGAAGTTTGTGAACACTTGGATGATTCCGTTTCTTCTCGCCCTCATGCTTTTTTTTGCTCCTACCTGTCGGGTTCATATTCATGATCCAGTAAGTGGCAATCGGTTTACGGTTGATCATGTGCCTTGGGGACTCGGAGCTGTGGCAGGGGTCATTAGTCGCTTAGGAGACAGAGCCACAAGAGAGATCGAAAAAACTTTCTCTCTTCCCGATGACCTCAAATACCACAAAACAGGTGCTGTTATGGCTTCCAACCTCATTGCAAGCGCACGAACCTTTCATGTTACGAATTCTGATCTCGCAGAAACTCTGCGGTCTTTTGTTCATCAATGTGTGGTTTATGAAGCTTTATTAGGTAAAAAATATACCTTTCATGATTTAAAGAATGCCCCAGATATTTGGGAGCTTGTCAGTTCCCGTCCTTCCCCAGCAAGGTCCTTTACCTTTAAAGCGCCAGGGAAAAACCAAAGAGCTAAAATCATCACTTGTGAACAAGGGGTCAATCTCTTAAATGATCTACTACAAAAGGATGTTCAAAATGCTTTCCAGTTTTTTGGAGATAAAGTCTTTGGAAAACACGAGAAAACCTCTCCTTCTTTAGGATCTCTATCAGCAACTCAACTTAAACAATATCTTCCGGAAGCCTTTAATTACATGACACAAATGGCCAAATCGGCAGAAGAGTATATGATGCAGCAAATGATGGTTTATGCTGTGGTGGATTCAATTGAATCTCAATCAACAGCCTTAGGCAATGCTCCTAACTTTGCTGTCAGGCGAGCTTATCTTCAACAACGGGCGAATCAAGAAACACTCGCAGGCGTTGCTGCCCAAAAGCTCATTGCCATGAAGAATGTGATGGAAGCTCTCATCTATGCGAGCTTTATTTTCATTTTACCTTTAGCTCTTCTTCCCTCAGGGTGGAGTTTTATCAACCGATGGATCGGCCTTGTCCTTTGGGTTCAACTCTGGCCCCCTCTTTATGCCATTCTTAACTTTATTATGAATGTCTCTGTCAAATCGAAAGGGTTAGGCCTTATTACAAACGCCAAAGAATCAGGGATTACAATTGCTAATTCTGTTGGGTTTATGAATCTTCATGCTGACATGGCCGCCCAAACAGGGTTTATGTCTATTTCTGTAGGAGCCTTGGCTTATGCCTTGGTAAAAGGAGGAGCCGCAAGCTTTGTTCATTTGGCCTCCCACATGGCAGGCCCTGCTACAGCAGCAGCTTCTCGTGCTTCAGAAGATCTTATCAGTGGAAACTATAGTTTCGGAAACGTGAGTCAAGGAACACTCCAAGCTTATAACTCATCCTTTGGCCAGCAGAATCTCTCACCAAACTACAGCTCAGGATCTTTTACGCAAAATGATGGCGTCATTAGCCGCACAACAGGAAGTGACGGAGGCCATATTATAAGTGTTGCTAATTCAAACCTGAGATCCAGTTTGAATTTCTCAGAAAGTCTAAGCAATAGCTATTCAGAGCAAGCTTCCCAGGCAAAACAAATGTCTGAAACCCAAATGGCAGCAAGTGCTCAAGCTGAAGCAGATCATAACCGCCAGGTGATGGATTTTAGCACACACAAAGCTAAACAAGAGTCAGGAAGTGAGAGTTATTCCCGAGGAACAACAGCCACTACAAACCAAGCCTTTACAAAGCTCGATGGACTGGTCGATCGGTTTGCCAGAGATCATAGCATCTCCAAAGAAAGAGCTATGCAATTCCTTGCAAGCGCGTCAGCTGGTCTTGAAACAGGTATTGGGTTTCAGCTTTTAGGTAATGGAGTCTCAGCAAAGGCTTCAGCGAGTATAGGAGGGCAGTTCATAGGGTCAAAGGTTGATCGAGATCTCTGGTCTCACGCCAAAGATTATTCTAAACAAAGCCATTTCCAAGAAGCGCTTAGCCAAGCTTCTCAAGCTGCCCATGATTCAAGATACTCAGAACTGAGTGATCAAGGAAAACGGGTTGTGGACAGTCTAAATGCCTCTTTTGAAAAGTCTCACCAATATCGAGAAGAAGCAAATGCAAGTCTTCAAAAATCAAAATCCTATTCTCAAATGGCTTCTTGGACGAAGCAAAATGCAGGAAATATTAATGAAAGTCTGAATCAAGAATACGTCGATTGGCTTCAGACTCAATCTCTTCCCAACTCCTCAGGTCCTATGGGGATTCGAGAAGCCGAGACCCTCCTCACCTCCCGTCCTGAGCTCAATCATCATTACCAACAGAGATTTATGGAAGAAAAAATGAGTCAAGTGGAAAACTATGTGGGAGTTAATGGACTCCCTTCAAAAGCCTCTGATATGGATGCAGCTTTTGAACAAGCTAAAGCCAACATTTCCCATCCAACAGGAGAGAGTTCTCTCTCAGAGATTCAGCAGCATGCCAACGGTCAAGGATTGGGACCTGATTTTAAAGTGAATAACCAGCCTCAAAAGGAAGTCAAAGAAAAGCTTTTAAGAATAGAAGACCAGCTTATTCAACAACAAGAGTTTCTTGAAAAAGAAGCGGAAATCAGAAAATCGAAGGTTAAGAAAAAGCTATGAAATGTATCTCTATCAAACGTCCACAAGACCATAAGGATGCAATCCTACAGAAGCCGCCGCCAACTGTTCCATTGATATGTATCCGAGTCTGGGAACAGGACGAGGAACGTAATACCGATCATCTCGATAGATCAACCGAGGACGAGGTATATTTACAAAGAATCGCACATAAAGAATTCCTAAAAGGGTGGAAACGACATAAGCTCCGCAAAAAAATGGGGGAGCATAGGTGAAAAGGAAAAAAGCGATCCCAAAAGCCATACTGGCCAAACCAAAACTTACAAAACGAATATACCGGCGTGTCTCAAAATAAATGTCAAATTCCTCAGGAGTTACTCTCTCCGATTTCTTTAGCTCCTCAGGATCTGCGAACTGGGAGGGTTTTAGGTGAAGGATATAATGGCTTATTCCATCGAAAAGGGTTACCGCACAAAAATAAAGGGCCACTCCCAAGAAGACGCTCTTTCCTAAATAACCTCCTATTCCTCCAGCAACAAGGGCTGAAAGGACGATGCATTTCCTTATCCAAAAGGGGTGGTGAGAGGTCTCAAAATGAGGAACGGTTATCATTAGGGTTGGGCCTGTTTCTATCATTTTCTTCAACCTTGAGGTTTTATTCATGTTAAACTTTTATACCCGTGGAGGTCAACTGGCTCTTCACACCCTCCACATGTTCAAGCAAATTTGTATGGCGACTTTCTTGGTTTCATTTTGTGTGGGATTAGGCGTGTTTGCCCTTCTGTTTTTTATCAAAACGACTTCGTATCAAAGGTGTCTCTATAAAGAACATCTCCATGCTGAGTTTATGGTCAACATGAGCCAAAATGACCCAACTCGCATTACGCAGGAGTTTGCCTGTGGTCAGGGAGGGAGGATTCCTCGCAACGTAAGATCATTAGATGTTCTTAAAAACCCTCATATTCTCAAACATATGGCTTATGTGGACAAGACGTGTTGGCAGATCCTCAACCAAAGCCTTTGGGGAGCCTTATTTATATTTGTTCTTTTACTCGCCTTCTTTATCTATCGAGGATACATCACCTCAAAGAAAAAACTTGAACGTGGCAGTCAAATCGTCTCCGCAAAAAGGCTTAAAAAGAATCTTCAAAAAACTGACCAAGCTTCAGATCTTTATTTAGATCACCTTCCCTTAGCTCAAGATAAAGAAACCTCCCATATCCTTATAACGGGAACAACAAGTGCAGGAAAAACCAATTGCTTTCATACGCTCATGCCTCAAATTCGCAATCGGCTCAATCGAGCTCTTATTGTAGATATGACAGGAAATTTTGTGTCTAAATACTATAGAGAAGGCCAAGATTTGCTCTTAAATCCTTTTGATCAACGTACCGAGCACTGGTCTCCTTGGGCCGAGTGTCTTACAGAAACCCATTATGATACTCTAGGAGCTTCCATTATTCCTGAAACGATAAAAGGTGATGAATTTTGGGGTCAAGCGGGAAAAGTCCTTCTTTCTGCTGCCTTAAATAAATTAAAGGACGAACGCAATATCCAACATCTCTATCACATTCTTGTTCGAAGCCCCTTAAAGGAATTTGAAAAGTTCTTTGAAGGAACGGATGCCGTTTCTTATACTCATGCCGAGGGAGAAAAGATGACCTTATCCGTACGAGCAACCCTTACTAATCATATTCAAGGCTTTAAGTTTTTAAGGCCAACTTCCAATGCTTTTTCACTTCGAGAATGGGTTAAAAATGAAAAGGAGGATCAATGGCTTTTTCTAACAGCTCGTCCAGATCAACGAGCAAGCCTGATTCCTCTTATCAGCGCATGGCTCGATACAGCCATTAATGCACTCATGGCGTGTTCGCAGGATGAAGACAGAAGACTCTGGTTTATCATTGATGAGCTTCCTTCCTTACAAGAGCTTCCTTCTCTCACAACGGGCACAGCAGAAGTTCGAAAATACGGAGGGTGCATTTTAGCGGGCGTTCAAAATGATCCTCAATTGCTTGAAACCTATGGTCATCATCAAGCACATGCCATCTTAGATTTGTTTAATACAAAGATATTTTTTAGAAACACGGATTCTTACTCCACGGAAAGAATCTCAAAAAATCTTGGTGAAGCAGAAATCACAGAACAAATAGAAACCCTTTCGTACGGAGCCCATAACATCCGTGATGGGGTCTCTTTATCTCCGCGCACCCACATTACATCTCTTGTTCTTCCAACAGAAATAGCAAATTTGCAAAACCTTGAAGCCTTTGTCAAACTCCCAGGCTCTCACCCTATTTGCAAAATCAAAATGACCTATAAGAATATCCCTTCCATCGCTCTTGACTTTAAACCTCTTTCAGAAACTCATCTTCTCAAATTACGCCTCATGAATGAAGGCATTGGCTTGAGAGACGAACAATAAGGATAAAATGAATCACGACCAAAACATCCATATAAGCCCAGATAAAGGAGCCCCAAATGAAACAGGAACAAGATATTCAGCGTTTTCTTAAGATTCGGGAGGAAATTTATGAAGAAATTAAGAAAATTAACCCCTGCATTACTCTCCTTCAAGACACCACCCAAAGGTTTGCAGCTCAGTTGGAGGAATTGCAAAAACTCTCTCAAATCACTCAAGATCACATAAAATCAGCTATCAAAGGCGCAGCTCTTGAAATGGCCGAGATTGCCTCAGTGGAGTTTTCTGGAAAGACGGAGGAGAAAATAAATGTAATTATCGCACCTCTTGACCATTCCATAAAAAATGCAAGGAAATCCATTGATACATCAACAAAGGCCAAAATAAAAAAACTGGTCCTTATTGCCTTCTCAGCTACCTTTATAATGGGTCTTATAAGCTTTGGAGGAGGATTCTTCTATTCCAAACGCAACACCTATTATCTACCCCCAGATTTTATAAGACTATATGCCCTAGGCTATGATACCCAAAAAGCTATCTTAAAAATGAGTCCTCAGGAAAAGAGGCAGTTTGAGAAGTTTTTGAAAAAATAAACTGATTGTATTTATTAATTTGAGTTTTAGTCATAAGCAGCCAAGCGATCGAAATGATCATTGTGGGTGTGAAGGAGATGGATTGTTTCAGCTTCAGGGTTCCAGTAATATTCGTGGGAGAGAAACGGCTTTTCATGTTCATCCTTATAGCTCCAAATGGCTAGATTTTTGTTTTTGAGCCGCGCTAAAGCATCTGCTGTTGAAAATCGATAATATCCATGGGCAGCAGGCTCGGTTGAAAAGCTTAACCAGTTTGATTCTTGATGACGCTCAAAATATTCTTGAGCTGCTGGCTTAATAAAATGCTTGATATAAAGTTTCAAGGTTCCCTTATCAGTACAATAAGCTTTTTGTTCTTGAATTATTTTTTCTTCTTTTAGCGTTAGTTCGATTAAAGATTGCATCAA
>MKUL01000002.1 GCA_001897795.1 Alphaproteobacteria bacterium 41-28 | reverse complement strand
ATAGGCTAAAAAATAAAGGGGAGACATGATTTAATCTTACAAGCTCATTGTAACCATGTCTACGAATCACACAAATAAAGTTGGTTTTATAGAATCGCGTCCCCGCCCTGTATGACGATACCCGTGAAACTTCCCGCTATCATTAGCTCTTGGAGCAACGCCTCCAAGAGAAGCCGCTTGTTTTCCAGTTAAAGTCCCTAACTCAGGCATTAAGGCGAGGAGATCTTGTGCCGTAATATCTCCAACTCCCGGGATTTCCTTTAACATTTCTGCACGAGCGAGTAAGTCAGGATCAGAATTGATAAGTGCCTCAATCTGTTTTGTGATTTGAGTAATTTGATCAATTAAGGTCTTAATCATGAGTTCACAACTGCTTTTGATAACTGAAGCTTTTGGTGCTTTCGCTCGATTCTTTTCAGCCACCAAGAATTGCTTCAAATTCTTACGGCGTTGAACCAACGCATAAAGAGTGCTTTGCTGCTTAGAAACGAGGGTAAAAAGTTTCAAGTGATCATGGCGCTCAAAACCGTAAAGTGCTAAAGCTTTTGCATCGAGAGAGTCTGTCTTAGCCGTGTTTCCAAACGAACGAATAAAGCTTTTCACTTTGCGGGTATTTGCACGATGTACATGATAGTTTTTGTCACAGAGAGTTAGTAATAGCTCCATTTCATAACCGCCTGTCGTTTCTAAAATTACTAAAGAGCTTGGCAGATGAGCTTTAGAGTCTTTCAAAAAGGTGTGAATCCCTTTTGCGTTATTTTCGTATTCTTTACATGACGAGTTGCTGTGCATAGCAACAACAAATGTAAATTTTCCAATATCTATTCCTATAAAATTTTGATAATGTGACATGTGTTTCTCGAGTATTTAAGGAGTTATAATTATTTTAGATTGTAAACGGGTGCATAAAAATGTCCCATGCAACTATCCAAATATCTCAAGAGTTCGGGCTAGAGTACCTATATCCAGACGATTGTAAAATCGATTGCTTCACGGTCACTCACGCCCGCGATACTCTCTCATTCATGAATGAGAGAGTATCTCCCTCCCTTAATCCTCTTATAACACACTCTTAACTTACAATTGCTTCGGAGCAAAGCTCCTCGCAAAGACGGCTCCCCCCTACCCGTCTTTGCGAGGTTCCATAGAAACCGAAGCAATCCAGAAACCTCTCAGGTTATTTTATCCCTTTGTAACATACGACTTCAAATAATATCCTGTATAGCTTTCAGGAACCTTGATAATCGCTTCTGGGGTCCCAGTGGCCACAATCCGCCCTCCCCCATCTCCTCCTTCAGGTCCCAGGTCGATAATCCAATCGGCTGTTTTAATAACCTCAAGATTATGTTCGATAACAATCACTGTATTCCCTTGATCCACTAGGGTATGAAGGACTTCAAGCAATTTTCGCACATCATCAAAATGAAGGCCTGTTGTCGGCTCGTCCAAAATATAGAGCGTTTTTCCCGTTGCCCGACGAGAGAGCTCTTTTGAAAGTTTTACGCGCTGCGCTTCTCCTCCAGAGAGCGTGGTTGCCCGCTGACCCACATGGATGTAACCGAGCCCCACTTGGGAAAGGGTTGAAAGCTTTTCCTTGATACTTGGCATCGCATCAAAAAAGACGAGCGCTTCATCCACGGTCATATCTAAAATGTCAGCAATGGATTTATCTCGATATTTGATCTCAAGTGTTTCTCGATTGTACCGCTTGCCATGACATTGATCGCATTCCACATACACATCCGGCAAAAAGTGCATTTCAATCTTGATGACCCCATCCCCTTGGCACGCTTCACATCGTCCACCTTTCACATTGAAAGAAAA
Organism: Alphaproteobacteria bacterium 41-28; assembly: GCA_001897795.1. Lineage (GTDB taxonomy): Bacteria > Pseudomonadota > Alphaproteobacteria > UBA9655 > UBA9655 > UBA9655. Next base: position 28,326 of record MKUL01000002.1, on the reverse strand, counting down.
GCGTCCAGGTGAATATCCGCGTGCTTTAGCTTCAGGAAGAGCTGAAAACCATTCGCGAATTGGGGTAAAGACACCCGTATAGGTGGCAGGGTTTGATCTTGGGGTACGCCCAATGGGGGATTGATCAATATCAACAATTTTATTAATCAGTTCAATCCCTTCAATCCGATCATAGGGCCCCGGAACTTCGGAATTATCATTCAAGATTTGCGCCAACCCCTTATAGAGGGTTTCAATAATTAGGGATGACTTGCCTCCCCCTGAAACGCCAGTAACGGAAATAAAGGTCCCCAGGGGAAAATCAACGGTGACATTTTGAAGGTTATGGGTTTTTGCGCCGACAACTCTCAAGGACTGTCCCCGCTTGGGCTTACGCCGCCCTTTGGGAAGAGGGACTTTCTGAGCCCCCACCAAATACTGTCCTGTCAGGCTTTTTGGGTTTTCCATAATTTCTTTAGGTGTCCCTTGGGCCACAATAAAACCGCCCTTAACTCCTGCCCCAGGTCCCATATCAATGACATGATCTGCCATGCGGATGGCATCTTCGTCATGCTCCACCACAAGCACAGTGTTTCCCAAATCCCTCAGTCGCGTCAGTGTGGCCAAAAGCCGATCATTGTCCTTCTGATGAAGACCGATGGAGGGCTCATCCAGAACGTAGAGAACACCCGTAAGTCCCGAGCCGATTTGGGATGCGAGGCGAATGCGCTGGCTTTCTCCCCCTGAAAGTGTTCCAGAGGAACGGGAAAGAGAAAGATAACCAAGCCCCACACTCACCAAAAAGCCAAGTCGTTCTTGAATTTCCTTTAAAATACGAACTGCTATATCCTTTTCTTTTTGGCTCAACTTTTCTGTCAGCTCCTCAAACCAAGCTTGCGCATGGGCAATAGACATTTCCGTCACTTGACCAATATGAAGTCCTTGGATTTTTACGGCTAAAGCTTCGGGCTTTAAGCGATATCCCTGGCAATCCTCGCATGGCAATGTACTTTGGTAACGACTCATTTCCTCCGGTTGACCATAACGCTCTTTTCTTTCTCGCTGTCGTCGGGTAAGGCTGGGGATCACCCCTTCAAAAACTTTGTTTTGGGTAAAAGTTCGGGCCTCATCATGATAGGTGGTAGGAACCTTTTCTCCCCCCGATCCGTATAAAATAACGTCTTTGGTGTTTTGAGGTAGGGTCGCAAAGGGCTCGTCCATCCGTCCGCCAAACTTGGCCACAACAGCTTCCAGGGCTTGGTTATAATAGTATGAGAATGCTCCAGCCCAGGGGGCAATGACCCCCTCCCCTAACGTAAGTTGAGGATTGGGAACGATCAGATGAGGATCAAAAACTATCTTCACCCCAAGGCCGTCACATCCCGGACAAGCCCCAAAGGGGCTGTTAAAAGAAAAAAGACGAGGCTCAATTTCATCGATTGTGAAACCGGATACAGGACATGCAAACTTCGCCGAAAAGGTGTGACGTTCCCCCGTATCCGCATTTTCCGCATACAGGAGTCCATCGGACAGTCTTAAACACGTCTCAATCGCATCAGGCAAACGATGACCAATGTCAGGACGGATAACAAGGCGATCCACAACAACTTCGATGTCATGTTTGATTTTTTTATTTAGGACGGGAACCTCATCAATTTCATAAAGCGTTCCATCCACCTTAAGACGTTGAAATCCTTGCTTCCGTAGATCTGAAATTTCCTTTTTATATTCACCTTTCCGACCCCTCACGATGGGAGCGAGAAGATAAAGCCGTGTCCCTTCAGGAAGTTCCATTAAACGATCCACCATTTCAGAGACGGTCTGACTTTGAATAGGAAGCCCCGTCACAGGTGAATAGGGGATCCCAATACGCGCAAACAAGAGCCGTAGGTAATCATAAATTTCCGTCACCGTCCCAACGGTCGAACGAGGATTTTTAGAAGTGGTTTTTTGTTCAATGGAAATGGCCGGCGAAAGCCCATCAATTGAGTCCACATCAGGCTTTTGCATGAGTTGAAGGAATTGGCGGGCATAAGCCGAAAGACTTTCCACATAGCGCCGTTGTCCTTCGGCATAGATTGTGTCAAAGGCAAGAGACGACTTCCCAGAGCCACTGAGGCCTGTGATAACCACGAGCTGATCGCGTGGAATCTCAACTTCAATATTTTTAAGATTATGCTCCCGCGCACCGCGGACATGAATTAAATTTGTCATTTAAAGATCTCACCAATGAACAATTTGTTGTTCATTAAAAATTTCATACATAAAACTCTCGGATAGTTCCACCCGCCGAAGCATAATCCGTCTTCGCCAAGGCTACGACGGATACCCGCCTAATTTCATCTCAAATTTACCCTTAAGCGTTTTGCGTAGGCGGGTAAAAATATGTTGCATCAAGAAATACATTTGTTATCCTAAACGCAGCGCACGGATATCGACCATCCGTAACGCTGCTAAACATAACTAAACACCACAGGAGGTTCAGCCATGTCTGATCTGAATATATACACACATGACATTTACATCAAACGCTTAGAATATCATCTCGACCAATTGACCAAAACCCTTGAATAGCTTGATATTTTGATCTATAGCGCAGGTCAAACATGTCGCGAGCTAAGAATACGTGTCGTTCATTAGAGCGCTGATGATGGACATAAGGAAGAGATTGAGGTGTCGAGTACCACAATCTCTTCCAAAAGATCAACCTTCTCACTTTTAGAAATCATAAAGAAGGCGTTTTTTTCTCTTTTTCTTTTCCTTTTTCTTTATTTTCATTCTCGTGTTCAACATTTTCAAAGCTTAAAAAAACTGCAAGCTCTTGATACTTCTTAAGGATTTTTTTACCACTCCAAAAGATCTCTCTTAAAAGCTCATTATAGGGAAGAAACTCTTGGTGCATTGTATTACCAATATTTTGTTTCCTATAATTATAATAATCTCCAATAAATTTTCGTATTTTCTTTTGAGTATCTTTTTTAAGCTTAGAAAATCCTTTGTATTGTAAGGCTCTCAAGAAAGGAACAATATTCACGTCTTGATCATACTTAGGAAGCCTTTTTAGAATTTGTTTTTCATCCTGATCCGTATAAAAACTAAAACACGTTTTCAAGAAAAGAAACCGAATATCCACAATATCTAATTCCTTTTTGGGAGATTTACTATAGGCTACCCCTTTCAGTTCTTCGTCCAATTTTTTATCTGCTGCTGCATAACGTTCAACATCATAAGGTATATGAAGGAGAAAGTGGCAGTATACATAAAGAAGTGCAGAGTTAGATTTTCTTGCTTCTGGTTCTTGAAAGAGAGCTTCAAGTCTTTTGACAACTTCTTCATAACCCAAGTCTATGGAATGGGTTATTGCAAATTTGAGTCTATCTTCAAACTTGGGCGGGTGGCACAAATGCAAGACCGCGCTTCTTTTTTGAGTATCGCCCATCTGACCATAAGCAAAGGAAACGGCTTCACCTAAATCTGATATGGTTTGTCTAGGAGGAAACTTTTTCTGAAAATCCTCAAAGAAACGAGCGATACTATCAATTTCAACAACACTTTGTTTCTTATTACTATCATCAGGTTTCATCCCATTACATGCAGAAATTAGTTTTTTAGCGCACGTTTCCCAAATTCGTGGACTTAGGAATTGATCAGCTCTGAAAAAGGAAACTATTTCTTTAACTTGCCTTTTCTTTACATACATTTCTAAAAGTTCTTCTAATAAATCAAAACGGAAAGTACGCTCATCTCCCTGAAACTTATGCTGAAAAGCTCCTGTAGCAAAATAAGCGCCCCATAGAGTTAGATCGGAGGGCTTTTCTTCAAAACAGGACGGCTTTTCTAATAAAATCCATGCTTTTGCTTCTCTGTCCCCAGCTGCCTTAAGGAGGCACAAAGCCCAAAACCTTCTTTTGGCTCGAGTCATTTCCTCAAGGGATTTGTTTCCATGCTCAAATGGATGTTGAGCTGACTTAGCTTGTTCACCCATTTTAGTAAGAGTTGCTTTTACTTCTTCTGAATCTTTAACAATTTCTCCCAATAGCGGCGCCTTCATAGCAAATGTAAGGGGATCCTTAGCAAACCAATCAATATTCTCAGGGTTCAACAAAGCTAATGTGACTTCATTTCGGCAGGGGAGCTCATTATTCCCCTCAAAAAAACCCTTGATATTAGTAAGAGGCCCATGGAGAACCTGGTGCCATAAGCGACAAACTTGCCTTACTTTACCTTTAGCTTCATCGCCTAAAAATGAAAAAATATGAAGAAGGAGCTCATTCGGAAGGAGTTCTCCCTCGAGAGGTTCGTTCATATTCTGCTCATTTGAGGACTTACGCTTTCCTTTTTTTTGAGTTTTTCCCCGATGATATTCCTCTTCTGCATCTTCCTTTTCATCGTTCATAGCAAAGGAAAGATTGGATGTTCCCATGAGTCCACATAGGACAACTGCAGAAACAGAAAATTTCAATAACTTTTGCACCATAATTTCAATCCATATTAAAAATACAAGATGTATTTAATATAAGAAAATAAAAATTTCAACAAAAATGACTGATTATTATTTTTTACATGTGAGCCTACGTCTTAGAAAGCGTGCTCTCAAGCTATCAGAAAAGGCTATCAACTTCGCAAGCGCTTAGCTTGCGGCTCCAATGTCTTTGACATAGAATAATTAGCGTAAGTGAATTTCTTTCCAATTATTTAATAAGGACTTTTCGATATATTCACCTGTTATTCTAATATTGCTTTCAGGCCGAACATCGTTAGGAACAATGTGTATATTTTCATGGGAAGATGAGACAAAACCAATTTTGAAGTGCGACAGATCTCCTTCTTTCACTCCCCATTCTGGGCCTAATTGAGATCGCTTAAGAACGAATGCGCCACCAGACTTCAATTCAGCCACAAACCCTTTCGAGAAATGACGTTTTGTTGAATCATTTTGGTTTTCTGTATTCAGGCGAGGACTTATAGCAACAGCTATATCATAATTTGATTCGTTTTCAATTTTAAGGATTGCATCATCTCGTTTGCCATGAGCGTGTGTAACAAACATTAATACACCTAAAAAGACAAATAATTTCTTCATAATTAGTACTCCGCAATTAAAAGCGATCAAACTTGATCCCTTAAGGACTTTTTTAATATAGGGAGAACTATATTAGAATGCAAGATTAAGATACATTTTCATCCTAAATATTTTTTTAACTATCAAATCCAGTCTAAATATCGATTTCCCTGGATTGAAACCTTGCAAAATTAAAGTGGACTTAGTAAACTGCGAGGCTTTTTGATCTTTTTTACTAATTTTTCCCTTCCCCACACCGCCTCGAGCAACTGAGGACCCACCGTAAATAGCAATAAACAATCATGACCCCTCTAGCTTTTAGGATTGGTTTTTTCTAGAATCCCCCCATTAAGATGAAAGGGTGTATATGGCCAAAGCTGTCGTGTTGTGTATTTTAGATGGATGGGGACACCGAGAAAACGGGTCGGACAACGCCATCACACGCGCCAAAACACCTCATTGGAATGAGTTAATGGCTCATTCTCCCCATACTCTGTTGAAAGCCTCTGAGCTCAATGTCGGACTCCCTGAAGGACAAATGGGCAATTCTGAAGTAGGACACATGAATATTGGGGCAGGGCGATTGATCCTCCAAGATCTCCCACGAATTGATGAAGCTATCCGTAATCATACAATTGAAGATTTAGCCCCCCTAAAAGACTTTATGAAAGCCCTGAAAAACTCTGGAGGGACATGTCACCTTCTCGGGCTTCTTTCTCCTGGTGGCATTCATTCTCATGAAACCCACATCAAAGCCCTCTCAGCCATCCTTGCGAATCAAGGCATCCCTGTTGCGATTCATGCGTTTTTAGATGGGCGAGATACCCCTCCCCAAAGTGCAGGCTCTTACCTGTCATCCCTTTTAACCTTTATCAAAGAATACCCCCTTATCAAACTCGCAACAGTCGGCGGTCGTTATTATGGGATGGATCGAGACAAACGATGGGATCGAATTGAAAAGGCTTACAAAACAATAGTCGAGGGAACGCCTCGCACTGGAGATGTCCTTACCTATCTCCATCAAAGTTATGAAGACGGTATTACGGACGAGTTTGTCATGCCAGCGGCCCTTGAATCATACCATGGCATGAAAGATGGGGATGGCCTTTTCATGGCAAATTTTAGGTCTGATCGCGCTCGGCAGATTTTAACGGCTCTTTTAGACCCAAATTTCCAAGACTTTAAGAGAGATAGATACATTCATTTTACGGCATCCTTAGGAATGACGGAATATTCAGAAACCCTCAATACCTGGATGAAAACCCTTTTTCCTTCCTCTTCTCCTCAAGATGTTTTAGGAGAAGTTATTGCTGCACACGGGTTGAAGCAACTCCGTATTGCTGAGACAGAAAAATATGCCCATGTCACCTTTTTCTTTAATGGCGGTCGCGAAACCTCTTTTCCTGAAGAAGACCGCATCCTTATCCCTTCTCCCAAAGTTGCAACATACGATCTTCAACCTGAAATGTCTGCCTATGAACTCACAGATCGCTTGATTGAAGCCATTGAAAATGGGAAATATACTCTCATCGTCGTCAATTATGCAAACACAGATATGGTAGGACATACGGGTAATTTCGAGGCAACGCGAAAGGCTGTTGAGGTGGTTGACACATGTTTAGGACGCATCAAAACCGCAGTTGAGAAATCAGGGGTTTGCCTTCTTATCACTGCTGATCACGGAAATGCAGAAGTTATGTACGATGAGTCCCTCAAATCACCCCATACGGCTCATACAACGAATCCTGTACCCCTTGTCATGTTCAATGGACCACGGGCTTCACTTCATCCAGGAAGGCTTTGTGATATAGCCCCCACGATTTTACAAATATTAGATTTTCCAAAGCCTCCTCCTATGACGGGTTCTTCCCTCTTAGAGACGAAGCATGAAGAGTAACACCCCATCCCGTTGTGTCATCCTTGGCAAGAAATGCTTTGTTTTTCAAGGAAAAACATTAGCATTTTTTAGCCCTAGGATGACACGCGGAGGGGAGATAGCCGTAAGGTGTTACTATGGGTAAATACTCGTTATTTCTTTCCTTATTTTTATGCAGTTCATCCTCATTAGCAGTCGATGCCCACCAGGAATTCAAGAAAATAAGACAGCAAAAAACTGAGCTTTTTCAAGAGCAACAACGTCTCATGGAAGAAGCAACGCAGCTTGAGAAAACACTTCATGACCTTTCAGTCGTGAATGAAGAGAAGAAAGCCCATCTTGCTCGATGTAGAGAAGAAATTGCAAAAAAACTCCCTCTTTTAGCCCGCCTTGCGAGGTCAAATCCCTTAGCGATTTTGGCCGATCCAACTGCAAGCCAAAATGCACTGCGAGGTATTGTCTTAGTTCGTTCCTTTACAACATCTCTTAAACAACAAATGCAACACATTCAAGCACAACTCCATGAAACTTCGGCTCTTTCCAAAGACCTAGAAGGGAAAGCTGAAGCTTATACAAAACTTATTCAGGGTATTGAATTTCAACAAGCTCAACTTTCAGCTACCACAGATCAAAAGATCGAAAATGTTAAGAAAGATGTGCTGAACCGTCTCGCTGATGAAGATGATGTCAACACCCTCTTAGAGGAGAGTCGAGCGACTCTATCAAAAAAAGAACGTGCCGCAGCGGTGGCAACAGCTGAAAAGAATTTGCCTTTCCGTCGTCTTGAATTCCCAGTTGTGGGTAAGATTGTTAACGATAAATCACTTCAAAAGAAATTCAACCCCAATGCCCAAGGGATTATTTTTAAAACGAAAAAGAATGCTGACGTACTTGCTCCTTCCAAGGGAACGGTCGTCTTTAAAGGACCTTTCCGATCTCAAGGAGATATTTTAATTCTTGATCATGGAGAGAAAGTCTATACCATTTTAATGGGCATGCACAAAATTGATGCAAAAGAGGGCAAAAACGTATATGCTGGTGAGAAATTAGGAATGATGGCGGGGTATGGGGCAGAGGCCCCTATGCTTTATTTAGAGCTAAGGCAGAAGGGTAAAGCTATTGATCCGAAGCCATACTTTTCCGAGTAAATATGGAGTTACCAATGACCGCGAAGGTTTTAAGTCTATTTTGTTTCAGCCTTTTATCAACAGTTGCTGTTGCAAGCTTCTATTCATCAACTCAGCCCCAAGAAAAAACAAAAGAAGCTCCCTCCAGTGAAAAAGCATCTTCACCGGCGCATTTAGATTCTCATTTATTTGATAATATTCTGGAGCGTATTGAGGAAGACTATGTCGAAGAAGTTACTGATGAGAAACTTCTCGAAGGAGCTCTTAATGGCATGTTAAGCTCTCTTGATCCCCATTCTGCCTACCTTGATCCTAAAGCTTATGAAGAGTTAAAAATAAAAACCAAAGCCGAATATGGGGGCTTGGGAATGGAAGTCACCATGGAAAATGGAGTCGTTAAAATTATCTCCCCTATCGATGATACTCCAGCGCAAAAGGCTGGCCTTCAAGCGGGTGATCTTATTTATCTTATCGATAAAAGACCTGTCACAGGAATGACGCTGAATGAGGCCGTTGATCTCCTTCGCGGGAAGGCTGGAACTTCAGTCCGATTGCATATTAAGCGGGAAGGAAAAGACGTCTTTGAAAAAACACTCACACGAGAAAACATACATGTAAAAGCCGTTAAATGGCGCGTGGAAGGCAATGTAGGATATATCCGTATAGCAACGTTTAATGAAAGCACAACGCCGCTTATAAAAGAGGCCATTGCTGATATTAAAAAGAAATTGGGAGATAAACTTGAAGGTTTCGTTCTTGATGTACGGAATGATCCCGGTGGACTTTTGGATGTCGCTATTAGCACTTCAAATCTCTTTCTTACCAAGGGAGAGGAAATTGTGTCCACTCGCGGCCGCAATCATAAGATGGACGAACGCGTTTATGCGGATGGGTCTGATGTTACGGATGGTGTTCCGCTCGTTGTTTTGATTAACCAAGGCTCTGCCTCAGCTTCAGAAATTTTGGCCGGTGCCCTTCAAGATAATCACCGAGCTCTGGTTGTCGGAACGAAATCCTTTGGAAAAGGATCTGTACAAGTTGTACTGCCCCTGACGAATGGAGGGGCCATTACCCTCACAACCGCGCGTTACTACACCCCGTCTGGTCGTTCTATTCAAGCTAAAGGCATTGAACCTGATATTGCTATTGATCAAGTTCAAACTAAACTCGAAAAGATTGACGAAAGTGATTTTCTTCGGGAGCAAGATTTCATGGGAGCTCTCGACACGACTCCAGAGAAAAAACCATCTTCTTCTGATAAAGAACAACCAAGCGCTCAGAAGAAACAAGAGGAAACCGAGAAATTAAACATTGAGAAAGAAAAGAAGAAAAAAGAAGTTGAGGATTATCAGCTGATGCGCGCCATAGACATCGTCCGTACGATGGCGATTACCCAAAAGTATGACAAGCAACTTTCCAATAAAAAATAAGAACGGTGTAATGCTCGTTATTCCGGAATTTAGAAAATCTCATCCCTGCCAAAGCAGGGAGTAGATTTTCTTAATATCCGGAACCTAGGGAATAATTGCGAACATTCACTAGGTTCCGGGTACTAAGTCTCTCTATCACTCACCTTGTAGACTCATGAAGAGAGTCTAAGTCCCGGAATGACAAATTATTTTGTAATTTTCTCTCAACAAATCCTGAAAAAGTTGTAAGCTTCATCTGGAAAATGAACCAAGTGAGATGACATGAGTTTTTTTGATGAGGAATTTGGGGATCCTTTATATCGTCCAGCTGTCGGGATGATGATCCTTAATGATGAAAACAAAATCTTTATCGGTCAACGTATGGATAATAAGGAACCTGCGTGGCAGATGCCACAAGGGGGTATAGGACCCCATGAAGATGTAGATCAGGCGATGTTACGCGAACTGCAAGAAGAAATAGGAACCCGTAATGTCGAGATCATTGTAAAATCAAAAACTTGGTATAAGTACGATTTACCTCCCGAGCTTGCGGCACGATTATGGAGTGGAAAATTTAAGGGTCAAAAGCAAATTTGGTACGCGTTGCGCTTTCGGGGCAAAGATGAGGAAATTAACATCCAAACTTACCAGCCAGAATTTCGCGATTGGAAATGGGTCGATAAAGAAGAACTTCTCGAGCTCATCATTCCTTTTAAGCGCGATCTCTATGCTCGTGTTCTTAAAGATTTATGGACGTATATAATTAAACATAAGTAGATACTTTGTTATTTCACTAAAAGTAACTGCAAGAGGTTGTCTGGTAGAACGGTGAAAAAATACAAAATACTCTTGTGAAAAATCGATTTTTGTGCCTAAATATAAGGCATGGAGGCCAACAAAAGCTTAATAAAAAATATTATCCTATTTCTATTTATAGGAGTTATCCCTTCCCTAGGTTGTGCGGTTGGGCTATTTAATCTTTTTTCTTGGCCATCTTGCTTTCTTCTTCTGGCCAGTTTTTTTTGTATTCTATGGATAAAGGCTCGCGAGTCAGCTCAAACCTTTCGGAAATTACTACTCACGCGCGGCGAAGTATGGGCGCTCTTTGAAGGAGATGGAATGATTGACCATTCTCCTTCCTTTCCGGGAGATTCGCTTCAATCTTTTAAAACCTTTTTTCATCCTAATTCCCTTCCAAAAGTCGAAGTAGCAATGAATCGTTTAATTCATGAAAACTTGCCTTTTCATCTCACGGTTCATACAGCTGAGAGTGAGGCAATATACACGTTAGACGGAGAATCCCTCGATGGTAAACGTATATTTTGGCTCAAGAATATTACTGATGCTGTTCACCAAGAACGCCTTCATAAGGAAGTTATCCAGAAAAATGAAGCACTCCTTGACAGTTTACAAACGACCATGGACGTATTGCCCATTTTGATTTGGTATAGAGATGAGCATCAAAAGATCAGTTATTGCAACCTTGCTTATTCAACTGCTGTTCAACTCTCTCCCCAAAAAATTTATGAAGAAGGGGTTGAATTAATTCAGCCTCGTATTGCCAAGATACTTGCCCGTAAAACATTGCTTACATGTGAAAGTCAAAGCTGCGAAAGCACAGTTATTGCCAATGGAGACAGACGTTATTTTCGCATTTGGGAGATTCCAAATCCTCAAAACCCAGGCACCACTATTGGGGTTGCTTATGATATGACGGAACTCAGTGACGCCCGTAGCGAAATTAAACGTCTCATACATGCCCATGATGAGGTCTTAGCTCATCTATCAACAGCTATTACTGTTTACGATGCTGAAGGAACGCTTCAATACTATAATCAGGCTTATGTAAAATTACACGCCTTCGATGACGAATTTCTGAAGGGTCGCCCACGTCTTGATGAAGTTCTCGAAGAGCTAAGACGCCTACGTCAACTCCCTGAATATACTGATTTTCCCGCTTATAAAAAGCGACGACTCCAGCAGCTCAAAGAACAAGTAATGCCTCAAGAAGACCTCATGCACTTGCCGGATTCGCGAACAATACGAATATTTAGTGCTCCTCACCCCATGGGTGGACTTTTATTTATGTTTGAAGATGTGACAGATTACTTAGCTCTCGAAGGGAAAAATAAGATACTATTCGACGCATATCAAGCAACACTTGATAATTTGTTTGAAGGTGTCGTCGTCATTGGAAGTGACAATCGTCTAAGATTTTTTAACCCCAGCTTTGTCCGGCTGTGGAATTTTGAAGATAAGGATGTCCAGCAAGACCAACACCTCACGACCATTATCGAAAAGTTGAAAGATCTTTTTGATTATGAAGAAGACTGGGCAATCTATAAAGCTAAGCTTATTGAAAATGTTACTGATCGTGTACCGAAAACGGGTCAATTGAAGCGAAAGGATGGGATGATTGTAAACTTCAGGTATGTTCCTCTTCCCGATGGGGATCACCTGTTAACCTATACAGATGCTACGGATACATTCCGAGTTCAAAATGCTCTCCAAGAAAAGAATGAAGCCCTGAAAACAGCCGACCAACTCAAATCGGAATTCATTGCAAATATATCCTATGAGCTCAGAGGACCTTTAAATACCATAGCTGGATTTTCAGAGGTTCTTTCTCATCAGTATTTTGGCGTCCTTAATGAACGTCAAGCTGATTACATTAATGGTATCTCTGATTCTTCAACCAAACTTTTATATCTTGTGAATGATATCCTTGATTTAGCCTCTATTGAAGCAGGATATTTAACACTTCAAGCTAGCCGTGTTGACATTCCATCTTTAATGAAAGACATCATTAGTCTTGTTGCTAAAAGGCTGGAGATGAATAGACAACATCTTATCCTGAAATGTGATAGATCAGTTGAAGACTGGATCGTAGATGAAACCAGGCTTAAACAAGCCATCTTGAACCTATTTAGCAATGCCATCAAATATACACCACCCGACGGAACAATCACTCTTGAAGCACAAGTCACTGACGAAGAACTTGAAATCTCTGTCACTGATACAGGTGTGGGAATTGCCCCAGAAGTTCAAAAGCACCTTTTAGATAAGTTTGAGCAACGCAATGGAGATATTCCGATAGGCACAGGCCTTGGGCTATCTCTTGTCAAAAGATTTATTGAACTTCATGGGGGGCGCATCCTCTTGTTTTCTGAGGCTCATCAAGGGACAAAGGTCACTTGCATCTTGCCTAAGATAGCTGAGCAAACTGAACCCGAAGAAGAAAAGAAAGTTGCAGGTGGATCAATTTATCAATAATCCTGGCTTCTCTTTTTTCCTCATTATCAAACGACATATCACGACGCATAAGCTCGTTGACATCTTATTTTTTATTCATATATTCTCAATCATTGGTAAAATCAAATGCGGTGTTTTATGAAAAAGATAATTTTATTAGCCGTTATCGCCATTTTATTCTCGAATGGGCATACTCAAGCAATGCAACCTGACGCTGATGAGGCAACTCGGATCGTTGCGAGAAAAAAATGGAAAAAAGGTGTTCTCGAAATGGGCTTAGGCGCGGCTTCTGTTGGATTCATCGGGTGGCTCGATAATAACGGCGTAAGGCATCTTTCATTTGGTCAATCTGCTACAAAATCCACACTAAAAGCAGGAGCCTTGATTTTATGTGCGGAAGGGGCAAGAAATTTTGGATCGGGTATTTATGAAGAATACGAGAGATTTCGAAACCGAGTACCTGGGGTTCACCCTATTGCATTTAGAAACATTTGTAACGGATTGGTAGACCTAGGATTGGCGTTTTCAATTTATGGAATCAATACATGGTGTTTAGATTATTTACCTTCGGCCTACACGATGCTGTATGGACACCATCAGACCCAGGGAATAGCTATTTTACTAGGATATAGAGGATACAATACACTCAAAGAAAATATTCCAGATTTCGGGTCGGACCAAGATTGGGGATGGGGGGTTCAACTGATCTGCCAAGCAGGGAGCACCCTTCTCTCAAAAGCCAAGTCAATGGTATCTTCAGCTTCTTCATGGATTTCTTCCTTCTGGAATACTCCTAAAGTTGAGTAAAAACGGAATAAAGATATGGTGGATTAATATCCTTTTATTTCTCCTAAACCGCTGGCACACCACTTGTTGTTGAATATTCAAAGTGATAGGCCTCATCTGGATGAACATAGGCGCGAATGGCATGGGCAGCTTGGGCGGCCTCTGCAAAGCCTGTCAGAATCAGCTTAAGCTTATGGGGGTATGTGGCAATGTCACCTATCGCAAAAATCCCTGGCGTATTGGTGGAACAATCACTTGGATCAACGATAATGTGGGTGGTGTTAAGCTGAAGTCCCCAATGGGCAATAGGACCTAAATTCATAGCTAATCCATAAAAGGGAAGAAGAATGTCTGCTGGAATCTCTTTGATTTCCCCTTCCATAGATTTGACGATGACTGCTTCAAGACGACCCTCATTCCCAGAAAGACCTTCCAGCTGAAAGGGAATGACAAGATCAATGGTACCCATCTGTGCTAGTCGATTCAGTTGCGCTTCGCTTTCAGGGGCCGCCCTAAATTTTGGACGGCGATGAACAACCGTAATCTTTTTTGCAATCTCAGCCAATGAGAGCGCCCAATCCACGGCTGAATCCCCACCGCCTGCAATGACGAGACGTTTATCTCTGAAGTCTTCTCGGTTTTTCACATAGTAAAAAATACTTGTTCCTTCAAAGTCCTCAAGCCTTTCCAAGGGAGGACGATTGGGTCCAAAAGCTCCTACACCTGCCGCAATAAGGATAACCTTAGCCTCAAGTTTGACTCCATTGGAAGTTTCAAGACGCCAAATACCTTCCTCTGTTTTAGCAAGGCTTATGACCTGTTCACCTAAGTGATAAACGGGTTCAAAAGGCTCAGCTTGCTTTTTAAGATTGTCAACCAGATCACCCGCTAAGATCTTTGGAAAACCAGGAATGTCATAAATAGGCTTTTCAGGATACAGGGCCGTGCATTGCCCTCCCACCATTTCGAGAGAATCAATGACGTGACATTTTAGGCGCATCATACCACATTCAAAAACCGCAAACAGTCCCACAGGCCCCGCCCCGATAATAGCAACATCTGTCTGGTGGATACTCATAATTCTCTTTTCACTTAATTTTTACTAGGTGCAAAAATCCCTGACTTTCCTCAAAAAATCAAGCAAAATAAATTCGTCATTCCGGAATTTACCCCGGATCAAGTCCGGGGTTGGCGACCACTAGGGAGCTTGGATTTTCTTAATATCCGGGACCTTCTGCCGTATTTGAACCAAGGAATTCCCCAGATCCCGGATATTAAGAAGCTCTAACCCTCCCCCTGATTTAATCAGGGGTCGGAAGATCTTCTAAATTCCGGGATGACGCTGGAAAGGATGACGTTCGAAACTTACGCCGCTTCTAAAATTGTCTCAACTTTTTGAATAGCATGTTCTGTTTCAATATTTTCGACGGCCGCAATTTCTCCTGCTAGACGCATGAGAGCGTTTTGATAAACTTGCCGTTCACTATAAGATTGATCTGGCTGATTTGCAGTCCTGTAAAGCTCACGCACAACTTCTGCCAATGAAATAGGATTGCCTGAGTTAATTTTTGCTTCGTATTCTTGAGCTCGCCTGCTCCACATATTGCGTTTCGCACGCCCGCGTATTTTTAAAGTATTGATAGCAGTGGCCATTTCTTTTGTTGTACACACAGGTCGCAACCCAGAGGTTTTTGCTTTAGCAACAGGAAGACGTAAAGTCATCCGATCTTTTTCAAAAGAGATCACAAACATTTCAAGAGTATGTCCGGCAACCTCATGTGTTTCTATTGATTTAATTTTTCCAATGCCGTGTGCTGGATAAACCACATGGTGTCCACATGAAAAAGATGATGATTTCGCCATTTTCAACCCTCCGCTTAGTGTGTTGCATAAAGAGTTATTTTATTCTACCTAATGATCTTAGAAAGGATAAAAAACTAATTAAGTAGATTTGACCCGAATGATCTCGTAACTCTGTTATATATAGATATCATTTTTTTTGTTCCAAGGCCACCCCCCCTCAAGGGATTGAAATTTTTGCATTCTTTTTAAGTCAAGCCAAAATAATTCTTTAAAATTGGCGCCTTAAAAAGGTTAAAAAAGAGTTAAAAAAGATTGGTTATTTTTCAAGGCCATAGTTATAAGCTACCTGACGAGGGACAGCTGGTGGAATATGATAGGACTCAAGGTATTGTTTTAAAAGGCGATTAAAAGCCCATTTCACTTTATAATGTTGTCCAGGTTTTGTTTTTATGACAGCCCTGACTTCCATAGAATAGTCGTTAACTTCATTAATTCCATCGATTTCTACGGAACCTACCACCAAGGATCGCGTTTTCTTGTCTTTCTGAAGATCAGAAGAAATTTTTTCTAAGACTTCAAAAACCTGATTAATATCTGCATCTATTCCAACCCGAAAAAGCATAAGTGCAGCTGAATAATCTCTGTTTTGATTACAAAGACTTGTAATGCTTCCATAAGGAAAGGTGAAAAGAGATCCATCTGTAGCGCGAAGGCGCACGACTCTGACTGTCAAAGATTCAATACGCCCCATCTGCCCATTAATAAGCATAAGGTCTCCCACTGCAAATGCATCCTCAAGAAGCATAAAAAAGCCCGTGATAAAATCTTTAACCAAGGACTGCACGCCGAAGGAAAGCCCAATCGAAAGGATACCCACTGTGGCAAGGATGGGAACAACATCCACGTCGAGCTCAACAATGATGAATAAAATGGCCGGGGTCCAAACAGCAATGCGTAATACATTTCGGCTCACGCTAGAGATTGTTTTGAAGCGAGCGGCTTTTTGTTTTTGCACCTCATCTTCGAACCCCTTTTCCTTACTCAGATACCTTGCAAGAAGATCATTTCCCGTACGTGTAATGATAAGAGCTGCAACGATAATCACAAAAATGCTAAAGCTCTTTTCTGCAATCAGGCGTCCCGTCTTAGAAAAGAGGAAGTAAGAAGGGTTAAATCCCCATAAATCGAGCACGAAAAGAAAAGCAGCTGCGTACAAAAGGGCGATTGTCACAAAATCAATTTGTCGACCATAGAAAAGTGAACGTTTAGCAATCGTGGGAGATACCTGTTGCAATTTTTTATGAATACAGAGAATCCGCAATTTACGTAGCCAATAGGCCGCGATAGTTAAAAGAGGAAATATGGCAAGGGTGAATAAGCTCTTCCAAACAACAATCTGAAAACGATCAACCTCATGTGTAACCCAAGTGACATAACTAATGACTATAAAAATAATCATAGGAATATAACAATATTTCAAGTAAGGAAGCAGGGCCTTTTTTAGGGGGGAAAGGCTGGAACGAGCTTTTTGTGCTTTTATCCAGTCTCTAACTTCTTCTTGAAGAGACAACATCATGAAAATGGCAAAAACCGTAATAATAAATCCTGAACCTTGTAAGAGAAGCCTTTTCCCTGCCACAGGCAGGTGAATCAATGCTCCCGCTTCAAGGGCAAAGTAACCAATAAGAGCGACAATTCCCATCCGGCGAATCCAGACATAGCTTATGGCGAGGACTTCTTGGGAGAGGGGAATATGTTTATGATCAGGAGTCATTGGCTTTAAAAAAACATGGGCCAAATTTAAAAGAATCCATATCGTGACGGACCCAGAGCTTAAAATTCTCACCACTTCAAGGTAGATACCATCATGGGGGTTAAGAAGCCGAAGAATGGTATAAAGAAAGAAACCGAATATAAGAGGGGACGCCATGGAGAGCAGTCCAGCCAGAGTGAGTTTTTTTAACTTTTGAGAAGTGGTATGATTTTTGCAAAGCAAAAGATGATGAATTTTGGGCGTCAACCAAGAAGAAAAACCTTGGGAAATAGCAAAAGCAAGAAGAAAAGAAATAATCAGGCGAATACTAAATGATCCTAAAAGATCACGCATTGCCGGGTTCTGCAACTCGACAACAAGCCATTCTCCCGTTTCGACAAAGTCTTTCAGGGAGACAAAACCTTCAAATACAATGGCTCCAGTGTCTTTAAAAAAATCATAAACAGCTGAAAAAAGATTAGCATTGAGCTCACTGACCTTAATGGGTTTGATGTGTGGTCCAGCTGGCACTTCAACGGGAGGCATCAATTTGGGGAACTTCCCTGCAAATGCCGTACCACGTAGTAATAATAAACTCAAAAATGCCAATAAAAAGTGTTTCATCTCTTTCTCCTCCGCCAGAGTGTAGCGTAGAAGATAAAAAAGTGAAATAGGGGGTTGGGTTTTTACTAATTTAGCTTGACACAATTAAAATTTAAAGATATATTAAAATAAATATATTAATCTTATTAATTTCGATGAACGGCAAAGAAGTCATTAAGGCACTCGAAAAGCGAGGGTGGAAAGTTCTGAGATCTCAAGGAAGCCATTATCGTTTAGGAAAAGGTTCCTTAAGAGTAACCGTCCCAATCCATGGAAATAAAACCTTGGGGAAAGGACTCTTAGCCGCTATCGAACGTCAATCGGGAGTAAAATTCTCATGAAAATTTGTTACCCATGTAAAATAGTGAAAGATCAAGACGATAAGTATTTTATAAGTTTTCCTAACTTTCCAGAAGCACTGACTGAAGGTGAAACCGTGGAAGAAGCCTTGTTTAATGCGTCAGAAGCGTTAACTTTAACTTTAGAAGGACGTGCTGAAGAAGGAATTGACATTCCTTTCCCTCCTCAAACTGAATCAGAACACATGATATATCCATCATCACGTGTTCAAGCTGCCTTGCTTGTGCGATTTAGCCGCAAGGGTCGGAAAATAGCTGACCTTGCTCGTTCACTCGGAACGTCATGGCCGGCGGCCTCTCATATGGAAGATCTGCACCATTGGACGACACTAAGACAGCTCGATAAAATGGCAGCCATTCTTGGAAAACGTTTAGTTGTCTCCTTTGAAGATAATAAAGCGCATTGAAGTGTTTCATCTCTTTCTCCTCCGCCAGAGTGTAGCGTGAAAGAGGATAAGAGGAAATAGGGATTAGTTTTTACTTAGTGCCCGAATAATTCGTATTAAAAGTTTTCTCCATCTAGAGAACAGCAGGTTGTACTCAATTTATTTAAGTCAGAAAATCTGTTAATTACTCTCGATCTGCCGCCACGTGCGGGTAGAACAGCAACCAAGGTAGCCTAATACCTGGATAACAGCTCAGTAAGACGCATGTTTTGAGAAGAATAAGTGAATTATTACGAATAATCCCTACTGCCTAATCTCATAATCCCCGCTATAGTTCACTCGATCACAATCGGGTGGAGCTATGGCCGGCGTTTATAACATCCCATCAGGATATTCGTTCTTAGAAAGTCTCGCCAAGGGACTCTTCCGCTTGGGCGCAAAAAATCCCTTTCATCTGTGTCAGATGGAAGTCTACCTTCCTACGAGACGGGCATGTATTGAGCTGAAACGGGCCTTCATGCGACAGGGAGAGGGTCGATGTATGCTGCTCCCTAAACTTTCGCTTTTGGGAGATCTTGATGAAGATGAGGAATGGCTGAGTTCGCCTCAAGACGAACTTGACTTAAAGCCTCTCATTCCTCCCTTTAAACGCCTCGGGCTTTTAACCAACCTCATTGAAGAATTTACACAAAAAACGGGAATCCTTTCCTCACCCCTCCTCTCTTTAAAACTTGCCAAGAGCCTTATCAGACTTATGGATCAAGCGGCCATTGAAAATGTACCCTGGGAAGGCCTCGTCCACCTTGTTCCCTCTGAATTTGCGAGTCACTGGCAACTGACCCTTAATTTCCTTGAGATTATCACAACCCATTGGCCTAAGATCATAGAAGAAAAAGGTTTTCTAGAACCCTACGCCCGTCATCATCAGATGGTGAATATCTTGCTCTCTCGTTGGGAAAATGCTCCTCCTCAACGTCCCATATTAGCAGCTGGGTCGACGGGTACCATGCCAGCGACAGCACGTCTCCTTCAGGCTATTGCGAAATTGCCTCAGGGGATGGTCATTTTGCCAGGACTGGATACGACGTTAAGTGTTGAAGAAACCAAGATGCTGTCCTCTTGTCATCCTCAGTACGCCCCAACACGTTTTCTCCAGAAGATGGACCTCCTTCCTTCTGAAGTTTCGTGTTGGCCTGAACTTGATGAGCAGGAGGAGAAAAACGTTTCCCGCGCTCGCCTTTTTGCTGAAGCATTGAAGCCATCCTTTTCACTTCCTTCTGGATTGCTTCGCCCCTCTGGGGCTCGCAAAGACGAGTGGGGGCGCCTTTGCGAGGCTCCGAAGGAGCCGCAGCAATCCAGTATTTTTAATCCCGGTAAGGCTCTCAAAGGCGTCTATTTCATCCCCTGCGTCTCTCCCCAAGAAGAAGCCTTGGCGATTGCCGTTCTTCTGCGTCAGCAGCTCGAAATTCCCCATCAAAAGATTGCACTCATTACCTCTGATTTAAAGCTCGCTGAGCGGGTCACCTGGGAACTTAAAAGATGGGGGATTGAGATTGATAGCTCCTCAGGAGAACCACTCGATCAAACTCCTCCCGGTGTCTTTTTAAATCTGTGTGCGGAATTTGCAGTAAACCCGCAAGATCAGGTTGCCTTTCTTTCTCTTCTTAAGCACCCTCTTTTTCGGATGGGAAAGCCAGCCGGGGTCCTCCGGTCCGACATCAGGCAGTTTGAGAAACTGGTCCTGCGAAAGGAATCAATGAAAATACCTATCTGGCTTCAGGAATTTCAGACCCTCACACACCCTCTTATAGACATAAAAAAAGACTCTTTCGAAACGTTCCTCAACACCCATTGCAAGATGGCCGAACAACTTTCCACCGATGAGACGGGCATTTGCCAACTTTGGAAAGGAGCGAAAGGAGAAGCCGTTAAGGATTTTATTACGAATATAAAAGAAATCTCAGGAGACTTCCCACCCCTGTCTCTTAATGATTACCCTCCCCTCCTGAAGGAACTCTTCCAAGGTCAAAGTCTTCGTTTCCGCCCTCAAAAGCATCCACACCTTGCCATTCTTGGACCGATTGAAGCGCGCCTTTTTCACGCAGACGTCATGATCTTAGGTGGCCTTAATGAAGGAAACTGGCCCCCTGACATTGATGTAGACCCTTGGCTCAACCGTCCTATGAGACAAGAGATGGGTTTCCCTTCTCCTGAAAGACGTATTGGGCTTTCCTCCCATGACTTTGGTCAAGCCTTTGCAAGTCCCAAGGTTTATTTGACCCGTGCCCTAAAAGTCGATGGCACGCCAACTTTGGCGTGCAGGTGGCTGGAACGTCTCGAGGTTTACTTAAAAGCGTGGAATCTTTGCCTCCCTGAAGAGCCCCGCCTTCTTGAATGGGTGAGACAGTTTGATCAACCAGACGTCCAAGAAACCCAAGCCCCTCCCTTTCCCGCGCCTCCCATAAAATCCCGACCACGACGTCTTTCAGTCACGCAAATTGAAACATGGATGCGCGATCCTTATGCCCTCTATGCGCGACACATTCTCGGGCTTTCACCTTTAGATCCTCTTAATGCTCAAGTAGAAGCTTCGGATCGAGGAACGCTCATTCATAATGCCTTGGACCAGTTTTTTAAAATTTGCCCTGATCCTCATCATAAACACGCCTTGGATATTCTTCTTACCATTGGAAAAACTTTGTTTGAGCCTTATGAGAAAAGCCCGTCCGTTAAACTTTTTTGGTGGCCGCGCTTCTGCCATTTAGCCAGCTGGTTTATAGAGAATGAGAGATCCACGCGCCGCCCTGGCACCCAAACCTTTACGGAAGTGAAGGGGAAACTCACTCTTGAAACACCTCTTGGTCCATTTGAATGCACAGCTAAAGCGGACCGAATTGATCTTTTACCGGATGGACGTCTCCGTATTCTCGATTACAAAACAGGAATTCCTCCCTCAGATCAGGATGTGCAGCTTGGTTTTTCGCCCCAATTGCCCCTGGAAGGAGCGATAGCTTTGCAACAAGGCTTCGAAGGTATCTCGGCCCGCCACATTGAAAGTCTTCAGTTTTGGTGGCTTAAAGGGGATGCTAAAGGCGGAATCATTAAAAAACTTACAGGCGATCCCTATGAACTTTCTATGAAGGCACTTGCAGGACTTGAACGGATGATTCTTTTGTTTGAGGATGAGAAAACCCCTTACCCAGCACGTCCTCTTCCCGGGAAAGGACTTAAATATAATGATTACGCCCACCTAGCACGCCTTCAAGAATGGGGGAAACTCTAATGCCTCATCAGATCGCCGCAACATCTCAACGTCTAGCAGCTCACCCCAACCATTCCGCATGGGTTGCAGCCTCAGCTGGCTCAGGCAAAACCAAGGTATTAACGGATCGGGTGCTTAATCTTCTCCTTGAAGGCTGCCCTCCTGAACGCATTTTATGTCTTACCTTTACAAAGGCTGCTGCAGCCGAAATGGCCAATCGCGTACGAATGCGGCTTGGCGAATGGGCTATTTTGCCTGAAAATGATCTTCGACAAACGATTGAAGATCTTCAAGGTGCCCCCGCTTCCTCTGAAAAATTAGAGCGTGCCCGGACGCTTTTTTGCTTAACGCTTGATACGCCTGACGGGCTTAAGATCCAAACGATTCATAGTTTTTGCCAATCTCTTTTGAAGCGTTTCCCCCTCGAAGCAGGGCTTACGCCCTTCTTTGAAGTCGCCGATGATACAGAACAACATGGCCTTATTAAAAAAGCCTCTCAAATTGTGTTGGAAAATCCCACGCTTCAAGTCCCCCTTCAGGAGCTTATTCTTCGATTTAGCGAATCCACATTAGAGGAGCTGAATTCCTTTATTTTGCAATCGCGAACCTCCTTTGAAACATGTGTTTCTCAGGAAATTGATGAGACGCTTCAAACCATCAACATCACTAAAGAAGGTCTTTTAAAATCTCTTATCACAAATATCCCTGAGGAAGAGCTGAAGAAGGGAATCCCTCTTTTAGAACAAGGAAGTCCAACAGATCAGGAGCGAGGGAAAAAACTTAGCCTTTACTTTAGCCTATCTGAAAACGAAAAAATTCAAAATTATGAGAGCTATCTTATCATCTTCCTAACCCTACAAGGTGAAAAGAGAGCACGCCTTTTGACCCAAAAGATAGCTCTTGCATCTCCTTCTCTCAAAGATCTTCTAGAGGATGAAGCACTGCGGCTTGAAAACTGGATGGAAAGGTTTAATGCCTTGGAAATATCCATCGTTTCAAAAGCTTTTTTGCATTATAGCCTCGCCTTTTTAGAGGCCTATGAAAACCTTAAAAAGGCTCAATCTCTTTTAGATTATGATGATTTGATTCTCAAAACCGTTTCCCTCTTAAAGAATCCCGGGTGTCATTGGGTTCTTTATAAACTTGATGGCGGACTTGATCATATCCTGGTGGATGAAGCCCAGGATACGAACCCTGCCCAATGGCAAGTTATTCGTGCCATCGCAGAAGAATTTTATGCGAACGCTGCGGCTGATCAGCGCAACCGCACCTTATTTATAGTAGGAGATGGCAAGCAATCCATTTATAGTTTTCAAGGCGCAGATCCTGTTGTTTTTACTCAAATGCAACATGATCTCAGAACCTTCGCCAAAAATTCAGGAAAAAAGTGGGAAGATATCGATCTCACCGTTTCCTTTCGGTCAACCCCAGAAGTCCTCGCTACCGTTGATGCGGTCTTTTCATCAAGTCCCCTCTCCTCCATGCCTCTTCAGCACCTCCCCTTTCGAAAAGAGGCCCCTGGGCATGTGGAGATCTGGCCGCTTTTGAAGGAGGAGGAAAAAAATCCACTTGAGCCTTGGCAGCCACCGCTTGTCCAACATTCCCCGGACTCTCCGCAAAAACGTCTTGCACAGCTGATGGCCAAAACCATACAAAGGTGGCTTTCTGGGTTTGGACCTTTGTCGACACCTATTAATCCTGGAGACATCCTTATCCTCGTGCGTCGAAGGACGGCCTTCGTCGATACCCTCATCCGGGCTCTCAAAGATCTTAACGTCCCTGTTGCGGGAATTGATCGGCTTTGGCTTCTCGAAGGAATCGCCGTACAAGATCTTCTTAAGATTGCGGAATTCTTGCTCCTTCCTGAAGACGATCTCACACTCGCAACAGTTTTAAAGGGACCCCTTTTTGGACTTTCGGAAGAAGATCTTTTCACCCTTGCCCACAATCGGGACAACATTTCTTTGTGGCAACGTCTTCAAAGGAATAAAGAGTTTGAAACAGTATCATCCCTCTTAAATGATCTTCTTTCCCGCGTCGATTTCTTGACGCCATTTGCTCTTTTTAGCACGATTTTGGGTCCTCTCGAGGGTAGAAAAAAATGGCATTCTCGCTTAGGATCAGAAGTCTTAGATTCTCTGGATGAATTTTTGAATCTCTGCCTCGTCTTCCAAGATAAGAAAACACCTTCTCTTCAAGGCTTTCTCCATTGGGTTTCTCAGGAAATTATTGAACTTAAACGTGACCTCGATCAAAGCAACCAAGTTCGAGTGATGACCGTTCATGGATCCAAGGGACTCCAAGCGCCAATTGTATTTCTCCCCGATACAACCCAGCCTCCCCATGATGTTCCTCCTTTTGAATTTCACAAACAAGCTTTACTATGGTTACCACCCATCGTAAAAGACATCCCTCTCACAAAGATGCTCAAGCAAGGATTACGACAAAAACAACAAGAGGAATATCTCCGCCTCCTCTACGTTGCCCTGACGCGTGCAGAAGATGCCCTTTATATTTGCGGATGGGAGGCGAATCATCAAGAAACCTGGTATGATCTTGTTCAACAAGGACTCCAAAAGATTGGAGAGGAAATCGAATTTGATTTTTCTCCCCATGTGAAAGGCATAGGATGGCGCCTTTCTTCAATTAAAGAAAGAGACGTCCCCTCCCCTAAGGCGGAAAGGTCCCCCCCATTTCTCCTGCCTCAATGGCTGAAAATACTGCCCCCTCTCGAAACCGCACCCAAACTCTTACGACCCTCAGAAAATGGAGAAGAAGAGCCATTTGGTCCTTCTCCTTTTGGAGAATTTGGAACACAAAGAGGTGTTCTGATTCACAAACTTCTTGAGATT
Organism: Alphaproteobacteria bacterium 41-28; assembly: GCA_001897795.1. Lineage (GTDB taxonomy): Bacteria > Pseudomonadota > Alphaproteobacteria > UBA9655 > UBA9655 > UBA9655. Next base: position 3,817 of record MKUL01000002.1, on the reverse strand, counting down.
CTCCCTAATATTAAAGAAGAGACGAGAGAGAAAGCAGCTCGCAATTTTTTAGAAAAAGAGCGCATTCCTGAAGATATGGCCATGGGGATGATTGAAAGCGTTCGAAGGGTTTTTCAGGCGTATCCCGATCTTTTTAGCACTCCTTCCCAAGGAGAAGTTCCCATCATGGGAAAGCTGGGAGAGTCCCTTCTTTCAGGACAAATTGACCGCCTTATTATCAATGAGGACCATATCCTTATCGTAGATTATAAAACGCACATCAACTTTCCAGAAAAGTTAGATGACATCCCAAAAACTTATATAAAGCAAATGGCTATTTACCAAACTGCACTCGGCCAAATTTATCCTCAGCTTCCTGTTTCGTGTGGAATTTTATGGACCCAAGTGCCCCGCCTTGACATCTTACCCAACTCTTTGATGAAAAAATTCACACCTTCAATTGACGAAAATGAGGGAACAGCTTACACTACAGAAAGTGAAGCTCGATAGAAAAGGAATCAATTGATGAGAATTTTAAAAGTAACGGATGCCTCTTTCAAAAATGATGTTATGGAGTCAAAGAAACCTGTTCTCGTTGACTTTTGGGCGGAATGGTGTGGTCCTTGCCGTATGATTGCCCCTACTTTAGAAGAGGTGGCTCAAGAAATGGGAGATGCTGCGGTTATTACCAAGTTGAACATCGACGAAAATCCTGAAACGCCCGCCCTTTTAGGCATACGGTCTATCCCAACCCTTATGGTTTTTAAAGACGGCAAAATGGTTGGAACCAAGGTTGGGGTTCAATCAAAGCAAGCCCTTATAGATTGGCTTAAATCTGCATAACGCATGTTTCTCGCCCTCCTCCGCTATAAAGTTCCCCCAGAAGAGATAGAACCTTATAGAACGGATCATATTGATTTTTTAAAAGAAGGCTATGCCAATAACGATTTTATCGTCTCAGGACGAATGATGACAGGTAAGGGCGGGGTTATCCTCTCTCCCTTAACCCGACGAGGAGACTTTGAACAGATCTTAAGCAAAGATCCCTTTAAGATACATAATCTTGCTGATTACGAAATCATTGCCTTTGAACCTTCTCGTTTTCATCCTGATTTTGCCTCTTTTATTCGAGAACCGGAAAGGGAAAAAATCGACCTCGTTCCCTATACGCCTGAGTGGGAAATTATTTATAATACAGAAGCGAGACTTCTCTCCAAAGCATTAGGTGACACACTTCAAGAGATCCATCATATTGGAAGTACAGCTATTCCAGGGATCGTAGCTAAACCCATTGTCGACATTCTACCTATTGTCAAAGACATTCGCGCCGTTGATCTTTTAACTCCTGCCTTAGAAGCCTTAGGCTATGAAGCACGAGGTGAATTTGGCATGCCAGGACGGCGGTTTTTTGTTAAAAGGCAAAACGGGAAAAGAACATTTAATGTTCATATTTTTGAAACGGGCCACCCGGATATTGAGCGTCACATCCGCTTTAGAGATTATTTAAGAAACAATCTGGATGATGCTGATTCCTATTCAACATTAAAAAAAGACCTGGTCAAAGAATCACCTGATGATATAGAGCGATACTGCTGGGGAAAAGAAGACTTTGTTAAAGCCATTGAGCTAAAAGCTTTTCTTTGGCGTACGCTTTAAGTGCGCCCTTAAAGACCATAGGCAAAAATATACTTCATCCAAGAATTCTTGGATGAAGTATATAAATACGATGATCACATCTCATTATGCAGTCACAACATCCATAGCATCCCCATATTCAGGAAGCTTTTCTTCTATCTTTTTAAAATAGTACACATCATCGTTGTTTTTATCTATTACAACATACCAATTCTGGCGATTCGATGAGCGTTGACTAAGAAAGTATTTATCTGCAAGTATTGCATAATATTTAGTTTTCTCATCAACAATTTTTTTATAGGCCTCTTCGTACTTTTCCAGGTCTTGCAGACGATAGTTTCTTTTATTTGCTTTTTTGATTTCCTGTAATGTTTGCTGAAAACCTTGAACATAATCAAAGGTCGAATCGTCGTTATCTACATAGTAGCTTTGGTATACATTTTGATTTGTAAAGCACTCTTCAAAAACTTTAGCCACATTTCCAGAATTTCTTTCACGATCTTTCAGAGAAAAAAATCCCTTTTTAAAGAGTATTTCCATGATACCACTAAATTTCTTTATTTTTATGGATGGTGCTTTACCATGGCCATTCTCAATAAAGACAGCTTCATCCCTATTTGTACCCGCAGGAACACTACACCTAGTCTCAGCATTCTGATTAGAGCCTTGTTCTGTAATATTTTCAGTCGTCTGTGAAATATATCCCTTAGTTGCTGCCTCAAGAGACCCATCGCCTCCTCCCATCCCTATTGGATCATTTGCTCGAAGACCTAACTTAGCCTTTGTCGAACCTTCTACGCCCTTTTCAACTTTACTCATTTTTCTTTTAAGAAACTTCATTGAAAATCCGCGCTTTACTTCAGTAGGGGCCTCAGCTTTGTCATTCTTAACCGTATGGATATGTACAGCTTTCATTCTTGCATTATCGCGTAGTTCTCCCTTAAAATTAATCCTTCCTTCAGAAGACCTTGTAACTCCAACCTGACTCTTTCTAAATTCTTTCGTAGTTGAATCAGTATCTCTGCGCATCAAATAACTAACCTTTTTAAACTTTCGATGAGCATTTGGACTTGTACTTTGTTTGAATACATCCAGCAATTCTTCTGGAAATTCTATATATTTACCTTTGGCTTGAGCTTCTGAAATAGACATAATTAAAGCTAGTGTTAAGCAAGCAGTTGTTAATTTTACACTTCTACTGTGCCTTTGTATATTTACAAACTTATCACACACAATACTCTCCTTTTTCTCTTTTAGTTTCTTCAACACACGTGTTTGTGGTTGATATATGTATATATACATAATATTTTATCATTGCGCAAGGTATTTTTTGTATATAAACATAAAAACTTTATATCCTTTTGCACGAAGAGAGCTGTATCTCATATAGATTCTCGTTTTTCAGCCACAAATTTATTCACTTTTTTCCATGCAACAAAATTTGAATTTTAAACACATACATAATTATCATGTGGGTATGTAAAATTAGTGCACAAGATTTTCTGCAGTGATAGAATGATCTCCATCCCAAGGAACAAATTCTTGATTATGTCGACGAAGCTACCCTTTACTTAGCAAGGAGTAAAAAAAGTTCTCTAAAAGATCTGTACTTTTCGTGTTGTGAAAAGAACCCATTTTTAGAACATGAGTATTACCCGCAACAGGGCACCGTATCACAGCAAGTTTCTTCACAGTTAGGCGACCGCTCACAGCAAGAAGGCAGTAAATCGCAAGCAGGCACCCAGGTTCCTGGAATCATTTGTCCTGTTATGCCAACATCTTCTCCGGCGCCTCTAAACGAAAAGCAGCCTGTGAGAGAGCCTGTCGCCACTCCTAGAAGTATAAAAAGAATCAAAACCCTCATTTTTTCACCCTTGTTAGCGGTCTATATTCCAATCTTTGAAGAATCATTATACATCATTTTTTGATAAAAGTTTGAAATTTTGTTGCGTCGCTTGCCACCCGACGTTTTTCTAAAGCAGCACGTCACCATCTCCCTCATTCGTCATTCCTGCGAAAGCAGGAACCCAGGAACTTATTGCAACAAAACGGTTTTTAATAAATTCTTTATGTTTTTAATTATTCGATTAAAAATTAGTCTGCATTCCTTCGGAATGCATTGTTTTGACTGGGTTCCCGCTTTCGCGGGAAGGCATTGTTGCGTGGATAGGAAAAAAGGAATTGTTGCGAACTTAAAATTTTA
>MKUL01000001.1 GCA_001897795.1 Alphaproteobacteria bacterium 41-28 | reverse complement strand
TCTTTGAAGAACAGGTTAAAAAGACACCCCATAACATTGCGTTAGTGTATGAGGATGAAGAACTTACCTATCAAGAGCTAAATGAGAGAGCCAATCAATTGGCGTATTATTTAAGAGATCATGGGGTAGGCCCTGATACTTTGGTAGCGATAGCCCTAGAGAGGTCCTTAGAGATGATGATTGGTCTCTTGGGTATCTTAAAGGCAGGAGGGGCCTATGTTCCTCTTGATCCTACATATCCTCAAGAGAGACTTCGGTTCATGCTAGAAGATACTCAAGCTCCTGTTGTTCTTACGACCTCGATAATAGCAGATGAACTTCCTTCTACGGGGAACCAACTGATATGTCTCGATGAAGAGGCGGTTAGACTTGAGCGCCAGCCTAAAAGCAATCCTATTCCTCTCGCTTCTCCCCACCATCTTGCCTACGTTATCTACACCTCTGGTTCTACAGGCAAGCCTAAAGGTGTTATGATTAAACAAAGTAACCTCACACATTACTTAAATTATTCTTTAAAAAATTATACTATTTCGCAAGGAGAAGCATTATTTCATTCTTCAGCTGCATTTGATATGAGTATTACTTCAATCTTTCTACCTTTAATTACGGGGCAAATGATTCGTATTCTTCCTGACCATGCGAAAGTTGATGATTTGAGCAATTTTTTAACGAATAATAATACCTTTGGCTTTATTAAGCTCACTCCTGCTCATCTTAAAGCGCTAAAGGGAAACCTTGAGTTGATCCCCTTTAAACAACAAAAGAAAGTCTTGGTTATTGGAGGAGAAAATCTTTTAAAAGAAGATATCGACTTCTGGCTTACAGCGTCCCCAACATCGAGCATTTTTAATGAGTACGGCCCCACTGAAACGACCGTTGGGTGTTGTGTATTTTCTTTGGAAGATGTTTCAAACTCTTATTCAAGTGTTTCGATAGGAAAACCGATATTTAATACACAGATGTATATTTTAGATAGCCACTTAAATGCTGTCCCTGTGGGTATAAGTGGAGAGATATATATAGGAGGAGTAGGGCTTGCACGGGGATATCTCAACCGTCCCGATCTAACAGCAGATAGATTTATCCCTAACCCCTTTATAACGGATAAAGACGCCCAAAACCATGAAAATCTTCGACTCTATCGAACAGGAGATCTGGCTCGCTATTTACCAGACGGAAATATCGAATTCTTAGGGCGTATCGACGAACAAGTTAAAATCCGAGGATTCCGAATAGAACTGGGGGAGATCGAAGCCACTCTTACGAGCCATGCAAAAGTCTCACAAGCTGTTCTTATGGCGAGAGAAGAAGAGGGAAGGAGGCACCTCGTAGCTTATCTTGTCCTTCAAGAAAATAATTTTGAAGATCTTGTGAGTGAGAGTTCCTTTACGTTATCTTCAGGAGAACAGGCTTCTATTTTAACAGGTGCTTCCCTAGCTGGATTCTCTGAGGACTTAAGGAATTATCTTTCCCAGTCTCTTCCAGATTACATGATCCCTTCCTTTTTTATTTTTATGGATAAGATTCCTTTAACCCAAAATGGTAAAATTGATCGTAACGCGCTTCCCACTCCTGATGCAAGTGTAAGGAACTTACAAAATGAATATGTTGCTCCTCGCTCTCCCCTCGAGTCAGAGCTTGCGCAAATTTGGAGTGAGGTTCTTAAAATTGAAAAAGTCAGCACTCATGATAACTTCTTCAGCATTGGGGGAGATTCTATCATCAGCATACAAATAGTTTCCAAAGCACGAGCAAAAGGAATTTATTTTAATGTCAGAGATATTTTTAATCATCCTACAATCATAGCTCTTGCTCTTATTGCTCAAAATCAAGAAGTTGAAGTCGTTTTCAAACCAGATTCAGGCCTTACGGAAGGAGATGTTCCCCTTACACCTATTCAGCATTGGTTCTTTAAAAGCAATCTGCAAAATAGAAACCATTTCAATCAAGCAGTTCTACTTGAAACTAATGCAAAATTAAATTCTTCTTTTTTAAACAAAACTTTCAATCTTCTTGTTTCTCATCATGATGCATTAAGATTTAAATATCATTATGAAACCCAAGAATGGAGACAGACTTCTTCAAAAAATATAACTCCACTCTCTATCCAAGAAATTGATCTTTCCCACATTTTGTCAGCTTCTGAGCTTACAAAGGCTCTTGAAGAAAAATCTTCTTTAATTCAACAGAGTTTCAATATTGAAAAGGGTCCTCTTATTCAAATGGCTCTTTTTAATTGTGGCAAAGCAAATCCTCAGCGTCTTCTTATTGTTGTTCATCACTTGGTTATAGATGGAGTCTCCTGGAGAATTTTGTTTGATGATTTAGAAAAAATCTATAGTGACCTCTCCGAAGGAAAGGTTGTAACTCTTCCGTCCAAAACTCATTCTTATCAACAATGGGCGAAGTCCTTAAAGGATTATGCTTCTTCATCATCTCTCAAAAATGAGCTTCCTTATTGGCAGAAAATCGTTGATTCTACTAAATTACTTCCAGTAGATTTCAATAATGGACCAGCTACAAACGAATTTTCTTCCGAAATTATCGTATCTCTTACAGAAGATGAAACAACTCAGCTTTTAAAAAATGTTCCTAAAGCTTATCATACAGAAATTAATGACATTCTTTTGACATCTCTTGTCCTTACCTTGGGAGACTGGACTCAAGACTATTCATTAACTCTTTCCCTTGAAGGGCATGGTCGCGAAGATATCGTTAAAGACATAGATCTTTCAAAAACTATTGGATGGTTTACTAGCATTTTTCCCGTTCATCTAAAAATTGTAAATCCACAAGACTTAGGGGAATCCATTAAAACGATTAAGGAGGAACTTAGGAAAATTCCTCATAAAGGCATTGGCTATGGGATATTAGCTTATCTTACCCAAGACTTGTCTTTCCCTATGGTTTCTCATCCCAGCATGAGTTTTAACTATTTAGGACAATGGGATAATACATTTATGCAAAAGAATCTTTTTACTTTTTCTAAAGAATCTTGCGGGGAGAGTATATCAGATCAAAATGAACGATCTCATCTTCTCGATATTGACGGAGAAGTTAAAGAAGGTGTTCTTACACTCTCCTTTACATACAGTAACAATCACTATCACAAACAAACAATTGATAAGTTAGCTCATAATTTCACTATAAGACTTAGAGAAATTATTCAACATTGTTGTCAAGGAAACATTTTTGGTTATACCTCCTCAGATTTTGATCTTATTAATTTAAATCTAATAGAGGATGAATTAAGAGCGATGAATATAGGAAATTAAGTATGAAAGATTTTTCAATAACAGATGCTTACCCACTATCTCCGATGCAATCAGGATTATTGTTCCAAACCCTTTATGCTCCTGAATCTGATGCATACTTCCTACAAAGCATTTTTGAACTTGAGGGAAAAATAGATATTCCTGCTTTGAAAATGGCTTGGCAAAAGGTAGTTGATCATCATGCTATTCTAAGAACAGGATTTGGTTGGCAACAGAGTAAAATACCATTTCAATATGTTTTAAAGTCTGCCGAAGCTCCCATTGAAGTCATAGATTGGCAAAACTTATCAGACATAGAACAAAAGCAGGCATTAGAAAATTTTGTTAAGCAAGATCGTCAGAAGAAATTTAATCTAACTAAGGTTCCTCTTCTTAGACTCACCCTTATCAGGTGTTCTGATTCTAAATATCAACTTATTTGGAGTCAGCATCATATCTTAACAGATGGGTGGTGCTTATCTATTATTCTTGGGGATGTTCTAAAATCTTACGAGACTTTAAGACAGGGAAAAGATATCCAGCTGAGTCCAAGGCCCCCTTATCGAAATTACATTGCTTGGTTGCAACAGCAAAATGTGGAAAAAGCAGAATCTTTTTGGAAAAGTTACTTATCATCTCTTGAAAGACCTACTCAGCTAAGCTTCAAAGATATTATAGAAGAGAACAAAGAGAAAGAATACAACGAATACCCTCTAGATTTTTCTTTAGAAGAAACAGATGCAATCAAGTTTTTCGCCAAACAACATGGCTTAACACTTAATACAATCTTTCAAGGAATTGTAGGGATTATTCTTAAGCACTATACGCAACAACAAGAAGTTGTGTTGGGAGTGACTGTTTCAGGAAGAAGTCCAGATCTTCCAGGAGCTGAAGAGATGGTTGGATTATTTATTAACACTCTTCCCTTAAAGTTCACTTGGGGTTCAAGTGAAGATATTCTGGCCTTTCTTCAAAGTCTCCAAAAACAAGCGCAAAGACTTAATGAGTATGACTATGCCCCACTTGCCCATATTCAATCATGGGCAGGGGTAAATCAGAACCTTTTTGATGTCATCTTTGTCTTTGAAAATTATCCAGTTGACGAAGGGAACTACAACATAACTTCTGACTTTATTGTAAAAGGAGTTCGATCAATAGAGACAACAGAATATCCTTTGACAATTTTCATAGAACCAGGGCCACAACTTCATATCGACCTAAGTTATCAAACAAAACATTTCAATGAAGATCTCATTAAAAGATTTTCAGCTCACCTCAAGCACATTTTAAAGCAATTTCTTTATCATAGCGAGAGAAAGCCCCATGAGCTTTCGCTTCTTACATCTCAAGAGCAAGAGCAGATTCTTGTAGAGTGGAATGATACCAAGGTAGATTATCCC